>JAGQRV010000020.1 GCA_020425125.1 Paracoccaceae bacterium | reverse complement strand
CAACGCGCTGGTGGGGCTGGCCGCGCCCGGCAAGTTCGGTGCCGACGTATCCCACCTCAACCTGCACAAGACCTTCTGCATCCCCCACGACGGCGGCGGCCCCGGCATGGGCCCGATCGGCGTCAAGGCGCATCTCGCCCCCTATCTGCCGGGCCATCCGTTCACCGGGGGCGCCGAAGGGCCGGTTTCCGGGGCGCCGTTCGGCTCGGCCTCGATCCTGCCGATCTCATGGGCCTATTGCCTGATGATGGGCGGGGCCGGGCTGACCCAGGCCACCAAGGTCGCGATCCTCAGCGCGAACTACATCGCCCGGCGCCTCGAAGGCGCGTTCGACGTTGTCTACAAGGGCGACCACGGACGGGTTGCACACGAATGCATCCTCGACATCCGCCCCTTCGGCGCTGCGGGTATCACCGTCGACGACGTCGCCAAGCGGCTGATCGACCACGGCTTCCACGCGCCCACTATGAGCTGGCCGGTCACCGGGACCTTGATGGTGGAGCCGACCGAGTCCGAAACCAAGGCCGAGCTCGACCGTTTCTGCAACGCCATGCTGGCGATCCGGGCCGAAATCGACGACATCGCCGCGGGCCGCATCGACGCCGACAACAATCCGCTGAAGAACGCCCCCCACACCACCGAGGATCTGGTCGCCGACTGGGACCGCCCCTATACCCGCGAGGCGGCCTGCTTCCCGGCCGGATCGTTTCGCGTCGACAAGTACTGGCCCCCCGTAGGCCGGGTCGACAACGTCTACGGCGACCGTCACCTGATCTGCACCTGCCCGCCGATGGAGGCCTATGGCGAGGCGGCAGAGTAGGTACGGGCGTTCCCATCCGATGGCCGATGCCGATGCGCCACCGCAGATCCATCGGGCACGCAATCGCGCCTTGCTGAGTTACAGCTGAACCTAGCGAGGCGCGGTAGGTGATGAACCGGCTGGAATTGGTACATCGTGAAGCGAGGCCAACACAGGTCTGAGGCCAGTGTTGCCATCGGCCGCACGTCGTCGGTACCCCACCCGCCGCAACCGGGCATCACACTCGTCAAGGCCCTGCCATATGAGGTGCCGAACGGTTGAACCTGGCCCGGATGCGCTGTGGGTAACGATGGGTCGCCCGCGCCAAGATCGCGGGAGCCCCCTAAAACGTCAGTGATTCAGGTTGCGCCGTCAGGTCTCGATGATTTCGCCCAACAGAATGTGCGGCTGGCCATCGTAGAAATTGGCGATGTCAGCGACGGCAGGGCCGATCTCGGCAAGTGCGGCGTCCATCGCATCCTGCTCCGCGAAGATCAATGTCGCGACCGCATGATATCCCGCCGGCTGATCCGCCCCGCCCGAAACGCCCCTCGTGATCAGAGTGTCCTTCAGGTGCCGACCGATGCAGTCTGCAACGATCGTCATGTGCGTGCCGAGGTAGTAACCGTGGTCGAACGTCGTCCCAGCCCCGGACGGGTAGAGGACCTGAAGTGTCAGCGCCATAGCCTTAGCTCCTTCTGCGTGCCGCGTTCATCCGAAGTGCGATCCTGCGGAGGCGGCGATCGACGCGCGCGCCCCGCTGCCGCAAAGCTCCACTTTTCCGACACATTAGATCATGCACGCGGCGGGTTACACCGACACCATCTGCTCACTTTTGCAGCGCATCCACCACCTGCTGCGCGATGCCGGCACCAAGCAGGTAGAGGCTCGTCGCCACCAGCCCGACCTGCGGCAAGGGCCCCGGATCGAACCGGGCCAGCGCCGCCCAGAGGGCAAAGCCGGTCCAGAGCATCGCCACCGGCAGCGAGACTTTCCGCCACCGCACCGTCCGGGTCGGGTGGATGAACTTCAGCGGCAGGAACATCGCGACGGCCAGCACCGCCACCACACCCATGATCACCGCCGGTGGCGGCGTGGTGGCGAACAGCACAAGTACCAGCATGTTCCAGCATCCCGGGAAGCCCAGAAAGCTCTTGTCGGCGGTCTTCATCCAGCTGCCGGCGAAGTAGAGCCCGCTGGCGAAGGTGATCCCGATCAGCGCGGTCCAGTCCCAGAGACCCGGCAGAATGCCCGCCTGGAACAGCGCATAGGCCGGGATGAAGACGTAAGTGAGGTAGTCGATGATCAGGTCCAGCAACGCCCCGTCGATATGCGGCGCATGGGTGCGGACATCGTATTTCCGTGCCAGCGGTCCGTCGATGCCGTCCACCGCGAAGGCGACCAGCAGCCACAGGAACATCAGGCTCCATTTCTCGTTCACCGCCGCCAGAAGCGCGAACATGGCAAAGACCGCCCCGGTGGCGGTGAGCAGATGGACGGAAAAGGCACGCAGGGTCGAGTGTGTCATCTCCTTGTCATAATGCATCGAACGGGGATTGGAAGACAGTCAACGCGACCTGGGGTTCCGCGCGCGGGAAGGCTGGAACACATGTCCGGCCACTGACCGACAGCCCGGATCGAACCGCGATCGGACGTCTGGCCTTGCCGGGACATTCCGTCCCGATGTCGTCGGCGTTACTGGCCATCTGAGAATCTCCGGCCATAATGCGCCCGGCTTCGAACAAGGACCGCAGATCCGATGGTGCCGTTAATTCCTCTGGTCCGGGCGACATGCCTGGTGCCGCATATCCGTTGGCTCGAGGCGCGAGACCGGCCGGTCGACTCGTATCTGGCGGCGGCGGGCGTACCCGGCGACCCGCTTGAACAGTCGGAACGGCCGATCCCCTTGCGGTCCGCCTTCGCCTTTCTCCGCAATGTGGCCGAAGGCGAAGGGGTGCCCGATCTCGGCCTGCAGGTGATGACCAGCGCATCTTTCGCCGATCTGGGCAACTACGCGCAGGTCATTCTCGGCGGCCGCAGCATCGAACAGGCGCTGCAGCGGGCCTCGCGGGCGATGCCGCATTTCTGCACCCACGAATGGCTCGATCTGCGGCGCCAGCCCGGCGGGGCACAGGTCATCGTGACCTTCTCGATCGGCACCGACCAGGCCGCGCTGCATCAGGCGCAGCTGCTGACCCTGACGTTTCTGTTCGCTCTTGCCGCCGTGACGCGAAATCCCGGTCCGCTGGCTGAACAGATCCGCATCGTGCCCCATCCGGAGCTTGGCTTCAGCCACCTGCCACCCGAGTTTGGTGCGATCGCGACGCCTGCCGATGATAGGGTGATGATCGTCTCTGTCGGGAATGGGGTGATGGCCACGCCGTTGCCGCGGTCCATGACGCCGGTGACAGGACCCGGCGATCATGATCAGGCGTGGCGCAATCTGCGCGACCAGGCAGATTTCCGAAGCTGCGCCCGGATGCTGGTCGAGGGGATGGTGGAAGACGGAACACCGGATGTGGACCTACTTGCGAAAGCCGCCGGGATCAGCCTGCGCACGCTGCAGCGCCGTCTCGCCGCCGAAGGGACGAGTTTCAAGGAGCTGGTCGACCAGACCCGCAAACGGAACGCGCTGGCCGCGATCGCCGAGCCTGGCACCGCCATCGCCGAGATCGCCAGCGCGGTCGGCTATGCCTCGCCATCGGCACTGACGCGCGCCGTGCGGCGCTGGAAAGGCAAGCCGCCACGCGCCCTGCGCGAGAAGTGATGGCGACCGCGGGGTTCCTGCCTCGACACCCGGCAATGTCCCGCGCTATCCCCGCAGCGTCGCCGAAGCCCGAAGGAGGTCCCGCCGATGACGCAGCCGATCGCGGCCTTCGGGCAATTGACGTGCGGGAGCTTCCTGTTTCGTTGCCTCGCCGCGCTTCTTGTCTTCGCGCTGCCGGCGGACGCGTCCGAAGCGCCTGGTCTGCTCGATCCTCCGGCCTATGTCGGCTCGGCCGCCTGCGCCAGCTGCCACGAAGACGCCACGCGGGCCTGGACCGGATCGGACCACCAACTCGCCTGGACCGACCCGGGCCCCGAGACCGTTCTCGGTGATTTCGACAATGCCGAGTTCACCAATGGCGGTGTCACCACCCGGTTCCTGACGCAAGACGGCAAGTACCTGATCGAGGCCGAGGGGGCGGACGGCGTCCGCCGCGCCTATCCGGTCGTCGGTGTCGCCGGCATCCGCCCGCTCCAGCAATACCTTCTGGAGCCCGAGCCCGGACGCACCCAAGTCTATGACATCGCCTGGGATGTCGAAGCAAAGCGGTGGTACCCCGTCTTTCCCGATCAGATCGCGCCGCCGGGCGACGGGTTCCACTGGACCGGTCCCTACAAGAGCTGGGAGGCGCGCTGCGCCGAGTGTCATTCCACCGGCTACACGCGCAACTACCACGCGGAGACCCGGACGTACTCGCCCCGAATGGCGGAAATCGGTGTCGGCTGCGAAGCCTGCCACGGCCCCGGTGCAGAGCATCTGGCCTGGGCCGCGGACCCGCGGGACTGGACACCGCGGCAGAGCCTCACGGATACCGGCCTCACCGCCGATCTGGGCGCCTCGGCCGAGACGCTGATCGAACAATGCGCCACCTGCCATTCCCGCCGCGAAGCCTTCTTCGACGGCAATTCCCTGCCCGGCACGCCATATCACGATGCCTACGCACTCGCGCTGCTGCGTCAGGGGCTCTACCACCCGGACGGGTCGATCCAGGACGAGGTCTATGTTGCCGGATCGTTCCTGCAATCGAAGATGTATGCCCGCGGGGTCCGCTGCACGGATTGCCACGACCCTCATTCGCTGAACCTGCGTGCCGAGGGAAATGCGGTCTGTACCCAATGCCACAATCCGGCGGGAAATCCGCGCTTTCCGACTCTGCATCCGGCCGATTACGACTCGCCTGCGCACCATTTCCACAAACCCGGGACACCCGGTGCCTCCTGCCCGTCCTGCCACATGATCGAACGCGTCTACATGGGCATCGACGCGCGGCGGGATCACAGCTTCCGGGTGCCGCGGCCGGATCTTGCCGCCACGGGATCACCGGACGCCTGCACCGATTGCCACACGGATCGCGATCCCGCCTGGGCAGCCGCCGAGATCGCCAAGCGGTATCCCGAAGGCCGGCACACGCAGCCGCATTTCGCCACCACATTGGCTGCGGCACGCCTCGATCCCGCCGCGGAGGTGCCCGAGTTGCTGAGCCTTGCAGAGGACAGCGGGGCGGCACCGATCGTCCGCGCAACTGCGCTGGAGCTTGTCGGCTTCGCTGCCGATCCTGCGGCCGCCGACCGGGCAACGGCACTGCTTGACGATCCCGACCCGCTGGTCCGCGCTGCTGCCGCGGGCGCGTTGAGCGGCCTGCCGCCCGAACAGAGGCTCGACCGCCTGCAACCGGCCCTGCGCGACCCGATGCGCAACGTCCGGATCGCCGCCGCCAAGGCGCTGCTCGATGCGCAAGTCGCCCCCAGCGGCGCGGACGCTGCCGCGCTCTCCGGCGCGATGGATGAATATCGCGCCTCGCTGATGACCCGGACGGACTTTCCCGAGACGCATCTCCAGATCGGCGGCGCCGGGCTGACGATGCGCAACTGGCAACTTGCGCTCAACGCCTTCGGCGAGGCGGTCAGCCTCGATCCGCAACTGGTGGATGGCTGGTCGATGATTGTCCGGATCAATGCGGCGCTTGGCCAGACCGACGCCGCACGCACCGCGCTCGACGAGGCGCTGAAGGCCAATCCGGACAATCCGGCGCTGACAGCCCTTCAGGGCCAGATCGGCGCACCCTGAAGGCGATCCCGATCAGGTGCGCCGCCGCCTGCGGTGCAAGGTGATGCGCCGACCGGTCAGGCCGCGATAGACGATCTCGATGACCAGCGACACGCCGATCAGACCTGCGAAGATCCACAGGTGGTTCCGGCTGGCCGGGTTCTCCTCGACGCTGACGCAGAGGACAACGAGCGCCCCGAGCGTTGCCAGCGCGGCAAGGGCGGACAGCCAGGCCCGGCTTCCGGTCTGCCGTGCGAGCCTCACATTGGCGAGATTGACCAGAAAGAACAGCAGCAGGAACCCCGCGCTTCCCATCGTCGCGATCGCGTCAAGGGGGACGACATTTGCGATGACGATAGCTAGGACAGCGCAGATGATCGCGCCTTCGCCATGGGTGCCGCGGATCGTTCCTTCCAGACTTGCTGGCAATTCGCCGGTCTTCGCCACCACGTAGGCGAGCCGTCCGGTACTGAAGAGCGTCGCGTTGATCGCAGACCCGGTGGCCAGGAGCGCGGCGACGACGATCGCGAGATACCCCGCGCGGCCCAGGATGGCCTGTCCCGCCGCGGACAGCGCGGTGTCGGATGCGGCGCGGACTTGAGCCAGGCTCAGGTGCCCCAGCACCACCGCGACGATCAGCGCATAAAGCAGGATGACCACGACCACCCCGCCCAGATAGGCGACCGGCAGCGCCCGCCGCGGATCCGCCACGTCGGGCGACGCGTTGGCGATAAGCTCGAACCCTTCGTAATTGAGAAAGATCAGCATCGCCCCGGCGACCAGCCCGACCGGCGAGACTGCTCCGACCGGGTCGAGTTGCGACCAGTCCATCGGCAGCAGGAACCCTGCGACCACGAGCCCGCCGAGGATCAGGAGCTTGATCGCGTTGAGCAGGTTCTCGGATTCGATCACCAGCCGCGGCGCAAGAATGTTGAGCCCCAGAAGCGCGACAACGATGCCGCTGGTCAGGACATGTACCCAAAGCTCCTGTTGCGCGGGCGGCAGAAGGTTCGCGCCGTAACTGCCGAAGGCATAGGCGTAGACGGAGAGCAGCACCACGTAACTGAGCAGCAGCAGGATGTTCGCCGCGCCGGTCAGGATACCGCCGCCGAATGCGCGGTTGAGGAAATCGACCGTCCCGCCTTCGCCCGGGAACGCCAGGGTGAGACGCAAGTAGGAATAGCTGGTCAGCAATGCGACGATCCCGGCCACGACGAAGGCCAGCGGTGCCGCCGCGCGGGTCGTCTCGATGGTCAGTCCGGTGACGGCGAAGATGCCTCCGCCCACCATGCCGCCGATCCCCACGGAGAATGTCGAGAACACGCCGAGCTTTGCATCGTCGTCGGCCATGTTCTGCCCTTTCGCCGCCGGTCGCTTGCAGTCCAAGGCGGCGTCGCCGCCCGGTTTTCCCGTCCGGGTCTAGCGTTGGGCCCCCAATCCCACAACCGGCCGCACGGTGTTGGCAGGCCCTGCTGGCGCCCCAAGGCAAGAGCGCCGCGGGGGGGCGTCAGGGAAGAGCGACAAGGCACGGTGCTTCGATCGGCAGTCCGTCGGCATGACGGCGGATGTTGCCGGCCCAGTGGCGCACGATGCGCGCGAAATTCTCCCGCGTCCGGCCGCCGGAATGCGCCGAGAAGACCGTGTTCGGCGCAGATCTGAGCGGCGACTCCGCCGCCAGGGGTTCGGGGTCGAAGACATCGAGCCCCGCCGCGCCGATCTGCCCCGCGTGAAGGCCCGCCGCCAGAGCCGCCTCGTCGACCAGTTCCCCCCGCGCGGTGTTGACGATCACCGTTCCACGGCGCATCGCCGCGATCCGCCCGGCATCGATGATCTTCCGGGTCGCGGCGGTCGACGGCGCATGCAGGCTGAGCACGTCGAGGTCGGAAATGAAATCGTCGAACGGCAGATATCCGGGAAGACCCGGAACCGGACCGGAGGGGCGGTGATAGACGACCTCGCAGTCGAACCCCCGGAGCCGCTTCGCGACCTCGGCCGCAATGGCGCCGTATCCCAGCAGTCCGACCCGCGCACCGGTCAGGTCCCGGCCGATCTCGTAAAGGTCGGGTTCCGCCCAGGCGCCGCCGCGGATCAGCCGGTCGCCCACGACGACCCGGCGCAGACAGGTCAGCATCAGCGCGAGCGCGAGATCCGCCACCGACGGCGCATTCAGACCGGGGCTGCGTGCGACCACGATCCCGCGCGCGGCCGCCTCGGACAGGGGAATGCCGTCGGTTCCGGTCCCCCATTGATGGATCATTCGCAGGTCGGGTGCCCGATCGAGCAAGTCCGCCGGCATCTTCACGGAACGCACGACGGCGTATTGCGCCCCATCGAGTGCCCGCGCCCGGTCCTCCAGGTTGTCGGACTCGGCGAAGCCGATGCTCAGGCGCGGCCCGGCGAGGCCGCGAATGCGGCCCTGCGTCTCTGGCGCGAATGCCTCGAGAATGGCGACCCGGGCCACGTTCATTTGCGGTCCCGGATCAGGTCCTGCATCAGGCCGGTCTCTTCTTCCGTCAGGTCGGTCAACGGCGTCCGGACCGGGCCGACAGCGAAGCCGCGCAGGCGCACACCGGCCTTGATCGCCGACACGGCGTACCCGGTCTTGCGGTCGCGGATTGCTGCGAAGGGGTAGTAGAACTCCGTCAGCAGCCGCTCGCATGTGGCGTCATCCCCGGCCGTGAACGCCCGGTGGAACCTCAGCGCGGTTTCGGGGACGAAGTTGAACACGGCCGAGGAATAGGTCGGCATGCCCGCGCCGCGATAGGCCTGCGCAAACAGCTCGTGCGTCGGCATCCCGCCGATATAGGACAGCCGGTCGCCCAACTTCAGCGTCACCCGCCGCACGGTGTCGATATCGCCGGTCCCGTCCTTGAAGCCGATCAGGTTGGGGCACTCCTCGGCCAGCCGCGCCAGAGTTTCGGCGGAGACCCGGCTTTGCCCGCGATTGTAGACGATGACGCCCATCCTCGTGGCGTGGCAGACCGCGCGGATATGCGCCTCGATCCCGTCCTGCGGCGCCGTGATCAGATAATGGGGCAACAGCAGGATGCCGTCGCCGCCCGCCGCCTCGATTCCCTGTGCCAGTTCGCAGGCAAGCCGGGTGCCGTAGCCGCAGCCGGCGATGATCGGCTGCCCGGGCTGCGCCGCCTTCGCAGTCTTCACCACCGCGACGATCTCGGACGGTGTGAGCGAGAACATCTCGCCGGTTCCGCCCGCCACGATCAGGCCGGCCACCGGGTAGTCCGAAAGCCATTCCAGATGCGCGCGGTAAGGCTCCGGCGCGAAGCCGCCGTCGGCTCCGAACGGCGTAACCGGGAAGGACAGCAGTCCGTTGCGGATAAGGGCCTGAAGGTCGGAATTGTCGATCATGCGAGACACTCCTCTAGCTCGCTGGTAGGAGAGACCGTTCAGGCGGCTATCGCCGGGGGCAGCTCGCCGAACGTGATGGTTTCGTGGGTGAAACGCCGCGCGGCGCCGGACAGTGTCAGACCAAGCCCCGGGGCCGCGGGCACAAGCATCTGGCCACCGGCAATCTCCAGACGTTCCTCGAAAAGCGGCTCCAGCCAGTCGAAATGCTCGACCCAGACCGCGCCCGGATAGGCAGCTGCCAGATGAATGTGCTGCTCCATGACGAAATGGGGTGCGAGGCCGATGCGCGCTTCGTCGGCCATGGCCATGACCTTCAGGAACGGGGTGATGCCGCCGATCCGCGGCGCGTCGGCCTGCAGGAAACCGGCGCCGCGCGCCTCGATCAATGCGTGATGCTCGGCGACCGAGGTCAGCATTTCGCCCGTCGCGACCGGGGTCGCAAGCCGCCCGGCAAGCTGGCCGTGTCCGGCATGGTCGCGCGCCGCAAGGGGCTCTTCGATGAAGGCGAGCCCCAGATCGTCCACACCGCGGCAGAAGGCCCATGCGCCGGACCGGCTCCATTGCTGGTTCGCATCGATCATCAGGGCCGCGCGCCCTTCGGTCACCTGCCGGAGGGCCTCGATGCGGCGCATGTCCTCGGTACTGTCCGGCTGTCCGACCTTCATCTTGATGCCGCCGATGCCGCGATCGATGGCCGCCTCGGCACTGTCGCGCATTTCCGGGATCGTTGCCTGCAGATACTGGCCCGACGTGTTGTAGACCGGGACCGCCGTGCGGTGCGCGCCGAGGAGATGCGCCAGCGGCAGGGCGGCGCGCCGCGCCTTCATGTCCCAGAGCGCCGTGTCGAAGGCGGCGATGCACTGGGCCGCCGCCCCGCCTTCGCCCAGGGAATTGGTCCGCCAGGCCAGCCTGTCCCACAACCAGGAAATGCGGCTCGGATCCTCGTTCAGCAGCCCGGGTGCCAGTTCCCGCGCCAGCGCCATGAGGGCTGTCCCGCCGGTGCGCAAGGTGTAGGAGAACCCAAGCCCGCTGAGGCCGCCGGTCGAGACCGCTTCGACCACCAGCAGATCGACGGCGGCGAGCGGCGCCTGCCGCCCGGTCGCAACCTTTGCGTCCGAGACGGGTTTCGCGATCGGTTGGACGATGTGCGACAGTCTCAGGCCCCGGATACGGTCGGTCATGATCTCTCTCCTTCCAGCGGCCGTCAAAGCGAACCGCCGCCGCAAATCGTGATGCTCTGTCCGGTGATCGCGCCCGCGCTGGGTGACAGCAGGAACGCCACCGTGCCGGCGACCTCGTCGAGGCGGACAAGGCGGCCCATCGGCGGCAGGCGTGGCGCTTCGCTTGCCCGCGCGGGGTCCCGCAGCATCGGCGTGTCGGTGGCACCGGGCGCGACGATGTTGACGGTGATCCGGCGCGGCGCAAGTTCCGCCGCCACGGAGCGGCCAAGCCCCACAAGTGCCGCTTTCGATGCCGCGTAGAGCGCTCGGCCCGCAGCCCCATTGGCCACGCGACTGCCGATCAGCACGATCCGCCCGCCGTCGGGCATCCGCGGGGCCGTGTGTTGGATCATCCGCGCCGCCGCATCCACATGAAGGCGCCACATGACGGCCCCTTCGGCAAGATCCATCTCGTCGTGCCGGCCGACGCGCAACAGGCCGGCGGCGTGGATCGCCGCATCGACCTGCGCGATCTCCGTCAATGCGGCATCGGTCGCGGCCGCATCCAGCAGGTCGGCCGGAACAAAGCAGAAGTCCGGGTGATCGAATTCGGGCTCAGAACGGCTGATCCCCGTCACATGCCAACCGCTGGCCAGAAGTGCCTCGGTTATGGTCCGCCCGATTCCCGAACTCGCACCGGTCACCAGCGCATGGCGGCCGCCGACACCGCCTTCTGACGTTTCCATATCGCGCTTCCCTTCATTCGGGCAGAGGCAGCAGATCAGAGAGAGTCCCGCCTCGCCTCTCTCCGCATCTCAGATTCGACGTTCTTATGTACTAATATATTAGTACGAGACCGCTTGCAACTCGTACAGGCATTCGCCACGATTATTCAGGGCAGGCAGAAGCGGCGGCATGGCGATGCAGATATCCAGTTCCCCGACAGAAGCGCTGTCCCGGCTCGCAACCTCGGCTGGGGCCGGCAGCCAGACGGCGTCCGGACGCATTCTGGATTCGCTGCGCCACCGGATCATCTCGCTGGAACTTCCACCCGACACGGTCCTCTCCCGGACCGACCTCGCGCGTGACTACGCGGTCAGCCAGACGCCGGTCCGGGACGCGCTGCAGAAGCTCGAAGCCGAAGGACTGGTCGAGATCTTCCCGCAATCGAAGACGGTGGTGACGCGCATCGACACGGCGCGAATGCACGAAGCGCATTTCCTGCGCCGTGCCACCGAGATCGAGGTGGTGCGCATGCTCGCCGAGACCGCAGATGACGTGCTGATTGCGCGGCTGAGGTCCATCCTGTCGATGCAACGCGCCATCGCTGACAATCCCGACGAGATCGTCATGTTCCAGGATCTCGACGAAGCGTTTCATCTCGCGATGATGACCGCGATCGGCCAGCCCGGCCTTCACGCCGTCCTCCGTGCGCAATCTGGTCATCTGAACCGTCTGCGTCGCCTCGACATGCCGGACGGAGGCAAGATCGCCAACATCCTCGACGGACACGACAGGATAATCGTCGCGCTCGAAGCCCATGACCCCGAGGCTGCCGAAGCGGCAATCCGGGAGCATCTCAGCCGGACGATCAGCCGCGTGGATATCCTGCGCGCCCGGCATCCCGACTACTTCAGGAACTAGTGCTTTCCGCCTCGGACCGCCGGTGCAGGATCGACGAGACGAAGGCGAGCGCGATGAACGTGGCGCCGAGGACCCCGGTTATCAGCTCCGGAATATGCCAGAGGGTCTGCGCGAACATGATGACCGACAGGATCAGGATCGACCAGAAGGCGCCGTGTTCCAGGTAACGGAATTCGCTCAGCGTCTTCCGTTCGACCAGCATGACCGTCATCGACCGCACGTACATCGCCCCGATGCCGAGCCCGATGGCGATGAGAAACAGGTTCTGCGTCAGCGCGAAGGCACCGATCACGCCGTCGAACGAGAACGACGCGTCGAGCACTTCGAGATAGAGGAACGCGCCCAGCCCGCCCCGCCCGATCGCCTTGGCCGTGTCCGGCCTGTCAAGCACATGCCCCAGCATGTCGACACCGAGAAAGGCCGCCAGACCGCCGACGGACGCAAGCAGGAAGGTGCCGAGATCCTTGTGAGGCAGGATCATCGCGACAACCAGCATCGCCGCGAGCACGAAGGCGACTTCCGCGCCGCGGACCGATCCGCAGCGGCGCAGCCCGCGTTCGAGGGCGGCGATCCAGTCGACCTCCTTTCCCTCGTCGACGAAATAGCTCAGCGCCACCATCATCAGGAACGCGCCGCCGAACGCGGCGATGGACAGATGCGCCTCGCCGACGATGCGGGCATATTCCGCGGGCCGGCTGGCCGCCAGGACCAGCGCCTCGATCGGCCCCACTCCGGCGGCGATCACCACGATCAGCAGCGGAAAGAGGATCCGCATCCCGAAGACCGCGATCAGAATGCCCCAGGTCAGGAACCGCTGGCGCCAGACCGGCGTCATCCGGCTGAGCTTGTTGGCATTGACGATCGCATTGTCGAAGGACAGCGAGATCTCGAGGATCGCCAGCACGAGGCCGATGAGGAAGAACCCGAAGGCCCCGGCCAGCGAGCCGGAATAGATCCAGCCGAGCCAGAAGGCGAGCATCAGACCGGCCCCCGTCAGAGCGAACGCCCAGCGGAAATAGCGGAAGGCAGACATGGCAGTCTCCGGTTGGGCGGCGTCAGTTCACCGGGGTAAGCAGCGGACGGTCGGCGTAGAACGCCGCAAGATTGTCGACGACCAGTTGCGCCATGGCGTCCCTTGTCTCCTCGGTGCCCGACGCATGGTGCGGATAGAGGATCACGTTCGGCAGGCCGGTCAGCGCCGGATCGGGATTCGGTTCGTTCCAGAAGACGTCGAGCCCTGCGGAACCCAGCGCACCGGACCCGAGCGCGTCGATCAGCGCGGTTTCGTCCACGACCGAGCCGCGCGCGACGTTGATCAACGTTCCACGGGGGCCGAGCGCTGCAAGGATCCGGGCGTCGATCAGGTTCCGCGTCTCCGGCCCGCCAGGAACGACGACGATCAGAATGTCGGACTCTCGCGCCAGACGCTCCAGGTCGGGCTCGAAGCGCCATGGCACGCCCTTGTCACTCCGCGCATAGTAGGCAATGGAGACGTTCATCGGCGCGCACCGGCGCGCGATCGCCTTTCCGATCGTGCCCATGCCGACGATCCCCACCGATTTCCCCGAGATCGAGGATTGCAGCGGGTACATCCCCTTCCGCCCCCAGTCGCCCGACGCCACATAGGCGTGCGCCCGAACGAGATCGCGCCGGGCCGCCAGCATCAGCATCACGGCGGTGTCGGCGACATCGTCAAAGAGTGCGTTCGACGTCGTGGTGAGCTTGATCCCGCGCTCGCTCAGCGCCGCAACGTCAATCGACTCGTAGCCGGCCGACGCGCAGGCGACAAGACGGAGTTCGGGCAGTTGATCGACCATGTCGCGGGTCAGTTTCGCATGACCGTTGGTCACGATCGCGCGGCATCTTCCGCCCACTTCGGCCAGGAACGCGGCCTTGTCGGCCGCTTCGTCGTAGCGGTGCAGGACATAGGCGGCGTCGAGCGCCGCCATCGCCTTCGGCCGGGTCGGATAGAGAACAAGGACGTCGGGTTTCATTCTGCGGCCTCCAGGCGTCTGGCGCGGCGCTCGGCCTGTATCTCGGGATCGGGATCAAGGCTCGCAGCCAGAAGCGCCTGCGTATAGGGCTCCCGCGGGGCCTCGAAGATCTGCCGGACATCGCCCTGTTCGACGATCCGCCCGCCCTGCATCACGATGACCCGGTCAGCGAAGTCGCGCACCACCGGAAGGTCGTGGGCGATGAAGATGAAGCTGATCCCGAGTTCATCCTGCAGCCGGTCGAGCAGCGCGATGACCTGCGCCTGGATCGACACGTCGAGTGCCGAAACCGCCTCGTCGCAGACGATGATCTGCGGCTCCAGCGCCAGCGCGCGGGCAATCGCGATGCGCTGCCGCTGACCGCCCGAGAACTGGTGTGGATATCGGTACATGTGCTCGGGCAGAAGCCCCACCTGCTCCAGCAGCTCGGCGACCCGCGCGCGCCAGCGCGACCTTTCGACGATGCCCGGATGGATCACCCAGGCCTCCGAGATCAGTGCATAAACCGACATCCGCGGATTGAGGCTTTGCGTCGGATCCTGGAACACCATCTGGATGTCCCGCCGCATCTCATAAAGCTCGCGCGGGGACAGTGTGAACAGGTCGCGGCCCTTGTAGATCGCGCTTCCGCCGCTTGCCTCCTCCAGGCGCAGCAGCACCTTGGCCGTGGTCGACTTGCCCGACCCGCTTTCGCCCACCACGGCGACGGTCTCGCCGGGCATCAGGTCGAAGCTCACGCCCTTGAGTGCCTCGAAGGTACCGTAGCGCTTGCTCACGTTGCGCAGGCTCAGAAGCGGCGCTCCCTCCTCGACGCCCGACGACATCTCTCCCTGCCCCGGCGCCGCGGCGATCAGCTTCCGCGTATAAGGGTGCTTCGGGTTATGGTAGACCTCGCTCGCCTCGCCCGCTTCGACGATCTCGCCCGCGTTCATCACGACGACCCGGTCGGCGACTTCGGCCACCACGCCCAGGTCGTGGGTGATGATGAGAAGGCCCATCCCGGTTTCGCGCTGCAGTTCCTCTAGAAGCGCCAGGATCTGCGCCTGCACGGTAACGTCGAGCGCCGTCGTCGGCTCGTCCGCGATCAGCACGTCCGGGCGCAGGGCGAGCGCCATGGCGATCATCAGCCGTTGCCGCTGGCCGCCCGAGAACTGGTGCGGATACTTGTGCACCGAGGCCTCCGGGTCGGGAATGCCGACCTTGCGCAGGAGGTCGACGGTGGTTTGCCGCGCCTCCTGCCGCGAGGTGCCGTGGATGACCATGGTCTCCTCGATCTGCCAGCCGACCGTGTAGACCGGGTTCAGATGGCTCAGCGGGTCCTGGAAGATCATCGCGATGCGCTTGCCGTTGATGTGGCGGCGCTCCTCGCGGGACATCGTCAGCAGGTCACGGCCGTCGAACAGGATCCGGCCCGACGTGATCTCGCCCGGCGGACAATCGATCAGGTCCATGATCGCGGAGGCCGACACCGACTTGCCCGATCCGCTTTCGCCGAGGATCGCCAGCACTTCGCCGCGATCCAGGTGCCAGTTCACGTCGCGCACGGCATGGACGGGACCGCGGGCCGTATGGAAGGTGACGGACAGGTTCCGAACCTCGAGCAGATGGTCAGCCATTCTTGCGGCCTCCGATTTCCAGGCGCCAGCGTTGCTGCGGATCGAGCGCGACGCGCATCCAGTTGGACAGTAGATTCAGGCTCAGCGTGGCGAGGATGATCGCAAGTCCCGGCCAGAAGGACAGCCACCAGGCGGTTGTCAGGTAGGGCCGGCCCTGGCTGACCATCAGGCCCCAGGTGATCTCGGGCGGCTGGATGCCGATGCCGAGGAACGAGAGCGAGCTTTCCGCCAGCATCACGAAGGCGAAGTCGAGCGTCGCGATGGTGATCAGCGTCGGCAGGATCACCGGCAGCATGTGGCGGAAGACGATGCGGAACTCGGACGCGCCCATGACCTTGGCGGCCTGCACGAACATCCGCTCGCGGATCTCGAGGATCTCGGCGCGGGTCGTGCGCAGGTAGACCGGGATCCGGGTGATCGCCAGCACGATGATGATGTTCTTGACCGACGGCTCGAGCATGTAGAGGACGATCACCGCAAGCAGGAGCGACGGGAACGACATGATCACGTCGGCAAGCCGCGGGATGATCTGTCCGGCCCGCCCGCGGGAATTGCCCGCGATCAGGCCCAGCGTCCCGCCGATGGTCATCGAGGCGAGAACCGCACCGGTCGCGATGGCCATTGTGTTCTGGGCCGCCACGACGATGCGCGCGAGAAGCGGCCGGCCCAGCTGGTCGCCGCCCAGGACGTAGAGCCAGCCCTTGGCCAGATCGAAGGGCGGCGCGTTGCGGCCGCGCAGGTTCTGGTGGCTGGCCTGCTCGCCCAGGAACATGGGCCCGAACACGGCGCACAGCACGACGATCGTCAGGATGATGGCCGCGGCCAGCGCGAACTTGTCGGCGCAGAGCAGGGACCAGGTGGTTGCCAGGCGTCCCTTTGAGCGGGCTTCCCGGAGGGGAGTGGTCTGAACCATCGTCATCTCTCAGTACCGGATTCGGGGATCGAGGACGGCATAGGCCATGTCGATCAGCAGGTTCATGATGAAGATCGCCATGGCGGTCACGATGATCGAGGCCAGGATGACCGAGAAATCGCGCTGCAGGATCGAGTCGATCATCAGCTTGCCGATGCCGGGGAAGCCGAACACCGTCTCGACGATGACCACGCCGTTCAGCATCCCCGCCAGCTGGTCGCCGATCACGGTGATCACCGGAAGCATGGCATTGCGCAGGGCGTGGACGAAGATGATCGGCCGCGCGGCGACGCCCTTGGCCCGCGCCGTCTTGACATAGGCCGAGCCGAGCGCGGTGATCATCGACCCCCGCACCACCTGCAGGATCAGGCCGAAAGGCCGGATGAAGAGGACCGCGATGGGCAGCACCCAGTGCAGTGGCGTCCCCGTCCCCGACGTGGGCAGCCAGCCGAGCTGCACCGAGAAGACCACGATCGCGACGATGGCGATCCAGAAGTCCGGCGCGCTCGCCCCGATCAGCGAGAAGAAGGTGGCGATGCGGTCGAAGACGCCGCCGACATGGAAGGCGGCAAGCGCACCCATCACGATGGCCGAAACGGTGACCAGCGCCATGGTGCTCAGCGCCAGCGCCAGGGTCCACTGGAAGGCTTCGAGAACGACGTCGAGCGCCGGCCGGGCACGGCGGATCGACTCGCCGAAATCCAGGACCGCGAGATCCTTGAGATAGTGCCAGAACTGCACGATCAGCGGGTCGTTCAGGCCATGCAGCTGGCGGAACTGTTCCCGCGCCTCGAGGCTGGCATCGACCGGAAGGTACAGGTCGGTCGGGTCGCCGGTCAGGCGCGACAGGAAGAAGACCGCGATCACGAGAAAGGCAAGCGACACCAGGCTGGCGACGGCGCGTCTGGCAAGGAATTGTCTCATTCCGGTTCTCCGGGTGGTCCGATGGTTGCGGGAACGGTGCGACGAGGCCGCGCCGTTCCCCGGGGGAGGACCCCTATTTGAACCCGATCTGCGACAGCTGCAGTTCCGAGTTCGTGGCGATGGTGGGCGTGAAGTCGAGCCGCTCGGACACCCGGCTGAAGCCGACCATGTGGAACAGGAACACGTCGGCGACGAGATCCTCGTGCACCATCTTGAAGATCTCGCTCCATTTCTGGGCGCGCTCGTCTCCGGTGGCCGCGGTGGCCTCGGCGATCATCGAGTCAAGCTCGTGGTCGCAGACGCCCGATTGCAGGCCGTCGCAGGCATACTTGAAGTACATCGAGAAGACCGGGTCGCCGCGGTTGTTGTCGTGCATGGCCTCGACGATGCGGGGGCCACGGTCCTCGGCAAAGGGCTTCGAGTAGAGCTTCACCCACTCTGCCACTTCGTACATCTGCAGCTTGGTGTTGAAGCCGACATCGCTGAACATCTGCTGCAGCGCTTCCATCACCTCGGTCACGTTCGGGAAGTTCCCCGTCCGCCCGATCAGTTCGATCTGGGTGTCGACCGTCACGCCATCGGCCTTGGCCTCGGCCAGAAGCTTCTTCGCTTCTTCGGGATCGTAGGGCCAGGCCTTCAGGTCGGCGTTCCAGCCTAGCGTCGACGGCGGCACCATGTGCGTGGCGATCTTGGCGTCTTCGGGGATCAGCGTGCCCAGGAACGCTTCGCGATCCACCGCGAGGTTCAGCGCCTTGCGGACGCGCACGTCGTTGAGCGGCGGGATCGCGCTGTCGATCCGCAGGTAGGTGGTTTCCGAGTTCGGATAGGCGAAATCGGTCTTCGGATTGGTGGCATCGATCTGGTTGATCAGCGGCGCGATGTCGGCTTCGCCGGTGGCCACCATGGCCGCGCGGACGGCATCGTCGGTGCGGAAGACATAGGTCGCCTTGCTCACCGCCGGCGCCGTGCCCCAGTAATCGTCGCGCCGGTCCAGAATGATATTCTGCCCGACATTGTATTCGGTCAGCTTGTAGGGACCGGTTCCGACCGGATCGCGGGTGAATTCCATCGGGGTCTCGGCCGGCACGATGGTCAGCGTCGACATCAAGAGCGGCAGGATCGGCTGGGCCGGATCGGCGGTGATGTCGATCGTGTGCGCATCGACCACCGTCGGGGTGATCTTCATGCCCCCGAAGAACTTGGCGCCGATCTCGCAGGTCAGGTCGGGCGACAGGGTGCGCTCGATGGAGTGCTTGACATCTTCGGCGTCGAAGCCGGTTCCGTCCGAGAAGGTCACGCCATCGCGCAGATGAAAGCGCCAGGTGCCGTTGCCCTGGTCTTCCCAGCTTTCCGCAAGGCGCGGCATCAGCTCGCCGTTCGTCGGGTTCAGCTCGGTCATCGTCTCGGACACGTTCTGCAGCAACACGCGGCCGATATTCGACTGCGAGGTCATGCAGGGTTCGAGCACCTCGAGCTCCTCGTTGAGCACGATGGTGATATCGGTGTTCGCGGCAAGTGCCGGCACCGCTGCGGCCAGCGAGATCAGACTCGCCCCCAGATAGACTGATAGTTTCACGGGTTCCTCCTCCTGGTCTGCAGCGCTGTGCCCGTCCCCGAACCCCGCTGCGTGGTCCGGACGGTCGACAGGGGCCGGCGCGAAGCTGCTCGTTCTTCCAGCCCAACTAAAATATTAGTGCATTTCAGATCCCATAGCGAGGTCGATCTTGATGCACAGTGATGCCAAATCAGTATCATTCACACTTCAGGCAACATCATTCGGGCGCGAGACCCCGCGCGTTGTCGCTGCCATCAGCGCCACCGCCGACACGATCAGCGCCGCCCCCACCCAGGTCGCGGGATTGGCGACTTCGCCGAAGAATGCGTAGGCCAGCACCGCCACCAGCGGCAGACGCAGGAAGTCGATCGGCGCCACCAGCGACGCGTCGGCAAGCTGAAGCGCGCGGGTAACACAGCCCTGATTGAGCGCGCCCAGCGCCCCCTGGAACGCAAGCAGTCCCCACTGCGCCGCTGTCGGCGGAGTCCAGAACCAGAGAGCGGGCCCAAGCGCCAGCGGGACCGAGGCGATCAGGTTCCAAGCGACGAGGGTCTCAGCGCGCTCGGTGCGGCCGATGACCTTGAGAATGAGCTGGATGGCCGCAGTCAGCGACGCCGACAGCAGGGCCAGCCACAGGGCGACCGCTGCCGCCCCCCCCTCCATGGCCGGGCGCAGAATGACCATCACCCCCACAAATCCGATCGCCGCCGCCGTGATTCGCATCGGGCGCGGCAATTCAGCCAGGAAGACCCACGCGCCTACGGAGACGAAGATCGGCGCGGCAAAACCGATTGCCGTCACCGATGCGAGCGGCGCGCCTCCGAGCGCGGCAAACAGGGCCACCAGCGAGCCGAGCTTGAGCGCCGCCCGCAGCACATGCACACCCACGCGCCGCGTCCGCAGGATGTGAGGATGGCGCAAGATCCAGGGCAGCATGGCCAGAAGGCCGAAGGTCGTGCGGGTGAAGCCGATGACGAAGGGGTGGATCTGGCCCGACAGCATTCGGACGACGACGGCATCGGCGGCGCTCATCAATGCCACGAGCAGCATCAGAAGCACTCCGTACATCGCCGATCTGTCGCGCATGCCATTCCCCCGCCGCCGGCCTGATCCGGCATGCCGGACAAGACATCACTCCATCTGATTTGTCAACTAGATTCGGAATGGCGCGAGGATTCCAATCGCTGATGAATTTTTTATTGTGTTTTTTCTGATGGTTCTTAGATATTTCTCTATCCAGTTCAGGAGAAACTATTCAGATCAACTTGACAACTTCAAATTCATCAGCATCTTGCACGACAAGTCAGAACGAAGTCGAGAGACAGCAGACATGCGCCAATTCCCAACCTCGCCGGAGTCGATCGCGGCACGGATGACCGGCCGGCCCGAAGCGGGGATCGCACTCCTGCCGTCGCCCATGATCCAGAACCACGCCGCATTTCTGGCGCAGGGCCCGGACGGGCTGGACTGCGTCTGGTTCGGCGGCAGCCTGGAAGGCAAGGCAGACATCTGCGTCTATCGCAGCCGCCTTGGCGGCACCGGCTGGGGACCGGCCGAAAAGCTGACCGACGACCCGGACCGCTCCGAACAGAACCCGATCCTGTTTCACGCACCGGACGGCCGGACATGCCTGATCCACACGGCGCAGCCGGGCGGCGATCAGGATCGATGCGTTGTCAGGATGCGCGAGATCGGCAGCTCCCCCGCGGACCTGCCGCTGCCGCAGGGCACGTTCGTCCGCGCTGCGCCGCATGTCCGCAGCGATGGCGCGTGGCTGCTGCCGCTCTTCCATTGCACGGCGCAGGACGGCGCGCGCTGGACCGGACGCCATGACACCGCCTCGGTCGCGATCAGCGCCAATGCGGGCCAGAACTGGCGGCTCGTTCCGGTGCCGGACTCCACGGGCTGCGTGCACATGACGTTGGTGCCCGGACAGGACTGCCTCGTCGCGCTGTTCCGCCGCCGTCAGGCCGATTTCGTCTACCGCAGCGAAAGCCGCGACGGCGGCGAAAGCTGGTCGGTGCCGGCGCCGACTCCGGTGCCGAACAACAATTCGTCGATCGCCGCGATCCGGCTGTCGGACGGCCGCATCGCGCTGGCCTGCAACCCCATCAACGGCGCCATGTCGCCCGAACGCCGCGCATCGCTCTACGACGAGTTGGGCGACGACGACCGCCCCGAGGCGACCGGCGGCTGCACGCCGGTCTGGGGCGTCCCGCGCGCGCCCCTCGTGGTGGCCTTCTCCTCGGATGACGGCCTCAGCTTCGACCACCAGGTCGTGGTCGCGGACAGTGCCGGAACCTGCCTGTCCAACATCAGCACCGACGGCAAGAACCAGGAGCTGTCCTATCCCGCCCTCGCCGAGGCGCCCGACGGCAGCCTCGACGTCGCCTTCACCCTGCACCGCCGGGCGATTGCCCATGTCCGGCTCGCGCCATCCGAAATCGGAGGAACCCAATGATCGGCATCACGATGGGCGACCCCGCCGGGGTCGGACCGGAGATCATCCTGAAGGCCGTGGCCGCAATGTCGCCGCTGGATCGGGCGCAGACCCGCGTCTTCGGCAATCTCGCCACGCTGCAGGCGGTGGCCGGGATGATCGGCAGCCCGCTCGACCCGGCAACCGACATCGCCGTGACCGACCTGCCCGTCGCGGACGGCCCGCTGCCCATGGGCCGGCTCGACCCTCGCGCCGGCGACGCCGCCTTCCGCTTCATCGAGGCGGCGGTCAGGGCCGCCGAGGCGGGCGAGATCGGCTGCATCGTCACCGCGCCGATCAACAAGGAGGCGCTGAACGCCGCCGGGCACCACTACGACGGCCATACCGGGATGCTGGCCGCGCTGACCGGCCAGAAGGGAGCGTTCATGCTGCTCGCCTCCGAACGGCTGAAGGTCATCCACACCTCGACCCACGTGTCGCTGAAGGATGCGATCGCGCGGACCTCGCCCGAACGTATCCGCGACACGGTCCGGGCCGGGCACGACCACCTGCGCCGGATCGGCTACGACAGGCCGCGGATTGCAGTCTCGGGCCTGAACCCCCATTGCGGCGAGAACGGCCTCTTCGGCGACGAGGATGACCGACTCATCGTGCCGGGGATCGAAATGGCACGCGCCGACGGCATCGACGTCACCGGGCCGATCTCGGCGGACACGCTCTTCCACCGCGCCTATAACGGCGCCTTCGACCTGGTCGTCGCGAATTATCACGACCAGGGGCACATCCCGATCAAGCTCGTCGCCTTCGACACCGCGGTGAACGTCTCCATCGGGCTCCCGATCGACCGCACCTCGGTCGATCACGGCACCGCCTTCGACATTGCAGGCCGGGGCATCGCGAAACACGACAACATGCTGGAGGCGATCGCCTATGCCCGCCGCCTCGCGGCAGGGAGGACATGATGACCACCACGACCCTCGATGCGGCCTCCACCGCCGCGAAGACCGGCGCGGCGACCGGCCCGATCTCCGGCGTCTTTTCGGCCGCCACCACGCCGGTCGGGCCGGACGGCGCGCCACGGCTCGACCTCTTCGCCGCGCACGCCCAGGCGCTGCTGCGCGAGGGCTGCCACGGCGTCGCCCTTCTGGGCACCACCGGCGAGGCGAACAGCTTCTCGGTCGCCGAGCGGATGGCGCTGCTCGACGCGGCGCGGGACAGCGGGATCGCCGGTCCCCAGCTGCTTCCCGGAACGTCGAGCTGCAACATCCCCGAATCCGTCGCCCTCACGCGTCACGCGGTGGACCATGGGGTGCTGGGATGCGTGATGCTGCCGCCCTTCTATTACAAGGGCGTCAGCGACGACGGCCTGTTCCGCTTCTACGCCTCGGTGATCGAGGGCGTCGGAGACGACCGGCTGCGGCTGGTCCTCTACCATATTCCGCAGGTCACCCAGGTGCCGATCGGCCACGACCTGATCGCGCGGCTGCTCGACGCCTTCCCCGGCATCGTCGTCGGGATCAAGGACAGCGCCGGCGATCTCGGCAACATGGCCGCGATGGTGGCGCGCTTCCCCGGCTTCTCGGTGCTGGCGGGCGCCGATCCGCTGCTGCTCCCGCTCCTGCGCGGCGGCGGCCAGGGCTGCATCACCGCCACCTCGAACCTGCGCGCCGATGCGCTGAGAACCATCTGGGAGAAATGGGCCGACCCGACCGCCGAGGCCGAGGTCGCCGCTGCCCAGGACCGGATCAACGCCTGGCGCAGCCTGACCAACACCTATGTGCAACTGCCCACGGTGAAGGCGATGGTCGCGAAGGCCCGCGGCAACGATGCCTGGCTCAATGTCCGCCCGCCGCTGGCGCCGCTCTCCGATGCAGAACGCGAGAACGTCTGGTCCGAAATGGACCGGCTGTCGGCCTGAAACCCGCAGGGCAAGGATCATCCCAATGGCCATGGACCGCCTCATCACGCTTCACCAGCCGTCGCGTCTCGACATCGGCGCCGGTGCCGTCTCCCGTGTCGGCGCCTGGGCCGCCGGTGCCGCGCGCAGCCTCGTCATCACCGCGCCGGCGGTCGCCGGCCTTGTCGAGCGGCTGGGACTCGGCGGCGACGTCCGCGTCTTCAGCGACGTTCCGCCCGAGCCCGACGACACGGCGCTGGCCGCCGCACTGGCCGTCGCGGCCGATTTCCGCCCCGATCTGGTGATCGGCCTCGGCGGCGGGTCGGTGATGGATGTCGCCAAGCTCGTCGCCGTGCTTTGGGACGGGCGCCAGACCCTCGCCGAGGTGGTCGGCCCCGACCGGGTCGCGGCAAAGCTGTCACGCCTCGCTCAGGTGCCCACCACCGCCGGCACCGGGTCGGAGGCCGGAATTCGCGCGCTGATCACCGATTCCACGACCAATGCCAAGATGGCCGTGGAAAGCCCGCTGATGCGCGCCGACCTCGCCGTTCTCGACCCCGAACTCACCTGGACCGTGCCGGCAGCCGTCACCGCCGCGACCGGCGTCGATGCGATGGCGCATTGCGTGGAGGCGTTCACCAACCGCCGCGCCCACGACATGATCGACGGCTTCGCGCGCATGGGGATCGACCTCGTCGGCCGCTACCTTCGCCGCGCGGTCGAGGATGGCACCGACACCGAGGCGCGCGAGGGAATGATGCTGGCCAGCTATTACGGCGGCATCTGCCTCGGCCCGGTGAACACCGCCGCCGGCCATGCGCTCGCCTATCCGCTCGGCACCCGGCTTCACCTGCCGCACGGCCTGGCGAATGCGATCATCTTCCCCCATGTGCTGGCCTTCAATGCACCGGCGCGTGAAGCCAAGACGGCCGAAATCCTGTCCCTGCTCGGCCTGCCCGACACGCCCGAGCCGGACCACGTGCTCGAGGCGACCCACGGCTTCTGCCGCGACCTCGGCAACGAGATGCGGCTGTCGGCGCACGGTGCGGTCGACAATGCGCTGCCCGCCTGGGCCGAGGAAGCCCACGGCATCCGGCGCCTGATGGACAACAATCCGCGCGAGATGTCTGTCGACGATGTCCTGACGATTTACCGGGCCGCCTACTAGGGTCGCCGCGTCAGCGGGCGGGGCGGCTACTGCCCGCCCTGCCCCTCGAACAGCCTCTCGCGCGAGCCTGCCAGATGCGCCGCCATCCGCCGGCGCGCCTCGTCGGGCCGCTGCCCCGCTATCGACTCGTAGATCGAGACATGTTCGTCGTAGACCTGCGCGAGCCCGTCGATCGTGTGCTTGAGCG
Organism: Paracoccaceae bacterium; assembly: GCA_020425125.1. GTDB lineage: Bacteria > Pseudomonadota > Alphaproteobacteria > Rhodobacterales > Rhodobacteraceae > Meridianimarinicoccus. The sequence continues at coordinate 12,640 of JAGQRV010000020.1, read as the reverse complement.
ACATGCCGTGGAACTGCATCCCCACGGCGATATGATCCTTCAGCGCCTCCATCGCGGTCCAGAAATACTGGTTGCCGGTGGCCTTCGCGATGGCGAGGTGGAATTCGTAGTCGGCGTCCTCGCGGTGGCGCCGCCGTTCCGTGGCGTCGCGCATCACGTCGAGCGCGCGGCGGATTTCGACCAGATCCTCGGCGGTGCGCCGCTCGGCCGCGACCGCAGCGCTCGCCGGCTCGATCACTTCGCGGAACTCGTAGCAGCGCCGCAGATCCGCCAGGCTCTCGACCGCACCGAACCCGAGCGGCTCCTTGACGCCGAGCTGCGCGACGAAGCTTCCCGCTCCCTGGCGCGAATAGATCAGCCGCTGGTCCCTCAGCTTCTTCAGCGCCTCGCGCACGACCGGGCGCGAGACCTGGAACTCCGCCGCCAGGTCGTGCTCGGTCGGCAGCCGTTCATCCGGGGCGTAGGCGCCGGACTTGATCGCCCGGTGCATCCGCTCGAAGACCACTTCGGCCAGGCTCTTGCGCTGCTTCACGCCCTCCGGAACCGGCGCCCTGCCCGTCGTCATCCCGCCAACGCCCCCTGTCCTTCCACCAGTTCCGCAAGTGTCCCCGGATCGCCGAACCCGCCGGACTTGGTGACAATACGCCACCCACCCGCACGCGAAAGTGGCAATCCGGGCAGAATCTCTCCTTCGAGCGTCAGCAGCGTCACGTCGAGCGCGTCGAGCACCGCCTCCGCCGTTGCACCGCCGGTCAGGATCAGCGCATCGCTCCGCTCCGCGAGCGGACGGAACGACCGGGCCAGATTGCGCGCGATCGTCGCCCCGTCGGCCTCCGGCCCCGGCACTGCCTGCATCACCAGCGACGCCGCCTCCGGAATCGGCCCGGCATAGGACCCCGATGGCGCCGCGAGACACGGCGTCCGCTCAAGCCGGGCCAGTTGCGCCAGCGTGATCGGATCGGTCGAGCCGACCGCGACGGCGATCCTGCCCGACAGCGGATCCGGCACGGCCGCGGTCAGCCGCGCCTGCCGCGCCATCGCCTGAGCGAGACCGCGCGCACCCACCAGAATGGCCGCGGCGGGCGCCGCGGCAAGCGCCGCATCCATCGCGGCCTCGTCGGGCGTCTCCGGAATCGCCGCACGCGCCGCCGCGGTGCCGAGCCGCGGCGCAACCGGGATCGGCCGCGCCACCCCGAAGCCCTGCACCGCCCCGTCCGCGACGACCCGCCCGAAGGCGGGAATGGCCGGTGCCACCAGAAGCGGCCGGTCGGGCAAGGCGGACAGTTCGGCGGCGATCGGCCCCTTCAGGCGGGAATCGATCTTCTTGAAGATCGGCCGGTCGGCGCCCACCGCAGCCACGACCTCGCGAACCCGCGCCGCCGCGACCTCGGGAGGAACTTCCCTCGACCGGGTCGAGACCGCGGTGACCTGCGCCCTTTCGGCCAGCGCGGCCGGCAGCGCATCGAGCCTGGTGGCAACGGCCACCCGCCGCCCGGCGCCACAGAAGGGCGCCGCGGCATCGAGCGCGCCGGTCAGGTCGTCCGCGATCAGCACCATCCGGCATATTTGTTCATATATGTCCATACTAGTCCGTAATACCGCATGAATTTATCCTTTATGACTTTACATCCTTGCGCAGGAATTGCAACATCGCGACAGCTTTCCGGAGGTCCGAATGGCCGGGCGCCTCTTCGAACTCACCCATCTCAGATCCTTTGTCGCGGTCGCCGAAGAGCTGAACTTCCGCCGCGCCGCGTCGCGGCTCAACATGACCCAGCCGCCGCTGTCGCGCCATATCAGCCTGCTCGAACATGCCGTCGGCGCGCGCCTGCTCGACCGCACCAACCGCTCGGTCCGCCTGACCGCCGCGGGCCGCCGCTTCCTGCCCGACGCCATCGACATCCTGACCCGCGCCGAAAGCGCCGCCCTGCTGGCCCGCCAGGCCGCCCGCGGCGAAAGCGGATCCATCGTGCTCGGCTTCGTGCCGTCGGCCGCGGTCGAAGTGATCCCCCGCGTCGTCAGCCGGCTGCGCCGCGACATGCCGGGGGTGAACGTCACGCTCCGCGAAATGATGACCTTCGAGCAGATCGAGGGGCTGATGGCCGGCAGCATCGAGATCGGCCTGATGCGCCTGCCGCACCGCGACACCGCGCTACCGCTCCGGAAGGTCTGGAGCGAGCCGTTCGTCCTCGCAGTGCCCCGGTCGCACCCGCTTGCATCGAAGCCCGAGATCGTGGCGGCCGATCTCAACAACCAGCCCTTCGTCGGCTATTCGATCGAACGCGGCGGCTTCCTGTTCGAGATCGTGCACGGCTTCCTCACCGCAAGGGGCGTCAACCCCGACACGCTCTACGCGGTCGCCCAGAGCCACACCATCATGGCCCTCATCAACGAAGGCATCGGCATGGGGCTGGTGCCGCGGTCGAACCGGATGATCTGCATGCCCGACACGGTGATCCGCCAGGTCGATCTGCCGCCCGATCTGCGGTCCGATCTCTATCTGGCGCTCGGCCCGAAGGAGCCCGACGCGATCGTCGCCGAAGTCGCCTCGCTGATCGAACGGGAACTCGCCGTCGACCGCGAGGTCGACCGGATCCCCCGCGAGGAGACGCAGACCCGGCCCGCCGGGACCTGAGACGCAAAAGCGGCGGGGCACGGCCTCGGCCTTCCAGGACCCGCCACCGGGCATGGCCGTGCCAACGGCCTTTGCGCCGCGAACCGTCCGGGGCGGTCCCGGCGCCCGTCAGGCCGATTCGCGGCGGATGATCTCGAAGCCCAGATCGGTCACTGCCGGCGGCGGTTCGCCGCCCTCGATCCGCGCCAGGATCGCCTGTGCGGCCACCCGTCCCAGCGCCTCGCGGTCGACCCGCACCGTGGTCAGGCTGGGCACGATATGGGCGGCGTAGTCCTGGTCGCCGAACCCGACCACGGCGATCTCGCCGGGCACCTCGAGCCCGCGCGCCGCCGCCTCGATCACGACCCCATGCGCCAGCAGGTCGGAGCTGCACACCACGACCCCGTTCCGGAACCCGGCCTCGTCCAGCAGCCGGACCAGCGCCTCGCGGCCCCGCACCAGACTGGCCGAGCCCGCATAGGTCACTTCCTGCACCGCCTCTCCGCCAGGGCGGCCGAATTCGCGCACGAACGCGTCCTTGCGCCGGATCGCACGTTCGTCGCCCGCCGAAACGGTCGCGGCGCGCAGATATCCCGCCTCGCGGCAAAACCGCGCCACCGCGCGGCCCGATTCCACATGGGAAAAGCCGACGCAGAGGTCGATCGGCGTGTCGGTGATGTCCCACAGCTCGACCACCGGAATTTCCGCCGCCAGCAGCATTCGCCGCGTCTGCGGACTGTGGTGGATTCCGGTCAGAAGCACCGCATCGGGCCGGCGCGACAGGTGCGTGGCGACGGCCGCCTCCTCCACCTTCGGATCGAAGCCGGTCTCGGACATCAGGATCTGGTAATCCTGCGCCCTGAGCTCGCCGGTGAAGGTCTGGATCATCGACGAATAGACGATGTTGGTGATCGATGGCACCAGGGCCGTGATCAGCTTCGACCGCCGCGAGGCGAGCGCCCCGGCAACCGCGTTCGGGACGTATCCCGTGACCTCGATCGCCTCCCGGATGCGCCGCAACGTCTCGGGCGAGACCTTCGACGGATCGCTCAGGGCGCGCGAGACGGTCACCTGGCTTACGCCCGCCAGCCGCCCCACCGCCGCCATCGTGACACCGCGGGGCGCCGACGTTCCGCCGCGCCCCGTCTTCTGCCTGTCGTCATGCACGCTCATCGCGCGTACCGTCCGCGGTCCCGCGCGGGAAGGCAAGCGTGACGACGGTCGCACTCATTCCGCGAAGGCCTCCTGCATCCGCCGCTTGCGCGCCAGCATCGCCGACCCGCCGATCGACCCCGCGATCAGCACCCACAGGAAGATGGCGATCCAGCTCTTGGTGAAGAAGATGGTCAGGTCGCCGAAGGATTCGAGGCTCTTGACGAAGTAGATCTCGGCCGAGGGCCCGAGGATGAAGCCGATGATGAAGGGCGCGACCTCGATCCCGACCTTCACCGCCGCCCAGCCGAAGAGCCCGAAGATCAGCAGCGTCCAGACGTCGAACATGATGCCGTAATTGATCGTGTAGGCACCGATCACGCACATCATCAGGATGATCGGGAACAGGATCGGCTTCGGCACCGTGACCACTCGCGCCATGAAGCGGATCGCGAAGTACATGATCCCGAACATGGCGAAGTTGGCGACCAGCATGGCGATGATCATCGCGTCCCAGGTCCGGGGATTCTCGCCGATGAAGAGCGGCCCGACCTGAACGCCCTGCAGCGTGAAGGCGCCGATCAGCAGCGCCGTCGTCGAGTCGCCCGGAATGCCCAGCGACAGCAGCGGCACCAGCGCCCCGCCGGTCAGGCCGTTATTGCCCGATTCCGACGCGACGATCCCCGCAGGCTCGCCCTTGCCGAAGGTCTCGGGATGCTTCGAGAAGGTCTTGGCACCGGTATAGGCCAGGATCGAGGCCGCCGAGCCGCCGACGCCGGGAAGGATGCCGACGAAGGTGCCGATGGACGACGACCGGATCAGGTTGCCGATCTGGTTGCGGAAGATGCCGAAGGAAAAGGTCGAGGCCGCGCCGATCTTGACGTCCTTGGCCGACATGCTTTCCGGCACGCCCTTCTCGGCTTCCTCGAGGATCGCAGCCAGACCGAACAGCCCGATCAGCACCGGCAGCAGGGAAAAGCCGCTTTCCAGCCAGTTCTCCATACCAGGCGGGATCAGCCGGATCTCGCCGTTGCCGCCCGACTCGATGCTGTAGGTGCCGATCAGGCTGATGAAGATGCCCAGGAAGCCCGAGAAGATGCCCATCAGCATGTCCGAACTCAGCGCCGCCATGACGCTCAGCGCGAAGAGGATGATCAGGAATTTCTCCACGTACGAGAACTGGATCGCGAACTCGGCCAGCACCGGCGCGAACAGATCGAGGATCAGCAGGCTGATCAGGCCGCCCACCAGCGAGGCGACGATGCCGATCCTGAGCGCCTTCTCGCCCTCGCCCGCCTTGGTCATCGGATGGCCGTCGAAACAGGTGGTGATCGAGGATGGCGTGCCCGGTATTCCGAGCAGGATTGCGGGAACCAGCCCGCCCGATATCCCGCCGACATAGAGGCCCAGCAGCAGCGCGAGCCCGTTGTTGAGGCCCAGCGAATAGGTCAGTGGCAGGCAGACGGCCACGGCCATGGTGGCGGTCATGCCGGGAATGGCGCCGAAGATGATGCCGACGAAGGTGCCGCCGACGATCAGCGACAGGAACAGCGGCGTGACGATGTCAAACAGGTCCATGGGGATCCCTTGGCTCGTGCCGGCTCAGGGCAGCGTCAGGAAGAAGAGGTCGGTGAACAGCCACCAGACCAGCGTCGGCGCGACGGCCGCGGTGAGTGCGACCGGGATCAGATCCCGCGCGCCGCGCCGGTGCAGGAACAGCGCGCCGGTCAGGAAGACATACGGGATCGAACAGATCAGGAAGCCCAGGCCGGTATTCGGCCAGTGGTCGCCGACCGGGACCATCAGCAGGAAGTAGAGCACCGTGAGCGCGACGGCGCCGAGGAAGCGCACCCGGTCCATGGCGGAAAGGATGCCCTGCCAATAGGCGCCGCTGCCGGCGATGGCGTGGCGCTTGGTGATCAGGATGGCGAGCCCCAGCAGCGCCAGGATGCCGGCGATCAGCGTCGGAAAGATCAGATGCGATGTCGCGAAATTCACCGTGACATGGGTCAGGCTGCCCATGGTGTCGTCCCTCCCGGAGATACGTGGCGATACGGAAACCTGTGGGCGCCGGCCGTCCTCCCCGGCGCCGGCGCCCGCGCGGATCGTGCGGCGCTCAGTTGGTCTGCGCCGCGCCGATCGCGTCGATCACCTTGGCATAGGCGGCGTTCTTCTCCTCGAGATGCGCGCGGGCCTCCGCCGAGGGCCGGAAATCGGGGATGAAGAAGGCTTCCTTCTGGCGCTCCTGGATCGTGCCGTCGGCATAGATCTCGGCCAGCGCGTCGTCGATCTGCTTCACGATCGCCGGGTCCATGTCCTTGTTGTAAATGAAGAAGAAGACCTTGTCGAAGGTGAAGTCCTTGCTGCCGTCCAGCGTCACGCTGGTCTCGGGGCTGGCGTATTTCAGCATGTCGTCGCGGCTGAGCTTGCCCATCCCCGCTTCCGGCGCCTGGCTCAGCGTCTCGGGGCGCGCAGTGATCCAGACGAAGCGCATCGCCTTCTGATCGTCGGCCGGCAGCTGGGTGTACTGCTCGTTCGACTGGATCGACCCGTTGATGACGTCGGCCAGATCGTCGAACAGCGCCTGGTCCTTGTCGGACTGGCTGCCGGTATTCACCGCAACCAGGTTCTCCTCCGATCCCGGCGCCGCCAGCTTGGCCGCGTTCTTCATCGCCGAGAAGCCGATCTCGCTGACCCCGCCGGGCTGGATCGCGACCCGCACCCGCTCGCCCGATTCGACGGCCTTCAGGATGTCGTCCATCGACTGGTAGGGCGAATCCTTCGGCAGCAGATAGGCGTTGCCCGGGTTCACCGCGACGGTCGGGCCGATCTGGTACTCGGCGAAGATGTCGTCATAGCCGCGCACGCCGTAGAGATGGCCCAGATAGGACTGGTCGTGATGCATCATCAGCGTGGTGCCGCGCTTGTCGCGTCCGACCGCCTTGAAGGCCTCGGTCGGGCCGACCGCATCGACCTTGATGTTGATGCCCAGCTTCTCGGCCAGCGCATCGGCGACGATCGCCGCGTTCTGGTAGGTGTCGCCCCCGGTCGAGGTCGAGCCGATGACAAGGCGCACGTTGCGCGGCAGTTCCTGCGCCGCCGCCATCAGCGGCTGGGCCAGAATCGCGGCCGCACTGACGGTGGCCAGAATCGCTCTGCGGGTCAGTTTCATGGGGTCCTCCCGTTCGGCCGCCACCCCTGGCGGCCAGACATGTGCCGTGGCGGACGCGCCATTCGCGCCCGGTACGCGCCACCACCACCCATTGATGAAAGCGCATACATTCCATGCCATCGTTCCCGATCCCGTGTCAACACGCCTTTTTATGGAGCAGCAATAATTGGAAAGAAGTGAGGAAACCGGCTTGACACCTGTTTATGTATGCGCATACACAGCATCCGAAATCCAGATCGCGCGGGAGGAGCCGAATGTTCGACGCGAAGCCTAGAAAGACCCCGGACACGCTCCGCAGCGCCCGCTGGTTCGCCCCCGACGACCTGCGCAGCTTCGGCCACCGCTCGCGGCTGATGCAGCTCGGCTACGCCGAAGAGGATTTCATGGGGAAGCCGGTGATCGGCATCCTCAACACCTGGTCGGAACTGAATTCCTGCCACGGCCATTTCCCGGAACGGGTCAAGGACGTGAAGCGCGGCATCCTGCAGGCCGGCGGCTTCCCGGTCGAACTGCCCGCCCTCTCGGTGGACGAATCCTTCACCAAGCCGACCTCGATGCTCTACCGCAACATGCTGGCGATGGAGACCGAGGAGATGATCCGCTGCCACCCGCTCGACGGCGTGGTGCTGATGGGCGGCTGCGACAAGACCACGCCCGGCCTGGTGATGGGCGCGCTGACCGCCGGTCTGCCGATGATCTTCCTGCCCGCCGGGCCGATGCTGCGCGGCAACTATGCCGGCAAGACCCTGGGTTCGGGTTCGGACGCCTGGAAGTACTGGGACGAGCGCCGCGCCGGCAACATCACCGATGCCGAATGGGTCGGACTCCAGGGCGGCATCGCGCGGTCGGTCGGCACCTGCATGACCATGGGCACCGCCTCCACCATGACGGCGATCGCCGACGCGATGGGGCTGACCATCCCCGGCGCGTCGTCGGTCCCGGCGGCGGATTCCGGCCATCAGCGGCTCGGCTCCGCCTCCGGGCGGCGCGTCGTCGACATGGTGTGGGAGGATCTGACCCCCGACCGGATCGTGACCGATGCCGCGGTGCGAAACGCCGCCATCGTCGCCATGGCCACGGGCTGTTCCACCAATGCCGTCGTCCACCTGATCGCCATGGCCCGGCGCGCCGGCGTCACGCTCGATCTCGACGATCTCGACGCCTTGGGCCGCACCACGCCGCTCGTCGCCAATGTCCGCCCCTCGGGCAAGGACTACCTGATGGAGGATTTCTTCTATGCCGGTGGCCTGAAGGCGCTGATGAAGCAGATCTCCGACCGGCTTGACACTTCGGCGCTGACCGTCACCGGAAGGACCCTCGGCGAAGAGATCGCCGATGCCCAGGTCTACAATGACGACGTGATCCGCCCGCTGTCGAACCCGGTCTATCACGAAGGCTCGCTGGCCGTGCTCAGGGGCAATCTCTGCCCCGACGGCGCTGTCATCAAGCCTGCCGCCTGCGACCCGAAATACTACAGCCACGAAGGCCCCGCGCTGGTCTTCGACAGCTACCCCGACATGAAGAAGGCGATCGACGACGAAGATCTCGACGTCACGCCGGACACGGTGCTGGTGCTGCGCAATGCCGGACCGCAGGGCGGTCCGGGGATGCCGGAATGGGGCATGCTGCCGATCCCCAAGGCGCTGATCAAGCAGGGCCACCGCGACATGCTCCGGATCTCGGATGCGCGCATGTCGGGCACGTCCTACGGTGCCTGCGTGCTGCATGTCGCGCCGGAAAGCTTCGTCGGCGGCCCGCTCGCACTGCTCAGGACCGGCGACATCGTGCGCCTCGACCTCGCCAACCGGCGCCTCGACATGCTGGTGGACGACGACGAACTGGCCCGCCGCCGCGCCGCCTGGACAGCGCCCGAGCCGCGCTATGCCCGGGGCTGGGGCTACATGTTCCAGCGCCATGTGGGGCAGGCCAACGAAGGCTGCGATTTCGACTTCCTGACCCGGTCCTTCGGCCCCGCCGCGGGCGAGCCGGACATCTTCTGAGACTGCCACGAAGGGAACGCCCATGACCGTCATCGCCGAAGCCGCGCCCCGCGCGGTCGACCTCGACACCGCCCTCACCGGCATCTCGGGGATCCTGGTCACGCCCTATGACGATGCGGGCGACGTGGCCCCGGCCCGGCTGGCGCCGATCCTCGACCGCGCCCTCGGCGCCGGGGTCCACATGCCCGTGGTCAACGGCAATACCGGCGAATTCTATGCCCTGACCACGGATGAAGCCGTGACGATGGTCACCGAGGTCGCCGCGATGATGGCCGGACGGGCGCCGCTCCTCGCAGGCGTCGGCCGCGGGGTCCGCGATGCCTGCCGCCTCGCGCGGGCCTCGGCCGATGCGGGCGCCACCGCGCTGATGATCCATCAGCCGCCCGACCCCTTCGTATCGCCCCGCGGCACCGTCGACTACATCAGGGCGGTGAGCGATGCGGCCGGCCTGCCGATGATGCTCTATCTGCGCAACGACGCCATCGGCACCAGGGCCATCGCCGACCTCTGCGCCATTCCCGGCGTCAAGGGGGTGAAATGGGCGACGCCGAACCCGATGAAGCTGGCAGAAGCCCGCGCCGCCTGCGACCCGTCGATCGTCTGGGTCGGCGGTCTGGCCGAGGTCTGGGCGCCCGCCTTCTATGCCGTCGGCGCCCGCGGTTTCACCTCCGGCCTGATCAACGTCTGGCCCGAGCGCTCGATCGCGATCCATGCGGCGCTGGAAGCCGGTGACTACGCCCGGGCGCGCGACCTGATCGCCGGCATGAAGACGTTCGAAGACATCCGCGCGGAAGAGCTGAACGGCACCAATGTCACCGGCGTGAAGGCGGCGCTGCTGGCGCAGGGGCATGAGTGCGGACCGACCCGCCCGCCATCGGCCTGGCCCCTGACCGCGGCGCAGCAGGCCAGGCTCGACACCTTTCTGAAAGGCGCCGGACTGGTCTGAGCCGCCGCACGGACCCAGACCGGGTCCGATGAAAGTCCGATAAAAGTCCGATGCATTTCCGATACCGGATCCGACACGAAAAGGAGAGCCCGATGGACGGCACCCCGACCAGCTTCAGCCCTCATGGACAGCACCTCATCGCGGGCGAATGGATCGCCTCCGGCACCACCTTCCGGTCCGAACCCGCGAGCGGTCCGGCGCACGACTTCTCGGTCGGCACCCCCGATCTGGTCGACCGCGCCTGCGTCGCCGCCGAGGCGGCGTTCTGGACCTACGGCTATTCCAGCCGTGCAGAACGCGCCCGCTTTCTCAATGCCATAGCCGACGAAATTGAAGCCCGCGCCGAGGCGATCACCGCCATCGGCACCTCCGAAACCGGCCTCCCCGCGGCGCGCCTCGAAGGCGAACGCGGCCGGACCGTCGGTCAGTTGCGGCTCTTCGCGAGCCACATCGAGAAGGGCGATTACCTCGACCGCCGCCACGATCCGGCGCTGCCCGACCGAAAGCCGCTGCCCCGCCCCGACCTCAGGATGATGCAGCGCCCGATCGGCCCGGTCGCCGTGTTCGGCGCGTCGAACTTCCCGCTCGCCTTCTCCACCGCCGGCGGCGACACCGCCGCCGCGCTCGCCGCGGGCTGCCCGGTGGTGGTCAAGGGTCACTCCGCTCATCCCGGCACCGGCGAGATCGTCGCCGAGGCGATCCATGCCGCGATCGGGTCCTGCGGCGTCCATCCGGGGACCTTCTCGCTGATCCAGGGCGGCAAGCGCGACGTGGGCCACGCCCTCGTCCAGCATCCCCTGATCAAGGCCGTGGGCTTCACCGGCTCGCTCACCGGCGGCCGCGCACTCTTCGATCTCTGCGTGTCGCGGCCCGAGCCGATCCCGTTCTTCGGCGAGCTCGGCTCGGTCAACCCGATGTTCCTGCTGCCGGAAGCGGTGAAGGCCCGCGGCGCCGAGATCGGCACCGGCTGGGCCGGATCACTGACCATGGGCGCCGGCCAATTCTGCACCAATCCCGGCATCGCCGTGGTCGAGACGGGTGCGGCGGGCGATGCGTTCGTCGCCGCCGCCGCCGAGGCGCTGAAGGGGGTGACAACCCAGTGCATGCTGACGAACGGAATTGCGGCGGCCTATCGTGATGGCAAGGCCCGCTTCGACGGTCGCAACGCAGTCAAGCCGGTGCTGGTCACCGACAGCGACGGCCGGAACGCCAATCCCAATCTCTACGAGACCGAGGCTTCCTCCTACCTGCACGACCATGCGCTCGGCGAAGAGGTGTTCGGGCCGCTCGGCCTCATCGTCCGTGTCTCGGGCGCCGACGAGATGGAGACCCTTGCCCGCGGCTTCGAGGGCCAGTTGACCGCCACGCTGCACATGGACGCGGGCGATACCGATCTTGCCCGCCGCCTGCTGCCGATCCTCGAACGCAAGGCCGGACGTCTGCTGGTCAACGGCTTCCCGACCGGCGTCGAGGTCTGCGGTTCGATGGTTCATGGCGGCCCCTACCCGGCCTCGACCAATTTCGGCGCGACCTCNNCTCGCCAACGGCTATCCGACCGGCGTGGAAGTCTGCGATTCCATGGTGCATGGCGGGCCGTATCCGGCGTCGACCAATTTCGGCGCGACCTCGGTCGGCACCCTGTCGATCCGCAGGTTCCTGCGGCCGGTCTGCTACCAGAACATTCCCCAGGGCGTGCTGCCCGAAGACCTCAAGTGAGACAGCAGATGAACAACGATCTTCGCGACAAGCTGATGGGTGTCTCGGTGGCGACGCTCGCCACCGCGCTCTACAAGCGCGGGCTCAGAAACCAGGTGATCCAAGACGTCCATCCGGTGGCACGCAAGGGCCGCAACATGGTCGGTCCCGCCTTCACGCTGCGCTACATGCCCGCGCGCGAGGACCGCAACCAGCTGGTCGAGTTCCGCAACCCTGAGCATCCCCAGCGGGTCGCGATCGAGACCTGCCCGCCGGGATCGGTTCTGGTCATGGACAGCCGCAAGGACGCGCGCGCTGCCAGCTCCGGCGACATCCTGATCACCCGCCTGATGGTCCGGGGCGGCGCCGGCGTGGTGACGGATGGCGGCTTCCGGGATTCGATGACGATCGGCGCGCTTGACATCCCGGCCTATCACAACCGCCCGTCGAGCCCGACCAACCTCACGCTCCATGAGGCCATCGACGTCAACTGCCCGATCGGCTGCGGCGACGTCGCCGTCTTCCCGCGCGACATCGTGGTGGGCGACGACGACTCGGTCATCGTCATTCCGGCCGGGATCGCCGGGGAGGTCGCCGACGAGGCCGTCGAGATGACCGCCTACGAGGATTTCGTGGTCGAGCAGGTGAAGGCCGGCGAAAGCATCATCGGCCTCTATCCCTGCACCAAGGACGCCCATCAGGACGCGTTCAAGAAATGGCGGGCTGCGGCGGGCCGCTGAGCCCGCCCGGCCGGTCAGGGGATCGGGGCGTCCGGGGCGCGGCCGATCTGCCGGCCGGTCGCTCCGAGGCGCACAGCCCGTGCCGCCACTCAGGACCAGGCGCCAGCCAGGATGAGCTGCGTGTCGGCGTCCGCGACCAGATCCGCGAAGGACGCCACGCTGCCGGTTCCGAGCCCCTCGAAGATCAGCGTGGTGCCCTGGCCGAGCGACACGACGACATCCTGTCCGGCCCCCTGATCCCGGAAGCTGGCCATCGCGTCCAGGTCGTCCAGAAGCCCAGGCGCGCCGGCATCCGCGATGCCGAAGAATGCCAGCATGTCC
>JAGQRV010000088.1:2235-2595 GCA_020425125.1 Paracoccaceae bacterium | reverse complement strand
AACAAGCGCTGCACCACGGTCGCGACCGACAACACTCTCGTCGGCGTGGCGGTCGAGGCGGTGGCGAGCGGCGCGGGCGATACCATCGGCCGGATACGCCTGAACGCGACGTTCTGATGAGCGCCTTCGCCGCCGCTTTGGGCGCGCTCTTTGCCGATCCGAATATCGGCCGGGACGCGGTCTACATCGCCGACGGCGGCGCGCCGGTGCTCGTGCGCGTGATCGCCCGGCGCGCGGATGCGATCAGCGACTTCGGCGATGCGCGGCTCTGGTCGGAAACCACCCGGATCGACCTGCGTGTCGCCGAGGTTGCGAACCCACGCCCCGGCGACCGGATCGAGATCGACGGCGAGGCCTTCC
>JAGQRV010000088.1:0-2219 GCA_020425125.1 Paracoccaceae bacterium | reverse complement strand
CGCGAGCGGCTGGTCTGGACCGTCGATCTGAGGCCCGCGTGAAACTCAAGCTCGACATCGATCCCGACATCGTCGCGATGATGGCGGCCGAGGTCGCGGCGGGCGAACGCGCCGTTGCGGAAGCTATGCGCGAGGCCGGGAGCGGGCTGAAGACCGCATGGCGGCTGCAGATCACCGGCGCGGGGCTCGGACCCCGGCTGGCCAACTCAATCCGGAGCCAGAACTTCCCGAGGTCGGGTGAGAGCCTGGACGCGGCGGCACTGGTCTGGTCGAAGGCCCCGGTCATCGTGGGCGCGCATGACACCGGGCCGCTGATCCGCTCGAAGAACGGGTTCTGGCTGGCGATCCCGCTGCCTGCGGCGGGCAAGTCCCTGCGCGGCGGCAGGATCACGCCCGGCGAATGGGAGCGGCGACGCGGGCTGCGCCTGCGTTTCGTCTATCGCCGGACAGGCCTGAGCCTGCTGGTGGCCGAGGGGAGGTTGAACACGAAGGGTCAGGCGGTGGTGTCGCGCTCGAAGACCGGGCGCGGCAAGGTTACCGCGCCGATCTTCCTGCTCGTGCCGCAGGTAAAGCTGCCGAAGCGGCTGGATTTCGCACGGGACGCGGACCGGGCGTTGGACAGCGTGCCGGGGCTGATCGTGGCGAACTGGGTGGAGACCCGGTTCTGAGATTGACGAGACCCGCTCACCGTTCCGGCAGAAGTCGCGGCGCCGCCTTGAGATAGATCAGCACGCCGAGCAGTTCGACGAGCGACTGGAAGACGATGACCACGATGGCCAACCGCCATTCCGGCGGCAGGGCCAGCGCCAGCGGCAGCATGACAAATGAATTGCGCGTGCCGAGGCTGAACACCAGCGCGCGTCCTGACCGCGCCGGAAGATCAAGCGCCCGCGTTATTGAGAGCCCCGCGATGAGGGCAAGCACGAGAAAGCCGACGAAGACGACTGCCACCTGCGGCAAGACCGGTAGGGCCGCGGTCACGGTCTGCACCTGCGATGCGGATATCAGGAAGACCACCAGCGCCAGCAGGGGCACGGGGAACCAGGCGAAACGCTCAATCAACGCGTCGCGGTCGGATCCCGCCTCGGCCCATCGCTCGAGCGTCCACGCCGCTATCAGCGGCACCACTATCAGGGTCAGGAACACGGTCACGATGGAACCCACCGCGAAGATCTCCATAAAAGCCGAACCCATGAACAGCCACAGATAGACGGGCAGCAGCACCATCTGCACGATCAGGTTCACCGGCGTCGCGGCGATCGCCCGCCCGGTGTCGCCCCCCGCAAGGTGCGTGAAGGTGATGTACCAGTCCGTGCAAGGCACCAGCAGCACCAGCAGGACGCCCAGACGGACCGCCGGACTGTCGGGCAGGAACAAGAGCAGCTCAGCCACGATCAGCGGCACGATCACGAAATTGCCCGCGAGCATCGCCCCCATGAAGCGTCGGTCGCGGAACGCCTCTGGCAGATGGATCAGCGGCACTTGCGTGAAGGTCACAAAGATCAGAATGCCCAGCAGCGGCCAGAGCGGCGCCTCGAGGTGGGCGGCGGCCTCGGGCAGCAAAAGACCTAAGCCCAGCCCTGCGAGGATGGCGGCGAGATAGATCCAGACTTGGTTTCGCTCGAGATCGAGGCGCGTCATTCGGACTTCCTGTCGGTTCGCATCGGTTGAACCGTCAGCGGGGTGCGGATACGGGGAGATGAAGGCGTGGTCATGATGATCGGCGATCCTGCGAGACAGTTCAACAGCTTGGCTCCCCTGGCGGGCTCAGATCGCAAGAAAGATTGAAATGCCCAGCCCTCGCGAAACCATCCTCACTGCGCTGCACGCGCGGCTCTCCGCTTTGTCCGCCACGGCCCTGCGCAGTGAGGTCCTGCCAGAGCGCGTGCCGGCCGGAGGTCTGTTGATCCTGCGCGATGGCGAACCCGGCGAGCCCGAGGTGACGCTGTCGCCACTGCGCTACCATTACCAGCACCGAGCCGAGATCGAGGCGGTCGTGCAGGGAACCGACCGAGACGCCGCCTTCGACACGCTGACCGCCAGCATCGGCACGGCGCTCGCCGCCGACCGCACGCTGGGCGGGCTCTGCGACTGGATCGAGGCCGAAGCGCCAAGGCCGGTCGATCTGCCGGTCGAGGGCGCGGCCAGCCTGAAGGCAGCCGTCATCCCGGTGGTGCTGCACTATTCCACGGCCGATCCGCTCGGCTGATCCCGACAAC
>JAGQRV010000019.1 GCA_020425125.1 Paracoccaceae bacterium | reverse complement strand
GCGACCGATTCCCCCGTCATCGTGGGCGGGCCGTCCGGCTCTCCGGTCAGGTCCATGAAGCCGGTCATGGCCTGAATCACGAGGTCATAGGCCGCCAGATCCCCCATCGGACTTTCCCGGCCGAACCCCGAGATCGAGACCTGAATGAGGCCCGGATTCTCCGCCGCAAACGTTTCGTAGCCAAGGCCCATGCTCTCCATCACGCCCGGACGGAAGTTTTCAACGAGAATGTCGCTGGACAGCGCCAACTGCCGAACGATGTCCAGCCCGCGATCCGAGCGCAGGTCCAGCGCGACGCTCTTCTTGCCGCGGTTGAGCAGCCGGAACAGCGCGCCGGTGCCATCGGCCACCGGCGGCACGTGGCGGTAGTCGTCGCCGCCGGGTGTCTCGATCTTGATCACCTCGGCACCAAGATCCGCCAGAAGCGCGGTGCAGAACGGCCCTGCCAGCACGCGGGTCAGGTCCAGCACGCGGACGTTCGACAGACAGGGATTGTTCATGCTCTGCTCCCGAAAGATCTTGCGGAGCCAGAATTGCAGTGGGCTAATACAGAAGAAAGAATTCTATTCGAGCAGTCAAAATAGGATAATCGAATAATGCCCACGCTCCGCCAGTTGCGCTACTTCGCGGCAGTCGCCCAGACCGGCAGCGCGACCCGCGCGGCCGCGCTCCTCAATGTGTCGCAACCGTCGATATCGGCCGCCATTCGGGAACTTGAGGCAGATCTGGGCCGGGCCCTTTTCCTGCGGCGGCAGGCGCAGGGACTGGAACTGACACCCTTCGGCGCGGAGTCGGCGCGCGAGGCGCGCGAGATACTCGCCCGGGTCGAGACGATGATGAACCGCACCGGCACTCCACTCAGGCTGGCGCTCGGGTATTTCGCGACCCTCGGACCGACATGGGTTCCGGGCATCGCCGCGAATCTTGAGACCTCGCTTCCCGACATGACCCTCGAACTGCAGGAATGCGATCTGGAGGGGATTGCACGCTTTCTTGCGAACGGAGTGATCGACTGCGCGTTGAGCTATGATGTCGGCCTTCCGCCGGGAACCGAGCGCACCGTTCTGACCGAGGTCCGCCCGCACGCCCTTTTGCCACGGGACCATCCGCTTGCCATGCGCGACGCGGTCAGCCTTGCCGAGCTTGCCGAGTGCGACTTCATCCTGATCGACCTGCCGCTCAGCCGCGAGTTCCTGATGGTTCCGTTCTGGCAGCTCGGCCTGTCACCGCGTGTGCGGCTGAAGACCCGCTCGATCGAGATGGCCCGGCGCATGGTCGCCGTCGGTCTGGGCGTTTCGCTTTTGGTTACGCCGCCGGGCGAAGGGGCCGCTCCCCCGTCGTCCGCGATTGTCCACAGGCCGTTGTTGGACGCCGTGCCAAGCCAACGTCTTGTCCTTGCAAATACGCCCGCATCCCGCCCCAATCCGGCCGTGACCGCGGCGACAGAAGCAATCCGACAGTATTTCGCAAGCTGCGGCGCGGGGCGATGAGCATATCGCCGACGTCGAAAACCGGCCGCCCTTAGCCGAAAAGCCTGGCCGCCGCCGCACGATAGGCTGTGCGGATCGCCTCCTCCTCGGGGTGGCGGCCGTCGCGGATGACCCAGCGCCCCCCGATCATGACATCGCGCACCGGATTTTGGGTGCCGCCGAGCAGCCAAGCATCCAAGACGGTGTCGGGGCCGTGGCCGAGCAGCACGTGGGACTCCGGATCGAGCATGACCAGATCGGCCCGACGGCCGGCGACGATTGCGCCACCGCCCTGCCCAGAGGCCTGTTCGCCCCCGGCCAGCGCCGTGTCGAACAGAGCCCGGCCGCTATGGACCGGCGCGCCGCCTTGCGGCCGGGCGAGAATATTACGTCGCCTCAAGTCCAGCCGCTTGCCGCATTCGAGAATGCGCAATTCCTCGGCCGTCGAGGTCGAATAATGGCTGTCGGTACCGATACCCCAGGCGCCACCCGCGCCGTGATATTCGGGCAGGGCGAAGAAACCGTCGCCCATCGTCGCCTCGGTCAGCGGGCAGATGCCAGCGACCGCACCGCTGGCCGCCGCGCCGGCGATCTCGGCGGCATCAAGATGGGTGGCATGCACAAGGCACCAGCGGTCGTCGAGCCCGATGTTGTCCAGAAGCCACTGCACGGGACGCGCGCCAAGACCTGCTTTCACCTCCTCGACCTCATGGGTGGTCTCGGAGACGTGGATATGCAGCCGCGCATCCGCATCCATCGCCTGCATTCCCGCCAGGACGGCCCGCGCCTCGTCCGGGGTGACGGCGCGCAGCGAATGCAGCGCGAGACCCACGGCGAGGTTGCGGTGCGCATCCCGGCGCCCACGCAGGGTGTCGATCAGCTTCAGATAATCATCCACCGAATGAACGAAGCGCCGCTGCGTTGCCTCGACCGGTTTGCCGATACCGCCATGCGCATAAAGCACCGGCAGGAGCGTAAGGCCGAGACCCGTGCGGTCAGCCGCAGCGATCAGCCGGTCGGACATCTCGGCAGGGTTTTCATGGGTGCCCCCACCGGTCATGTGGTGGACATAATGGAACTCGCAGACTGCCGTCATGCCGAACTGGAGCATCTCCAGATAGACCAGCGCCGCGATGGCCTCATAGGTCGCGGGCGTGAGCCGGTCGACCAGACGGTACATCTCCTTTCGCCAGGTCCAAAGGTTATCCTCGGCCCGTGCCCCGGTGACAAACTCGGTCCGCCCTGCCAGTGCCCGCTGGAAGGCGTGTGAGTGCAGGTTCGACAGCCCCGGCACGCCGAAACCACCAAGCCGTTCGACAGGACGCCCGTCCGGCCTTGTGCCCGAGACGGACAGGATCACGCCGTCGGCCCCCACTTCGACATAGCCCGGCGA
>JAGQRV010000087.1:4712-37119 GCA_020425125.1 Paracoccaceae bacterium | reverse complement strand
TCAACGGCCTGATGACGCTGTCGGGGGCCTGGGACAAGCTCAGGACCGATCCGGTCATCCGGATGATGGTGGTCTCGGTCGGCTTCTACGGCATGTCCACCTTCGAGGGACCGATGATGTCGATCCGGGCGGTCAACTCGCTCAGCCACTATACAGACTGGACGATCGGCCATGTCCATTCCGGCGCGCTCGGCTGGAACGGCATGATCACCTTCGGCGCGCTCTACTTCCTGGTGCCGCGCCTGTGGAACCGCGACCGGCTCTACTCGCTCAGCCTCGTCAGCTGGCACTTCTGGCTCGCCACCATCGGCATCGTTCTCTACGCGGCGTCGATGTGGGTCACCGGCATCATGGAAGGCCTGATGTGGCGTGAGGTCGACGCCAACGGCTTCCTGGTGAACGCCTTCGCCGACACCGTGGCCGCGAAATTCCCGATGTACGTGGTCCGTGCACTCGGCGGGTTGATGTATGTCACCGGCGCGCTGATCATGGCCTACAACCTCTGGATGACGGCGACTCGGGGGGCGGAGAAGACGGCCGCTCCCGCAACCGTGGCTGCGGAATAGGGAGGGGATCATGTCGATCATTGCCAAGCACAAGATCCTCGAGAAGAACGTCACGCTGCTGCTGATCTTCAGCTTCATCGTGGTGACCATCGGCGGCATCGTCGAGATCGCGCCGCTGTTCTTCCTGCAGAACACGATCGAGAAGGTGGACGGGATGCGTCCCTATTCGCCGCTCGAACTGACCGGCCGGGACATCTACATCCGCGAAGGCTGCTATGTCTGCCACAGCCAGATGATCCGGCCGATGCGGGACGAGGTGGAACGGTACGGGCATTACAGCCTTGCCGCCGAGTCGATGTACGACCATCCGTTCCNNTTCCAGTGGGGCTCGAAGCGCACCGGGCCCGACCTTGCACGGGTGGGCGGACGGTATTCGGATGCCTGGCACGTCGCCCACCTGTCGAACCCGCAATCGGTGGTGCCGGAATCGATCATGCCGAAATACGCTTTCCTCGAGCACCGGCTGATCGAACCCGGGCACATCAAGGATCTGATGGAGACCCACCGGATGGTGGGCGTTCCCTACACGGACGAGATGATCCAGAACGCGGTGGCCGATTTCCGCGCCCAGGCCGATCCGGACGCCGATACCGAGGGACTGCTGGCACGCTATCCCAAGGCGCAGGTGCGGAACTTCGACAGCCAGCCCGGCATCACGGAAATGGACGCGCTGATCGCCTATCTGCAGATGCTCGGCACGCTTGTCGATTTCTCGACCTTCACGCCGGACGCCAGCCGGTAAGGGGCCGGATATGGGGCATTATTCGCTGGTCGTGATGTTCCTGGTCTTCACGGGGATCATCCTCTGGGTGGTCTTCGGGAGGTCCAAAAGCTACCGCGACAGCGCGAACATCATCTTCCGTCACGAGGACAGTCCTGACGGTGCACCGGACCGGGACAAGGCCGCGGACGGCAAGGAGAACGGCAAATGAGCAAGCATGACGACGAGTTCGAAGGGGTTCCGACCACCGGCCACGAATGGGACGGAATCCGGGAATACGACAAGCCGATGCCGCGGTGGTGGCTGCTGACCTTCTACGCCACGATCATCTGGGCGATCGGCTTCACCATCCTCTACCCCGCCTGGCCACGTGTGCTGACGGCAACGCCCGGCGTGCTGAAGTTCTCGTCCCGCCAGGTGCTGCAGCAGGAGCTTGACAATGCCGAGGCGGCCAACGCGGTGATCAACTCCGAACTTGCCGCGGCGGACCTGACCAAGATCGGCGAGACGCCGGAACTTCAGCAATACGCGATCAGCAAGGGCGCGGCCGTCTTCCGCACCTGGTGCGCCCAGTGCCACGGCTCCGGCGCGCAGGGCGCCAAGGGCTTCCCGAGCCTGCTGGACGACGACTGGCTCTGGGGCGGGACGATCCAAGACATCGACTACACCGTCACCCACGGCATCCGGAACGAAACCGATCCCGATGCCCGCTTCTCGCAGATGCCCGCATTCGGCGAAATCCTCAGCGGCGAGGAGATCGACGACGTGGTGAATTACGTGATGAGTCTGTCGAACGAGCCCCATGACGCCGACAAGGCGAAAGCGGGTGCGACGATCTTCGCCGACAACTGCGCCTCGTGTCACGGCGAGGACGGCAAGGGCAGCCATGACGTCGGGGCGCCCAACCTGACCGATGCGGTCTGGCTTTACGGCGGCGACCACGACACGCTGGTGCAGACGGTCACGAATGCGCGGTTTGGGGTCATGCCGGCCTGGGGACAGCGCCTGTCCAAGGCCGATGTGGCTGCGGCCGCGACCTATGTCCACCAGTTGGGCGGTGGGCAGTAATCACGGCGATTCCAAACAAGGGGGCCGCGGCGTGCCGCGGCCCCTTTGTCATGTCTGGTCAGTGTTGGCCGCTTTGCCCGCCGGGGCGGATCCGTGCCTGATCGGGCGCGGCCATTCGTCCCGAAGCGCCGGTGCCTCGGGCATCTGGCGGTCGGTAAAGGTCGAGGTCATAAAGGCTTTCGCGAGGATTCCCAGCATGTGCGTGTCTCCAGGTGTCGGATTTCCTGACCCGGAATATTGACCTCGAAGCCGATTAACTCCAGTCAATTGGAAACGCGAATTGTAAGCTGGAATTACAGATGCGGTGGCAGGAGCTCCCTCCGTTGAATGCGCTTCGGGCCTTTGCGGCGCTGGCCGAGGCCGGCTCGTTGAGCGCAGCGGGCTCCGCCCTGAATGTCAGTCATGCCGCGATCAGCCAGCAGATTCGCGGTCTTGAAGAGCGTCTCGAGGTGCGGCTGGTCTGCCGCGAGGGGCGTCGCATCGGCCTCACGCCGGACGGGCAGCGTCTGGCCCAGGTTCTGATCGGCGCATTCGGCGAGATGGTGACGGCGCTGGAGTCCCTGGCCGGCACCGCCGCGGCGCGCCCGCTCCGCATCACGGCCACGCCCAGCCTGACCGCAAACTGGCTCGCGCCGCGTCTGGCCGATTTTCGCGCCCGGCACGCGGATGTCGAACTGATGCTGAACCCCACCGTGGAGGTTGCGCCGCTAGGACCGGACGGCTTCGACCTCGCGATCCGGTTCGGGGACGGCAACTGGCCCGGACTTGAGGTTGAGCCTCTGCTCCCCACCGGCATCGTGATCCTCGCTGCGCCGGGGCTCCTGGGCGACCGGATCGTCGGCAATCCCCGCGACGTGCTGGACCTGCCCTGGCTGCAGGAGCTCGGCACCGGCGAGGTGAGCGACTGGCTCGTGCGCCACGGCGTCACCGAGGGACGTGTCCGCCGCCTGACCCACATGCCGGGCAACTATATCCTCGACGCGATCCGCCGCGGCGAGGGGATCGGGGCCTTCGCCCGGATCTTTGCCGAGGACGACATTGCGACCGGGCGCCTGCGCGTGCTGTTCGAGGATATCCACCCCGGCTCCGGCTACCATCTTGTGAGCGCGCCGGGGGTGCTGCGCCCGCCGGCGCGCGCATTCGCCGCCTGGTTGCGCCGGCAGGCGGGAACCGGACACAGCGTCGCGGCCCCGACGTCACTTGATGCAGGTCAATTACGTCGGCAAAGGCCAGTGTCAGATACAGCAAAACCTGCTGACAGAATCGGACGAGCCCCATGAGTGTGAGCGAACAGCCCCCCCAGAACCTCTATGCGGCCCGGGAGCCGATCTTTCCCAAGCGGGTTTCCGGCAATTTCCGGAACCTGAAATGGGCGATCATGGTGGTGACGCTCGGGATCTACTACATCACGCCATGGATCCGCTGGGACCGGGGCCCCGAATTGCCGAACCAGGCGGTTCTGGTCGACCTGGCCGGGCGCCGGTTCTTCTTCTTCTGGATCGAACTCTGGCCGCACGAATTCTACTTCGTTGCCGGGCTTCTGATCATGGCCGGGCTGGGGCTGTTCCTGTTCACTTCCGCCCTGGGGCGCGTCTGGTGCGGCTATACCTGCCCGCAGACGGTCTGGACCGACCTCTTCATCCTGGTCGAGCGCTGGGTCGAAGGCGACCGCAACGCCCGGATCCGCTTGCTGCGGCAGAAATGGGATGCGCGGAAGGCGCGGCTGCGCCTGACGAAATGGACGATCTGGGTCCTGATCGCAGTGGCAACCGGCGGCGCCTGGGTGTTCTACTTCGCGGATGCGCCGACCCTGCTGCACGACCTGGTCACCTTCCAGGCCCCGGCGGCCGCCTACATGACCGTTGGCATCCTGACCGCGACCACCTTCGTCTTCGGCGGGTTCATGCGCGAGCAGGTCTGTACCTACATGTGTCCGTGGCCGCGCATCCAGGCCGCGATGATGGACGAGGACACGATCACCATCGCCTACCGCGAATGGCGCGGCGAACCGCGCGGCAAGCACCGCAAGTCACATGAACGGGTGGCGGCCGAAACCTGGACCGCAACCGCCAAGGGGCAGGCGACGGCACCCGAAGGCGCGCATCTGGGCGACTGCATCGACTGCAATGCCTGCGTGAACGTGTGCCCGATGGGCATCGATATCCGGGACGGGCAGCAGCTTGAATGCATCACTTGCGGGCTGTGCATCGACGCCTGCAACGAGATCATGGACAAGATCGGCAAGCCGCGGAACCTGATCGGCTACATGGCGCTGACCGACGAGCAGCGCGAACGGGCGGGCGAGCCGCCGATCCCGGTCTGGAAGCACATCATCCGGGTGCGGACGCTGATGTACACCGTGCTCTGGGCCGGCATCGGCATCGGACTGGTGGTCGCGCTGTTCCTCAGGCCGGACCTTTCGATCTCGGTGGCGCCGGTGCGCAATCCGCTTTACGTGATGATGTCCGACGGCACGATCCGGAATACCTATGACGTCCGGATCCGCAACAAGCACGGCGAAGACCGGGATTTTGCGATTTCGCTCACCAGCGATGCGCCGCTGCGTCTGTCGGTCGAAGGCTCGGCGAATGCGACGGTCGACGTTCCGGCGAACTCCACCAAGCTGGCCCGGGTCTACGTGATGGCCGACCCGCAGAGCCAGGCAGCCCACCGGGCGGTGACGCCGGGATGGATCTGGGTCGAGGACACGGTGAGCCACGAGCGCGCCGGCGAGAAGACGGTGTTCAACGGGAAGGCACAGTGATGGGCGAAATCACCGGACGTCAGGTTCTGGTCTTCACGGTCGGTGCCTTCGGGATCGTCATCGGGGTCAACATTCTTCTGGCGGTCGAGGCGACCCGGACCTTTCCCGGCCTCGAGGTCGAGAACTCCTTCGTTGCGAGCCAGGAATTCGATGCCGACCGGACGGCACAGGAGGCGCTCGGCTGGTCCGCGCGGGCCGACTACGACAATGGCGCGCTGACGATCGACTTCAGGGGGCCGGACGGCAGGCCGGTCGACGTCGACCGGATCGAGGCCCTGGTGGGCTGGGCGACGTCGACGCGGGACGACTTCGCGCCCGATTTCCGGCGCGAGGGCAGTACCTTCCGTGCGCCTGTGGACCTTGTTGCGGGCAACTGGGACGTCTTTCTCAAGGCCTGGGCCCCGGACGGCACGTTGTTCCAGCAGCGGCTCGCGCTGCATGTGGGCGGGGTGACACCGCCGCCGGCTCCGGTCAGGTGAGCGACACCGCGCCGAGTCCGGCTGCCTGTGCGGCCTGTGCCGTGACACCGGCGGCCGCGGTTCTGGCGCGCCACGACGCGCGCGCGCAAGAGGCGACGATCCTGCTTGCGCTTCCCGGCATCGATGGCGCGGTCGGGATTTCGGCGGTCGAGCGGACGCTGAGAGGTCTCGAAGGGGTGCGCGCGGCGCGGGTCAACCTCACCCAGAAGCGCGTCACCGTAACCGCCGATCCAGGTGTCGATCCGAGGACGCTGACCGAGGCGCTCGCTGCGGCCGGGCACGAGGCGCGCGAACTCGACGCCGACAGCCTTGCCGCCACGAAGACCGACCGGGCGGGCCGCGACCTGCTGATGCGGCTGGGCGTCGCCGGATTCGCTGCGATGAACGTGATGCTGCTGTCCGTCGCGGTCTGGTCGGGGGCGGAGGGTGCGACGCGGGATCTGTTCCACTGGATCAGCGCGGCGATTGCGCTTCCGGCGGTTCTCTTCTGCGGCCAGCCGTTCTTCCGCGCCGCCGCCGCCGGTCTCCGGCGCGGGCAGATGAACATGGATGTGCCGATTTCGCTCGCGATCATCCTTGCGTCGGGCATGTCGCTTTACGAGACCGCCCATGGCGGCGCGCATGCCTATTTCGATGCGGCGGTGATGCTGACCTTCTTCCTGCTGGCCGGGCGGTATCTCGACCATCGGACCCGGGCAGTGGCTCGTTCCGCAGCCGAGGAACTGGCAGCGCTGGAACTGCCGCGTGCGGCCCGGCGCACGGCTTCGGGCGAAGAAACCGTGCCGCTTTCGGAAATCGCCGTCGGCGATACCGTGCTGGTGCGCCCCGGCGGGCGGATGCCGGTCGACGGTGTCGTCATCGAAGGCGAGAGCGAGATCGACCGGTCGCTTCTGACCGGAGAGACGCTTCCGGTCCGTGCTGGACCCGGCGACACGGTATCGGCCGGGGAAGTGACCCTGACCGGACCTTTGGCCCTGCGGGTGACCGCGGCGGGGCGGGACAGTTCGCTCCATGCGCTGACCGATCTCGTGGCCATCGCCGAAAGCGGTCGGGCCAACTACCGCCCGCTGGCCGACCGCGTCGCGCGGCTCTATTCCCCCGGCGTCCACATCCTCGCCGCACTGGCGCTGGCCGGCTGGTTCCTGGCCACCCACGACCTGCGCCTGGCGCTGAACGTTGCCGCCGCGGTGCTGATCATCACCTGTCCCTGCGCGCTGGCGCTGGCGGTTCCGGCTGTCACCACGGCGGCGTCGGGGCGGCTTTTCCGGCGCGGCGTGCTGATCAAGTCGGCGACCGCGCTGGAACGGATGGCGGAAGCGGACGTGGTGGTCTTCGACAAGACCGGGACCCTGACCGCCGGGACGCCGGAACTCGAAGCGCCATGGTCGCACGATCCGCAGGCGCTTGGCATCGCGGCGGCCCTTGCCGAGGGTTCGGCGCATCCGCTCGCGCGGGCCCTGGCCGCGGCAGCGCGCGCGCAAGGCGTGGCACCGGGCGCGGTCGATGCGCTCCGTGAAGTGCCCGGCTACGGGGTGGAGGCGCTGCAGAATGGCGTCCGGGTCCGGCTGGGACGCGGCGACTGGGTCGGCGCCCCGGCAGAGGACGCCACGGTCGCCACGACGTGGCTCAAGATCGGCGCCGGCGCCCCGGAGGTCTTTCGTTTCACGGATCGCCTGAGGCCCGGTGCCCGCGCCGCTGTTGCGGGACTTCGGGCCGAGGGGCTGGCCGTGCGGCTGGTATCCGGCGATGCCGAGCGCGCGGTCTCCGCCATGGCCGCGGAGCTTGGCATCGACGACTGGACCGCGCGGGCGACACCCCAGGAAAAGGCCGCGCTGATCGCGGCGCTGGGGCGGGGCGGACACAAGGTGCTGATGGTCGGCGACGGTCTCAACGACACCGCCGCGCTCTCCGCAGCGCACGTCTCGATCGCGCCCGCCTCGGCGCTCGATGCCGCACGGGTGGCTTCGGACATGGTGCTGGTGGGCAGCGACCTCTCGGCGCTGCCCGAAGCGCGGCGAATCGCCGTCCGGGCGACGCGGCGGATTCGCGAAAACTTCGGCATCGCCGTCGCCTACAACCTCGTCGCAGTTCCGCTTGCGATGGCCGGTCTGGTGACGCCGCTGATCGCGGCGCTCGCCATGTCGTCATCCTCGATCTGCGTTTCGCTGAACGCGCTGCGGGTGGCACCGCCCCGCCCGGACGGAACTCCCCGGCGCGCTCCGGTGGCGGAGCCGATAGAGGTCTAGGGAATGGACGTTCTGGGATACCTGATTCCGGCGTCGCTGCTTCTCGGCGGGCTGGGGCTGGCCGCATTCTTCTGGACCCTGAGATCCGACCAGTACGACGATCCGGAGGGCGACAGCCGCCGCATCCTGAGTGACGAATACGACGAGCACCCCAAACCGGATTCACCGAACGACGACCGGGGCGGATCCTGAGACGCGCAGGGACCGCAATCCGAAGTCGCCCCAATCAGTGGGCCAGGCGATCCCGAAAAAGAAAACGCCCCCGCCTCGGGGGCAGGGGCGCCATCCGGCCGGTGCGGTGCTGTGCGGTCAGGGGCCGAACGTCTGACAGCTCTGATCCCGGGCGCTGAGCCGCTGGCAGGCGAGCGACGCCGTGCGCTGGTCCATCCCGACGAAATTGGCCGAGAAGCCGGTCTTGCCGCGCACCACCTTGCGCAGGGCGGTGTCGAGCGTCTCGACCTCTGCCAGAGCAGTTTTCAGCAGCACCCGCTCTGCCTCGTACTGGCTGGCATAGGTGCCGACGGTGATGCCCCAGCTGCGATCTCCGTCCGAGGTCGAAACCCGCGTGACCACGACCGGATCGATGGCGGCCCGCGGCTCGGGGGTGTCGACGCCCTTGGTGGAGTAGGTGATCACCGGACGCGGCGCGGGAGCCGGCGAGATCTCGGCGGCAAGTGCGGATGCCGTGACGGTCGCCTCGGGAGCGGCGGCCGGTACGCTGTCAGGAGTTTCCGTGGCCAGCGCGGCGACATCGACGGCGCCGTAGCCAGCATTTCCGTCCTGGTCGGGCTTCGGCTGCGGAACGATCGAGCTGACGATCGGCGCCATGCCCGAATTCGCCGGGGGTGCAGCGGTCGAGGCAGCCTGCGCGACCTGCACCGCTTGCAGGCTGGCTTCGACGCTCGCCTGGAGCGAGGTCACGACGGCAACCTGGTCTTCGATGGCGGGCCGGGCCGGCGGGCGATTGCTGTTGGCGACAGCGAGCCGCGTCGCCGCCGCGTTCGACACTGAACCGGACGAGGACGGTGCGGCCGACGCCACGCGCACCTGCTTGACGGAATAGGCGGAGGCGATGGCGGTCAGGTCCGGCCGCGCCGGTGCCCGCACGGCGACGCGGCGTGGCGCCTTCTTGAAGCCGAGATCAAGAAGCTCGGCGATCCGCGCATTCCGCGCCTTGCTGGACGAGCCGCCGAAAACGGTCGCAATGATCCGCTCGTTGCCGCGCTCGGCGGAGGCGACAAGGTTGAAGCCCGCAGCCGACGTGTAGCCGGTCTTGATGCCATCGGCGCCCTTGTAGGAATCCAGAAGCTTGCGGTTGGTATTGTAGATCGTCTTGCCGCCCGCTTCGACCGAACGGCGCGAGAACAGGCTGTAATATTCGGGGAAATGGTAGAACAGCGCCCGGCCCAGCGTGGTCATGTCGCGGGCAGTGGAGAGATGCCCCGAGGTCGTCAGCCCGTTCGCGTTCTTGAACGTCGTGCGCGACATGCCGAGCGCCCGCGCGGTCTGCGTCATCCGCTGTGCGAAGGCCGATTCGGAACCGCCCACGGCCTCGCCGATGGCGGTCGCGGCGTCGTTGGCGGATTTGATCGCGGCGGCACGGATCAGATAACGCAACTGAATGCGCTGCCCGGCCTTGAGATAGAGCTTCGACGGCGGCTCGGATGCGGCGTTCTTCGAGACCGTCACGTAGTCGTCGAGCCCGATCTCACCGCGGTTGATCGCGTCGAAGGTGACGTAAAGCGTCATCATCTTCGTCAGCGAAGCCGGCGCGAGCCGGGCATCCGCGTTCTGTGCTCGAATGACCTGGCCGTTGCGTGCGTCGATCACGATCTCTGCATAGGGAACCGCGCCCGCGGGTCCGGCGATCACGGCGCCGAATCCTACGGCAATCACGAGAATCCCCGCCCACAGACGGGCGTGTCGTCTCAGACGAGTCATGGATGTCACCTGCCTTCAAACTGCCCGCTGCCGATATTTCGGTCAGCTTGGTTACCTGCACCTTAACTGTAGCACAGAAAACCTTGAGGTAACGTGCGAATTTGCATCCTGCACTGGAAATGCGGCCGCAGCGAAGATGTCGCGCGCCGCCGGGAGCTGTCCCCAAGATCTTCGATCAGATCTGTTGCAGAAGGGACGCAAGTCCGCCCAGATCGGCCAGTTCGCGGTAGCGGGGGTGATCTTCGGGCGCTTCGGCGTGTTCCAGCGCCCAGACCAGCCCCTGGGGCACATAGACGCCCCAGGCGCCGGCGTCGATCGCCGGACATACATCCGACTTCAACGAATTGCCGACCATCATCGCCGATTCGGCGCCGACGCCGTGATGTGCGAAGATGCGCGCGTAGACGGTAGCAGTCTTGTCGCTGACGATCTCCACGCCATCGAACAACTCCCCCAGACCCGACTGGGCCAGCTTTCTCTCCTGGTCCAGTAGATCCCCCTTGGTGACGAGCACGACCCGATAGTCCGCAGCGGCGGCCTCCACCGCTGCGCGCGCATGGGGCAGGAGTTCGATCGGATGGGACAGCATTTCCTGTCCGGCAGCGATGATCTCGCGAATGATCCGGGCCGGCACGCGGTCGTCGGTCACCTCGATCGCGGTCTCGATCATCGACAGGACGAACCCCTTGATTCCGAATCCGTAATGGCCAAGGTTGCGGCGCTCGGCCTCGAGCAACCGCTCGGACAGGTGGTCGGGATCGGCATAGTCCACCAGTAGCTCCGCAAAGCGGGCTTCGGTGAGCCGGAAGAACTGCTCGTTGTGCCAGAGCGTGTCGTCGGCGTCGAAACCGACAAGCGAGATGCGGGCCATCGAAATCCTCTCCGCCGCTGGGACGTTGCTGTGTGTCTTTTCGGATGCCCGGGCCTGACTTGACCGATCAAGGCCTTTTCACGCACCCTAGGGCAGCTATATTCTCCCTTTGTGCCGGAGATCTGAAGATTGTGGAGTGACGAATTGCAAGCTCTTCCGCTGACCATGGGACCGGGCCGGGACCGCACCGATGGCGAGTCCGGGATCGTGACCAAGACCCGGTCAAAGACGCAGCGGCCGCCACTCTACAAGGTTCTCATCCTCAACGACGACTACACGCCGATGGAATTCGTCGTGCATGTGCTGGAGCGCTTCTTCGGGATGAGCCATTCCCAGGCGTTCGAACTGATGCTGACGGTGCACAAGAAGGGCTTGGCCGTGGTCGGCGTCTTCTCGTTCGAGGTGGCGGAAACCAAGGTGGGACAGGTGATGGATTTCGCCCGGCGCCACCAGCATCCGCTGCAATGCACGATGGAACGGGAGTGACCGCGGCACCGGCGGTCCGATGAGCGCGAGCAGACTTGCACTGGCCCTGTCGCAGGGCCACTTCGACCCGCGCACGGTCGACCGGGTCCTGGCGGCGGGAATCGCGACACCCGTCGAGGTCGCTGAGTTCGAAGCCGCCGAATTGCAGGTGGTGCAGCCGCTTCAACCCGATCACGACCGCCTCGCCGCTGCGGGGCTCTCGGTCGCCCCGGATTTCCCTGAGGCAGCAGCGCCGTTCGATCTCGCCTATGTCGCCCTTCCGCGCGCGCGGGATCGGGCGCGCGGGTGGATCGCCTCTGCCTCCGCCCGTCTTCGAGACGGCGGCTGGCTCGTGGTCGATGGCGCCAAGACCGACGGGATCGACAGTCTCTGGCGTGCCGCCCGCGACCGTCTTGACGGCGCGGATGCACTGACCAAGGCGCATGGGCGGCTGTTCTGGGGACGGGTCGGGGCCGACCGGTTCGCCGACTGGCAGGCCGGTGCGCAGGAGGGGGACGGCTACGTCACTGGGGCTGGCGTGTTCTCTGCTGCGCATGCGGATCCGGGATCCATCGCGCTGGCCGCCGCCCTGCCGGCGCGGCTGCCATCGCACCTTGCCGATCTCGGCGCCGGATGGGGCTATCTAGCTGCCGCGGCGCTGACACGCGAGGGGCCCGAACGGATCGACCTGGTCGAGGCGGATCGTGTCGCTCTGGCCGCGGCCCAGGCCAACGTGACCGACCCTCGTGCGGCGTTCCATTGGGCCGACGCATTGTCCTGGACACCTTCGGCGCCGGTCGACGGGATCGTCATGAACCCGCCGTTTCATGCAGGCCGAAGCGCCGATCCGAGTATCGGCCGTGCCTTCATCGCCCGTGCCGCCGCGCTCCTCTCCCCCCAGGGCAAGCTTTGGCTGGTGGCCAACCGGCATTTGCCCTATGAGACAGAGTTGACATCACGTTTCCAGGACTGGCGCGAGATCGGCGGAACCGCCGCTTTCAAACTGATCGAGGCCGCCCGGCCGCGTCGCACAGGCAAAGGACCGAAACGATGAGTTTCTCCGTCGAGGGCAAGACCGCAATCGTGACCGGCGCCGCACATGGCATCGGGCTGGCCATCGCGTTGCGTCTGCTCGAGCAGGGAGCGCGGGTCATGTTCGCGGACATGGACGAAACCCGGCTGAAGGACGAGACCTCGGATCTCGTCGCGTCGGGCGACGCGGCGCATTTTGCCGGCGACCTGCGAGAACGGCTGACGCTTGCCAACCTGATGTCGGCGACGATCGATCACTTCGACCGCCTCGACATCCTGGTCAATGCGAGCCGGCAGGTGATCACCGACGATTCAGCCGATCTCGCCGGCTTTGACGATCTCGTGGAGCAGCAGCTGCAGCAGAACCTGATGACCAGCCTGCGGATGACGCAGGTCGCTGCAAAGCGGATGATCGCGCAACTGGCGGAAGAGGAAGGCAGCGGTGGAACGCCGCGGCCGGCCGGATCCATAATCAATCTCTCGTCGATTGCCGCGCATCATACCCATCCGCGGCTGCTGGCCTTCTCGATTTCCACGGCCGCGCTGGATCAGTTCACGCGTTCGGCCGCGGTCGCCCTCGCCCCCCATGGGATCCGGGTGAATGCGGTGGCAATCGGGTCGGTCATGTCCTCAAGCCTGAAGGAAGCGCTGCGCGAGAACCAGTCGTACCGCACTGCCATCATCGAGCGCACGCCGCTGGGACGTATCGCCAACTCGTCGGAAGTGGGAGAGACCGTGCAGTTCCTTGCCAGCGACGGCTCTGCCTTCATGACCGGGCAGGTGCTGACCGTGGACGGCGGCCGGACGCTGCTTGATCCCGTGACTGCTGCCGTCCACTGAGCTGGCCGGTGAGGCGATATTCCGGAGGATTGTCCGCATGGCAAAACAAGCCCGCGATTTTGCCATTCTCGGCCTGGGAAACTTTGGCGGAATGGTCGCCAGCGAACTGGCCCGGTTCGGCAACCATGTGATCGGCATCGACCGCGACCCGAAAGTGGTCGCCACATTCTCGGACAAGCTGGCGCAGGCCGTGATCCTCGACAGCCGCGACGAGTCGGCGCTGCGCGAGGTCGGCGTGGCGGAATGCGATATCGCCGTGATCGCCATGGGCGAGGATCTGGAAGCGAGCGTGCTGAGCGCGATCAACCTCAAGATGCTTGGTGTCCAGATGGTCTGGGCCAAGGCGGTCAGCCGCGCGCAGCACCGCATCCTTGCCAAGCTCGGGGTCGAGCGGGTTATCCACCCCGAAGAGGAATACGCCCGCCATATAGCGCAGATGCTGCACAACCCTGCGGTGCGGGATTACGTGAGCCTCGGCAACGGGTTCCACGTCGTCAACATGATCGCGCCCGAGTCGCTGGACGGCCGCAAGCTCGGCGATATCGGCCTGCTGAAGCGGTTCGAACTTCGGTGCATCGGGGTGATGCGCGGCAGCGACTTTCTGGGCACGCAGGGGAACGACGTCACGCTGCAGACCGAGGACAAGCTTCTCCTGCTCGGAGCCCGCACGAACCTGCGCGATTTCGCCGAGACGCTGTGAGCATGGCCAGGACCGGCCTGCCCCGCGCCCTGCCGGGATGGCTGCGAAAGGCCCGGCGCATTCCGCCGCCGGGGCTTCTTGCGATCGTCTACGCCGCGCTGATCCTCGCCGGTACCGTCCTGCTCAAGCTTCCGGTCGCCCACGATGTGCCGCTTTCCTGGTTCGAGTCGCTCTTCACCGCCGTTTCGGCCGTGACCGTGACCGGGCTGGCGGTCGTCGATCCCGGCATCACCTTCAGTGCCTTCGGTGAAGTGGTGCTGGCCGTGCTGATGCAGCTGGGCGGGCTCGGGCTGATGACCTTTGCGGTGATGGTTCTGTCGGCGCTGGGTTTCCGGATCCGCCTGTCGCACCAGATCGTGCTGCGCGAGGATCTGGGGCAGGCATCGCTACACCAGCTGGGCCGCCTGTCGCGGCTTGTCCTGTTCATCGCGGTGGCGTGCGAACTTGCGGGGGCCGCGGCGCTCGCCTTCGTGTTCGTGCCCGAATTCGGCTGGGCGAAAGGTTTGTGGCACGCGCTGTTCCACGCGATCTCGGCCTTCAACAACGCCGGAATCCAGCTTTATTCCGACGGACTGTCGCAATGGGTCGGCAGTCCGGTCGTCAACATCACCATCCCGGCGCTCTTCATGCTGGGCGGGATCGGATTCGTGGTCATCGCCGACGTGGCGAACAAGCGCCGCTGGCGTCCTCTTTCGCTCCACAGCAAGCTGATGCTGATTGGAACTGCAGGACTGACGCTGATCATGCTGGTCGTCATCCTGACGTTCGAATGGTCGAACCCGTATACGCTCGGGGCGCTCGGATCGCCGGTCGACCGGCTCTGGGCTGCCTGGTTTCAGGCGGTGACGCCGCGCACGGCCGGGTTCAACACCATCGACATCTCCCACCTGCATGACAGCACCACGCTGGTGATGATCCTGATGATGATGATCGGCGGCGGCAGCACCTCCACCGCCGGCGGAATCAAGGTGACCACGATCCTCGTGGCGGCTCTTGCCACCGTGGCCTTCTTCAAGCGACGGGACAGTCTGCACATCTTCGGCCGCAGTCTCGGCGTCGAAGAGGTGATGAAGGCGATGGCGCTGACCACGATCAGCTTGATCGTGGTCTCGACGGCGCTCTTCGTGATCACGATGTCCCATGACGGCGATTTCCTCGACCTGGCGTTCGAGGTCGCGTCGGCCTTCGGCACGGTCGGGCTCAGCCGCGGCACGACCGTCGATCTCGACACGATGGGGCGTATCGTCATCATGGCGGTGATGTTCGTCGGGCGGGTCGGGCCGCTGACGCTTGGTTTCTTCCTGGCCACGCGCGGCGTGCCGCGGGTGAAGTATCCGCCCGGGCAGGTCTTTCTCGGCTGATCGCCGGTCAGAGATGTTCCAGGATCTCGGCAAGGGCCTCGGGGGCCGTCACCATGGCATCGTGACCGGTGGCGATGTCGTGGATCGGCCATCCGCGCGCTTGCGCGCGGCGGAACGCAATGTCGGCCGGAGGATAGGGGGGATCGGTGCAGCGAATGTAGGTGCAAGGCAGGCCGTTCCCGATCGGATGCCTGAGATCGAGCGCGGTGGTGAAGGTCGCGAAGGGATGCGGCGTCAGCCGCGGCGCCAGGAAGGCGACGTCATCAGGAAATGTGACGCCGAGCTTCTCGACCGGGGCCACCGGCAGGCTCAGCCCGCCGCTCGACTGTTCTGACTGCGCCTGCCGGCTCTGCGCCAGTTCGGGGGAGACGAGATCGAACCAGGTCTCTCCGTGTTCCATCATGATCCCGTCGAGGTAGACGATTTGCGCGATCCGGTCGCGCCGCAGGTCGGCGGCGCCCGTCACCGGCGCGCCGCCGAAGCTGTGCCCGACGAGGATAACGTCCCGCAGATCGTCCCAGTCCAGATGGTTGACGATATCGGTCACGAAGGTCGTGAGCGTGATGCCGCGCGAGAGCAGATGCGACCGTTCGCCCAGCCCGGTCAGCGTCGGCGTGGAAACGGTGTGACCGCGGGCACGCAGGATCCCGGCGAGACGCGACCAGCACCAGCCGCCGTGCCAGATGCCATGGACCAGAACGAAGGTCTTCGATGCCATGGGCCGACTGGGCGCCAGGGGGCGGGCGGATGCAAGTGGAAATTGAAGACTTCAGGTGCGGTCACAGCAAGGTGGCGGCACCTGGACAGCGAAGCGGCCCGGCCGGAAGGCCGGGCCACCGCATTTTCGAGTCCCGTCAGACGTTCTTCACGCCTTCCCAGGCCGCGCGGTCGATTTCCAGATCGCTGAACTTCTCGACGTCGAAGACCGGATGCTCGATGCCGCGATCGAGCTGCTCCTGATAGTCGTTCAGAAGCCGCATTCCGACCGGGAACAGCATGGTCAGCGCCAGCAGGTTCACCACGGCAAGCACACCCATCATCGGGTCCGAGAAGAAGAAGACCGAAGTGGCACCCGGCGCGGTGGCGCCGAGGAACACGAGCACCACGATCAGCGCCCGCAGGATGTGAATTGCCACCGGGTTCTCGGTGAAGACGGCCAGCGCGTTCTCGCCCAGATAGTAGTTGTAGATGATCGACGAGAAGGCGAACAGGAAGATCGCCACGGTCAGATAGTATTGCGACCAGGCACCCACGTGATTGACCAGCGATTGCTGCGTCAGCGCCACGCCGTCGACACCTTCGACGCCCGGAACGTAAACGTTGCCCAGCAGAATGATGAAGGCAGTGCACGAGCAGATCACGACCGTGTCGATGAAGACCGACAGGGCCTGAACGACGCCCTGGCTCATCGGATGATGCACGAAGGCGACGGCCGCCACGTTCGGCGCCGAACCGAGCCCGGCCTCGTTCGAAAAGAGGCCGCGCCGCAGCCCCTGTGCGATCGCCGCACCCATGCCGCCCGCGATTGCCTGGTTGTAGCCGAAGGCGCTGGTGACGATGTCCCAGATCATGCCGGGGATCGAAAGAAGGTGCAGAAGGATGATCAGCACCGCCATCGCGATGTAGCCGAAGGCCATGATCGGGATGATGACGTCTGCCACCTTGGCGATCCGCTTGATGCCGCCGTAGATGACCAGCCCTGTGATGATGGCAAGGAAGATGCCGCTATAGAGACGGCTGATACCGAGGCTGTCCTCGGCGGCGCCCGCCACGGTGTTGCCCTGGAACGCGTTGAAGCCGAGCGCGAAGGCGGCGATGAGGCAGATTGCATAGACGACCGCCAGCCAGCGGAACTGCGGCCCGAGGCCGTAGATGATGTAGTTCGCCGGCCCGCCCCGATAGGTGCCGTCGGGCTCGGCCCGCTTGTAGAGCTGCGCCAGCGAGCATTCGAAGAGGCTGGTGCACATGCCGACCAGGGCAATCGCCCACATCCAGAACACCGCGCCCGGCCCGCCGAGCGAGATCGCGACTGCGACGCCGGCGATGTTGCCGCCGCCAACCCGTCCGCCGATCGAGACCAGCAGCGCCTCGCGCGAGCTCACATGTCCGGCGGCGCCGGCCTGGTGGCCTTTCAGGACGCCCCACATGCGGCCGAAATAACGAAATTGAACCAGTCCCGAGACCAGTGTGAAGGTGATGCCGAGCACCACCAGAAACGGAATCAGCGCCCACCCCCAGGTGAGATCGCCGATCGCGTTGAAGAAGCCCTCTATCAGACCCATCGCCGAATTGTCCTTTCCCTGTTCGTTCCTGTCCGCCACGTTCCGCGGGCTGGTTAAGTACGGGCAACCTTGCCACAGAAGACGAGGAGGTTAACGGTTAATTCGCCCAATCTTTCGCGTGATGCAGGAAAAATGTGCAGTCGTGATGGGGAAATGGCCTAGCTGGCGGCGCCGCAGGCCGCCACTGCCGGTGCGGATTGGGCGGCCAGTTCGCCGCGCCTCTGCTTCAGCTCCGCCAACTTGCGCCGCTCTTCGCCGATATCGACGGCGACCGGACGCTGCCGCGTTGCAGTGCCATTGGCCGAACAGAATCCGAAGCCGATATTGCCGCCGGAATAGGCGCAGTAGTTCAGTCCGAAGGCGATCCCGGCTGGTTCCGTCCGGTAGGCGTAGCCGCGCGCAAGGGTGGCTTCGGTTTCCGCAATCAGTGCATCCACCGTTCTGAGGTCCTGCGTGGCGGCACGGATGCAGCGCTCGCGCGGGGAGGCACAGGCGGACACCAGTGCGGTCAGCAGAAGGGCAACGGCGAAGCGCATCTCGGGACGACCTCCGTCCCCTCTGATATTCCGCGGGCTGCGCAAGGGCAAATCCCCCTTGCGCTCGGCGCGCTGCCGGGGCTTCTGCTTGGCCCGGACGGACCGGAAGGGAGGGCGCCGATGGCCGAGGAACTCGAAGACTGCAAGGCGCGTGCGAGCGGCTGGTTCCGGGACTTGCGTAACAGGATCGTTGCCGCGTTCGAGGGGCTCGAGGACAACCAGACGACCGGCCCGTTCGGCGCGCAGCCGCCCGGTCGCTTCCAGGTCAGCGAGACGCGCCGGGATGCGGGCGATGGCGGCGATGCCGGTGGCGGGCTGATGAGCGTGATGCGCGGCGGCCGGGTGTTCGAGAAGGTGGGTGTCAACGTCTCGACGGTCTACGGTACGTTGGGCGAAAAGGCGCGCGCCGCCATGGCCGCGCGCGGCGTGCCGGGAATGGAAAGCGATCCGCGGTTCTGGGCCAGCGGCATCAGTCTTGTCGCGCACATGCAGAACCCGCACACGCCGGCGGTGCACATGAATACGCGGATGTTCTGGACCCCGTCGGCCTGGTGGTTCGGCGGCGGCTCGGACCTGAATCCCTGCATCGAGTATCCCGCCGATACCGCGGCCTTCCATTCCGTGCTGAAGGCCGCGTGCGACCCGCACGATCCGGGGTACTATCCCCGTTTCAAGGCATGGGCGGACGAGTATTTCTTCGTGCCCCATCGCGGCCGGGCGCGCGGCGTGGGCGGGGTCTTCTTCGACGACCACAATACCGGCAACTGGGAGGCGGATTTCGCCTTCACCCTGGATGTCGGCGCCGCGTTCCTGCCGGCATTCCTGCCCATCGTCGAGGCGCGCCGGGACACACCCTGGTCCGATGCGGACCGGGAAACCCAGCTGATCCATCGCGGGCTCTATGCCGAGTACAATCTGGTCTACGACCGCGGCACCAAGTTCGGGCTGGAGACGGGACACGACGCCAATGCCGTCCTGATGAGCCTGCCGCCGGTGGCGAAATGGCCGTGACCGGTGCGCGGGTCGTCCCGGCGGCCTAGCTTGCAGGCGGCAGGGACAGTTCTGCGATCAGCCCGCGGTGGTCCGAGCCCAGATCCGCCCCCCAGGGGGCGATCGAAACGATCCTCGGCCCGCCACGGACCAGCACATGGTCGATCGGGATGCCCAGTGGTCCGGCCTCGTCCGGCCAGGTCGGCACCGGCCGCGTCGGGGGCCTGAGCCCGGCCAGCCAGCGCAGCCAGTGCAGCCGCAAGCTCCACGGGGCGGAGTTCAGGTCGCCGGCCAGGACCATCGGACCCGGCCGCTTTCGCACTTCCTCCTCCACCGTGTCGATTTCCTGGTCGATGATGCCATAGAACCAGGGCTTCGACATGTGCAGCGCCACGATCGTCACCGGCGCCTTGCCGGGCACCGTCAGGCCGAAGAGGAACAGCCGTTCCTTCCAGGCATTGCCGGGCCCGCGCACCACCAGATTGTCAATCGGGTATCGCGAGAGGACGGAGATCTCGCAGGTCTCGATGCAGCCTGCACGATAGGGATAGAGATCGGAAAGGCTGTCGAGATGGGGCCCCACCTTCTTGCTTTCGGCAAGCATGACCAGATCCGCACCGGACGCGCGGATGGCATCGACGATGCGCTCGGGCGGCAGCGGGTTGCGGAAATTGGCGTTCAGCCAGACCAGCCGCAGATCGGCCGAAGCCGTCGGGACCAGCGGCAGTCCGGCCCGCCATTGTTCAACCACGAGGCCCCCGCCGCACAGAAGGGCGAGCGCCAGGCAGGCCGCGGCGATCCGCCGGGCGCCGACGATGGCGATCAGCGCAATGGGGATCAGGGAGGCGGCAAGGATCTGCGGGCCGGGACTTTCGAACATCCGCGCGAAGGTCCCGACAAAGGGACTGTCGCGAACGTGCTGCAATCCAATGGCGGCAAGAGGCATGCCGACGGCAAAGGGCAGAAGCAACCCGAGAAGGGTTCCGCGCAGGAAAGGGGGCATCAAACGAACCGCGAAAGACAGACCAGATGCCGGCACCATAGCGGCTTCGGCGGCATTGCCAATCTGCGCCTCCGGCAGGGTTGATCGGACGTTACTCCCACCAGCGGTCGATCCGGGCGATATCGGCGTCGGACCAGCCGAAATGGTGCGCCAGCTCGTGCACCATGATGTGCGCGACCAGGTCGCCCAGCGTGACGGTGCCGCGTTCGGCCCATTCGTCGAGGATCGCGCGGCGGAACAGCCAGATCACGTCAGGCCCCGCGGGCTGGTCCATCACCGATTTCTCGGTGAGCGGAATCCCGTCGTAGAGTCCGGTCAGGCCGAACGCGTCGTCGATCCCGAGATCGTCGAGAATGTCATCTGACGCGAAATCCTCGACTCTGAGCGCCACCGACTGGGCGCGGTCGCGATAAGGGGCGGGAAGCCCGGCCATTGCGTCGCGCGCCAGGGTCTCGATCTGGTCGAGGCTGGGAGCGGTCAGATCGGCGGGCGAAGGTGGCGGCATGGCCCCGGTATGCCTCGCCGGGGCGAAAGGGAAAAGCGAAACCGTCGCCTCCCGCCGAGGCCGCAGTTGCGCTAGGATCGGTGCATGAGCGGGAACAAGACCATTGCCACCGATGCGGATGTGGATCTCTTCCTCGATGAGGTGGAGCCGCTGCGGCGCCGGAAAGAGGCCAGACGCCTGGACGCCCTCTTTCGCGACGCGACCGGCTTCGCGCCGAGGATCTGGGGGACGTCGATCGTCGGCTACGGGCGTTATCACTACCAGTATGACAGCGGACGAAGCGGAGAATTCCTCGCCACCGGGTTTGCGCCGCGGAAGGCCCATCTCGTGCTCTATATCATGCCGGGCTATTCCGGCTTCGGCGAAACGCTCGACCGGCTGGGCAAGTTCCGGCTTGGCAAGTCCTGTCTTTATCTGACCAGCCTCGACGCCGTCGACGAGGCTGCCCTGAAGGGTCTCATCAAGGCCGGACTTGCCGATCTGGGCCAGCGCTGGCCGGTCATCCCGACCTGAGCGCATCTCTCGACAAGGCTTCCGACATATGGAACAGGGAGCCCGACAGGAGAGAGCCATGACCACGACCCGCTTCGCCCCTTCGCCGACCGGCCATATCCATGTCGGCAACCTGCGTACCGCGCTCTTCAACTTCCTGATCGCGCGGAAGGCTGGCGGCACCTTCATTCTCAGGATCGACGACACCGACCCCGAACGGTCGAAGGAGCATTACGTCGACGCCATCAAGGAAGACCTCGACTGGCTCGGGCTGACCTGGGACCGGTTCGAACGCCAGTCGCTCCGGCTCGACCGCTATGCCGAGACGGCCGACAATCTCCGCGCGGCGGGGCGGCTCTACGAGGCGTTCGAAACGCCCACCGAACTCGACCTGAAGCGCAAGAAGCAGCTCAACATGGGGAAGCCGCCGGTCTATGACCGGGCCGCGCTGGCGCTGTCCGAGGCCGACCGGGACCGGCTGCGTGCCGAACGCGGGCAGGGCCATTGGCGGTTCCTTCTCGACCGCGAACGGATCGAATGGGTCGACGGGATCGGCGGGCCGACCTCCATCGATGCGGCGAGCGTGTCGGACCCGGTGCTGATCCGCGGCGACGGGCAGGTGCTCTACACCTTCGCATCGGTGGTCGACGATGTGGACATGGGCGTCACCGATATCGTCCGCGGTGCCGATCACATCACCAACACCGCAACCCAGATCCAGATCATTCAGGCAATCGGCGGCACGCCGCCGGCCTTCGCCCATCACTCGCTGCTGACCGGGCCCCAGGGCGAGGCGCTGTCGAAGCGCCTTGGCGTTCTCAGCCTCCGCCAGTTGCGGGAGCGCGGGGTGGAGCCGATGGCGCTGCTGTCGCTGATGGCGCGGCTCGGCTCGTCCGATCCGGTCGAACTGCGCAGCTCCATCGACGAGATCGCGGCGGGGTTCGACATCAGCCATTTCGGCGCCGCACCGACCAAGTTCGACGAGGCCGATCTCTTCCCGCTGACGGCGCGGTACCTGTCGGGACTGCCGGTCGAGGCGGTGGCGCGGGATCTTGCGGCCGCGGGAATACCCGAGGAGTTCGCGCCGCATTTCTGGGGGGTGGCGCGCGACAACATCGCCCGCAGGGCCGAAATCGCCGGATGGTGGAAGATCGTCTCGGAAGGGGCCGAGCCGCTGGTCGCGCCGGAAGACCGGGAATTCGTCGCGCAGGCGCTCGCGCTGCTGCCCGAGCCGCCCTACGATGCCGGCACATGGTCGGCCTGGACGGACTCGGTGAAGGAAACGACCGGCCGCAAGGGCAAGGCGCTCTACATGCCGCTTCGCAAGGCGCTGACCGGGCGGGAGCGCGGGCCCGAAATGGCCGAGTTCCTGCCGCTGATGCAAGCGAAACCGGCACTGTCCTGACAGGGACCGCGCCCGGCCGCGCAGGTCAGTCGATCTTCTCCACGACCTCGGCCGGCACCTGCGCCAGGTGGCGGTCGACGATGTCCTTCTCTTCGGCGCTGAGGATCTGGTGGCGGGGATAACGCGGCGCCCCCCGGTCGTCGAGCACCCGGACCGCCCAGCCATCCGTCGTGTCGAAGAAATGCGCCACGCCCGCGGGGCCGTAGTGGTGCAGGAATCCCTGAACGACAACGTCGAGATAGCTCATGAGGATATGTCCGCCCTCACCGACGCGCCGATGCCGGTCGGGAATGGCGTAGACATGGACCTCGGCAGGTGCCGAGAGGTCGTGGGTGATGCCGGTCGTTACCGCATGCCGGTCGTAGCCGGACTCGCGCAGATCGAGGGCGCGCCAGTCCTGCTGCGGCACCGCAGCCACCAGGCCGTGAATCACCGCACCGTCTGCGGGATGGACGGACAGGAACGCCTCGTCCCGCAGTTGCGTGTGGCACCAGGTCCGACGCCAGCCCTCCAGCCGTGCGCGCCGGGCATCCGGATAGCTGTGCGTGCGGTGGTTCACCAGCGATCCGTAGCCGAAGAAATACTGCCTGTGCACTCTGTTAACCCTGCACTGAATCTTGCGGAGTGATTAAGCCCCCCTTCATCGCCGGCTGCTAGCCCTGACAACGGGGTAAGATGTGGTGGGATAAGCGATGTCGGACAATGCTCTGGCGCCGATAATCATCAAGCGCAAGAAGATCGTGGCCGCCGAAGGCCACCACGGCGGGGCCTGGAAAGTCGCCTATGCCGACTTCGTGACCGCGATGATGGCGTTCTTCCTTCTCATGTGGCTTCTGAATGCCACGACCGAAAAGCAGCGCAAGGGACTCGCGGATTACTTTTCGCCGACGATCCCGGTCTCCAAGATCTCGGGCGGGGGGCAGGGCGCGTTCTACGGCGACAGTGTCTTCGCCGAGGATTCGCTGCCGCACAACACCAAGGGCGCTGCCGACTATCCGCCGGAGATGCGCATGGCTAAGGGCGAGAGCGGTCAGAACCCTGTCTCCGGCGCAAAGGCGGAACCCGGCCACGGCAACATGACCGGCGCCCAGGAGCTTCTTGAAGAACTGAAAGCGCGCGGCGGCGAAAGTATGGCCCGCCTGCTTGACGAGCGCCACGTGGTGACGCGGCTGTCCGATGCGGGGCTGGTAATCGACATCTTCGAGCGGAACGATGCCCGGCTTTTCGAGCCCGGCAGCACCCAGCCGACGCCGCTTCTGCTGCAGACGCTGGCGACCGTGGCCGATGTCCTCAAGGTGGTCGTGAACGAGGTTTCGGTGACCGCGCACGTGCCGGCGCAGCCACTGGTTCTGGCCGAGAACAACGCCTGGGAGGTGACGACGGGCCGGGCGCAGATGGCGCGCGAAGCGCTGGAGCTTGCCGGGCTCGATCCCCGTCGGTTGCGCCGGGTCACCGGCTCGGCAGACCGCGAACCGGCAGTCGACAATCCGATGAGCTTGCGCAACAGTCGGATCGAGGTCACGGTCCTGCGCGACGACTACTGATCTCCGTCCACTTTTTTGGTTGACACCGAAGCCGCGCCTGCTAAACGCGCGGCTTCACATTGGTGTTGGCGGCCCCCGCAAGGGGAGACCTGTCAGTCCGCCGGGACGCGACTGCAGACCGGCGCGGCAGAGGACAACGCCCTTCGCAACCGGCCCTCGGGCCAGAGAAGGAGATCAGGGGTGACCAAACGCACCGCTGCCAAGTACAAGATCGACCGCCGGATGGGCGAAAACATCTGGGGCCGCGACAAGAGCCCGGTGAACCGCCGCGAATACGGCCCGGGCCAGCATGGCCAGCGCCGCAAGGGCAAGATGTCCGACTACGGCACCCAGTTGCGTGCCAAGCAGAAGCTGAAAGGCTACTACGGCGACCTCACCGAAAAGCAGTTCCGCCGCATCTTCGCCGAGGCCGAGCGGGTCCGCGGCGACACCGGCGAGCTTCTGATCGGCCTTCTGGAGCGTCGGCTCGACGCTGTCGTCTACCGCGCCAAGTTCGTTCCGACCGTCTTCGCCGCGCGTCAGTTCGTGAACCACGGCCATGTCAAGGTGAACGGCAAGCGGGTCAACATCCCGTCCTACCGCGTGAAGGAGGGCGACGTGATCGAGGTGCGCGAGAAGTCGCGCCAGCTCGCCAGCGTTCTCGAAGCCGCGCAACTGCCCGAGCGCGACGTGCCCGATTATCTCGAGGTCGACCATTCCAAGATGACCGCGACCTTCGTGCGTCAGCCCGGCCTCGCCGACGTACCCTACCCGGTGCAGATGGAACCGCATCTGGTCATCGAATACTACGCACAGAACTGATCCCGTCCGGATCGGTCGCATGGGGCCGCGCCGGGCAACCGGCTGCGGCCTTTTTGCTGTCTGCCGGCTGCCGGCACCCCATGGCCGGACCGCCGGACCCGCGCGCAAGCAGGAGAACGTCATGAACGCCGCCATCACTCCGCAGCCCGGCATCCTCGACATCGCGCTCTATGAAGGGGGCAAGGCGAAGATCGAGGGCGTGGCGGATCCGATCAAGCTGTCATCGAACGAGAATCCGTTCGGCCCGTCGCCGAAGGCGGTCGAGGCGGCGCAGGCGACGCTGGGCCATCTGCACCGCTATCCGCCGATCGACCACGCGCCGTTGCGGGCTGCAATCGGCGAGGTGCACGGGCTCGACCCCGAACGGATCATCTGCGGTGTGGGCAGCGACGAGGTGATCAACTGGCTCTGCCAGGCCTATGCGGGCCCCGGTGACGAGGTGCTCTACACCGAGCACGGCTTTTCCATGTACCGCATCTCGGCGCTGGCAGCCGGGGCGAAGCCGGTTACCGCGCCCGAGACGG
Source organism: Paracoccaceae bacterium (assembly GCA_020425125.1). GTDB lineage: Bacteria > Pseudomonadota > Alphaproteobacteria > Rhodobacterales > Rhodobacteraceae > Meridianimarinicoccus. The sequence goes on along the minus strand of JAGQRV010000087.1, from coordinate 11,983 downwards.
ACCGCACGACGGATGTGGACGCGCTGCTGGCCGCCTGCAACGACCGCACGCGTCTCGTCTTCATTGCCAACCCCAACAATCCGACTGGCACGATGATCGGCCAGGACGACCTCGCGCGGCTGGCCGAGGGCCTGCCGCCGGCGGCGCTTCTGGTGCTTGACGGCGCTTACGCCGAGTTCGTCGACGGCTACGATGGCGGGGCGGCTCTGGTCGGCGCGCGCGAGAACGTGGTGATGACCCGCACCTTCTCCAAGCTCTACGGGCTCGGCGGTCTGCGGATCGGCTGGGGCTACGCGCCGAAGCCGATCATCGACGTGCTGAACCGTCTGCGGGCGCCGTTCAACCTGTCCTGGACGCAGCTCGATGCGGCCGAAGCGGCGATGCGCGACCGGACGCATGCAGATTTCTGCCGGACCGAGAATGCGCGCCTGCGGGTATGGCTGGCAGATGCGCTGCGGGCGCAGGACCTAAAGGTCGATCCGCCGATGGCCAACTTCATCCTGGCGCGGTTCCGCGACAGGGAGGAAGCTGAAGCCTGCGATCTGTTCCTGCAGTCGCGTGGCCTGATCGTGCGGCGGGTGGCGGGATACGGGCTGCCGAGTTGCCTGCGCATCACGGTGGGCGATCAGGCGTCCTGCGAAAAGGTTGCCGACGCGGTTGCGGCTTTCCGGGTGATGGCATGAGCCCGGTCTACGACCGCGTGGCGCTGATCGGGCTGGGCCTGATCGCGTCCTCCATGGCCCACGCCATGCGCCGATGGGGGCTGGCCGGAGAGATTGTCGGAACGGCGCGCACTGCCGAGACCCGCGCAATCGCGCGTGAGGACGGGCTGTGCGACCGGGTGACAGAAACGGCGGCCGAGGCGGTGCAGGGCGCCGACCTGGTGGTGCTCTGCGTGCCCGTCGGCGCGATGGGCGCGATCGCCGCCGAGATCGGCCCGCACCTGGCACCGGGGGCGACCGTCAGTGACGTCGGCTCGGTCAAGCGTGCGGTGATCGACGCCGTGGCGCCGCATCTGCCGGATCATGTGCATTTCGTGCCGGCCCATCCTCTGGCCGGGACCGAGCATTCCGGCCCGCGCGCGGGCTTTGCCGAACTGTTCAAGAATCGCTGGTGCCTGATCGTGCCCGCCGAAGGCAGCGACATCCAGGCGGTGGCACGACTGCGCCGGCTGTGGGAAGGCATGGGGGCCAACGTGGACGAAATGGACGCCGATCACCACGATCTCGTACTTGCGGTCACCAGCCATACGCCGCACCTGATCGCCTATACCATGGTGGGCGTGGCCGACGATCTCCGCCGTGTGACGAATTCCGAGGTCATCAAGTATTCCGCGGCGGGTTTCCGGGACTTCACCCGGATCGCGGCGTCGGATCCGACGATGTGGCGCGACGTGTTCCTGAACAACAAGGACGCGACGCTGGAAATCCTCGGGCGCTTCACCGAGGAACTGTTCGCGCTTCAACGGGCGATCCGGACCGGCGACGGGGATCTTCTGCACGCCTATTTCACCCGGACCCGGGCGATCCGGCGCAGCATCATCGAAGCGGGCCAGGACACCTCGGCGCCGGATTTCGGCCGCGCGGCCACTCCGGCGGGCGAGACACAACCGAAGCAGGCGGCCCGAAGCTAGCGCAGGACCAGGCGCGGTGCCGGGCCGAGTGGTACCAGACCGGCAAGCGTCATGCGTCCCTTGGCGAACTGGATCGGCACATCGATCGTGTCGGGATTGCCGGATAGCCGGGCAAGGGACTTGAGCCCGCTTTCGATCAGCGGCGCGATGCTTTCCGGGATCGCGCCGCCAGCGACGGCGAGGTCGAGGATCTCGCGCCAGTTCGTGGCCTTGACCGTCATTTCGCCGGTGGGGCTGCCATCGGTATCGACATCGACGGCGCCCGCGATCTTGAGGTCCAGTTCGCCCCAGGTCGCCCGCGCGAGGTCCAGATGGATTTGCCGTGGCTGCGGTCGCCGCTTCTCGACGGCGAAGCGGTCCCAGGGCGCGTCGAAGACCACCGTCGCCTGGGCGCTCAGCCGTTCGACAACGTCCCCAGCGATGCCCGGCCGGTCGAGCGATTTCGCCATTCCCTCAGGCAGCCGGAGATCGGTCGTCTCGAATGCGAAGTCGTAGCTGTTCTGGATCGCCGGCGTGCGGCGCACCGCCAGCTGTCCCTTGGCGAGGCTCGCGGTCCAGCCTGCACTCGAACTCAGGCCGACACCGGCGAATTCCACCGTGCTGCGGTCCAGGGCAAGCGAGGGGCCGGGTTCGAACACCGCCGAGCCGCGCATCGTCTCGCTTGTCACCGCGACGGTTTCGAAAGGGGACGCCCATGTCTGGTCGTGCGGCCACACTACGATGACGTGATGCGGCTTGTAGCTGAGAGCGAGAATCTGGAACATCGGTGCGGTCCACGACACGCCGGTCGCCGGATCGGCGAGTTCGAGGCCGGTGATGGTGGTATCGAGCCGGCTCGGGTACCCTTCCGTGTCCAGACTGTCATAGGCTACGACCCATCCGTCGGCGCGGCGCGCATCGAGCCAGCCGGTGAGTCCCTTCTCGACCGTGGAGGACGCGACCCACCAGAATCCCGACCAAGCCAGCGCGGCCAAAAATACCACGGCAAACAGAAATCGCATGTTCGGCCCTTTTCTGCCCGGTCGCGTCCGTGTTTACAGGGGCCACCGAGCAAGGGCCAGCAGGATGACGACGGACGCCACGCCGGAAGACGACGCGCTCTGGATCTTCGGATACGCCTCGCTGATCTGGCATCCGGACTTTCCTTTCGTCGAGCGCCAGATCGCGGTCCTGCCGGATTACCACCGGTCATTCTGCATGTGGTCGATCCACCACCGTGGCACCCCCGAAGAGCCGGGGCTGGTGCTGGCCCTGGACGCGGCCCCCGGCGCAACCTGTTCCGGTGTGGCCTTTCAGGTCGCCGACGCCGACGCCGCGGCGACCCTTGAGGCACTGCGAGCGCGCGAACTGATATCCTCCGCCTATCACGAAGCCCGTCTCGGCCTGCGTCTTGCGGACGGGCGCGGGGTTGAGGCGATCGGGTATGTGGTCGACCCGCTGCATCCGCAATATTGCGGCGGCCTCCCGCTGGAAACCCAGGCGCAGGTGATTGCCCGCGCGACCGGAGGGCGGGGGCCGAACCGCGACTATCTGGTGAACACCGCCGCGCATCTTCATGAACTCGGGCTTCCCGATGCGGAGCTGGACTGGCTGGTCGCCCGGGTTGCGGAACTGTCCGCGGAATGAGCCGGAATCGCCGCGCGAAAGCCTGTTGGCAGCCCAGCAGCGCCTTCCTATGGTTCTGCCAGCCAACAGGAAAGGCGTGAGCATGGCGCATCGCGAGCGCGAGGTCAGAGCGCAGTTTTCGCAGCCGGTGCGGCAGATCGTGATGATGCTGGTCGTCATCGCGGCCTTCGGAGCGGGGGTCTACGTGATCTTCCCGCGCGTCGCGCCGGTCTTTGCGGCCTCTCCCTGGCTGAACGCGACCATTGCGGCCGTCTTCGTCATCGGCGTGCTGGCCTGCTTCCTGCAGGTTTTCCAGCTCACCACCGCGGTCCGCTGGATCGAGGATTTTGCGCGCGGCCGGCCCGGCTTCGACATTCGCCACCCGCCTCGTCTTCTGGCTCCTTTGGCGGCGCTGCTGCGGTCGCGCGGGCCGCGCACGCTGATCGGGACGGCATCGTCGCGCTCGATCCTCGATTCCGTCGCCACCCGCCTCGACGAGGCGCGCGACATCACCCGGTATCTGACCAACCTTCTGATCTTTCTCGGCCTCCTGGGCACGTTCTACGGCCTAGCCACGACCATCCCGGCAGTGGTGGAAACGATCCGCGCGCTGTCGCCCAGCGAGGGCGAATCCGCCAACGAGGTCTTTACCCGGCTGATCGGCGGACTGCAGAAGCAGCTTGGCGGTATGGGCACGGCTTTTGCCTCCTCACTGCTCGGGCTTTCCGGCTCGCTCATCGTCGGCCTTCTCGAACTTTTCGCGGGGCACGGGCAGAACCGCTTTTACCGCGAGCTTGAGGAATGGCTGTCCGGCATTACCCGGGTCGGGGTCAGCGGCGGGGACAGCGAGACCGGCGCCGAAAGCGCGATGTTTGCTACCCTGATGGAGCAGATGACCGAGCAGTTCGATGCGCTGAACACCGCACTGATCGAGACCGACCGCAGCCGCGCGGCAGTGGATGCGCGCCTCGGAGAGATCGCGGAGTCGCTCGACAGCCTGGCGCGAAAGGTGGCCGAGGACGCCGACAGTGGCGCGGCCTTGCAGCGGGTGGCGGACGGACAGGAAAATCTTGTCGCGGCGATCCATGCGCTTGCCGTCCGTCCCTCGCGCGAAATGGAAACCATCGAGGCCGAAACGCGTTCGCGCCTGCGCAGCATCGACGTGCAGCTTCTGCGCATCCTCGAGGAAATGACCGCGGGACGGCAGGAGAGCGTGACGGATCTCCGGCGCGACCTGGCCCGTCTCACGCGGGTGATCGAAGTGGCGGCCGAGATCGATCCCGGGGCGCCGGACGGGCAGGGGCACTGAGCCATGGCGCTGACCCGGCGGAGCGGACAGCGGTTCCACGCCTCGGTCTGGCCGGGCTTCGTGGATGCGCTCTCGACGCTGCTTCTGGTGCTGATCTTCGTGCTGACGATCTTCATGGTCGTCGAGTCGGTCCAGATCGAGACCATCAGCGGGCAGGAGAACCAGCTTGACCGCCTGTCGCAGCAAGTCGACAGGCTGGCCCATGCGCTCGGTTCCGAACAGCAGAAGAACGATGCACTCGGGTCGCAGGTGGAAGGGCTGAACCGTGACATAGCCACGGCCAGGGAAAACGCGGATGCGCAGAGCCAGCTCATCGACCGGCTGACTGCCGACGTGGCGACGCGTGACTCGGCGCTGGCGAAGGCGCGGGACGACCTGGCGAGCTACGAGGAACAGGTCGCAAGCCTGTTGGCTGATCGCGATACGGCGCGGGCCGAAGCCGCCGACCTCCACGGCAAGGTCGCCGATCTGGAATCGGCACGGGACGCGCTGGACACGGCGCTGGCGAAGGCGCGGCAGGAGATCGACGCCAATGCCGAAGCAGCCCGGCTGGCGGCGGCGCGGCGCGAAGCCCTGGACGCGCTGGTTGCCGATCTCCGGAACAAGGCGGCCGAGCAGGACGACACGCTCGCCTCGACGCAAGCCGCACTCAACTCGGCTCAGGCGGCCTTGTCGAAGGAAGAGGCGGATCGCGTGGCGGAAGCCGAAGCCGCGAAGCTCCTCCGCGAGAAACTCAAGAACGCCGACGCCGAACTGACGGCGATGACCCTGACGCTGGAAGAAAAGCGCAAGGAGGCGGAAACGACCCTGACGCTTCTGGCCGCGGCCCAGGAGCGGGCCGACCAGATCGACGAGCGGCTCATGGCCGCCCTACTCGACGGCAAGGCGTCGCCCCAGGCGATGGCGGCGGCGCAGCAGGCCCTCGATGCGGCACGGAAGCGGATTGCCGCGGACGGCGCGACGCCCGAAGATCTGCGCCAGAGGCTGGCCGATGCGGTCGCGGCGAAAGTCAGCACCGAGACCGAGGCGGTGATGAGCGAATCCGAGCGGCAGGCACGCCTCCTGGCCACTGCCCGGAAGGAGTTGTCCGATGCGCAGGCCGCAAGCGCGGAAGACCAGCGCCGGCTTGCGCTCTTGAACCAGCAGGTAGCGGGCCTCCAGGCGCAATTGGGGTCGTTGCAGGCAGTGCTCGACGCATCCGAGGCCCGGGACGCCGCCGCGCAGGTCCAGATCGAGAACCTTGGCCAGCGCCTGAATACGGCGCTCGCGCGGGCTGCGTCGGAGGAGCGCAAGCGCGCGGAACTGGAAGCCGAGCGGGCGAAGCAGCTTGAAGCGGATGCCAAGCGGCTCGAAACCTACCGGTCGGAATTCTTCGGCCGTCTCCGCGAAGTTCTGGGCAATCGAGAGGGCGTGCGGATCGAGGGTGACCGGTTCGTCTTCTCCTCCGAGGTCCTGTTCGCGTCCGGCTCGGCGGAGCTATCGCCGGCAGGCGAGGCAAGCATCGCGAATGTGGCGCGGACCCTCGAGGAAGTGGCTGCGCTGATCCCGCCGGGGATCAACTGGATCATCCGGGTGGACGGACATACCGACGATATTCCGGTCTCGCCGGGCAGTCCGTACAAGGACAATTGGGAGTTGAGCCAGGCGCGCGCCCTTTCGGTGGTCCGCTATATGATCGACAATTTCGGCTTCCCGCCCGACCGGCTGGCCGCCACCGGCTTCGGCGAGTTCCAGCCGGTGGATCCGGCAGACACGCCCGAGGCGCGCGCCCGCAACCGGCGGATCGAGTTGAAGCTGACCGAACGCTGAGCCTTCGGCCAAACGCGATCCGATGCGACGGGCCTTTCTAAGGGAAGTGTGCGTGGTCCAAAGCCATATCGCCATCGCAGTGGGCCGGGGCGCGCGGCGACAAAAAAACTGTGGCTGGCCCCATTTGGCGCCTTCACGGATCACGCGTCTTGTGCCCTTGGATTGAGCGTGCGGTGGCGCCCGATAAGCAGGACGCCCCGCCGGGGAGGCGGGGCGTCAATCTTCGTAGGCCTCTGGAAGCGGAGGATTACTCCGCGGTCAGGAGCGGCGGCTTCTTGCTGGTCAGGCGCGCGCGGTCGGGCGGTGTGGCTTCCAGCTGGATCGCGTCGTCGCGCACCACAACCCGGACATTGCCGCCCTTGGCGAGCTTCCCGAACAGAAGCTCTTCGGCGAGAGGCTTCTTGATGTGCTCCTGTATGACACGGGCCAGCGGGCGTGCGCCCATCTTGTCGTCGTAGCCCTTCTCGGCGAGCCACTTGGCGGCGTCCTCGGTCAGTTCGATGGTCACGTTGCGATCCATCAGCTGTGCTTCGAGCTGGAGCACAAACTTCTCGACCACCTGGAGGATGATCTCCTGCGGCAGCGGCTGGAAGCTGATCACTGCATCCAGGCGATTGCGGAATTCCGGCGTGAACATCCGCTCGATTGCCGCCGTATCCTCGCCCTCGCGCCGCGCCCGCCCGAAGCCGATCGCCGCCTTGGCCTGTTCGGCCGCGCCCGCGTTCGACGTCATGATCAGGATGACGTTGGCAAAGTCGACCTGGCGTCCGTTGTGGTCGGTCAGCTTGCCGTGGTCCATGACCTGCAGAAGGATGTTGTAGACGTCCGGATGCGCCTTCTCGATCTCGTCAAGGAGCAGCACGCAGTGTGGGTGCTGGTCCACGCCATCGGTCAGCATCCCGCCCTGGTCGAAGC
>JAGQRV010000087.1:0-4642 GCA_020425125.1 Paracoccaceae bacterium | reverse complement strand
ACATGTCGAAGCGCAGCAGTTCGACGCCGAGCGACTCGGCAAGCTGCCGGGCCACCTCGGTCTTGCCGACGCCGGTCGGACCGGCAAAGAGGTAGTTCCCGATCGGCTTGCCGGGTTCCCGCAGGCCTGCCCGGGCGAGCTTGATCGCCGACGAAAGCGCTTCGATGGCACTGTCCTGGCCAAACACAACCCGCTTCAGCGTGGCTTCGAGGTCGCGGAGGGTCTGGGCGTCGTCCTTCGAGACGTTCTTGGGCGGAATGCGGGCGATCTTCGCCACGACAGCTTCGATCTCCTTCGCGCCAATGGTCTTGCGCCGCCGGCTTTCGGTCACGAGATGTTGCGCCGCGCCGGCTTCGTCGATTACGTCGATCGCCTTGTCCGGAAGCTTCCGGTCGTTGATATAGCGCGCCGACAACTCGACCGCCGTCTTGATCGCATCCGCCGTGTAGCGGATGTCGTGGTGGTGTTCGAAATAGGGCTTGAGGCCCTGCAGGATCTTCACCGTGTCATCGACCGACGGCTCGTTCACATCGATCTTCTGGAAACGACGGGAAAGCGCGCGATCCTTCTCGAAGTGCTGGCGGAACTCCTTGTAGGTGGTCGAGCCCATGCAGCGCAGCTTGCCGCCCTGAAGCGCCGGCTTGAGGAGGTTCGATGCGTCCATCGCCCCGCCGGACGTGGCGCCGGCACCGATAACCGTGTGGATCTCGTCGATGAAGAGGATGGCGTCGGGGTGATCCTCAAGCTCGCTGACCACGGCTTTCAGGCGTTCCTCGAAATCGCCGCGATAGCGCGTGCCGGCCAGAAGCGCGCCCATGTCGAGCGAGTAGATCGTGGCGCCCGCAAGCACTTCGGGCGTTTCGCCCAGCACGATCTTGCGTGCCAGCCCTTCCGCAATGGCGGTCTTCCCGACGCCCGGATCCCCCACGAGAAGCGGGTTGTTCTTGCGCCGCCGGCACAACACCTGGATACACCGCTCCACCTCGGACTCGCGTCCGATCAACGGATCGACATCGCCCTTGGTGGCCTTCGCATTCAAATCCACACAATACTTACCCAAAGCGGAGTCCTTGGCATCAGGTTCCTGGGCCTGGGCCTGCTCTTCCTCGTACTCGGTTGCGCCCTGAACCGGACGGGGTTCGCCGAAACTCGGATCCTTGGCGACACCATGGGCGATGAAGTTCACCGCGTCATAGCGCGTCATATCCTGTTCCTGCAGGAAGAAGGCGGCATTGCTTTCGCGCTCGGCGAAGATGGCGACCAGGACATTGGCGCCGGTGACTTCGGTCCGACCGGAGGATTGCACGTGGATGGCGGCGCGCTGGATCACGCGCTGGAAGGCAGCTGTGGGAACCGCTTCGGAGCCCTCGACATCTGTCTCCAGCGTCGACAGTTCCTCGTCGATGAACTCGACGAGCGTCGTCTTGAGCTTCTCCAGATTGACGCCGCAGGCCTGCATCACCTTGGCGGCGTTCGGCTCGTCGATCAGGGCGAGAAGGAGATGTTCCAAGGTTGCGAGCTCGTGCCGACGGGAGTTGGCCAGAGCCAGAGCCGCATGAATTGCCTGTTCAAGCGTATTCGAGAATGACGGCACGAGACGTGCTCCTTTTCAGTCGAGGCAGCGTCGGGTAGGGGCCCGTCGCAACCGTGGGCTCGTAATGTTAAGGTTTGGTTTTCCGTGCGTCGCTTCAAGTGTTTTTTCGCATGCCCCGTGGCCTGGGTCCAAACGTGAAGGCGTGCTCAAAAAACGGCAGGAATGATGTGCCTGATGCTCATATAATGGTCAGAATACATCTTTCATCTGTCGAACACGCGCGAAAACGTCCACGTCTTGAGCAGACGGCATTCCGATTGTGGCGCGAATTTCGGCAGAATGCGCGCGCAGAAATGGGTTTGTCGCCTTCTCGGTGGCCAGTGTCGAGGGAACCGTCGCCTTGCCGTCGGCCCGAGCCGCCGCAACCGTTGCGGCCCTGTCACGTAGCGCAGAATTGTTCGGCTCGACCGAGAGCGCAAAGCGCGCATTGGCCTGCGTGTACTCGTGGCCGGAGCAGACCAGAGTGTCATCCGGCAGTGCCGCCATCCGGCTCAGACTGTCCCACATCTGTGCAGGACTGCCCTCGAACAGCCGTCCGCAGCCGAGCGCCATCAGGCTGTCACCGGAAAAAAGCAGCCCCGGTTCGGGGACGTAATAGGCGATGTGCCCGATCGTGTGGCCCGGCACATCCATCACCTCGATGCGCGTTCCGGCGAAGTCGAGCGGGTCGCCGGGCACTACCCTGACATCGAGGTCCGGCAGCCGGTGCGCATCTGCTGCGGCGCCCCAGACCCGGGCCTCGGATTCTGACCGGAACGTATCCACCTCCGCCACATGGTCGCTATGGTGGTGAGTGATCAGGATATCGCTGAGCTTCCATCCCCGCTCGGCCAGCGCGGTCCGGATCGGGGCGGCCTCGGGCGCATCCACCAGCGCGGTCCGGCCGGAATCCGGGTCGTGCAGGAGAAAGGCGTAGTTGTCTTTCAGGCAGGGGACCGTGACGAGTTCAAGGGGCATGGCTTTGTGATCCTCCTGGGCTATGGTCGGGCCGACGATGAGCGCCAAGGCGGACGCGACGCAATGCATCTCGACGTGCAGGACCTGAAAACCTTCTACTACCGTACGGGGCTTGGACGCGCAGCCCAGCGGGCGATACGCGACAAGGTGGTCGCGATCTGGCCCGAGACAAGGGGCGAGACCGTCGTGGGGTACGGCTTTGCCGTGCCTCTCCTTCGTCCCTATCTAGACCGCGCCGACCGGGTGATCGGCCTGATGCCGGCGCCCCAGGGTGTCATGTCATGGCCCGCGGGGATGCCCAACGTGTCGGTCCTGTGCGACGATAGCCACTGGCCGCTTCCGGCGGGATGCGTCGACCGGCTCGTGGTCCTGCACGGGCTTGAGACATCGGAAAATCCGTCTGCCGTTCTCGATGAGGCAAGCCGCGTCCTTGCCCATGCCGGCCGAGCGCTGATCGTTGTTCCGAACCGGGCCGGACTCTGGGCGCAGAGCGACCAGACGCCGTTCGGATACGGCCGTCCCTACAGTCTCGGCCAGCTTGAAACCCAATTGCGCCGGCATGGCTTCGCCGCTGCACGGCACGAGGTCGCGCTGTTCCAGCCGCCCTCGCACCGGCGCTTCTGGCTGCGGGCCGGGCCGTTTTGCGAACGGCTGGGGCAGCGCGTGTCAAGCCGCTATGCCGGCGGCGTCCTGCTCGTCGAGGCGGTCAAGGATTCCTTTCGGGCGTCGGGGACCTCGGTGCGCGAGACCGCGAAGGAGCCGATCCGTGTCCTGGACGGCTTCTCGCAACCTGCGCGGGATAACGCCATCGCCCGCTCTCCCGTCGCCGGATATCGGGCAACAAAGGAATCATCCTGGCGCGCTCTGCTGGCGTAAAATTTCGTGCATCCGCCGCTGCGCATAGGGTCGCACCCTTCCGAAATTGCCTGTGCTACAGGGAAAAGATGGCCAGATCGCCATCTGTTGCGCTGTTGCTTGCCGCATGGGCCTTTGCTACACCCACGCTGATTTTGACGGCTTCGTGAGCGTGCGGGCCGGTGACCTCGTCCGGACCTGCCGCCTGCTGGAACCGGACCACGACATCGAAAGGGTGGATGTGTCCGAACCAGCTTCGATCTCCCTCGGCATTGCGCAACGATACGCTACCGCCTTGTTTGACTTGGCCAAGGAGGGCGGCAGCCTCGACGCCTTGGAGGCCGACGTCGATACCCTCGCGGCTGCCAGTGCCGAAAGCTCCGATTTCGCCGACATGGTGCGCTCGCCGCTTTACTCGCGTCAGGCCCAGCAGGACGCGATCACGGCAATTGCCGGTCCGATGGGTTTGGCCCCGCTGACTGCCAACACGCTGGCACTGATGGCGTCGAAGCGCCGACTTTTCGTCCTGCCCCAGCTGATCCGTGCCCTGCGCGACCTGATCGCCGATGAAAAGGGCGAGGTTACCGCGGAAATTACCGCTGCTGCTCCTCTGAGCAAATCGCAGGCGTCTCGCCTCGCCAAGACCCTCGAGGCGAAGGTCGGCCGCAACGTGAAGATCAATACCACCGTGGATGAGACCCTCATCGGCGGACTAGTCGTGAAGGTGGGCTCGCGGATGATCGACACATCGGTCGCCGCCAAGCTCGCAAACCTCCAGCAAGCCATGAAAGAGGTCGGATAATGGGAATCCAGGCAGCCGAGATCTCTGCGATCCTTAAGGAGCAGATCAAGAACTTCGGTCAGGAAGCAGAAGTTGCCGAGATCGGCCGCGTGTTGAGCGTGGGCGACGGGATTGCCCGTGTCTACGGCCTCGACAACGTGCAGGCCGGCGAGATGGTGGAATTCCCGGGCGGCATCCGCGGCATGGCGCTCAACCTTGAAACCGACAACGTCGGGATCGTGATCTTCGGCTCCGACCGGGACATCAAGGAAGGCGACACCGTCAAGCGCACCAACTCCATCGTGGACGTGCCTGCCGGGGACAAGCTGCTGGGCCGTGTCGTCGACGCGCTGGGCAACCCGCTCGACGGCAAGGGCCCGATCGAGTTCTCCGAGCGTCGCATCGCCGATGTGAAGGCGCCGGGGATCATCCCGCGCAAGTCGGTGCACGAGCCG
>JAGQRV010000018.1:8360-151495 GCA_020425125.1 Paracoccaceae bacterium | reverse complement strand
CGACCTTGCCCGCTTCCTTCAGACGGATCGCCTCTTCGACGCCAATCTCGTCGAACGGGTTCATCGACATCTTCACGTTCGCAAGGTCCACGCCGGACCCGTCCCCCTTCACGCGAACCTTCACGTTGTAGTCAATCACCCGCTTCACAGGCACGAGTATCTTCATCAGGCTGCCTCCAACCTTCATTTGTGGCGGTCACTTCGGGCTGTCTTTAACCCCACACCCGGTGTGCCGACAGGCATAAAACGACGCTTCTTCGCACGCAACGGCAGGCACGTGCAGCACGGAGGAAGGTGTTGGCGCCACCATATTCCCGAACCGTCCCGGCATCGACCATGCGCGCGTGCCGCGCAACGGCGCTCCGCACACCCGCTGTCAGCGGTTTGCGCCCGGCACCCAGAGCACGTCGGCGCGGCCGTCGTCGTTGGCGATCCGCGCCGCCACGAACAGCCAGTCGGAGAGCCGGTTGAGATAGGTCACCGCGGCCGGATTGACCTCGTCCCCGGCGGCAAGCGCGACCGCGTGGCGTTCGGCCCTCCGCGCCACCGTGCGGCAGAGATGAAGATGCGCAGCCAGCGCGGTGCCGCCGGGCAGCACGAACGACCTGAGCGGCGTCAGCCGGTCGTTCATCGCATCGATCTGCGCTTCCAGCCGATCGACCTGGCTTGCGGCCATCCGAAGCGGCGGATAGGCGGCCTCGGCGTCCTTCGCGATGTCCGGGCGGCACAGATCCGCGCCGAGATCGAAGAGATCGTTCTGGATCTGCGCGAGCCAGGCATCCACCTCGCCCTCCGCATGGAGCCGCGCCAGACCGAGCGTGGCGTTCAGTTCGTCCACCGTCCCGTAGGAGGTGACCCGAAGCGAATGTTTCGCGACGCGCGCGCCGTTGCCGAGCGCGGTATCGCCGCCATCGCCGGTGCGCGTGTAGATGCGGTTCAGAACGACCATCACTGTCCTCCCGTTCGCCGGACCAGCACGAAGAGCACGATCAGCAGCACCGCCACGAATTGTGCCGCGATGCGATACCGCATCAGCCGGTTGGCATGCTTTCGGTTGAACTCGCCGCCCCGGCCGAAGCTCGCGATGCCGAGTGCGAGGATCAGCACCACCACGAGACAGGCGATGGCGACGATGATGAAGAGCGGATCGTGGAGCATCTGCCTGAGTGCCTCCGTGATGTCGCGGTGCCGGGCGGTCTGCTGGCACTTAGCCGCTCGTGGGGGAAAAGGCGACCGCCAATTCGCTCAACCGCGGCTGCAGATCCAGTCGATTGCAGAGCCCGGCAGCAGGCGGCGGGCCAGCGCCATGGCCTGGGTCGGCACGGTGATGTGGTAGCGCGCCCGCGGGCGTGGCGATTCCAGGGCGTGGCGCAGCCGTGCCGTCACGGCCGCCGGCGGCAGTTCGAACCTTGTGCCGCCCGACCCGCGGTAGAGCCGGTCGAGGAGGTGCGTGCGGTATTCCTCTGCCAGGGCCGAGGATTGCCAGTCGATCCAGCGCTCGAACTGGCGGATCGCATTCTGGCGGAAGCTGGTGGAAATCGGGCCCGGCTCCAGGATGCTCACGTGGATGCCCGCCGCGCGCAGTTCCAGCCGGAGGACGTCGGCATAGCCTTCGACGGCATATTTCGTGGCGATGTATGCGCTGCGGTATTTGGCCGGGACGAAGCCGAGGATCGACGAGCAGAACACGATCCGGCCGTGCCCCTGCCGGCGCAGGATCGGGACGACACGCCGGGTCAGGTCGTGCCAGCCGAGAAAGTTGGCCTCGAAGATCGCCCGCATGGCCGCCGGCGGAACGTCCTCGACCGGCGCGGGGATGGCATAGGCGCCGTTGTGGAACAGCGCGTCGAGCCTGCCGGCACCGCGGACCAGCGCCTCGTCGACCGCCGCCGCAATGCTGTCTGCGTCCTCGTAGTCGAGCCGGAAGCTTTCGAGCCCCTCCGCATTCAGGTGCGCGCAATCCTCGGCCTTGCGGCAGGTGGCGAAGACACGCCAGCCCGCCTGCTGCATTCGTTGTGCTGCGTCGAGGCCGATCCCCGACGAACAGCCGGTGATCAGCAGCGTGCGCCGCGGTTCGGTCAGCACCGGCGCGGTCCTTCGCCCGGCTCGCCGATCACGGCTGCACCTGGATGAACTGGCTGGAAATGAAGGCCACCTGCCCCGTCGCGGGATCGCGGATCCCGGTCCAGCCCGGCGCGGCATTCTGCGTGACCACGACCACGGTATCGCCGAAATCGACCCGTCCGACCACCGCGGCCCCCGTCGAAGGCCCGGCCCGCAGATTGACCGAAGTTGCGACCACGAGCGCGCGCTGCCCGGTCACCGGTCCGACCGGCGCGGCGGTTCCCTGCCCGGTCGGCGCCAGCAGGCCCCTTGCCTGCGGCGCGGGAGCGGCGGCAGGCGACGTCGCGGCCTCTGTGCGGTTGCGCACGCTTTCGGAAAGGGACAGCGCATCCGAGGTCTGCCCGGCCCCCAGCCTGCCCAGCCCGAGACCGGTGAGATCGGCCGCACCCGTATCAGCAAGATCCGGTGCCGATGCGGCACCGAATGGTGCGCCGTCCGCACTGTCGGGCCCGGCCTCCGTCTCGGCGGTCCCCGAAGCAGTGTCCGCAAGACCTGCGGCGTCCGGACCAGCTTCATCCGCTGGAACCGAGACGGCGGGGCGGCTCGAGGTGGTCCGCGCGGGCGCCGTGGGGGACCCTGCCTGCGGCAGCGTCTCCGGCGCGGCCTCGGCTGCGGGAGGCGGTGCGGTTCGCACCGGAGCGGCCGCTTCTTGGGTCGCCGGTGGTGGCGGCGTGGCCTGCTTCGGCACTGGCGCCGGCCGGTTGGGGGCGAAGTACATCGCGACGAAGAGCCCCGCACAGAGCAGAAAGGTCAGTCGAAACAGCATGTCCGCTCCTGCCAGCCGAGGCCGCCGGTCTACCCCGCCGGCCTCCACTAGCACGGGTGCCGGGGACGGATCCATCGCCGCGGACACGGACTTTATTCTTTTCTCCCGCATCGCTAGAACCGATCCATGGAGACACCCGACCGCCCCGACGCCGAAACGACCGAGCCGCTGCGCCGCGCGATTGGCAGCCGTTACCTGACTTACGCGCTGTCGACGATCATGCACCGCGCCCTGCCCGATGCGCGCGACGGGCTGAAGCCGGTGCACAGGCGCATTCTCTACGCAATGCGCGAATTGCGCCTGTCCTCGACCGGCGGCTTCCGCAAATCGGCCAAGATCACCGGCGACGTGATGGGCAACTATCACCCTCATGGCGACGCAGCGATCTACGACGCCATGGCCCGTCTCGCACAGCCCTTCGCGATGCGCTATCCGCTGGTCGACGGTCAGGGAAACTTCGGCAATATCGACGGCGACAATCCGGCCGCCGCCCGTTACACCGAGGCGCGCCTGACCGCCGCGGCCGAAGCGCTTCTCGACGGACTCGACGAAGATGCGGTCGATTTCCGCGACAATTACGACGGCACGCTGAAGGAGCCCGAAGTGCTGCCGGCGGCTTTCCCGAACCTGCTGGCGAACGGGGCAAGCGGCATCGCGGTCGGGATGGCCACGAACATCCCGCCGCACAACATCGACGAGCTCTGCGCCGCCTGCCTGCATCTGATCAAGTCGCCGGGGGCCCGCGACGAGACGTTGCTGGATCTGATCCCCGGCCCCGATTTTCCGACCGGCGGCGTGGTGGTCGAACCCCGCGCGGCGATTGCCGAAGCTTATCGGACCGGCCGCGGCGCGATCCGCCTGCGGGCGCGGTGGGAGATCGAGGAACAGGGCCGCGGCCAGTGGCAGATTGTCGTCACCGAGATCCCGTATCAGGTCCAGAAGTCGAAGCTGATCGAGAAACTCGCCGAACTGATCCAGACCAAGCGGGTGCCGCTTCTGGCCGATGTGCGGGACGAAAGTGCCGACGACGTGCGGATCGTGTTCGAGCCGCGCTCGCGCAATGTGGATGCGGATGTGCTGATGGGGACGCTGTTCCGGCTGTCGGATCTGGAAATCCGCTTCGCGATGAACATGAATGTGCTGATCGACGGCCGCACGCCCAAGGTCTGCTCGATGAAGGAGGTGCTGCGCGCCTTCCTCGACCACCGGCGCGAAGTGCTGCTGCGCCGCTCGCGCCACCGTCTGGGCAAGATCGATCACCGGCTCGAAGTGCTGGAAGGCTATATCGTCGCCTATCTCAACCTGGACCGGGTGATTCAGATCATCCGCACCGAGGATGAGCCGAAGCCGGTGCTGATGGCCGAATTCACCCTGACGGACGTGCAGGCCGAGGCGATCCTGAACATGCGCCTCCGCTCGCTTCGCCGCCTCGAGGAAATGGAGCTTCGACGCGAACGGGACGGGCTGACCGAGGAGCGTGCCGGCCTCGAAGATCTGCTGGCCAGCGACGATCTGCAGTGGACCCGCATTGCCGATCAGATTCGCGAGGTGCGCAAGGCGTTCGGCGCCGGTGCGCCGGGCGGCAGGCGCCGCACCGGCTTCTCCGAGGCCGTCGAGATCGCCGAAGTGCCGCTTGAAGCGATGATCGACCGCGAACCGATCACCGTGGTCTGTTCGAAGATGGGCTGGATCCGGGCGATGCGCGGGCATATCCCGCTCGACCAGCCGCTGAAGTTCAAGGATGGCGACGAGGGCCGCTTTGCCTTTCACGCCGAGACCACGGACAAGCTTCTGGCCTTTGCCTCGAACGGGCGGTTCTACACGCTGTCGGCAGCAAACCTGCCGGGCGGGCGCGGCATGGGCGAACCGCTGCGGCTGATGGTCGATCTGCCCAACGAGGCCGAGATCGTCGCGCTTTTCCTCCACCAGACCGGGCGTCGGCTGCTGGTCGCCTCGGATGCGGGCGACGGGTTCCTCGTGCCCGAGAACGAGGTTCTGGCGCAGACCCGCGCCGGCAAGCAGGTGCTGAACGTTCGCGCCCCGGCACGGGCCCTGGTCTGCCGCCGCGTCGACGGCGACCACGTCGCCACCGTGGGCGAGAACCGCAAGATGCTGGTCTTCCCGCTCGACGATCTGCCCGAGATGACCCGGGGCAAGGGCGTCCGGCTGCAGAAGTTCAAGGATGGCGGGCTATCGGACGCGGTCACCTTCCGCCGCGAGGAGGGCCTGAGCTGGCCCTATGCCGAGGGCAGGACCCGCACCGTCCGGCCGCCGGAACTGGATGAATGGCTGGGCAGGCGCGCGGGCTCCGGGCGCATGGCCCCGCGCGGCTTCCCGCGGGACAACCGCTTCGGCTGATCCGGCGCGGCCGGACCGCCGCTTCAATCCGACCGTGCGATTTCGAAGTCCCGCAGCGCCAGCGTTCGGGCGCGCAGCCAGCGCATCAGTCCGCGCGGATCGTTGTCCCAGTCTCGCAGATCGTCCGGCGCGATCGGATCGCCCACCACCGGGGCTTGCGGGCGGTTCCGCGCATGGACGACCTCGTGGATCAGCAGCCCCTGGCGCAGGGTCGCGGAGATCCGGTTGGCGATCTGGTACCAGCGGCTGTTCTGGCCGGGAAAATAGACCGGCACCACCGTGGCACGGCTGCGCTGGATCAGGCGGGCGGTAAACGGGTTCCATTCCGCCTCCACCGCCGGTCCGAACATCGTGCCCGACGCCGCCACCGAGCCTGAGGGAAACAGCGCAATCAGCCCGCCCAGTGCCAGATGCTCCATCGTGCGGCGGCGCATTTCCAGATTGCGCTCGCGCGCATCCGCCTCGTGCGGAAACGGCACCGGGATCATGAACCGCCCCACTTCGCTGACCCCGGTGAGGAGCGATCGGGTCAGGATCTTGTAGTCCGGCCGGACCCGGCCGATCACGTCCGCCAGGATCATCCCGTCGACCAACCCGTGAGGATGGTTCGCCACCAGAACGACCGGCCCTTCGCGCGGGATGCGCCGGATCTGCCGGTCGGGCGTGGTCAGGTCGATCCCCAGCGTGTCGAGCGCCCGGCGCCAGAAGGCCTGTCCCTCCGGCACGCCTTCGTGCTCGAACTGGCGGATCAGCCGCAGCAGCGTCACCTTTCCGGTCAGCCATTCGAGGCTGCGGATCACCGCCTTGCGGGCGCCGTCGTCGAAGGTCGCGGCGTAGGAAAGCTTGCGCGCGTCGTAAGGAACATGCCTGGCGTCCGGCGAGTGTGCCTGTCGAAGCTCGGCGGGCAGAGGGCTCCGCCGTCCGCGCGGCTCCGCGATGGGCAGATCGCTCACGGCGCGCCTATACGTCTTCCCCGAACCGCTCCGCCACGAGACGCTCCAGCGCCGCGGCAAGCGCTTCGGCCTCGGGACCCGAGGCCTCGACGGTGATGGTCTCTCCCCGCGCCGCGCCCAGCATCAGCAGACCCATGATGCTGTCGCCCGAGGCCCCCATACCGTCCTTCGACACATAGGCCGAGGCATCATGCGCCTCCACCACCTCCACGAGCTTGGCCGACGCCCGCGCATGCAGGCCCTTCTCGTTCACGATCTTCAGCTTGCGCACAATCGGTACAGTCATCCCGACGGTCAATTGCCGAAAGCGTCGAAGCAATCAAGATATTTCCGGCCCGCGCGAAGCGACGCAGTGACGGCTTCGGTCAGCGGCAGCTTGCGTGACTTCACCAGCTTGATCAGCATCGGCAGGTTGGCGCCGTAGAGGATCCGCCGGTCGGCATGGGCGCAGGCCGGCAGCGACAGGTTCGACGGCGAGCCGCCGAACATGTCGGTGACGATGATCACGCCGTCCCCGGTATCAACGGCATCCGCCGCCGCCTCGATCTCGGCCCGCTTGGCGTCGCGGTCCTCCTGAACGGCGATCGAGATCGCCCGCATGTTCGCCTGGGGCCCGACGACATGTTCCACCGCAGCCAGATATTCCCGCGCCAGCCCGCCATGGGCGACGATCACCACCCCGATCATGCGGCCCCCGCCGGGGCAGGACCGCCGGTCAGCCGGCCGTGGCGTTCCAGTTCATGATGCCTCAGAGCCACCTGCCATCCCGTCTCCCGCAGGGCATGTGCAATCGCTTCCGCCATTGCCACCGACCGGTGCTGCCCGCCCGTGCATCCGAACCCTATAGATAGATGTGACTTGCCCTCCGCGATGTAGGCGGGCAACAGGAATCCCGCCAGATCGCTCACTTTGTCGAAGAATGGTGCGAATCTGCTATCGCCCGCGACATAGGCCGCAACCCGCTCGTCGCGCCCGTCCAGCCCGCGCAGGTCCGGCTCCCAGTAGGGATTGTTCAGGAACCGAACGTCGAACACCATGTCGATGCCTCGGGGCATGCCGCGCTTGTAACTGAAGGAATGCAGCGTCACTGCCATGCGCTGGGTGCCATCACGGTCGAACCAGCGCGCCAGTTCCGCGCGCAGGTCGTGCGGCGTGAGCTCTGTGGTGTCGATGACGATATCCGCCCGGGCACGGATCGGCGCCAGAAGGTCGATCTCCCGCTCGATCCCCTGGCTGGGGGTTTCTGCCGGGGCAAGCGGATGTCGGCGGCGGGTCTCGGAATAGCGCCGTTCCAGCACCGCTGGCGCGCAATCCAGGTACAGAACCTCGACCCCCGCCTCGCGGCTGCGCAGCCAGTCCACCGTTTCGAGGAACACGGCGACCGAGAAATCGCGGTTGCGCACGTCGATCCCCAGCACCAGCGACCGGCGCAACGCCGCGCCGTCGAAGAGCCGTGGCACGAGGCTGAGCGGGAGATTGTCGATCGCTTCGCAGTCGAGATCCTCGAGCGCGTGGACAGCAGTCGACCGGCCGGCGCCCGAGGGGCCGGTCACGAGGACGAAACTGGAACTGGCGCTGCGCGCCGGGGTCGACTCGGCCATCAGGAGCACTTTTCTTCCGATGCCCTTAAATATTGTAATAGCGCCGCAGCAAAAGGCCCTCGTTCGGGCCGATGGAACATCGTGACCTGGCGGCCGAGGATCGTGACGCTGCGCCGGTCCGGCAGGCGGGAGGTTTCGACAAGATCCAGCTGCACCACGGCGCATAGCGGCACCGGCCCGGCCAGCCGCGCCCCGAGCAGCCCAAGACCCCGCGCCTCGATCAGTGCGGGCAGCATCGGCGGGGCCTCGGCCCAGATCGCCACAGGCCCCGCCCCCCGACGAAGAAGCGTGCGGTCGTCGGCGACGAGGTCCGCCCCGTAAGCCATCAATTCCAGGGCAAGCGTCGATTTTCCCGTTCCGGACGGGCCCTCGATCATCAGTCCGCGCCCGGCCACCGCAACCGTGGTCGCGTGGCGGATTTCGGGACCCGGCGCCTCGTCACGGCTCACGCCCCGGCACCTCGATCGGAACTCACTGTGGATTGCATCGGACTGACGTTGGAAAGTTGTCAACAGTCTAGCGGGATGCGGCGCTGCCGCAAGCATTTCCGCGCCGGGCGAATCGATCCGACATCGGCCCGGCTCAACGGTTTAGCAGAGAAACAATATTTCGATCAGCGGGCCGATTTTGTTCACTTTGATTGCGCAAACAGGTAAGTGGTTGCGCTAACTTCGGGTTTGCCTTCTGTTTGGGCGGCTTGCGAACGTGCTATATGTCCCGCGGCGGGTCTATCTGACCTGCGCGGTGCCGTGCCGGCAGGGTGTGGCGGCATGGTCGGGCACCGCTCTCTTCTTTACAACGGCCGCGTCAGCGGCGTCGGGAGTAGTCTACATGACACAAGGTCGCGTGAATCCTTCGCAACGTCTGGAGGATCAGGGCATCGAGGGGCTTGGCAAGGTACACTACAATCTGCTGGAGCCGGCCCTTGTCGAGCACGCGCTGCAGCGCAACGAGGGGACGCTGGGTCTCGGCGGAACCCTTCTGGTGACCACCGGCAAGTACACGGGCCGCTCGCCCAAGGACAAGCACGTCGTGGACACGCCCGACGTGTCCGACAAGATCTGGTGGGACAACAACGCCCGCATGTCGTCAGAAGGCTTCGACCGGCTCTATGACGACATGCTCGCCCACATGCAGGGCCGCGACTATTTCGTGCAGGATCTCTATGCCGGCGCCGACCCGACGCTCCGGCTCGATGTCCGCGTGGTGACCGAGCTTGCCTGGCACAATCTCTTCATCCGCCATCTGCTGCGCCGTCCGTCCCGCGACGATCTCGACAGCTTCGTGCCGGAATTCACCATCATCAACTGCCCGTCGTTCCGCGCCGATCCCGAGCGCCACGGCTGCCGCACCGATACCGTGATCGCGCTCAACTTCGCGCGAAAGATGATCCTCATCGGCGGCACCGAATATGCCGGCGAAAACAAGAAGTCGGTCTTCACCCTGCTCAACTACATCCTGCCCGAAAAGGGCGTGATGCCGATGCACTGCTCGGCCAACCACGCGGTCGGCAACCCGGTGGACACCGCGGTCTTCTTCGGCCTGTCGGGCACCGGCAAGACGACGCTCTCGGCCGATCCGGCGCGCGTCCTGATCGGCGACGACGAACACGGGTGGTCGGATCGCGGCACCTTCAACTTCGAAGGCGGCTGCTACGCCAAGACGATCTCGCTCAGTGCCACGGCCGAGCCCGAGATCTACGCGACGACCGGGAAGTTCGCCACCGTCATCGAGAACATGGTGTTCGACCCCGAGACCTTCGAGCTTGACTTCGAGGATGACAGCCTGACGCAGAACATGCGCTGCGCCTATCCGATGGAGTACATCTCGAACGCCTCGGATACCGCGCTTGGCGGGCATCCGAAGAACATCATCATGCTGACCTGCGACGCCTTCGGGGTGCTGCCGCCGATCAGCCGCCTGACCCCGGCGCAGGCGATGTACCATTTCCTTTCGGGCTTCACCTCCAAGGTCGCCGGGACCGAACGCGGCGTGACCGAACCCACGCCGACATTCTCGACCTGTTTCGGCGCCCCCTTCATGCCGCGCCGCCCCGAGGTCTACGGCAAGCTGCTGCAGGAAAAGATCGCCACCCACGGGGCGACCTGCTGGCTGGTCAATACCGGCTGGACCGGCGGCGCCTACGGCACCGGCAGCCGCATGCCGATCAAGGCGACCCGCGCGCTGCTGACCGCCGCGCTCGACGGGTCGCTCAACGAGGTCACCTTCCGCAAGGATCCGAATTTCGGCTTCGAGGTTCCGGTGACGGTGGAGGGCGTCGATGCCAAGCTGCTCGACCCGCGCTCGACCTGGACCGACAAGTCGGCCTACGACGCACAGGCGAAGAAGCTGGTGGAGATGTTCGCCGAGAACTTCGAACAGTATGTCGCCCATATCGATGACGACGTGAAGGCGGTCGCGATCGGCTGATCGCGGCACGAGTTTCCGGCCCAGGGCCGGCGGAAGGCGCTCCGGGGGAGGACCGGGGCGTCTTTTCGTCTATTCCGCCGCGATCTCCTATTCCGCCGCGATTTCCGCCCCATCCGGCCGGTCGCGGCTCGGCGCCACGCCGAAGGCACGGCTGTATTCGCGGCTGAACTGGGTCGGGCTCTCGTAGCCGACCGCATAGGCCGCCGGCGCCACGCCCTGCCCTGCCTCCAGGATCAGCCGCCGCGCCTCCATCAGCCGCAGATGCTTCTGGAATTGCAGCGGCGTCGTGCCGGTGAAGTCCCGGAAATGCTCGTGGAACGCCGAGGCGCTCATCCCCGCCTCCCCGGCCAGGTCCGCGATCCTGAGCGGCCCCGCATAGCCGCGCCGGATCGCCGCGATCGCCCGGGTGATCCGGCTCGCATGGCTGTCCCGGCGCCCCAGCCGCTTCAGGACCGCGCCGTGTCCGGCGGCGAGCACATGAAAATGCACTTCCCGCGCGATCGTCGGCGCCAGCACCCGGACCGCCGCCGCATCACCGATCAATCCGAAAAGACGCGCCATGGCATCAAGCTCTCCGGGCGAGGTGGGCCCCACCCGGACCGCTCCGCCCGCGGCCTCGGGCACCGCACCATGGGTCTCCATCTCCGCCGCGATCTCCGCCGCCACGTGCACGTCAAGCGTCAGCGCCAGCGCCAGATAGGGCGACGCCGCGCTGGCCTCGACGATCCGGCTCAGGCTCGGCCGGTCGTGGCTGACCACCAGCGACTGACCCGCCCGGAAGCTGAGCATCCTGCCATCGACCGACGTCTGCTTCGCGCCCTGGAGGACCAGGCAGAACAGCGGCTCGTAGAGGACCGGCGCGATCTCGGTCGGCGCCCGGCTGCGCACGATCGTCAGACCGGGCACCGGCGTGGCGACCGGCGTCGCACCCGCGCGCGCAAGATCAGCAAATTCGGCGGCCGCGCGCCGAAGCTCGTCAATGGTCATGGCAGCCGTCCGGACTTCGATCCTCCGATCCTAGGCGGTTCGGCACCGGGACCGCAACCGCCTCATTCCGGCGTTTCGGAGGATCGGGCAGATCCCGCGGAGGAACCGGCAGGCCTCCCCCGCCGGCATGTTTTATCTGGGGACGATCAGCGCAGCCCGGAGGTCACCATGAGCACCGAACCGAAGATCGCCCTCGTCACCGGCGCCAGCCGCGGGCTGGGCCGCAACACCGCCGAACATCTCGCTGCCAGGGGGAGCGACGTCATCCTCACCTACCGCTCGGGACAGGCCGAGGCAGAGGCGGTCGTCGCGGCGATCGAGGCGCAGGGCCGCAAGGCCATCGCGCTGCGGCTCGACACCACCGACACCGCCGCTTTTCCGGGCTTCGTCGCGGAACTTTCCGCGGCCCTGCGCGAGATCTGGAACCGCGACAGCTTCGACTTCCTGGTCAACAATGCCGGGATCGGCATCCACAAGCCGTTCGCCGACACGACCGAAGCCGAATTCGACCAGCTGATGAATGTCCATGTCAGGGGCGTCTTCTTCCTGACTCAGCGCCTGCTGCCGCTGATCGCGGATGGCGGACGGATCGTGATGCTGTCCTCCGGCCTCGCCCGCTTCGCCCTGCCGGGCTACGCTGCATACGGGGCGATGAAGGGGGCGGTCGAGGTTCTGGCCCGCTATCTCGCCAGGGAACTCGGACCGCGGAAGATCACCGTCAATACGGTCGCCCCCGGCGCCATCGAGACCGATTTCGGCGGCGGTGCAGTGCGAGACAATCCTGAATTGAACCGCATCATCGCGGCCCAGACCGCGCTCGGCCGGGTCGGACTCCCCGACGATATCGGCGGCGCGATCTCGAGCCTGCTCATGGGCGAATTCGGCTGGCTTACCGCCCAGCGGATCGAGGTTTCGGGCGGCCAGCAGATCTGACCCCCGGCGCCGGGCAATGCAGTCCGCCCCTAAAGCGCCAGCCTGACCGAGTTGATCAGCAGACTGATGAGCCCGGTCCGGAAACGCTGGATCCTGGCCGCCGCCAATCCGGCCGCCGTCAGCGCATGCATTTCGATGCGTCCCGCCTGCATCTTCAACAGGGCATCGAATTCCTCGCGGGTGAGCTTGCCTTCGGCCAGAAGTTGGGTGCGGCGGTCAAGATCCGTCCTGATCTCGTCCCAAAGCTCCATTCCATCGTTCATTGCCAGATTGCGCAGATCACCGAACAGGTTCTCCGCAAGCGGAGTCAGCCCCTTGAGGAAATTGTCCTTGACCGTGTCGAAATTGATCGGCAGCACTGCTCAGTCCCCCCTGTTCAGGTTCCACCTTCCTGGTCGCTCGGCGCGCATTCGGTGCTCTGCCGCTTGTTCGCCTCCAGGCAAATGATGTAGTCAAATGCGGCCGCGAACTCCTTTTTCGTCTCGGCTCGGAAGCTCTGGCCGGTCGTTCCTTCTGCGCGCCACACAGGGATGAAGGCGCCCCAGTAATTGCCGCCCGGCCCCCGGACCAGAGCCCATTGCCGTGCGCTGATATCGTTGTGGTTCAATCCGGCCGCGAATTCGTAGGCTTCGTCGATATCCAGTAGAAGCGCGTCGAGCGCCTCCTTGCTTTCGGAGTAGGGTTCCGCGGATCGGTCGATCATGTTCAGGCTTCTGGCTTTCAGACTGGTCGCGTTCTGATACGCCGTCAGGCTGTAGGGAGCGATCAGCGGCGAACACGCCGCGAGGGCAGCGAGAAAGAGAAGAAGCCGGACCGCCTTTGAGCCTGCAAGCCGCATCCTGACATTCCCTTGTTGAAAATCGAAATGGCAGAATCCGATCCTGCGCCTGCGGGCGCAGCCGGTCAATCTGAGGGGGCGCGGTCCGCCAGACATCCGGCGGCTCGCAGGTCAGGCAGGATGATCCCGTCCGGCCTCAGCGCGGCTTGTTGACGAGGCTCAGGAACAGCTTGGGCGCGACGCGCGCTCCCAGCCGCAGCGCGCGGGCCGGCCCGATCGCGATCTCGGTCCCGCCGGCATCGAGCGCCGACATGGCTGCGCGCACGAAGGTGTCGAGCGGCATCGCCTTCGGCGGACGCCGCGTCTGGTCGCGATGCAATCCGGTCTCCACCACCGGCGGCACGATCTCGACCACCGTCACGGAGGATCCTGCAAGCTGCCGCCGAAGCGCGACGGTGAAGGCGTGCATCCCCGCCTTGGTGGCCGAATAGACCGGAGCCGCCGCCAGCGGGACGAAGCCGAGCGCCGAGCCGACATTGATCAGCCGGGCCGCCGGCCGGCGCTTCAGGATCGGCAGGAAAGCCCGGGCAACGCCGATCGCCCCCGCCAGGTTGACCGCAATCTCCGCCGCGATCTCGGTCTGGTCGGGCAGGTCGTCGCCCGAGAAGTCCATGATCCGCTGGATGCCGGCATTGTTGATCACCGTGTCGAGGTCGGGATGCCGCGCGGCCGTGCGCGCCGCGCAGGCGGCCACGGAGTCCGGGTCGGCGACATCGATCTCCTCGAGCTCCATTCCCGGATACCGCGCCGCCTCCGCCTCCAGAACCTCGCGCCGGCGGCCGGCGATGATCACCCGGGCGCCGCGCGCGTGGAAGGCTTCGGCAAGGCCGCGGCCGATGCCCGACCCGCCTCCGGTGACGAAGACGACCTTCCCGGTGTCGGCGACTTGCCTCATCCTGCGGCTCCCCTTTTCCACCGGTCCGACCCGGCGGCGTGCGCTGCCCTGCGCGGGCAGGCGAAACGTCTCGCAGCGCCAAGGCGGACACCCATCCGCTGTCAGGCTAACGGTGCGGTGCGGTCAGGACCACCCTGCAAGCCCCTTGCGCACCAGATTGGCGCCAACCACCACCAGCACGATCAGCGTCCAGCGCCGGAACCGCGCCTGATCGAGCCGGTCGTGGACCTTGAACCCCAACGCCATGCCCAACGCTGCCGGAACGATCATGGCAAGCGACAGCGGCAGCGTCTGGAGATTCAGGACCCCCGATTGAAGGTGCGCGGCCAGCAGCGCGACGCTGCCGATACCGTAGATGACCCCCTGAATCCGCACCGATTCCGCCTTCGGCACGTCGAGCGCGGTCAGATACAGCACCGTCTGCGGCCCCCAGGACCCGGACAGCCCGCCCATGAACCCGGCGAAGACGCCCAGCCCCAGATCCGCCCCCAGGCGCCGCTCGGGCGGGATGTGGAACCGCACGCCCCACAGCTGGAGAAGCGCCAGACCGATGATCGGCACCCCCAGGACCAGATAGAGCAGCTCCGGGCTCAGCCGCGTCACCAGATGCGCCGCCAGCAGGATGGTCACCACCAGGATGGCCAGATAGCGCCGGAACGGCCGCACCGATGCCCAGGCCGCCGCGTGCCCCTGCCGCAGCGCCTGCCAGGCATTGCTGACCAGAGTCGGCAGGATCAGCATCGCCAGCGCGATCGGTGCCGGCAGGAACATCACCATGCACGCCATCATGATCATCGGCATGGCAAAGCCCACGGCGCCCTTCACGAACCCCGCGACGATGGTCACCCCGGCCGCCGCGACGAATGCCGCGGCCGAAATCGGAACCGACAGTTCTTCCACGCCCCGCACTCCCCGATTGTCCGGCCCTCTGTGCTACATTCCGCGCCGCAGTGCAAAATGTTGCGTCAGTTATAAAACTGCAAGCTGCGGCAGCGTTTTGAAAATTTGTTGCGCTGCAACTGCGAAATGCGTATCCCGGCTCAGATCAGAGGAAAGGATGCGACTCATGCCCCATGACGGACAGCCCCTGCCCGCCGCCGGCGCCCAGCCGGTGATCCTCCCCGACCTTCTCGCCCTGACCGGCGCCGCCGTTCCCCCCGCCGAAGCGCTCCTCGCCACCGCCACCGACCGGGTGCGCGCGCTGTGCAGCGCCGACGGCAAGGTCTCGGCCGGGCTGATCGAGGCGAACCAGACCGCGGCGCACGGGCTCTCCTGGCTCGCCACCTATGTCGAGGCGCTGCGCCAGATGCGCGCCTGGGCCGGCCGGCTCGACGACATGGGCAAGTTCGGCGAGACCGAGCAGCTGATCCTGCAGATCGCGTTCGGCGAATACCTCTCGCAGATCCACGGCGGCATCCCGATGAACCAGGGCGAGATCGTCCGCCCCGCCGACCTCGGCCTCACCCATGACGACCGCCGCGCCATGCTCACCGACGCGGTCGAGACGCTGATGGCCGGCGCCAACACCCAGGCCGCCCGCACCCGCCTCGTCGCGCTCATGCAGGAGCACGCCGCGAACGTCACCGTCGGCCATTCCGGCCTCGACGACGAGCTCGAGATGATCCGCGACCAGTTCCGCCGCTTCGCCGTGGAAAAGGTCATCCCCTTCGCCCACGACTGGCACCTCAAGGACGAGCTGATCCCGATGTCGATCATCGGCGAACTCGCCGAGATGGGCGTCTTCGGCCTCACCATCCCCGAGGAATTCGGCGGCTTCGGCCTCTCCAAGGCCTCCATGGTCGTCGTGTCCGAGGAACTCTCGCGCGGCTATATCGGCGTCGGCTCCCTCGGCACCCGCTCCGAAATCGCCGCCGAGCTGATCCTCTGCGGCGGCACCGACGACCAGAAGGCGCAGTGGCTCCCCCGCATCGCCTCGGCCGAGATCCTCCCCACCGCCGTCTTCACCGAGCCCAATACCGGCTCCGACCTCGGCAGCTTGCGCACCCGCGCGGTGAAGGACGGCGACACCTGGAAGGTCACCGGCAACAAGACCTGGATCACCCACGCCGCCCGCACCCATGTCATGACGCTGCTCGCCCGGACCGAGCCCGACACCACCGACTGGCGCGGCCTCTCCATGTTCCTCGCCGAGAAGACGCCGGGCACCGACGACGCCCCCTTCCCCACCCCCGGCATGACCGGCGGCGAGATCGAGGTGCTGGGCTACCGCGGCATGAAGGAATACGAACTCGGCTTCGACGGCTTCGAGGTCAAGGGCGAGAACCTCCTGGGCGGCGTCACCGGCCAGGGCTTCAAGCAGCTGATGGAGACCTTCGAGAGCGCCCGCATCCAGACCGCCGCACGCGCCATCGGCGTCGCCTGCTCCGCGCTCGATGTCGGCATGCAGTACGCGCTCGACCGCAAGCAGTTCGGCAAGGCCCTGATCGAGTTTCCCCGCGTCTCCTCCAAGCTCGCCATGATGGCGGTCGAGATCATGGTGGCGCGCCAGCTCACCTATTTCTCCGCGTGGGAGAAGGACCACGGCCAGCGCTGCGACCTGGAGGCCGGCATGGCCAAGCTCCTCGGTGCCCGCGTCGCCTGGGCCGCGGCCGACAACGCCCTGCAGATCCACGGCGGCAACGGCTTTGCCCTCGAATACACGATCAGCCGAATCCTCTGCGACTCGCGGATCCTGAACATCTTCGAAGGCGCGGCGGAGATTCAGGCGCAGGTCATTGCAAGAAGACTGCTCGGCTGACCGATTTCAGGCGGCGTCCAGCGGGCGCCGCCCTCGGCTGAACTGCGAGATCCAGGCGCAGGTGATTGCGTAGGGTTGCTGGGTGCCATCGGGCTGATTGACTCCGCCACTCGACCTGCCCGCTACGCCTGTAATTCCCGCGAAAGCGGGGATCCTACACATCAAGATCCTCGTTTTGGCCTAGCGTGACATAGAATTCTCATTTGAACGTTTCCCGCCCACCAGTGTAGGATCGCCTTATGGATTTCTAGCAGATGACACTACAGGTCCATCGGACCCAATTGGTAGGGATCACCAACTTTCACCTTCTTGAAAAGCTCGATCGCCTCGTGCGACCACTTCCTTGTCGCGCTAGAGTCTTTTGTCCCCGTCTTGATTCTGCAGTGGTATCTATTGTCGGTAGAGCGCAAATCAGTGCCCGTTTCGTCCTTTATTCGATTGATCAACTTGCTTACCTGATTCCAATTCCGCAGGCCAATTCTTTTTGCCACCTGCGTCAATGTGAAAGGATGCGATTGATTTGGATTGCTAACTGAGGTAATCCCAAGAAGATTTGGTAAGTGGTCTTTTTCGTCAGCGACACGTTCAAGGACGTCATAGTTAACCTGGACCTCTCCGAACGGGATATCGTGCCGTATAAGCTTCATAGTGCGAGCAGCTAACGCCCTAACTAGCTTTGGATTTATTGAGGAAATAGCAGCTCTACTTCTGAGCGCCCTGAATACCCAAGACAGATCACCCGTATGAATAGCTTTTATTCGAAACTCCCTACCATCCACTGAAAACACGGCTTGGTCAGGTGGCAACTTCTCTATGGGGCTTGGCCGCCATACGACATGAAAGACATTTGGGATAAGACCGCTATCATCTGCAACGATCTCACCAATGTCCCTCAATATGCTCTTCACGTTGGGATCTCCGAGGCCATACCCAAAGATGAACACTGGATGCTCAGCAAAGTATGTCAATAGTTTTGCGGAAACATATTTCTTCTTCATGTTCCAATCGGCGTAGTCTGACTTTGTCAAAACCAGAGATTCCGGCGTCGAGACGTCGCCATGGATATGAAAAATCTCTCCGAAGCTACTCGTGTTATAGCGCAATATCGTCTGCCCGATTATTGGCTCATACCCATCAAATACCTTCTCAAGGAAGCAATCGTAATTTGTAGTAATAATTGCGTGTGGCTTGATCGCCGCTAGATCACCAAGTTCGGCAACGATCTTTTTGTCCGAGATAGTCGACAATTCAGGGGTAATCTCATTCAGATGTTCGCAAACGAGACGCTTTACGAATAAATCTTTTCCGGCCCCTGAGGAAAAATAGGCATTTGGAAATGCAGATCTTCCTTTGGCCCAGGCCTACTCGAAAATAATTTCGGACAAGACATCGCCAATCTCAATCGGGTCGTTATTGAATTTTTGCCTGTAATATTCGAAGTCCTCCTTAGATTTTCCCGTTCTTTCGAAAATTATCCCGAGCAACTCTAACCAATTCGGAGCGCCAAAATATCTCTTGGACAAGCCGCTTCCGACAAATAGGATCGGCTGGCACTCGAACTCAAGGAGCAAGTCTCTAATTGCAGAATCTGCCTCTAGCTGGTACGAGGACGTATCGCTCTCCAAAAAAGCCTCCATGGCCACTGGGTTTCAACAGATACAACACAACCACTAGTTTCTTGGGAATCCAGCTACAATAGCAAGTGTAGGGTGGGCTTCCCGCCCACCGCATCCCTCACGCCTCGTCATTGCCAAACCCACCCAACTCTACCTCCCGCTGCCCCGGAAAGCTCACTGTCAGCCGCAATTCTCCGCCCATCGCCTCAACGTAGCTCCGAAGCGTCGACAGCATCAGGTCGCTGCGATTCTCCATCTGCGCGACGCTGGCCTACCGCACGCCCAGCGACTCGGCGATCTGGGTCTGGGTCAACTCCCGCGCCTTCCGCAACTGCTGCAGCGTCCGGTATTCGTCCTCCAATCGCTCCGCCTCTGCCTCGATCCGCGCCCGGCGCGCTGGGTCCAGCGCGGGCAGCATCTCCGTCAGTCTCACCGTCATCAACACCTCCCCCCAATAAGCGTAGGGTGCGTGATTCAACTACCAACACAAGCCCTTACCGCCCCTCCCTCTCCCGCCGCACCCGCTCCGCCTCCTCCTCGCGGATCCGCGCCAGCCGCTTCTCGGCGAGCCGGATCTCGGCGATCTTCATCTGCGCGAAAGTGCCCAGCACGCGGTTGATGCGGGCCTGGTAGCCCTGCCCCTGGGCGCGGAAGAACTTGGCGACGCTGTCGTCCAGCAGCAGCGTGACCTTCACTTTCTTCTCGGTGACGTCGATATCCTGTTCCAGCGTGTCCCAGGCCTTCGGGATGATCTCGCAGAGGTCGTAATAGGGCACCAGCCCTTCGTAGTCGATCTCCAGCACGTGCCGCAGCATCCGCTCATAGGCGATGCGCGCGGTCTTCGTCTGGCCGATCTCGGGCTTCTGGCGGTGGGCGGCGCGGGGTTTCGGCATCGGCGTCTCTCTCGGCTTCGGGGCATCCTGGGCGCAAAGCCTGCCTGCCGAAGGGTTAACCGCCCCCTTGGCCACCGTGCGGCCGGTCCGACAGAAGTCCGATGAAAGTCCGATGCATGTCCGACGCCCCGTTTCCCCCGTGCGAACCCCGTTCACACCGCCCGAAGCCTGCGCTAGACTGAGTCGCAACATCGGTCAGGGAGAGGCTGAAATGGCGAAGAAAAGCGAAAAGAAGTCCGCCAAGTCGGACGAAAAGTCATTGAAGGACAAGGCAAAATCCGCTGCGGCCCCCAGCCCCGAGGATCACGAGCACGTCCCCGCCGAGGCCGAGAATTTCGAACACACCCTGAAGCGCCTGATCACCGAACGCGACGAGAAGCGCGCCGCCAACGCCGGCCTCTACCGCTGACCCGCCCCTACTCCGCCCCCCGCCCCGCCCCCGTCTCCGCCAGCCAATAGGCAAGCATTTCCCAGGCAAGGGACAGGACCAGGGGCCCGAGGAACAGGCCCGGAAGACCGAACGCGACCATCCCTCCAGCAACCCCCGCCACGATCACGATCATCGGCGTGTCGAGCCCTTGGCCCATTGCAAGCGGCTTGAGCGGGATCTCCATGACCCCGAGGGGCAGGAAGACGAGGCTGAAGACGATCGCGAACACGCTGCCATGGGCAAACCAGACCCAGATCGTCACGGGAACCGCGACGAAGGCCGCCGCAATCTGCGCCAGTGACACGATCAGGACTGCGAGCGTCAACAGACCGGCATGGGGAATGTCGGCCACGATCATCGCCGATCCCATCAGCAAGGACTGAAGCATCGCGATGCCGATGATCCCGCGCGCAACGCTGCGCACCGTGGCCCCCCCGAGCGCAATGAACCGGTCGCCGCGCGGACCGGCAATTTTGTGCGCCGCCTCGCGGACAACGGCGACAATCCGCGGTCCGGGAACGAACAGGAAGCCCGCCACGACGACCGCCACCGCGAAGACGGCGACGCTTCCGGCTAGTCCGGCGATGATCTGCAGGACGGTCTTCCCCGGACCGACCAGCGCATCGCCGTGGGCCCTCAGCAGCGCTTCGGCGCCGGCCATGCCATTGGTCCAGAGGCTCTTCAGAGTCGCGCCGACAAGGGGCAGGTTTTCGATTGCGGCGGGAAGGGGCGGCAGTGCGAGCGTCCCGTCATGGACCGCAGCGGCCAGTCCTTCGAGCGACACGACGACGCTGGAGACCAGAAGCGCGGCGGGTCCGAAAACCACGACGAGCGCCAGCAGCGTGACCAGTATGGCGGCGAGGTGGCTGCGACCGCCCAGTCGGTCCCGGAGCCAGGCAAACAGGGGATAAAGCGCGACGGTCAGGATCGCGGACCAGACGAGAAGCCCGAAATATGGCCGGATCAGCGCGATAACCAAACCCAGGAAGCCCGCCAGAACCGCCAGACGGACGGCGACGTCAATTGCACGTTCCCCGTGGTTCCGCGGCACCGACAATCCCGCCGCGGGCCGCTCTGCCGGCTCTGGCGGTTCCGGGTCAGGCATCCATGCCGGCTCGCCTGTTGGCGCGGAACCGGCTGCCGAGAATGACGATCAGAACCGTCACCACCGCAACGCCCAGCAGAACCCAGAGATACTGCTCGACCATGGCGACGACAGCGGTCGCCAGACCAAGGGCAATGCCGATCACGATCATCCGCCAGTTTCCGGCGGCACCCGACGTGAACGTGCCCAAAGCCAGCAGCAACCCGTCCGCAAGACCGATATTCGCGTTGTCGATGCGGCCCGCGGCGACGAACATGTGCACAAGCTGGATCGTTGCCAGAACGCCCGCCCAGTGGATGACGATGGTCACCATCGACCGCCAGTCGGTCCACTTGTGGCCGGTATGGAGACGATCGAAGATGAAACTCGCAATCCCGTAGATCACGACAAGGCCGACCCAGTAATTGTGCGAATTGCCGGCCGAGATATCGGATGCTGCGATGGCTAGGAACGCCAGCGCCAGAAGGATCAGTGAAATCGCGCCTTCGACGATCATCGTGCGGGACGTGTTCTGGGTTTCGGTCGTCATGGGCCTCTTCCTTCGGTCGATGGGTTCCGGCCGGCCGCCGCCGGGCCGCTAATGCGCGATTCGCTTCCGTCATAGCACAGCTTTCCAGACGTGCCGGTAGCCGGAGGCGCCGTTCCGTCAGGCGGATCGCAATTGCGGACGCGCCAGCAAGGCGGCGAGGCGTGCCCGCGCCGGCGGGAACGGCTGAGCCGGATGCTGCGGCACCAGGTGCCGTTCCAGGAAATATCCTGTTGTGGACATCGCCAGCGCGATCTCGTCGTTCGGCGCATCTCCCTGCCCCATGAGGCAAGGCGGCAGAGGCAGGAGCCGCGGGGCAAGATCCCCCGCTCCTTGCGCCGAAACCACCCGCCCCGTCCGGGGCGAGACATAGGCAAGACCTTCGCACGCACCGGTCACGGCGCAGCGGGTCAGGTCGAGCCCGAAGCCCGTCGCCTCAAGGAGCGCAAGTTCCCATTTCAGATAGGCCAGAGGCCAGGCCGGCGTCGCGGCGATCAGGTCGAGAAGCTGAAGCGTGCGCAGGTACAGATCCGGATAGGGCATGCGTTCGGGCAGCGCATAGGCCAGCAGCGTGACGACCGCGTCCAGCCCCGACAGACCCAGCCGGTCCGACATCAGTACACCAAGACGGCTGCGCACCGGCTCCACGCTGAAGGCACCGATATGGTCTTCGATCCGTGCGCGCCAGGTCACATCAAGTTGCGCGCCGGGCTGCAGGACTGGCACCAGCCGCCTCCCGGCACCGCCGCGCACGACGCCCGCATGCCGTCCCCGGCCAGGGGTAAAGACCTCGATGATCGCGGCGGATTCACCATGCTTGCGCACTGCGAGCAGCACCGCCTCGTCGCGCCATTCCATGATCGGCAGCCTAGGCGATGGCGTGCCCGCCCGCCAGTGGCCCGGATCAGTCGGCAAGCCCCGGCTCGTCGAGAAGGTCGCGCCCGTCCCGGTTTTCCACTTCGATGATCCACAGATCCGGATCGATCCGCCGCTGGCGAGCGAGCACCGCGTCGACCTCCGTCTCCGGCCCGTCGCTCAGGATCACCCAGACGCGCGCGCCGGTCATCGGGTCGAAGCTCCGTTCTCGCGCCCGTGCGGTGCCGTCAAGGCGTGCGGTTTTCACGATCACGGTTCCGGCGGTCGGATCCCCCTTCGCCAGGACATAGGCGGGGATCAGGTTCAGTTCGAGCCGCCGCAAATAGGCCTGGATCCAGATATCGGCCCGAAGCCGGCTCATTGGTCCCCGTCGCGGAAATCAAGGCCGATCTCGTTGTAGCGCTCGGCCTCTTCCAGCCAGTTGGGCCGCACCTTCACATTGAGGAATAGGTGCACCTTGCGGCCCAGGAATGCTTCGATCTCGGCCCGCGACGCCTGCCCGACGGCCTTCAGCGTCTCGCCCTTGTGACCGATGACGATCCCCTTGTGGCCGTCCCGGATGACGTAGATCACCTGATCGATCCGGGCCGAGCCGTCCTTGCGCTCCTGCCAGTGTTCCGTTTCGACGGTGAGCTGATAGGGAAGCTCCTGGTGCAGCCTGAGCGTCAGCTTCTCGCGGGTGATCTCGGCGGCGATCATCCGCACCGGCAGGTCGGCGATCTGATCCTCGGGATAGAGCCACGGCCCCTCGGGCAGTTCGGCGGCCAGCCAGCGGCGCAAATCTTCGACGCCGTGCCCGCGCTCGGCCGAAATCATGAAGGTTCGCGCGAACGGGTAGCGCGTGTTCATCTCCTGTGCGAGCGCGAGAAGCGCGGGCGCCTCGACGCGGTCGATCTTGTTGATCGCCAGCGCGATACTGCGCCCCTCGGTCCGCTCCGTAAGCGCCGCGAGGATCGATTCCACGCCCTCGGTCAGCCCGCGATGCGCCTCGATCAGCAGGACGACGATATCGGCATCCGCCGCCCCGCCCCAGGCCGCGGCCACCATCGCCCGGTCGAGCCGCCGGCGGGGCCGGAACAGGCCCGGCGTGTCGACGAAGACGATCTGCGCCGCGCCCTCCATCGCCACGCCCCGAATGCGCGCGCGCGTCGTCTGCACCTTGTGGGTCACGATCGAGACCTTTGCCCCGACCATCCGGTTCAGGAGCGTGGACTTGCCGGCATTGGGCTCGCCGATCAGCGCGACGAAGCCCGCGCGGGTCGGTCCGGCAGGCGGGGATGTCTCGACGTCGCTCATTCCGTGTCCGTCTCGATCTGGCCAAGCAGAGCCTGCGCCGCGGCCTGCTCGGCAGCGCGCTTGGTCCCCGCGGTCGCCGAGGCCTCTTCACCGCTCTGCAGTCGGGCGCGGATGGTGAAGACCGGTGCGTGATCCGGGCCGGCGCGGGCGATCTCGTCATAGCTCGGCGGCGTCTGACGGCGGGCCTGCGCCCATTCCTGCAGCGCCGTCTTGGCATCGCGCGCCAAGGTCTCGGCGACGGCCACGCGGCGCCCCCAGTGGCGCAGCACCACCGCCCGCGCCGCGTCGAGCCCGGCATCCAGATAGATCGCGGCGATCACCGCTTCCATCGCGTCGGCCAGCGCCGCGTCACGCTTCCGGCCACCAGCGATCATTTCCGACCGCCCGAGCCGAAGCGCGGATCCCAGGTCGAGCGCACGGGCAACCTCCGCCAGCGTCTCGCGGCGCACCAGGGCGTTGAAGCGCGGCGCGAGGCTGCCTTCGGGCGCCTCCAGGTCCTCGGCCATCACCGCTTCGGCCATCACCAGCCCGAGCACCCGGTCGCCCAGAAATTCAAGGCGCTGGTTGTCCGCGCGCACCGTCGACGACATCGACGGATGGGTCAGCGCGGACCGCAGAAGTTCGGGGCGCCCGAATTCGTGCCCGAGCCGTCCGCAGAATGCCTGCTGTTCGACCGAGAGCCCCAAGATCAGTCGAGCGCCTTGAAGAAGCGGTCGCTGCGCCAGGTCCAGAAATAGAAGATCGAACGTCCGGCGGACGAGAACATCACGCGATCGGCGCGGCCGATCAGGTTCTGGAAAGGCACATAGCCCACGCCCCGGGCGGCTTGCGGCACGCGGCTGTCGTTGGAGTTGTCGCGATTGTCCCCCATGAAGAAGAACTCGCCTTCCGGGACGGTGTAGACCGGCGTGTTATCCAGTGCCCCGTCGCGCGCGTTGAGGACGTCGTGCTTGACGCCGTTCGGCAGGGTCTCGGTAAAGCGCGACTTGATGCATTCCCCGCCGATGCCCACCGGGGCGTTCTGACAGATCGGCAGCGACCCGGCCGGCCCCTGAGGTTCGTAGGTCTCGATGAATTCTCCGTCCGGCTCCTGCGGGGCCAGTTCACCATTGATGTAGAGTTCGCCGTCCTTGACCTGAATCCGGTCGCCGGGCAGGCCGATCAGCCGCTTGATGAAGTCCTCGCCGCTGACCGGATGCTTGAAGACGACGATGTCCCCGCGCTTGGGCTGGCTCGCGAAGATCCGTCCGGGAATGAAGACGCACATCGAGAACGGACAGGAATACTTGGAATAGCCATAGGCCATCTTGTTGACGAACAGGAAATCGCCGATCAGCAGCGTGTCCTTCATCGAGCCCGAGGGGATCCAGAACGGCTGGAAGAAGAGTGTGCGGAACACCCCGGCGATCAGCAGCGCCCAGACGATCGTCTTGACGCTCTCGATGATACCGCCATCCTTCTCGGCCTTGACTGCCATGTTCGGGATCCTGCCTCGTTACTCGCGCCGCTTCATGCGGGTCCGGGGCATGGGAGTCAAGCGAGACCCCCGGACAAGCGGACCCGGGTCACGCGGGGTCGCGGCATCCATCGCACCGCCAGCCCGGACAGCGCGATCGGGAGGCAAACGCAGGCGCCTTGCGTCACGCCGGAGGCAGCGGCCGCGCCTCGATCACCACGAAGGCCTGCGCCCAGGGATGGTCGTCGGTCAGCGTGACATGGACGAAGGCCGCATGGCCCGGCGGCGTCAGCTCGGCCAGCCGCTCGGCCGCCCAGCCGGTCAGCTGCATCGTCGGCTGACCGGTCGGCAGGTTCACCACGCCCATGTCCTTCCAGCGGATGCCCATCCTCAGCCCGGTCCCAAGCGCCTTCGAACAGGCCTCCTTCGCAGCCCAGCGTTTGGCGTAGGTGCCCGCGAAATCGGCGCGGGACTCGGATTTCCGCCGCTCGATGTCGGTGAAGACACGGGTCCGGAAGCGGTCGCCAAAGCGGTCGAGCGTGCCCGCTATCCGCTCGATGTTGGCAAGATCCGACCCGATGCCGATGATCATCCCGCGTGCCGGCCGGTCATGCGCGCTCGGCGACCCGGTCCCGCAGCAACCGGCGCAGGATCTTGCCCGATGCCGATTTCGGCACGGCTTCAACGAAGGTCACTCTGGAGAGGTGCTTGAAGCTGGCGAGCCGCTCGGCGACATGAGCCATGGCCTCCGCCTCGGTCAGTCCGGCACCGCTGGCGACCACCACGAACGCCTCGGGCCGCTCGCCCGTTTCGTCGTCCGGCACGCCGATCACCGCGGCATCCGCAATGCCGGGATGCTCCAGAAGCACTTCCTCGAGCTCGGCCGGCGCCACCTGGAACCCCTTCACCTTGATCAGCTCCTTGAGGCGGTCGCGCACGCAGACGTGACCGTCCGCGTCGACGACTGCCAGGTCTCCGGTCCTGAGCCATCCGCCGGGGGCCAACGTCGCCGCCGTTGCTGCCGGATTGTTGTGATAGCCCTTCATCACCTGTGGCCCGCGCACCCAAAGCTCACCCTCTTCTCCCGCGGCCCTGTCTTCTCCGGTCTCGGGATCGACAATACGGAACACGGTATTGGGCAGTGCGGGTCCTACCGCACCCGGCCGCGGGGACCCGAACGGCACAAGATGGCTGACCGGGCTCATCTCGGTCATGCCATATCCCTGAA
Source organism: Paracoccaceae bacterium (assembly GCA_020425125.1). GTDB lineage: Bacteria > Pseudomonadota > Alphaproteobacteria > Rhodobacterales > Rhodobacteraceae > Meridianimarinicoccus. The sequence continues at coordinate 125,426 of JAGQRV010000018.1, read as the reverse complement.
CGACCATGGCGCCGAGCCGCGCAGCCGCGAGTTCGGCGGTCGCGGGCCCCAGCGGCGCCGCTCCGGACATGACCACCTCGATGGATCCCAGGTCGTAGTCGTCGACAATCGGATGCTTGGCCAGCGCGACGATCACCGGCGGGACAGAGAACAGGTGCCGCGGGCGGTATTTCTGAACCAGTTCCAGCAACAGGACCAGGTCGAAGCGGGGCATCGTGACGATGCCACCGCCTGCGGACAGGAACAGGTTCATCAGGATCGTCTGACCGTAGATGTGGAAGAAGGGCAGGAATGCGACGGTCCAGTCCCCGGGACGCACCCGGACCAGGGCCAGGCATTGATCCACGTTCGCGACGAGGTTGGCGTGGGTGAGCATCACCCCCTTCGGCATGCCGGTGGTGCCCGACGAATACGGAAGGACCGCCACGTGCTGATCCACATCGACCGGGGCCTGTTCGGCCCGCAGCGCCCCCATGAGGTCGTCCAGCGACAATTCCCCCGCGACCGCGCCGACCACGGCAATCTCGCGCACGGCGGTTCCCGCCATAGCCGCCCGTCCGCGATGCAGGAGTTCCGGCAGTGTGATCAGCAACTCTGCGCCGCTGTCGGCCAGCTGATGGGCCAGTTCGCGTTCGCCATAGGCAGGGTTCACCGTCGTGATGGTGCCCCCGGCAAACAGGACGGCGTGAAAGACGGTGACGAATTCGGGCTGGTTCGGCAGCATCACCGCGACCGTCCGTCCCGCGCCGTAGCCGCGCGCTTCCAGCCCGCCGGCAAGGCGGCGGATCTGATCAATGAGTTCGGCCGCGCTCACGCTCCGCCCGGTCGGTCCTTCGATCAGGACGTCTGCGTCCCCGCGGGCTTCGAGGCCCTGAAACAACCGCTCCGTCGCGGTCAGCCCGCTCAGCGCAATTGGCGCATGCGGGCTCTCGTGAATGACCATCCGCTATCCTCCCCGGCGGGCCTAGCCCAGGCGATCTGTCGCCGCCTGGGCGCAGAGAGTAGCACAATCGTCAACCGATGCACGGACTTATGCCAAACGTCCCAGCGATCCGAGGCCTCAGCCGAGTGCCTCGTCGCAGCGCGCACAGACACCGTCGTGGCGATGCGTGCCCACATCGGGAAGGATCCGCCAGCAGCGCTCGCATTTCTCGCCGTCGGCCATCTCGAAGACAACCCCGACCCCCGGCACATCCGGCAGGCGGAACGCTTCGTTGGGAGCGGGATCGGCTGTCACGCTGACGTCGCTGGTGATGCAGATGTCGGCAAAATCGCAGTCACGCAACCATTGGACGACACTTCCGGGATCCCCGCCTCCACTGGGACCGGAGGACGCTTCCACATGCACCACAGGCGCGGCCTCTAGGCTCGCTCCGATCACCTTGTCGCGCCGCTGCACCTCCAGGGCCGCGGTGACGACACGCCGGACCCTGCGAATCTGCGCCCACCGCGACGCAAGCGCTTCGTCCAGCCAGTCGGCGGGCGTCAGCGGCATGTCCTGCAGATGAACCGAACTCTCGTCGCCCGGATACCGCTCCAGCCAGACCTCTTCGGACGTGAAGACCAGAACTGGCGCGAGCCACGTGGTCAGCCGGTGGAAAAGGGCGTCCAGCACCGTCAGCGCCGCCCGCCGCCGCAGACTGTCCGCGCCGTCGCAATAGAGCGCGTCCTTGCGGATATCGAAGTAGAAGGAGGACAGGTCCACGGTACAGAAATCGAACAGCGCCCGGAAGACACCCTGGAAATCGTACGCGGCGTAGCCGGTGCGCACTCTCTGATCCAGTTCGGCCAGGCGGTGCAGCACCCAGCGCTCCAGCTCGGGCATGTCGCCCCGCTCCACCCGGATCGCATCGGAATACGCGCCGAGCGAGCCGAGAAGGAACCTCAGCGTGTTGCGCAGACGGCGATAGCTGTCGGCGGTGCCCTTCAGGATTTCGGGGCCGATCCGCTGGTCCGCGGTGAAGTCGGCCTGTGCCACCCAGAGCCTGAGGATGTCGGCGCCGTACTGCTTGATGACATCCTCGGGCGCGACGGTGTTGCCCAGCGACTTGGACATCTTCATGCCCTTCTCGTCGAGCGTGAAGCCGTGTGTCAGCACGCCGCGATAGGGCGCGCGGCCGCGCGTGCCGCAGGATTGCAGAAGCGAAGACTGGAACCAGCCGCGGTGCTGGTCGGTGCCTTCGAGATAGAGATCGGCCAGCCCGTCCGCGGTTCCGTCCTCACGGTCGCGCAGCACGAAGGCATGCGTGGACCCCGAATCGAACCACACGTCGAGGATATCGAAGACCTGATCGAAGGCGTCGGGATCGTGCTCGTTGCCGAGAAACCGCTCCTTGGCGCCATCTGCATACCAGGTGTCGGCACCCTCAGCTTCGAAGGCAGCCAGGATGCGCGCATTGACCGCCGGGTCGCGCAGCAGGAAATCCGGATCGGTCGGATTCGCGCCCCGTCTGGTGAAGCAGGTCAGCGGTACGCCCCAGGCGCGCTGGCGCGAGAGCACCCAGTCCGGGCGGTTCTCGACCATGGAGAAGATGCGGTTCCGTCCCGTCTGCGGCGTCCAGGTGACGAGCTGGTCGATCGATGTCAGCGCCCGCTCGCGGATCGTCGTGCCATAGGTATCCTGCCCGTCGCCGACGGCGCGGTCGATCGCAGCAAACCATTGCGGCGTGTTGCGGAAGATGACCGGCGCCTTCGACCGCCAGGAATGCGGGTAGGAATGCTTGACCCGGCCCCGCGCGATCAGCCCGCGGGACTCGACCAGCTTGTCGATCACTGCCGCGTTCGCCTTGCCGTCCTTGCCCTTCTGATCGAAGACACGCAATCCGGCAAAGAACGGCACATGGTCGAGGAATTCGCTTTCCTCGCCCACGTTGTAGGTCATCCGGTCGAGCCAGCCGCGCCGCGCGAAGCAATCGTAGTCGTCCGCACCATGGCTCGGGGCAGTATGGACGAAGCCGGTGCCGGCTTCTTCGGTGACGTGGTCGCCTTCGATCACCGGGACATCGTAGTCCCAGAACCCCTCCGCGCCTTCAATCCCGGCGAAGGGATGCGCGCAGGTGAGTCCGGCGAGTTCCTGTCGGGTCACGTCCCGCACCCGCGTACTCTTGGTCACGCGGGATTTCTCCAATGTCTCGGCCGCCAGAGTGTCCGCGAGCACATAAAGATCGCCCGGCGTCGTCCAGCTTTCGTCCTGGGTCGCGTCGACCTGGTAGAGCCCGTACGAGATCGTCGGGTTGAATGCGATCGCCTTGTTCGACGGAATCGTCCAGGGCGTGGTGGTCCAGATCACCACCCGCGCGGCATGAAGCTGGTCGGCCAGCAGCGCCTGGTTGGCGTCGTCGAATTCCTCGAAATCGTCGGTCGGCATGATGGCGTTGCCGCCGCGACGCACCGGGAAGGCGACCCAGATCGTGTGCGACTGGTGGTCGTGGTACTCGATCTCGGCTTCAGCCAGGGCGGTCTTCTCGACCGGCGACCACATTACCGGCTTCGACCCCTGATAAAGCGTGCCAGTCATCAGGAACTTCAAGAATTCCTCGGCGATGACCCGTTCGGCATGGAAATCCATCGTCTTGTAGGGATGGTCCCAGTTCCCCGTCACGCCGAGCCGCTTGAACTCGGCGCGCTGGACGTCGATCCAGTCTTCGGCGAAGCGGCGGCATTCCTGGCGGAAATCGACGATGGGCACCTCGTCCTTGTTGCGTCCCTTGGCGCGGTAGGCCTCCTCGATCTTCCATTCGATGGGCAGGCCGTGGCAATCCCAGCCGGGGATATAGCGTGCGTCGCGGCCCATCATCTGTTGAGAGCGCACCACCATGTCCTTGAGCACCTTGTTCAGCGCATGGCCGATATGGAGATGCCCGTTGGCGTAGGGCGGGCCGTCATGAAGCGTGAAGGGCGGACGGTCGCCAGCCAGCGCGGCCGTACGCAGGCGGTCGTAGATCCCGATCTTCTCCCAGCGTTCCAGCCAGGCGGGCTCGCGCTGGGGCAAGCCCGCGCGCATCGGGAAGTCAGTTTCGGGAAGATTCAGGGTGTTCTTGTAATCGGGCTTCTGCGTCGCGTCGGAAGGCATGGGGCGGCATCCTTGGGGCAGTCATCTGCAATGCGGATCTGGGCGGAAGAAAGCGGCGCGGCATGCCATGCGCCTTATCCCGGCGGCTCCGATTCAGAGCGCCGGGCCGGTAATTCGCGGGATGAGGGCCAACCTCCGGATCATGCCGCGGCTTATAGGCATGCCTCGAGCCGAGGTAAAGCCAGCCATCTCGAGTGCAAGGGTCCGGGTCTTCCGAAGCAATGTCAGCGCTCGACGCGCGCGCCGCGTTCTCCGGCCGGATGCCGCAGGTTTCGCCTGCTCGCGCGCATCACTCGATGCTGAAGCTGACCCGGTAGCTGCCCGGCGCATCGCCGCGATTGATGACCTCGACCACGTGGTCGCCCGATTGCCAAAGCTGCCCGCGGTAGGGAGTGTCAGGTGCCATCATGTCCAGAAGGAACGACCCGTCTGGGTTGAAGATCTGGTACGAGATGCCCGGTCCGTCCGGCATCACGGCAACGTCCAGAAACTGCCCCTTTCTGGCACCGAGCACATAGCGCATGCTGCTGCCCGGCGTGAGCGTGCCGTCGTAGGTGGAGCCGGTCGTCCCTTTGGCGAAATGGACCGGCTGCGTCCCGGTCGTCCCACCGGCCTCCGGGCCTTCGCGGGCGGTGTTGCCGGCCATTGCGCCCTCGCCATCGTCGGCAGCATCGACGACGTTCAGCGCGCCGATTGCACCATCGCTGTAACCGATGCATTCCCAGACCGTGCCGCCCGCGTCGCGCATGGTCACAAGCGTTCCTGCCTGGGCCCATTCGGTCTTGAGCACGTCTATGCCATTCTCCGCATCCGGGCCGCCGGTCTCGCGAAGATGCGCGACGCAGGCATCGCGCCCGGCCTGCTCCTGCGCGGCGCCGGGGCAGGCCCCAATCCCAGCTGCCAATCCGGTGGCTGTCAGAAAGATCCGCACGCGACGCATATCAGCGCTCCTCCCGGCTTCAGTCGAGTTGCACAATGGCCATGTGTACGTTGTCGTCTCCGAGGACAGAGGTCGTATGGCCGCTGCCGGTGACGTCCTCCATCCGCCAGATGTCGCCGGGGCCGATTTCGCGGCGCTCGCCATCGCCGGCGACGATTTCGGCGCGGCCTGACAGCATGTAGGCGATTTGCCGGCAGGGCGACGGATGTTTCTTGCCACCCCAGCCTGCAGGCAGGATCAGGTGGATGAGCCGCGCGCAGGGCTCGGGCTCCGAGATCGGCATCGGCGGCGCCGGCGGGGCGAATTCCGCCGCCCGCAGCTCGATCTCTCCGTCCGAAAAATGCGAGACGCCCGCGTCGTCTTCGGTCAGGTGAAGGAAATTCATCGCGTCGTCCTCCCGCCAGCACCGTAGCGGTCCGGTCTCCGCACGACCAGCGACAACCCGCCCCTTGCCATTTCCTAGTTTTTCACTCAGGTTAGTTCGGTCAGATTCCGGAGCCCCGACATGGCGGACCCAGAGTTCCGAACCCCTCAGGTGAGCGCGGCCGAGATCGATCGCGTGGTCCGTGCCTTCTATTCCGAGGTGCGGCGTCATTCGATTCTGGGGCCGGTCTTTGCCGCCCATGTGCCTCCGGACGGCTGGCCGGCGCACGAAGCCAAGATCGCTGCTTTCTGGCGCGGTGTGATCCTGCGCCAGCCCGGCTTTCGGGGCAGCCCGATGGGCGCGCACATGCGGGCGGGCAATGTCGAGGGCTGGCATTTCGATCACTGGCTGGGACTGTTCGAGACGGTAGTACGGCGTGAGCTGCCGTCCGAGAAGGCGGCGGCCTGGAGCGATCTGGCCCGCAGCATCGGGCGCGGCCTGCGCATGGGCGTCGAGGATGTCCGGCGTCCACCAGATGCAATTCCGAAACTGGGCTGAGCGGTCGCACCCAGCCTTCTGAACGCCCCGTCAGCGTCGCCGCACAATCATCTCGACCGGCGCAATCAGCCCCGCTCGGATATTGCGGGCCATGTTTGCAACCATGTCGGGCGCAGAAGGTCCCATGACGAGGTGCAGTCCCAAAGGCGGAGGCCCGTCCGCGGCCGCCGCCCTGGCGGCAAGAGTTGCGAAGAAATCGAGCGCGAACTCCGTGCGGTCGGTCTGGGCGACGAGGGCGAACCCGGCCGCGGTCAGAGCGTCCAGATAGGCATGGGGCGAAGCGAGTGCGCTGATGCCAGGTTGTGCCGCCCACGGGACGGGATAGGCAATCTCGCCCGGTGCAACCCGCATCACGTCATAGATCGCGAAGACCGCGCCGGGTTTCAGAACCCGCGCGACTTCGGCCATGAGGCGGGTCTTGTCGGCGATGTTCATGCCGACATGCAGCATGTAGGCCAGATCGAAGTCGCCCGTCCCGAAGGGCATGGACAGCGCGGACCCTTCAATCAGCGTCACCCGGTCGGCCATCCCGCACCAGTCCGTCAGCACCTTGCCCGTCGCCACGAATTCACCGGTCAGGTCGATACCGGTGACACGAGCCCCGGTGCGGGCGGCGACATGGCGTGCCGTCCCGCCGATGCCGCACCCGACATCCAGAACCCGCGCTCCGGAAGGCACGTCGAGCTGGTCGAAAAGCCGCTCGGTCGCGGCGGCCCCGCCGATATGAAACTCACCGACCCCGGAGAGAGCCGAAGGGTCAAGGCCGTGTCGGGGCAGGCCAAGCCTCTCCACGCCGGCCGCGATCCGGTCGAGCAGGGTCCCCGAGCCGTAATGCGTTGCCACTGCGTCCGTTGCGCACATCTCACCCTCCTGCCACCGCTTCCGTCCCTGTCGTACCCGCCGCTTGGCCCCGGCGGAACGTGACGCCGGAGTCAGCTTCCGCCCGGAAACAGTCCGGTCAGGGCGCGTTTCACCATTCCCGACACCGACGGGCGCTTCGCGGCGCGAAACGGCAGCGGGCGGCAGACCTCGATCGCGGCGACGCCGACCCGGGCGGTCAGCGCGCCGTTCACCACGCCCTCGCCGAAACGGCGCGAAATCCGCGACAGGACGGACCCCCCGGCCACCGAATGGATCAGGTCGTCGCCGACCGCCACTGCCCCGGTCGCCACCAGATGCGCCATCACCGATCGCATCAGCCGCCACGTGCCGAACGTACCCGCCCGCCCGCCATAGATCTCGGCCACGGCACGGATCATGCGCAGGTTAGCGGTGAGTGCGGTGACCACGTCAGCCAGGGCGAGCGGCACGATGGCGGTGACCGTGGCGACCTGGCGCGCCGCCGCTTCGACCCGCAGGCGCGCCTCCGCGTCGAGAGGAGCCAGGATATCGGTTTCCATCAGTCCGAGCACCGCATCCGCATCGAAGGTCGTGTCCAGCCGCGCCTGAACGTCGTCGTGGCGCCATTTCAGCTCGGGGCGCGCACCATAGAAGGCGACAAGATCGTCGGCAACCCGACGGGCCGAGGCGAGGTCATGGTCGGCGATCGCCTGTGCGGCGGCGTGCTGAAACCGATCGAGCCGGGAAAGCCGCATGAATGCCAGCGACTCGCGCAGGACAATCGCGGCACAGACCACCGCGAATGCGACGAGCAGCACTCCCAGAAGTGTCGCCAGAAGTGGGCTCCGGGCCAGGACCGCATCGACCGCTGCCCAGAGCGCGAGCGAGCCGAAGGCGGCAACGATGGCGCCGAGAAGTCCCCAGAACCACCCGGCCAGCCGATTGCGCGGCCGCCCGGCATAGGCCGCAAGGCGCTGCATCGCTGCGCCGGTCGGCGCCCCCCCCGCCCCGTCATCGTCCGGCACGGGCGGTGCCTCGTCGGGTCGGGGAGCGGCCGCACCTTCGTCTTCGAGGTCGATGAGCACGGGACCCTTGGGAACGCTCATGGCAACGTCCTTTCGCGGGCGGAGAGGCCGCGCGCGCTCACAGCCGGTCTCCGATCAGGAACTGCGCAGCGCGGTCGAGGCGGATATGCGGCGGCCCCTCTCCGGATTTCAGGTTCAGCACCGCGGGCGCGAAATGCATCATCCCGTAATCCGCGTCGAGCCATCGCTCGGCCCCGTCGCGGGCCGCGCCGAGCAGCAATCCCGGCTCGGCCGGCAGTTCGCCCGGATAGAATGCCGCCGTCTTCCCGGTTTCCTCGATCCGGCCGCGGACCATGTCGAGACTCGCGCCCTGATGCTCGCGGGTCTCCTCGACGGTCGCCCGCAAGGCGGCGATCGACATCGCTTCGGTCCGGGCGCCAGCGAAATCGGCGCGGCGACGGGCATCGGCCACCAGCGCTTCCATGATCTGCGTCAGCCGCGGATGCTGGCGGTGGTGCAGGTGGTCGGCCTTGGTGGCGGCAAAGAGAATGCGGTCAACCCGTCGTGCCCCGAGCAGCCGGCCCAGCCAGCTTGCCACGCCAGGGCGAAACGCAGTCAGAACCTCCGTGAGGGTCCGCCGCAGGTCGTCCACCGCGCGCGGCCCGTCATGGATCGCACTCAGCGCGTCGACCAGCACGATCTGGCGGTCGAGACGGGCGAAATGGTCGCGAAAGAAGGGCCGGACCACCTTGGACTTGTAGGCCTCGAACCGGCGGGCGAACTCGGCACGCAGCGATCCGCGCGGCGACGGCCCCGGCGGCAGCGGCGCAAAGCTGAGCACCGGCGACCCTGCCAGGTCGCCCGGCAGCAGAAAGCGTCCCGGTGTGCAATCCGAGAAGCCGGCGGCGCGTGCGGCATGCAGGTAGGATGTGAAGGCCTGGGCCAGCGCCTGCGCGTTCGGCTCTTCCAGCCGGGCCGCCGGGTCGGTGGCGGCCAGCGCCGCCTGATAGCGGTCGCGGCGGGGTCGCAACTCCATCCGCGCCAGTGCATCGGCAGACCAGGCGGCGAAATCCTTCTCCATCAGCGCCAAGTCAAGCAGCCATTCGCCGGGATAGTCGACGATGTCGAGATGCAGCGTCCGCGGCCCGGTCACACTGCCCGTCAGCCCGCCGATCAGGCCTGCCGGACGAAGCCGGAGCGACAGGCGAAGCTGCGACACCGCACGTGTGCTGTCGGGCCAGTGCGGATCGGGTGCGGTGAGCGCCGCATAGTGCGCCTCGTAGTCGAAGCGCGGCAGGGTATCGTCGGGCTGCGGCTGCAGGAAGGCCGAGAGGATCCGCCCGTCTGCTGCCGCGGCCAATTGCGGCATGCGTGCCCGGTCCAGCAGGTTCGCGATCAGCGACGTGATGAAGACGGTCTTGCCCGAACGGCTCAGCCCCGTCACCCCCAGTCGCAGCGTCGGCTCGAACAGAACTTCGCCGACCGCGCCGGTGACCGTGTCGATGCCGCGCGTCAACTCGTCCGCCAGTCGTCCCAGAACCACGGCCTGTCCTCGTTCCGCCCCTCCATCCCGACATATGGCCTTGGCGCCGCGATTGCCAGCCATCCCGCCTGCAAGGACGGTCTGCCGGACCTGAAGTCACCGAGGCCAGCTGGCGGCAGCACCTCCGTCCGTGCTGCCGCACCGATCACACCTTGCCGGTTGCAGGACAGGCCCGGCTTGGCTAGGTCCGCCGCCATGCCGCGCTTCGCCCTCAGGATCGAATATCAAGGTGCCGACTTTTCGGGCTGGCAGCGCCAGCGCGACCTTCCCACCGTCCAGGGCGCGCTGGAGGCAGCACTCGCCAGGCTCGAACCGGACGTTCCGTCGATCGCTGCGGCCGGACGGACCGACGCGGGCGTCCATGCATTGGCACAGGTCGCCCAGGTCGACCTGACGCGCGACTGGGCACCATTCCGTCTTGCCGAAGCACTGAACTTTCACCTGAAACCGGCTCCGGTCGCGGTGCTGGCGGCAGCCCGAGCCCCCGACGGCTGGCACGCACGGTTTTCGGCCACCGAACGGCGCTATCTCTTTCGGGTGCTGGCCCGCCGAGCCCCTGCAGTCCTCGAAGCAGGTCTGGTCTGGCAGGTTCGCGCGCCGCTCGACGCCCCGGCCATGCAGGCAGGCGCCGACTGCCTGATCGGCCGCCACGACTTCACCACCTTCCGCGCCGCGGAATGTCAGGCCGACAGCCCGGTGAAGACACTGGGCGAACTCCGCGTCGAGGAAATTCCGCGCCATGACGGCGTCGAGTACCGCTTCCATGTCCGCGCCCGAAGCTTCCTGCACAATCAGGTCAGAAGCTTCGTCGGCACGCTCGAGCGCGTCGGAGCCGGTGCGTGGCGACCTGAAGACGTCGCAGCGGCACTGGAGGCTCGCGACCGCGCGGCCTGCGGTCCGGTCGCGCCACCGCACGGGCTCTACCTGGCCGGCGTCAGCTATCCCGAGGATCCATTTCGGGCGTCCTGACTGGCTTCAGGCAGAGGCGACGCTACATGCCCGCCATGGCCCAGACAGACTTCATGGTTGCCCGCCGCACCGTGCTGAGCGGTATGCTGGGTATCGCTGCGGCGCGCAGGGCACCCGCCGGACCGGAGCGTTTCGCCGCGGCGGCCGACGCCGCACGGAAGCTCAACCAGCTCCACTGCCTTGTGATTGCGCAGGATGGCGCCACCGTCTTTGCCGAGTCGTTTCGCGGCCCGCAGCCGGATAGGCCGGTCAACGTGAAATCCGTCTCCAAGACACTGGTCGCCAGCGTGACCGGCGCCGCGATCGACCGGGGTGTGGTGCCCGGGATCGGGGCGACGCTGGGCGACGTGGCGCCTGGACTGATCCCGCCGGATGCCGACCCGCGGGTCGCCGGACTGACCCTGGAAGACCTGGTGACGATGCGGGCCGGGCTCGCCCGAACCTCGGGGCCAAACTACGGCGCCTGGGTAGCGAGCCCGAACTGGGTCGCCTATGCCCTGCGCCAGCCGTTCGTCGCCGATCCGGGCGCCGCGATGCTTTATTCCACCGGCAGTTATCATGTCCTCGGTGCCGCTCTGGCCGAAGCGTCGGGCCAGAATCTGCTCGCCATGAGCCGCGACTGGATCGGCGAACCGCTCGGCATCGACATCCCGCCCTGGACCCGCGACCCGCAGGGCTTCTTTCTGGGCGGCAACGAGATGGCACTTTCGCCCTTGGCACTGCTGCGTTTCGGCGAGATGGTCCGTCAACACGGAAACTGGCGCGGCACGCAGGTCCTCAGCAGTGACTGGGTGCAGGAGAGCCTCCGGCCCCGCACCCGGTCGCCGTACTCGGGGCTCGCCTACGGTTATGGCTGGTTCCTGGGGCGGGGCGACAGAACAACCCTGGCCCTTGCGCGGGGCTATGGCGGACAGGTCGTCGCACTGGCGCCAGCACGGCGCCTGACCGTCGTCATCACTTCGGACCCGACCCGGCCTGCCAGGAGCGCGGGCTATTTCGGCGACCTGATGGCTCTTCTGACAGAGAAGATTCTCCCGGCCGCGCGCAGCTGAGACTCATCAATAGCTGTATTCGGCGTAGATGCGACTGAGATCGCCCTGCCAGTCGCCATGGTAGTGGTCCAGCAACTCGTCGGCCGGCGTGCGCCCGGACTCGACGCTCTCCTGCAAGGCATTGAGGAAATGGGTCTCGTCCCGGACCAGACCGCCCATCCCCGGCATTGCCCGCTCCACGAGACCGGACTGGGCGATCGCCAGCACCTCGCGCGCGACATCGCGCATCGAACGCCCCCCCACTTCGGCCTGCAGCCCATCCCTCGACGCGGCGACGCGCCAGGCCTCGCGGGTTTCGGCATCCCAGCCTTTCGCCAGATCCCAGGCGGCATCGAGCGCGCCCTCATCATAGGTCAACCCGACCCAGAATGCCGGAAGCGCGCAAAGCCGCCGCCATGGTCCGCCATCGGCGCCGCGCATCTCGATGAATTTCTTAAGCCGCGCCTCGGGAAAGATCGTGGTCAGGTGATCCGCCCAGTCGCTCAGCGTCGGCAATTCCCCGGGCAAGGCCGGCAGGTCGCCCTTTAGGAAATCGCGGAAGGACTGGCCGAGCGCGTCGATATACCTGCCGTCCCGGTAGACGAAGTACATCGGCACATCGAGCGCATAATCCACCCAGCGCTCGAACCCCATGCCGTCCTCGAACACGAATGGCAGCATGCCCGTCCGCGCCGGGTCGAGATCGCGCCAGATCCGCGACCGCCATGACTTGAAGCCGTTCACCTTGCCTTCGAAGAAGGGGGAATTGGCAAAGAGCGCCGTTGCGACCGGCTGCAGCGCAAGCGCGACGCGCAGTTTCCGAACCATGTCCGCTTCGGACGCGAAGTCGAGATTCACCTGAACCGTACAGGTGCGGTACATCATCTGAAGCCCGTGCGTGCCCACCTTCTGCATGTAGGCGGTCATCAGCTTGTAGCGCCCCTTCGGCATCATCGGCATCTGGTCGTGGGTCCAGATCGGTGCGGCGCCCAGGCCGATAAAGCCGACGCCGATCTTGTCGGCCACCGTCTGCACTTCGCGCAGATGCGCGTTCACCTCGTCGCAGGTTTCGTGGATCGACACCAGCGGCGCGCCCGACAGCTCCACCTGCCCGCCCGGCTCCAGGCTGACATTGGCACCGCCCTTCTCGAGCCCGATGATGTTGCCGCCCTCACAGATCTCGCTCCAACCGAAGGAATCCCGCAATCCCTCCAACACCGCCCGGATCGAACGCTCGCCGTCGTAGGGCAACGGGTTCAGCGTATCGCGGCAATAGGCGAATTTCTCGTGCTCGGTGCCGATGCGCCAGGCCGGTTTCGGCTTGCAGCCGGCTTCGAGATAGGCGGCAAGCTGGTCGCGGCTCTCGATCGGACCGCCGCCGGATTGGGGTATGGACAAGGCGTATCCTCCGGTCGCTGCCGCTTCGGGCCGAAGACGTGAAGTGAATTGACCGGGGTGTCAATGGATCCGGGGCGGCAGCGCCACTGCGACAGGCGGGGACCGGCGCCAGATCACCTGCGCCGCGCGGCCCGGATGGGCAAGCCCATCAAGCATCGGTTCGGTCCGGAACCCCGGCAGCTGCGCGAAGGCGTCCAGCAGAAGTTCGGCGTCGGCGGCAGTTACCGGAATGTGGACCCGACGCCCGTCGCGCCCCATCAGAATCCAGTGGAGCGGCTTGCCCGTGGGATCGAGCGAGATCGTGTCGATCAGGTCGAGCGCAATGACACCGCCGGTCAGCGGCCCGAAATAGGCAATCTCGGCCTCGGTCACGCGCACCATGCCGGGGCCGCCGCCTTCGGTGCGGAACCGCCCGCGCTGAAACCCCGTCACGATCAGCGCAACGCCAAACAACACCACGACACCTCCGAGCCAGGCGGTCAGCGCCGTTGTCGCGACGATCCACCAGAGCCCGAACAGCGCAACCGCGCTGCCAGCCAGAACCTCGCGCCAGCGCCAGGCCGCCGCGCGCACTTCCGGCCGCAGGAAAGCGGCCATCAGCCGGCCTCCGGGACGACGGTCCGGCACACGAACCGCCACGCCTGCCGTCGGCTTCCTCTCGTCCTGCACAGGGTCATGACCAGTCTCCGAGGCGGCTCTGCCAGAGCGTCAGGGCTGCTACCGCGGCCGTGTCCGCGCGCAGGATCCGCGGTCCGAGACTGACAGCCCGCGCCTGTGGCATCGCGGCCAGCCGCGCCCGCTCGGTATCGCTGAAGCCCCCTTCCGGACCGATGAGGATCGCCCACGGCCCCGTTTCCGCCCCGTCGAGGCCGAGTCCTGCGCCTGCGCAGGTTTCGTCGCAGAACATCAGGCGCCGGTCCCGGGGCCAGGCGTCCAGAACCGCGGAGAGACGTTCGAGTTCGGTCACCTCGGGAACGAACGTGCCGCCACATTGCTCGGCCGCCTCGACGGCATGGGCCTGAAGGCGGTCGCGGCGGATGCGCTCGGCATTGGTGAACTCGGTCTGCACCGGGCAGATCCGCGCGGCGCCCATCTCGGCCGCCTTCTCGACGATGAAATCGGTTCGTGCCTTCTTGATCGGCGCGAACAGGACCCACAGGTCCGGCGGCGGCTGGAGGGGCCGTGTGCGGACGCCCACGCTCAACGTGCCGGTGCGCTTGCCTGCGTCAGCCACCCGGGCAAGGTACTCGCCGCTCACTCCATCGAAGACCAGAAGCGCATCTCCCGTCCCCAGGCGCATGACGCCAAAAAGGTAATGCGCCTGATCCGCGTCGAGCCGAACCGTTTGCCCTTCCCCGAGCGTCTGGCCTAGATAGAGCCTGATCTTCGCCTCAACCATGGATCCTTGATATGATCGAGACGCGCGCTGCGCCAGAGGGGCAGGTCGCCGATGCGGTCCGCGGCAACTGGGTCGACAGCCGTGCTCCGGCCTGGTCCCGGCCCTATCTCAGACTCAGCCGGGCAGACAGGCCGATCGGGACGTGGCTGCTGCTGTTGCCCTGCTGGTGGGCGCTCGCGCTTTCCGCGGCAAGCGGTTCGGGCTTCGGGCTGAAGGGTCTGTGGATCGGGATCGGCTGTGCCGCAGGCGCCTGGCTGATGCGCGGCGCCGGCTGCACCTGGAACGACATCACGGACAGAAACTTCGATGCGCAAGTTGCGCGCACCCGGTCGCGGCCGATTCCGTCCGGACAGGTGAGCGTCCGTCAGGCGGCCGCCTGGATGTGCCTTCAGTCCCTCCTCGCCTTCGCAATCCTGCTGACCTTCAATGTCAACGCCATACTGCTCGGCATCCTGTCGCTCTTGCCGGTCTGCATCTATCCCTTCGCGAAGCGGTTCACGTGGTGGCCGCAGGTCTTCCTGGGGATTGCGTTCAACTGGGGTGCTCTGCTGGCCTGGACTGCACATCGCGGCGATCTCGGCTGGCCGGCAGTCATCCTCTATCTGTCCGGGATCGCCTGGACGTTGTTCTACGACACGATCTACGCCCATCAGGACACCGAGGACGACGCGCTGATCGGGGTTAAATCCACGGCGCGGCTGTTCGGCGACGCGACACCCATATGGCTGAAGCGGTTCCGCTGGGTCTCGGTTGCGCTGCTGGCGGTGGCAGTGGCGCTGGCCTTCGGACCGGACGGTCGGACCCTGCCCCTTGTTCTGGCCCTGTCGGGGCCGGTCTTCCTGTGGCTGCATCTCGGGTGGCAGCTGCGCTCGCTCGACACCTCCGACGGTGGCGTTTGCCTGAAGCTGTTCCGCGCAAACCGCAATGCCGGCCTGCTCCCCGTCCTGAGTTTCGCCGCCGCGGCGCTGGTCTGATTGCACCGCGCGTCCGACCGTCCTAAAGACGGGGCTCGGGATACCGGCACCGGATCCGGGAAATGGTAGCATCACGGAAAATGATCCTGCGCCTCGCCGCACTGATCGCGGCAGGGACCGCCAGCGTCTGGGTGGCGACACGCGCAGCGGACGAGGTCGAACTCCGCAATCGGGCAGCGCTCGCGCAGGCTTTCGCGGATCAGGGCTTCGACTGGATCCGGGTCGATACGGACGGGCTGGTCGCGCGACTCGCAGGCACGGCCCCGGACGAGACTGCGCGGTTTCGCGCGCTCGGCGTCGCAGGCAGCGTCCTGACCCCGGAGAATATCCGCGACGAGATGCGTGTCGCCGAGATCGCACCGCCCGATCTGCCCGACTTCCGGCTCGAAATCCTTCGGGCCGGCGAGCGGATCACGCTCCTGGGCCTGGTCCCCGGAGATGTGTCGACCGGCGATCTCGGACAACTGGTGGCAGCCGCCGTTCCTGGTGCCGATGTTTCCGATCTCACCAGCGCGAGTCCCGAGGCGCCGCCAGACGGATGGCCGGCCTCCCTTTCCCCTGTGCTGGCAGCGCTGAGGCCGCTGCGCGATGCGCGGATCGTGTTGGAGCCCGGTCGGCTCACACTCACGGGGATGGCGCCCGACCGCACGAGCGCCGCGAAGATTCGCGACGATCTCGAATACGGGCTGGGCGACGGGATGGAGATCAGATTCGACCTGGAATCGCCGCCGCCAGTCCTCTCGCCGTTCACGATGCGGTTCCGGAAAGAGAAGGACCGGGCCGAGTTCGACGCCTGTGCCGCCGGCAGCGAGGACGGCGTCGCGCGGCTTCTGGCGGCGGGACGCACGGCCGGCGCACCGGCTGACACGCAGTGCACACTGGCTCTGGGCGCCCCCGGGCCGGAATGGCTTGATGTCGCCGTCGCCGCTCTCGATGCCCTCGCCCGGATCGGTGCCGGCGCGGTCACGGTGTCGGACATGACCGTATCGCTCGAGCCGGCCGAGGACTCCGATCCCGGCACGGTCGCCCGGACCCTGTCGGATCTCGGCGCCGGACTGCCCGACGGATATCGTCTGCAGCGCCTGTCGGGCGCCACGTCCGGAGACGCCGGAATGCCGGAGACCGCGGACTTCACGGCAACCCGTCCCGAGTCGGGTCCTGTCGAGCTCAAGGGTCCGGTCGGCACAGCCGATGCGGCGTCGGTGATTGCGGCCTTCGCGCGGGCGCGATTCCCAGCGGGGTCCGTGGACGCCGAGATCTCGCCGGGCCGGACGGTTCCCGACGGCTGGCAGGTACAGATCCTGGCGGGACTGGACGCGCTGGCTACGGTCGACCGCGGCGAATTGTCGGTGACGCCCGATCTTGTCACACTGACAGGTGTCACCGGCAATCCCGAACTTCCCAGCCAGCTTGCCGCCAGCCTGGCCGCAGCGCTTGGAAGCGGCACGCCGCTCCGGCTCGACGTCAATTACGACCCGGACCTCGACCCGGCCCTCGCGGGACCTACACCTGAGGAATGCATCGCACAGGTCCGCACGATCCAGGCGGAAACTAAGATCACCTTTCCGCCCGGTTCGAGCGAGCTTGACGAGGCGGCACGGGAGATCGTCGAGCGGATCGCGACGGTTCTGGGCGATTGCGCGGGCGTGCCGCTCGAGATCAGCGGTCACACCGACAGTCAGGGCAGCGACGAGTCGAACCTCGATCTCAGCCTGGGACGGGCCGAGGCGGTGGTAGCGGCGCTGGTGAGCGACGGAATCCCGGCCGACAGCCTGACAGCGGTCGGCTACGGCGAGTCGCGGCCAATCGGCGACAACGGAACCGAAGACGGGCGCGAAGAGAACCGCCGGATCGAGTTCTCGCTTCACGACGCTGGCGCAACGCCCGACTTCGCCGAGGATTCGGAAGCAGCGACCGAACCCGGTTCTCAGATCGACACGCAGACGACCGGCACGGAGACGGCGCATGACCCGGACTGACCTCATCCTCGCGACGTCGATCCTGCTGTTCGGCGCCTTCTGCATCGGTTTCCTGACGCATTGGCTCGTCAATCGCCTGAGCCACGTTTCCAAGAGCGACCTCGACGAGCTCGACCGGATGGCCGCAGCCCTGCACCACGCCGAGGAATCCCGGGACACGGCGCTCGGCCGGCGGAGGAAGGCAGAAGACGAGCTTGAACGGACCAGATCGGATCTCGACGCGGCGGTCGGCGCGCTCACCGAAGCGCGTCAGGACGCCGAAGAGCTTCGCGCCTTCATTTCCGAGCAGAACATGGGAACGCGATGATCACGCCCCGCGCCAGCGGTCGAGCGCGGCTTCATCCGCGTCGCGTGCGGCGACCCAGTTTGCGCCCTCTTCGGTCACTTCCTTCTTCCAGAACGGCGCGCGGGACTTGAGATAGTCCATCAGGAATTCAGCCGCGGAAAATGCCTCTGCCCGGTGCCGCGCTGCGGTCGCGACCATCATGATCGGCTCTCCCGGCGCGAGCGATCCATAGCGGTGGATGACCATCGCTGCGGAAAGCTGCCAGCGCTCTCTGGCCTCATCGCGCATGGCATGGATGGCCCGCTCGGTCATGCCCGGATAGTGCTCGATCTCGAGCCGCAGCAGCTTCGGTCCGGTGCCGCCTCGGACCAATCCGCTGAACGTGACCACAGCGCCGGCATCCAGGGCCCCGGCGCGGACGGCAAACGCCGCCGCCTCCATTGCGGCATCGAACGGATCGCTCTGGACGCGGACATCTTCCATCGCCGGCACTCAGCCGCCGGTCATCGGCGGAAAAAAGGCGAGTTCGCGGACGCCGGCCAGTGGCGCGTCAAAGCCGGCCAGATCCTGATCGACGGCAACGCGAATAGCGCTGACGTCGGCAAAGGCTGCTGCATAGCGCGGCTCGCGTCCGCGCAAATCCTCGACCAGATCGGCCACGGTGGTGGCGTCGGTCTCGATCCTTTCCCGCGCAAGCCCCACCCGCTCCCGCAGCCAGGCGAAATAGAGCAGATCGAGCGTCATTCCGCAGGCTCCCGCAAGTACGGCAGTGATTTCCGGAAATAGTCCCACCCGGTGATCACCGTGAGAACTGCCGCGAGCCAGATCAGCACGAGCCCGGACTGCGCAATGATGGCACTGCTCCTGGCCAGTAGCCAGACGCCGTTCCAGTCGTGCGGCCCGCTGGCGATATGCGCCTGGTAGTCTTCCGGAACCATCGACCGGTAGATCCAGAACAACTCTTCCTTGAGCGCAAGCCCGAAGAGCAGGAGCGTGATCGCCACCATCTGGACGGTCGTTTTCCATTTGGCGAGGCGCGTGACCTGGAGACGGCCGGCCGAGGCGCCGAGAAACTCCCGCAGTCCCGAGACGAACACTTCGCGGAACAAGATGAAGGTGACGGGAACAACGAGCCAGGGATCGAGACCCGAAAGGGCCATCACCGCCGCAAGCGTGATCACGACCATGGCCTTGTCGGCGATCGGATCAAGCAATGCTCCGAAACGCGATTTCTGGTTCCACCGGCGGGCCAAATGGCCATCGAACCAATCGGTGAGCGACGCACCCACGAAAAGGGCGAACGCCACCCAGTCGGCAATGGGTCGAGGAAAGGCGACAAACACCAGCGCGACGCAGGGCGCGGCGATGAGGCGAAGAATGGTAAGCGTGTTCGGGATGGTCCAGACCATGGCGCCGCGTTTACCGCGTCCCGCCTGGAGAGGAAAGCGCCAGAGTTCCCTCGCCCTGGCACTTTATGCGTGTGACAGCATGCCGGGACAGATGCACCCTATTCGGACACCGCCGGAGCATTGGGAACAGGTGCCGGGGTCGTGTCGCCTGTCGCCTTGAGGGCGGCCAGATCAGCGCGTGCGGTGTCGGCGAGCGCAAGGGTCGAGCCGTCCCACAGGGTTACCGCACGCTGCAAGGCATCCAGCGCGTCCGTGCGACGGCCCACGGCCTCATAGGCCTTGGCCAGATGGAATTGCACCGCCGGATCGCTCGGGAGTCCGGCAGCCGCGGGCTCCAGATTTTCAAGCGCTTCTGAGGTGTTGCCCATCCGGTACGAAATCCATCCATAGGTGTCCTGGAAAGCGGGGACCGTGCTGCCGCGCAGGCGCCGCGCAATCACATAGGCGCGCTGAAGACTGTCGTCGTCGTCACGGTAGGTCGTGATCAGACTGGCCAGATTGTTGGCAACGATCGTCGAGTTCGAATCGGCTTCGTAGAGCGCCTCGTAGATGTCGATGGCTTCGTCGATCCGGCCGTTCTTCTCAGCGAGCCCGGCCTTGATCCAGCGCAGGTTTGCCGAATCCGGCAGTTTCACCAGCGCCTCGTCAACGATTGCCTCGGCATCTTCATCCTTGCCCTGACGAACCGCGGTGGAGACCAGGGCCCGCCAGGCTGCTTCAAGCTGTGGGTCTGTGGCCAGGATTTCGCGGTAGATCGCCCGTGCCGCATCGTAATTTCCTTCTGTCGCGGTCAGCGCGCCGTTGAGGAAGTCGATTCCGACCCGGTCGGGGCTGTCTTTCGGGGTCTCCGCCAGCAGTTCGTCCATGTAGGCGCGGGCCTCCCCGATCTCGCCATTGGCGAGGCGGGTCCGGATGATCGCAGTCTGGGCGGCCAGCGTCGACTGCCCGTCGTTGATCATGCTTTGCATCAGCTTGATGCTTTCGTCCGTCCGCGCCGACCGCTGCAGGATGGTGGCCTCGATGCCGTTCGCAACGGTCGTCGCCTCAGGCGTGCCGATCTGATGGAGAGAGTTGACCACCTGGTCCGCCCGCGGCAGGTCATTGAGTCCGAGATAGACCTGGGCCAAAGACTTGAGGAGGTCGATGTTGGTCGGCGACAAACGAAGTGCCTGCAGCAGTACGTTTTCGGCGGTCAGATATTTCTCGTTCTGGATCAGGTAACCGGCGTAGCGCATCGTCTCTGCGGGCGCCGCATTCGATGCCTCGAATGCCAGCGCAAGGCTTTCCACCATGAGTTCGCGATTGCCGCCGCGTTCATAAGCCATGGCGAGAAGCGTGATGGTCTCCGGATCTCGCGGAGATTGATCAAGCGCCGTCCGCAGCGCCAGAACCGCGTCGCGAACCTGATCCTCCTGGATCAGCCAGTTTCCCTTGAGCTTGAGCGCGTTCACGTTGGTGCTGTCTTCCGCCAGGACCTCGGTGACGACCTCCTTGGCGCGATCCTTCTGTCCGTCGGCCAGATACATGCGGGCAAGCGTCGTCTGCATGCTGCGACGCGCGTCAGACGGCTCCTGCGCCTTAACGAGCGCCTCGATCTGGGTCATCGCGGTCGAGCGATCTCCCTTGTCGAACAGGATGCTGGCCTTCAGGACGCGAAAGGTATCGTTGTCCAGACCTTCCTCAATCAGATTGTCGAGCTCGGCCAGCGCCGCATCCGTGCCACGAACCTCGCTGAGAAACTGCACCAGGGTGACCCGCGGCGGGATTTCGTCACCCGAACGCGCCACCACGCCGCGGAGGAAGTCCTCGGCACCGTCCGCATCGCCGTTCGCCAGATACCAGCGGACCAACGCCGACTGCACTTCCGTGTCGTCGGGGAAGGTCTCGACCATGTATTTCAACTGGTCACCGAGACCCTGCATGTCCTGCAACTGGGACAGGACGCTCAGCTTGATCTGGTTGATCTGGCGGTTCTTCGGATCGGCCTGAAGTGCGCTGTCGATCTGTTCGAGCGCGGCGGAAAGCTTCTGATCGCGGATCAAGCTGTCGATCACGATCTGCTGCGCGAAAACGCTGCCCGGTTGCGTGGCAAGCAGCGCTTTCGCCTTTTCCACGACGGCTGCCTCGGCGGCCTTGTCGGCCCGTCGCGCGGCCGCGCTGTAGTCGACGGCAAGGATCATCGGCTGCAACTCGGCATTGTTCGGATCGATCTTGCGGGCGGCCTCCACATCCGACTCCGCTTCCGTCCATTCGCCGAGCGTGATGGCGATCCGCGCGAGATCAAGGCGCGGCTCGATATCCTCCGGATACTGCTCGGTGACCAAAAGGTAGTGGCTGTATGCCTGCTGAGGGTCGCCCTGCTCCTCCATGATCGAGGCATAGAGCATCCGCGCATCGTGGTGCCCGCCGTTCAGCTTGAACACCGTGCGCAGCACAACTTTCGCCCGCTCGAGGTCCCCCTTGTCGACCAGTTCCACGGCATTCTGGTAGGCGCGCTCAGCCTTCTCCTCGGTAGAATCGCAGCCTCCGACCAGCAGGGTCGCGGAAAGCAGGAGAGCCGCGGTTGAAAGATGGAGAATGCGCATTGAATCACCCGTGGGTTTAGCCAGCCCCTTATGTAGGGGCCCCGTTACCAAAATAAAAACGGCCGCGGAAACCCGCGACCGAGCCGATATCCGGACTGGTCACCCGATCGTTACATGCCGGTGCCCCTGCAGACCACCCGCACCGTACGCAGGATCAGTCCGATATCGGTCGACAGGCTGACACGGCGGTAATATTCGGCATCGTACCGCGCGCGCGCGGCGAACGATGTATTGTGCCGGTCACCGACCTGCCACATGCCGGTCACGCCGGGCTTTAGCGCATAATAGGCCTGTCCAGGATAGAGTTCGCGCTGCTGCGGCAACATCGGCCGCGGTCCCACCACGCTCATGTCGCCGAGCAGGACGTTCCAGAACTGCGGCAACTCGTCCAGCGAGGTCTTCCGGATGAGCATCCCGATGCGGGTGATCCTCGGATCGTTCTTCAGCTTCTGCGACCGGTTCCACTCGGAGCGGGCACTTTCGTTGCGGGCCAGATAGTCGGCCAGCTTGAGGTCTGCGTCCTTCACCATCGACCGCAGCTTCACCATGCGGAAGACGCGGCCGTCCTTGCCGACACGCTCTTGAATGAAGAATGGCGTCCCGCCGTCCGCCATGACCACAAGCGCGAGCAGCAGGGTGACAGGTACCACCAGAACGGACGAGGTGAGCACAAACACGATGTCGAACGCCCGCTTGGCCAGCGAGCGGTAGACGCTGCGTTGGGGGGTGTAGTCGACTATTCCAGAAATCACATCGGATGAGTTTGGAAAGTGTGCGGTCACAACGTCAACCTCTTTTAACCGACAGAAACACCCTGACACACTCAACCACTGCGGCCTCGAAAGTACTCATCCGAAGCGGCTCGAGCAGGTTCGTCTTACCACGTCACAGCTATTCGTTTCAATCTTTGAAGGTATTTGCCATTTCTTTTCGGTCAACACTCATCGCTTTGATTAACGGACAAAAACACCCTTGAGACGGCACATTCGCCCCGGATTCTCTTCATGCGGCAGCGCTCGATGCACGCAAAACGTGCATTCCCGTATCGCGCGAATCTCCGCAACGCGGCGAATCCCTGCGTTCACGGCAGAACGCGAACACTTGAGGCTCACAATGATTCTGCAGCAGCAGCACTGCGTGCCGCAGGCGCCAAGATCCCGGTTGCCGCAGCGCAGCGATGCAGGTATCGGTCGTTATTGCGTCCTTTTGGGCGCAGTGGGCGAGGGATCTTTCTTGACCGCTTCGATTGCGCGTAAGGGAAGCGGAAACTAGGTATAGGTCAAAATTGCCGACCTGAAAGGGACGCATTTCGGCACAGGCGGGACTCGTCGTGCTCCGGTTACAGGCCTATGAACACTACAGCTCCGGTCGACATATACAATTCTTTCTTCGGGTTCCGCGAACGTCCCTTCACGCTCGTGCCGGACCCGGACTTCCTGTTCTGGTCAAAGTCGCACAGGCTGGCCTTCACGATGCTCGAGTATGGCATCCTCACCCGGTCGCCGATCACGGTGGTGACGGGCGAAATCGGCGCGGGCAAGACAACCCTTCTGCAGCATCTGCTCAAGACGATGCCCGAGGATGTGATCGTCGGTCTCATCTCCAACGCGCAGGGTGACCGGGGCGAGCTGCTGCAATGGGTGCTGTACTCCCTGGGCGAGAAGTTCGAACCACACGCGTCCTACGTGGAGCTTTTCCAGCAGCTTCAGGATTTTCTGCTCGAGTCCTATGCAGAGGGCCATCGCGTGATCCTGATCATCGATGAAGCGCAGAACCTCAACACGCACACGCTTGAAGAACTGCGGATGCTGACGAACATCAACTCCAACAAGGACGAGCTCGTGCAACTCGTCCTTGTCGGACAACCCGAGCTGCGCGCGCTGATCATGCGTCCGGAGATGAAGCAGTTCATGCAGCGGGTCGGTTCGAGCTTTCATCTTTCCGCGATGTCGAAGGATAACGTCGCGGCCTATATCGCGCACCGGCTCAGGGTCGCCGGTGGAACCGGGGAAGAGTTTGCACAGGACGCAGTGTCGGAGGTCTATCGTCTTACCAGTGGGATACCCCGACTCGTCAACCAGCTTTGCGACCTCGGACTTGTCTATGCCTTCTCGTCGGAAGAATCGGTGGTGACGGCAGAGACGATTGATTGTGTTCTGGCAGACGGCGTGTTCTTCGGCGCGCCGGCTCCGGGTGGAGAAGCGGCGCATGAATCTTGACTTCAAATACTACTTCAGCGTCTTTCTGCGGCGCAGCCCGTACTTTGTGCTGGTCGCAGCGCTCTTTGCGTCGGTCGGCCTGACCCTCGCGATGATCTTGCCCCCGGAATTCGAGGGACGGGCAACCCTTCTGGTGGAATCGCCGCAGATTCCGGCGAATCTGGCGTCCTCGACCGTCACCACCCAGGCGCCCGAGCAGCTGCAGATCATCCAGCAGCGCATGATGACGCGCGACAATCTCCTCGACATCGCCAACCAGCTGAAGGTCTACGAACGCTCCAAGAAGAAGGGCGAAGGCATGTCAGTCGCAGACAAGATCGACGACATGCGCAGCCGGACACAGTTCACGACAACCGGCGGCACGTCGAAAGTGCGTGGCGCGCCGCCGAACGCGACGGTCCTCAGCATCACCTTCGACGCAGACTCACCGATCGTCGCCGCGGAGGTTACCAACGAGTTCGTCACAAGGGTCCTGCAGCAGAACGTCCAGATTCGCACCGAGCAGGCTGGCGACACCCTTGAGTTCTTCAAGCAGGAGGTTGCCCGGCTCGGCACCGAACTCGACTCGCAGAGCGCGCGCCTTCTGGAATTCCAGAATCAGGCGGGCATCGCGGTCCCGGCCAACCTGACCTTCCTTCAGGGTCAGCTTACCGGCCTCGACAACCTCATCACCAGCCGTCGGCAGCAGATTCAGTCCCTCCAGGACCAGAAGCAGCGCATTACCGACCTCTACAATGCCACCGGCGGGGTTCAGACGACCGGCCAGCAGCTCACCCCGCTTCAGCAGCAGCTCAACACCATCGAACAGCAGTACAACAACGCGAAGCTGATCTATTCCGACCAGAACCCGAAGCTGCTGATCCTCGAAAGCCAGTACAAGCAGCTTCAGAAGCAGGTTGCGGATCAGATGGCTGCCAACAGCGGCCTTCCGACCGGATCGGGAAGTGCTCCGATCAGCCAGCAGCAGGCGATGTATGAGTCGCAGATCGCGGCGCTCGACTCGCAGATTGCGGGCCTGCAGCAGGAGATTGACAACGCCAAGGCGAAGATGGACGAGGTGAATGCGGATATTTCAAAGGTTGCCGAGAATGGTGCGACGCTGACCAAGCTTCAGCGTGATATCACCGCCGTCCAGAACCAGTACAACAACGCCGTCAGCCGCTTGTCGGCAGCGGATACCGGCGAACGGATCGAACTCCTGGCAAAGGGCCAGCGGATCTCAGTCATCGAACAGGCAACGCCGCCGCAGGACCCGATCAAACCGGACCGGCTGATGATCGCCGGGGCGGGCATTGGCGGCGGTTTCGCCGCCGGGCTCGCGCTGGTGGTTCTTCTGGAGCTTCTCAACCGGTCGATCCGGCGCCCCGTCGAGTTGACTAATCGGCTGGGGATTACACCGATTGCCGTGCTGCCCTACATCCGCACGGATCGGGAACTCTTCATGCGGAAGATGGTCTATCTGGGAGCGGTGGCGGTGTTCGTCATCGGCATTCCGGTTTCACTCTACGCCGTTCACACATTCGTGACGCCACTCGATGTGCTGATCGAGCCGGCGTTGAACAAGATCGGCTTCTCGGTAACAGGATAAGGCGCGATCCGGCAGTCGGAGCGGGTCAGGCGGCGTGTTAGTTTAGGCAAGGTACGCAGATGGAACGACTTCAGGAAGCACTCAGCCGGGCCCGTGACCGCCGCCAGCAGGCGACTGCGGCAGCAACCGCAGGCGTGGCGCAGGCTCCAGTGGGACGCGTGGCGCCGGCACGCAACGGTGACGCACAGTTCAACACGTCGAGTCAGGAGGCCTGGCGACGCCTTGCCCAGTACGAGCCCAACGAACGGACTCTGAAATCCAACCGGGTGGTCGCCTATTTCGGCGGGCGCGAGGCCACCGCCTTCGACATGATGCGCACCAAGGTCATCCAGCAGATCAAGGCCAACAACTGGCGCCGTATCCTGGTTACCTCGCCGACGCCCAAATGCGGCAAGACTACGATCACCGCCAACCTTGCCTTCAGCTTCGGACGGCAGGCCGATTTCCGCACGCTGGTCATCGAGACCGACATGCGACGTCCCGAACTCGCCCATCTGCTCGGCATCAAGGAGAACCTCCGCTTTGCCCGCGTGCTGAGCGGCGACGAGCCGGCCGAGGCGCACATGCTGGCCTACGGCAACAATCTCGCATTTGCGGCCAACAAGGTGCCGGCCGAGAACCCGTCGGATCTGCTGCTCTCGGGAATGGCGCGCGAGAAGATCGTCGAGATCGAGAAGACCTATGCCCCCGATCTAGTTCTTTTTGACGCGCCTCCGCTTCTCGCCAGTGACGACACGGCGGCATTTCTCGATTTCGTGGATGCGGCCATCCTTGTGGCGGCGGCCGAAGAAACCTCGATCCATGAGGTGGACGTGGCCGAGTCGGAGATCGCGGCCGCGACCAACGTGTTGGGTGTCGTGCTGAACAAGAGCCGCTACAGCACGTCCGCATACGGCTACGAGGACGGATATTACTGAACGGCGCCTTCCGTTGTCCAGATGACGTAGGCAAGTGGCCCGCTCTCCGTGGGGAGCGCCAGATGATGCAGCCGTTGCGGCGCCGCCGCGTCGGCGCGGCCAAGTCCTTCCAGTCCGAATCGAAGGCGGAGGACCTGACCGTCTTCGAAACGCCGCTCGAAGCCGTCGAGCCGCCCTTCGGCAGTGTAAATCATGCCGTCTTCCCAGTCTCCAGTCGGCCAGATCGTCGGGTCGGCATACGCGTCTTCCGCATCGACCCAATAATCGAGCGATCGCAGGCGCCACGCACCGTCAGTTCCCTGCCGGTAGTCCCGGTTCTGGAAAAGCGGCAGGCTGACCGAAAAGGTCGCCGGAGCCGAGAAGGTCACACCGTTGTCGGCAATGACTGCCAAGTCGAAACGGCTGGCCGAAAGCCCTATCTGCGGCTGCACGGGGACCTGTCGTGGCCAGTCGAACTCGATATCGGCGACCGCACCGCCAGGATCCCGCGGTGAAATTCGCACATCGGCCGGATTCCCCAACAGCGTGACCCAATGAAAGCGCAGCGGTCTGCCGTTCGGATCGATTGTGTTCGCAGCGCTCAGGGTAACGCGCCGCTCGTGCGCAAAACTGCGCCAGGCCCGCCCCACGGCCGTCGGCGTCGTAAAGAGCAGCTCGGACTGGTTTTCCCCCAGAAAGTCACGCCCGGCCAAGGCGCCGAAATCGCTGAGAACTTCGAGCCGAACCATCGGCGGGATACTGTCGGCCGCAAGACTGTTGGCGAGTCGCACGATGGCATCGGGACGAAGCCTCGCCGGATCGAAAACCGGCGGATGGGCAATCGGGGACAAGTAATCGGCCGGCCCATCGACACCTTCCATGGTCCGCCGCAGGACCATCTGGGCCGTGGGGGCGATCAAGCCCGCATCTTCCAGACGGATCCGCGTTTCGGGCCTGAACGCGGCCAGGCACAGTGCCAGGGCGTCTAGAAGCGGCTGATCGCTGCCGGAGGACCCCTGCGACAGCAGGAAGAGGGGCGTATTGGCGAACAGGCGGTCGCCGAAATCCCGCTGATGGTCGCGATGCCCCGGATACACATAGATGTGGTTCGCCGCATAAAGTTCGTAGCTGCGCAGCGCCGCGCCCTGGTCCGCCAGGGCCACCCGCCCGAGGCTCCGCGCGAGGGCCCCCCGCGTCAGCGCCGTGGAGGAATTTCCAATTACCGGGAAAGGAAAGCGGATCAGGCCCGCAACGCCGTAATCGAGCCCTTCGGCAACGAAGGGGCGGGAATAGACCGCCCGACTGAACTGAGGAAAGGCGTCCGGCGGCAGCACGGAATGCCCTCGGTCGCGGTTGTCGTAGAGGACACCATCGAGCCCGGCAGCCCGGCCCTTGGCGTAAAGCTGTCGCAACATCCTGCCCGCGGCGTCGGAGCGTCCCGGATCGATCACGGCCAGTTCCGAAGGCAGGATGGCGGGCGCGAGTTCGACGCTGAAGATGCCGGTTTCGGGATCCCGCGTCGTGGTCGCGGAGGCAACAACCACAGCACGATCAAATGTGGCCGCGGTATCGGCCAGTGGGCCGTGGCCCGACAGGACAAGAACAACCGCGAAAACAAGAATGCCAGCGTCGCGACCGGACCATTGCAGGACGCGGACCGTTGCCGCACGCCCGAACCGCCGCACGGAGGCGAAAGCGGGCGTTAACCGTGAGTTAGGCAATTTTCCATGCATCGCGAACCGGCCTCCTGATCGGGAATCGCCGCCTCCCAGTTCGCCGAGATACGCCCCGGGCTTGCAAGCCCATTCCTTTCCCGGCCCGGTCGCGCGACCGCGCCCTTGCCACGGAGACCATGCATGGCCGATGTCTACGCCAGCAACACGCCGAGCCTGACCTCACCCGCAATCGACGGCGAAATGGTGGCGCCGAACGACACCCAGCCGCTGGGTCAGGTCTCCCGCGCCATCTATGTCGGCGGGGCCGGAACGATCAGCGCCGAACTCGCATCCGGTACCCAAGTCACCTTCTCGGCGGTGCCCGCCGGGATGATCCTGCCGCTGCGTCTGCGCAAGGTGAATGCGACCGGCACGACCGCGTCCGGCATCGTCGCGCTCTGGTAACCCGGCACGCCCCTGCACAGGCGTCCGCAAAGGGCCCCGGCGAGCACCGCCCGGGGCCCTTACTGCTTTCACGCCACCCGCCGCTTGTTGTCCCGCCGCCCGGGCTTTATGTCACGAGACATGAGACGGTGGATCCCTTTCCTGAAGGCCCGGCCCCGCGTCGCCGTGGTGCGCCTGAGCGGCATGATCTCGAGCGGTGGCAGGTTCGTCCAGGGCCTTAGCGATGACGGTCTGGCCCAGACACTCGACCGCGCGTTCACGCGCGGCAAGCCCAGTGCCGTGGCTCTGTCGATCAATTCCCCCGGAGGGAGCGCCGTCCAGTCCTCGCTGATCGGGGCGCGAATCCGGCGGCTTGCCGAGGAACGATCGGTTCCGGTCTACGCGTTCGTGGAGGACGTCGCAGCTTCAGGCGGCTACTGGATTGCGGTCCAGGCAGACGAGATCTGGGCTGACCCGGCATCGATCCTGGGCTCGATCGGAGTGATCTCGGCGTCGTTCGGGGCGCATGACTTTATTGCCCGCCATGGGATCGAGCGCCGTGTGCATACCGCGGGCCGGTCGAAAAGCATGCTCGACCCGTTCCGACCGGAGAAGGATGAGGACGTGCAGCGCCTCAACCGCATCCTGGAACAGATTCACGCCGCCTTTATCGACCAGGTGAAGTCCCGCCGAGGCGCCAAGCTGGGCGATGGCGAAGACTTGTTCACCGGCGATGTCTGGATCGGCCGGCAGGCGGTCGACCGCGGCCTCGCTGACGGGATCGGCCATTTGGTGCCCAAGATGCAGGAGCGCTTCGGCAAGGACGTGAAGTTTCTCGTCTACGGTGCCAAGCGGAGCCTGCTGCAGAGGCTCGGTCTTGCCTTCATGGACAATATGGTCGCGACGGTCGAAGAGCGGGCGCTGTTCGCGCGCTACGGGTTGTAGCCGATGGTCAAGATCGCCACCCTGTTTCTCGTCGCCATGATGGTGATCGGATTTGTCGGACGTCTCGTGGCACCGAATGGAAACCGCAAGGCGCCGCGGCGCTGCACGACCTGCGGGCGCTACCTGATCGGGCGTGAGACCTGCACCTGCCGCGCAAAGGGCCGGAGCGGATGAACGGGCCGTCGGGCCGGGCGCTGGTGACCGGCGCCGGACAGCGACTGGGGCGCGTTCTGGCGGTGGCGCTGGCAGAAGACGGATACGATGTGGCGGTGCACTATGCCTCGTCCCGTGATGGGGCCGAGGACACGGTCCGCGAGATCGCCGCACTCGGCCGCAAGGCCATTCCACTGGGAGCCGATCTGCTGGACGAGTCCGAGACCCAGTCGCTCGTCGCGCGCGCATCAGAGGCCCTTGACGGGCCGCTGACGGTTCTCGTCAACAACGCCTCGATCTTCGAGCCCGATACGCTGGACAGCGCCACGCGGGAAAGCTGGGACCGCCATATCGGCAGCAATCTTCGCGCGCCCTTCGTGCTGACCCAGACCTTTGCCGCACAGGTGCCCGACACCGGGCGTGACGCCAACGGCGAACCGGTGGCGTCCGGCCTGGTCGTGAACATGATCGACCAGCGCGTGCTGAAGCCGACCCCCTATTTCATGACCTACACCATTGCCAAGATGGGACTCTGGGCGTTCACGCGGACCGCGGCTCAGGCGCTCGCACCGCACATCCGAGTGAACGGCATCGGTCCGGGCCCTACGCTTCGCGGCGTACGCCAGAGCGAGACACATTTCGCCCGTCAGCGCGCTGCGACGATCCTCGAACGCGGGGCCGATCCCGACGAGGTTGCCGCCACTTTGCGATATTTCATTGCCGCACCGTCGGTGACCGGACAGATCATCTGTGTCGATGGCGGGCAGCATCTTGCCTGGCAAACCCCTGACGTCCTCGGTCCTGAATGAGCCTTGCACGCCCAAGTTTTGCACGTTGAATCGGCATGTCACAGGCCCTTCAAGAAAACGTCAGAATTTTCATTTACTTGCCGCGGCGCCAAAAAGTTTTTCTTATTTTCAATGCCTTGGGGTACGGCCTATTTTTTGGGCAAGTCAAGGAAGTCGCTTGGAGTCAAGGAAAATTCCGGGACTCCCATTTCTTATCTGCAGAGTTATCCACAGAAACCGTGCATATGTTACGTCTTGTACACCAAGGTAAAAAAGTGCAGCGGGCCCCGAGAATCGGTTGGGAACCGAACCGATGAGCGATTCCGAGCTGCGCGGACACGCCTGCATCCGATCCTACTTGAAAACGCTGGACAGCTCGCCCGGCGTCTACCGGATGCTCGACGCGAAATCGCGCGTGCTCTACGTCGGCAAGGCACGGAACCTGAAGGCGCGCGTCTCGTCCTATGCCAATCCCGGCGGCCATTCCCCGCGGATCTCGCGGATGATCGCCGAGACGGCGTCGATGATGTTCCTGACCACGCGGACCGAGACGGAGGCCCTGCTGCTGGAGCAGAACCTCATCAAGCAGTTGAAGCCGCACTACAACGTCCTGCTCCGCGACGATAAGAGCTTCCCCAATATCCTGATCACCGGGGACCACCCGTTTCCCCAGATCCGCAAGCACCGCGGCCGGAAATCTGCCAAGGGCAGCTATTACGGACCGTTCGCCAGTGCCGGTGCAGTCAACAGGTCGCTCAACCAGCTGCAGAAGGTGTTCCTGCTCAGGACCTGCACCGACTCGACGTTCGAGTCCCGCACCCGGCCCTGCCTGCTCTACCAGATCAAGCGCTGCTCGGCCCCCTGCACCGGCGAAATTGGACACACCGAGTATGCCGCACTGGTGGCCGATGCAGAACGCTTCCTGTCCGGGCGCTCGACGCGGGTGCAGGAGGATCTGGCCCGCCAGATGACGACAGCCTCCGAGGCGATGGAATTCGAACGCGCGGCAGCGCTGAGGGACCGGATTCGCGCACTGACCCAGGTCCAGTCGGCGCAGGGCATCAATCCGCGCGGCGTGGCCGAAGCCGATGTGGTGGCGCTGCATATGGAGGGTGGACAGGCCTGCGTGCAGGTCTTCTTCATCCGCGCCCACCAGAACTGGGGCAATCGCGACTTCTATCCCCGGACAGGTGCCGGTGCCGAAGCCAGCGAGGTGCTGGAGGCGTTTCTCGGCCAGTTCTACGACGAGAAGCAGCCTCCGCGTCTGATCCTGCTGTCCCATCCGATCGAGGATGCGGACCTGATGCGCGACGCGCTCGGCGAGAAGGCCGGCCGCAAGGTCGAGATCACGGTGCCGCAACGCGGTGAAAAGGCGGAGCTGGTGCAAGGCGCCGCGCGGAACGCCCGCGAAAGCCTCGGGCGCCGGATGTCGGAAAGCGCGACGCAGCTCAAGCTGCTCGCTGCGCTCGCCGAGGGGTTCGAGCTCGACGCGCCGCCGTCACGGATCGAGGTTTATGACAACTCCCACATTCAGGGCTCGCATGCTGTCGGCGCGATGATCGTGGCGGGGCCCGAGGGGCTGATGAAGTCCGCCTATCGCAAGTTCAATATCCGCGGCGAGGACCTGACGCCGGGCGACGATTTCGGGATGATGCGCGAAGTACTGACGCGCCGGTTCGGCCGACTTGTGCGGGAAGACCCGGACCGGAAGGGCGACACCTGGCCCGACCTCCTGCTGATCGACGGCGGGGCGGGACAGGTCGGCGCCGTGGCCGGAATTCTTGCCGATCTTGGTATCGACGACATCCCGGTCATCGGCGTTGCGAAGGGTATCGACCGGGATGCCGGGAAGGAGGAGTTCCACCGCCCCGGCCACCGCCCGTTCGCGCTGAGACACACTGACCCCGTGCTTTACTTCGTGCAGCGGCTGCGCGACGAGGCTCACCGGTTCGCGATCGGCGCCCACCGCGCCCGGCGGGCCAAGTCGATCGGCGCAAATCCGCTTGATGACGTGCCGGGCGTGGGGGGCACCCGCAAGCGCGCGCTGCTGGCGCATTTCGGATCGGCAAAGGCCGTAAGCCGGGCAAATCTTGCCGATCTCAAGGCAGTAGACGGGATCTCGGACACCCTGGCCGAGACCATCTACGATTTCTTCCACAGCGGCGCAAACTGACCCTATACGTGCGCGAACTCCGGGTTGCAACCTGTTGCAGCATAATGACGTTCCGCCGTGCAATCCGCATTCGTTTCCACATTTCACTTTGTCGTCAGCATCCAGTATGTCTAGCTGCGCCCGAAGCGGCCGGGCCGGCCGCGACCACCTGAAAGGCACGGATACCATGAAATTTCTGATTGGATTCATACTCCTGCTGATGACGGCTCTGCCCGGATTCGCCCAGAACTACACGCTCCAAGCTGGTGACGTGGTCACGATCGAGGTGCTGGAGGACAGCAGCCTCAACCGCAGCGCGATGGTTCTGCCCGACGGGACCATCACCTTCCCGTTTGCCGGGTCGGTTCGGGCCGCCGGCCGTACCGTATCGCAGGTGCAATCCTCGCTGCGGCAGGCACTGGCGCCGAACTTCGCGACCCAGCCCACGGTCTTCGTTTCGGTCAACCAGCTCAAGAACCCGAATGCGAGCGGGTCGTCGATCGACATCTATATCGTCGGACAGGTGAATGCGCCCGGCATCTACCAGGTCGAGAGCGGCATCTCCTTCCTGCAGGCGCTGACACAGACCGGCGGCTTCACTCCGTTCGCCGCAACCAAGCGGATCCAGCTTCGCCGCACGGATCCTGCGACCGGCCGGGAATCGATCTTCCTGTTCAACCTCAAGGCCGCCGGAGACGGCAAGCAGATCTCGGGCAACACCCAGCTCCGCGACGGCGACGTAATCCTGGTTCCCGAACGCCACCTCTTCGAGTGACGAGGACGGCGCGTGACCAAGCTCCTTCCGGCACTGGCCACGACCGGTGGCATCGGCCTCATCGTCGTCGGCATGACGACCCAGACGGCCATCGGCCAGCAACAGGGCGGTTCCGCCGCCCGGCAGCCGGCCGTTCAACAGCAGCGGGTACCGGCTAACCAGCCGGTCACCGCGGTTCCGGCGCGCGTCCCGCCCGTGCAACCGACCACGGCCGTGCCGCCAACGGTGCTGTCAAGCCAGCCGAGCACGACGGTTTCGACGACGCTCGCACCCGGTCAGGGGACCACGGTCGCGGCCCCTTCGGGGCGTTCCGGCCAGTCTGGATCGCTCGCGCCGCAGCTCAACCTGTCGCCCCAGCTCAACGTGACCCCGCAGATCAACACGGCGCCGCAGATCAACACGGCGCCGCAGATCAACCTGGCCACGCCCACCCCGTCCGTCCTGGCACCCCAGGGTCTTCTCTATACGCCGCCGCTGGCCGTCGTGCCGCCCGCGGGCTTCTACAACCCGACCGGCCTCGTCGTGCCGCAGGTCGCGCTGACGACCCTGTCGGCCCCGACATTTCCGCAGAACGCCCGGCTGGCGTTTCCGCAGCAGGGAGGTCTGTTCCGGCCGCCGCAGGCCCCCAACCAGACCGGCAAGCTGACGACCGCGACGATCGTCACCGGCATCGAGTGGGACGACAACTACAACCTGGATACGACATCCCCTGGCGACGTCCTGATCTGGGACACCACCCTGATGGCCGGGTTCGTGCGGGAGACGGAAGTCGATTCGCTGACCGCAGACTTTGCCGGGACGCTGCGGGTCAGCGACACGCCGATCAACAGCTCCAATGACAGCAACTTCCAGGCCGACAACCCCACCATTTCGGTCAATTACGGCCGTGTCGTCGATGACAACAACCTGAGCTTCGGGGTGAACTACCAGCGCGCCGACGTGAGCTTCTTCGACCCGCTCGCCGGGATCGACCCTTACGGAAACTTCGACAACACCTTCGGCAGCGGCACGCGCGAAACCGGTCGTGCCAATTTCGGCCTCGGCCTGAACACGCTGGGCCCGGTGAGCCTGAATTTCGCGGCTGACACCTTCGTGACCAAATACTACGACACGAGCGACACGTCCCTGAATGACAAGACGATCAGCAACGTCCTGGGCGATGTCGGCTTCCAGGTGACCCCCACCCTGCAATTGCTGATGGGGGCGGCCTACAATTACGGCGATTTCACCAACGCGAACGTCAACTCGCGCAAGACGACCCAGGCCGATGCCGGGTTCCGTGCGCAGGTGAATCCCCGCGTCGATACGACATTCCGACTTGGTTATTCGCGGGTCGAGACCGACCGCACAACGGGGACCAGCACCAAGGAAGGCGTCGTCGGCAATCTGTCGGTGGTCATCCTTCAGTTGAACGGCCAGCTGACCGGCGACGCCAACGCCACGGTCAACGACAACGGCACCCGGTACAACGCAACCGTCGGCAAGCTGGTCAACTGGACCAATTCCTCGATGACCGCGACGCTCGGTGCGACTGTAAGCCAGAACACGAGTGTGCGGCCGATCGGCACGATCGCCTATTCCTACCAGCTCCCGCGGTCTACCTTCTCGATCGGTGCACAGCAGTTCGCGACGGTTGACGTAGACGGAAACGACACGCTGAATTCGTACCTCAACGCGTCCTGGCGTCATTCGATCACCCCGGTCTCGGCCTTTTCGCTGATCGTCTCCGGTGGCCTCCAGCGCTTCGAGAATGCGAATCTGCAGGACAACGAACGGGCAAACCTGACGGCGATGTACACCTATTCGCTGACCCAGGACTGGAACATGAACATGGGCTACCGGGGGCGCTATCGCAACAAGGACGGAACCGGCGACGCGACCTCGAATTCGGTCTTTGTGGGCCTCCAGCGCAACTTCGCGTCAATTCGTTAAGGGAAGCCACGCAGACTTGACCTCACCCGGATGATTCGGGGGTGAAAAGCAGCGCGCGTTGGTCTATCCGATCAGCGCAGTTGCGTTTACGCGTTTACGGGTACCGGCCATGGCGACCACAGCAGATATCGACCGGCGACCGCTCAAGATCGCGGGTGCAAGTCTCGATCCTGTCGGTTTCGGGGCCTTCCTCGTGCTGGTGCTGGCATCGCTTCCGGTGTTCCGCTTCGGATTTGCGGAGCTCCTCGCGGCGTGGAGCACCCCGGAATACAGCCACGGGCCGCTGATACCGCTGGTGTCACTCTACCTGTTCCTGCGCGAATTGCGGAACGCTCCGGCCACAGCGCCGATCGAGCCGGCGAAGCGCTGGACCGGCATCCCGGTCATCCTCGCCGCTCTCGTTCTGGCGGTGTTCGGCAACCTGGTGCTGATCGGCGACATCGTCGCCTATGCGTTCATCGTCTGGGTCTTCGGCGTCGTGCTTCTGACCTTCGGGTGGCAGCGCGGGCGTAGCCACTGGAAACCGGTGCTGCATCTCATCTTCATGCTGCCCCTGCCCCAGGCACTCTACTGGCAATTGTCGATCTTCCTGCAGGGCATCTCGTCGGTGATCGGTGTCTGGTTCGTCCAGCTGGCCGGAATCCCGGTCTTCCTCGACGGCAACATCATCGATCTCGGAGTGTTCAAGCTTCAGGTGGCCGAAGCCTGTTCGGGTCTGCGCTATCTCTTCCCGATCCTCAGCTTCTCGTATCTCTTCTCGATCCTCTATCGCGGTCCGATCTGGCACAAGGCGGTGCTGCTCCTGTCGGCAGCTCCCATCACCGTCTTCATGAACTCCTTCCGGATCGGCGTGATCGGGATCCTCGTAAACTATTATGGCATCGAGCAGGCCGAGGGCTTCCTGCACTTCTTTGAAGGCTGGGTGATCTTCCTCGCCTGCGTCGGCATCCTGTTCACGATGGCGATGGGCCTTCAGCGCCTGACCCGCAACCCGCTGCCGCTGAGCGAGGCGATCGACCTCGACTTTGACGGATTCGGGCCGATCCTCGCCCGGCTGCTGACGATTCGCGCCACGCCGGCCATGCTCGCCACGATCCTCGTCACGGCGGCCCTTTCGCTCGGCTGGGCTGTCACCCCGACGCCGGACCGGGTGGTACCGGACCGGACCCCGTTCATGCTGTTTCCGCGCCAGATCGGCGATCTCTACGGATCCTTCGAGTCGCTCGATCCGGCAGTGGCCAAGACGCTGGACGCCGACGATTACGTTGCAGCCACCTACCAGAATGGCAGCGATCCCGTCGTCAGCCTGTTTGTCGCCTATTACGATAATCAGACCGCCGGCGGTGGGATCCATTCACCCGAGGTGTGCCTGCCTGTCGGCGGCTGGGAGGTCTCGGACCTGGCACCCTACCAGGTGAGCTTCCCCGGCACCGACTACGGCACGTTCGAGCTCAATCGCGCGGTCATCCAGAAAGGGGTGAACAAGCAGCTCGTCTACTACTGGTTCGAACAGCGCGGCCGGCGAATGACCAACGACTTCATGGCGAAATTCGCGGTGATCTACGACAGCTGGACCCGCGGACGGCTGGACGGCGCGCTGGTCCGCTTCGTCACGCCGATCACGGGCGGCGACGAGGCCGCGGCCGACGCCCGGTTGCAGGCCTTCATGGCCGACGCCCTGCCGATCCTGCCGCGCTACGTTCCGGAATAGGGCAGCAAACGTCCGGTGCGGGGCCAGCACGGGTTGCGTACACGGTGCGCTCGGCTAGGCTAGTCTGCCTGCCGGCGCCTTCGACCGGCCACCGATCCAGCAAGGGTGCGCCCGCGATGCCGCAGCGCTTCATGATCTTCGGGATGCCGCTCAGCGTTCTGGCGCTGATCTTAGTGAATGCGCTCATCGAGTTCGCCCTGATGGCCTCGGATGCCGGCCTGCTCGGGATACCCCACCTTCGTGCCACCGCCTACCGCTACGGCGCCTTCTGGCTCACGCTGCTGCACGGCGGTCCGCCGATGTTCCCGGCACAGCCAGCCACCATGTTCCTCACCTACGCCTTTCTCCATGGCGGGCTCATCCATATGGCGGTCAATATGCTGGCGCTGTTCAGCTTCGGCACCGTGATCGTCCGGCGCCTGGGACAGAAGCGGTTCCTGATCGCCTATCTTCTCTGTGCCATCGGCGGCGGGGTCGGCTTCGCACTGCTCTCGCCCAGCCCGGTGCCCATGGTGGGGGCCTCCGGCGCCTTGTTCGGCCTGCTCGGGATCTGGTTGTGCTGGGACTATCTCGATCGCCGCCGCTATGGCGATCCGCTCTGGGTTACTGGGCGGGCGCTGCTCTTTCTCGTGCTCTACAATCTCGTCTTCTGGGTGCTGCTGTCCGGCAACCTTGCCTGGGAGACGCATCTGGGCGGCTTCGTCACCGGCTGGATCCTCGCGGTCTTCTGGAGCAACAACATCCTGGCCCAGAGCCGCCGCCGCCGGTTCGGCTCGGAACGTTCCGGACGCTGGTCGTGATCCGCCGGGCTTTCGGATCGTTCGGGGGCCGCAAGGCCGGCGCCCGGCCGGCAGACGGGACACAGCCGATGCCCGAGACGCCGGTCTATGTCGTCGGCGACATCCACGGGCGGATCGACCTTCTCGAGATCCTGCTCGACCGCATCGCCAGGGACCGCACCGCGCAGGGCTGGGACAATAGCGCAACGGTCTTCGTCGGCGACTACATCGACCGCGGCCAGGACAGTGCGGGGGTTCTCGCGCGCTGCATCGAGTTGGAGGCCGATCCCGCGGTCATCTGTCTGATGGGCAACCACGAGGCGATGTTCCTGGATTTCATGTCCGGGGACGGCGGCGACGCATCGGCAATCCTCTGGCTCAGGAACGGCGGCCGGGCCACGCTCGAAAGCTATGGCGCCGCGCTGCCGATCCGAATTGACGGTGTCGAGATGATCGACGACCTGCGCGCGCTCGCGCGGGCGCGCGTTCCCGGCGACATCGTCGACTGGGTCGGACGGCGGCCGCTCCTCTGGACCAGCGGCGACGTTGCGGTCTGTCACGCCACACCCGACCCGCTGATCCCGCTCAACGAATTGCCGGAAGACGAACTGGTCTGGGGCCGCCCGAAACCGGGAATGCCGGAGCGCTGCGACGGGTTCTGGCTGGTCCACGGTCATACCATCGTGCGGACGCCGCGGATCACCGGCCGCCGGATCAACGTCGATACCGGTGCCTTCGAGTCGAACATCCTGACCGCTGCCGTCATCGCCCCGGGCGCGCCGATCCGCTTCCTCGATACCGCTTAGGGTCCTAATCCCGCCGCGAGGCGGCCGCGGCCGCCACTGCGAAGGCGCCCGTTGCCACCGCGACGATCGTCGGCCCGGCCGGGGCATCCAGCTGGTACGAAAGCGCCAGCCCCGCCAGCGCTGATGCCATCCCCGCCAGCGCCGCAAGAACCGCCATCCACTCCGGGCTAGTGGCGAACGGGCGCACCGTCGCCGCCGGCACGATCAGCATGGCCGAGATCAGCAACGCCCCCACCACCTTCAGCGCCACGGCCACGACCAGCGCCAGGGCCAGCGTGAGGATGAGTTGTTCCCGTCGCGGGTCGATGCCGCTGGCCTGGGCAAGATCGGCGTTCAAGGTCGCGGTCAACAGACCGGACCAGCGCCACGCCAGGAGCGCAATGACCAGAACCGCCCCGCCCCAGATCACCGCGAGGTCGCTTCGCGTCACCGCCAGGATGTCGCCGAGCAGGATTGCCATCAGATCGACCCGGACGCCGCCCATCAACGCCACCACCACCAGTCCGATTGCCAGTCCGCCATGGGCGAAGACGCCAAGCAGCGTATCGACGGGAAACCCCCGCGCCGCCAGCTGCGACACCGCCACCGCAAGCAGCAGCGCCACCGCCAGCACGCTTGCAAAGACCGGCACCGACAGTGCCAGCGCCAGCGCGACGCCAAGCAGCGCGGCATGGGACGTCGCATCGCCGAAATAGGCCATCCGGCGCCAGACGATGAAACAGCCTAGCGGCCCTGCGGCCAGCGCCACGCCGAGACCGGCCAGTACGCCGCGGACAAGGAAATCGTCCAGCATCACTCGCACCCGCCCCGAGGATCGTGGCTGTGGTCGTCGTCGTGCACATGGTCGTGGGCATGGCGATAGAGCGCCAGCGTCCCTTGCGTGCCAAATCCGAAAAGCGCGCGGTACTCCGGCGCCGAGGCCACCGTCTCGGGCGTGCCGTGGCAGCAGACATGCCCGTTGAGGCAGATCACCCGGTCCGAGGCGCTCATCACCACATGCAGATCGTGGCTGACCATCAGCACGCCGCAATCGAGCGCCTGCCGCACCTCCTCCACGATCTTGTAGAAGGCCGCGGTTCCCGGCTGATCCAGACCCCGCGTCGCCTCGTCAAGGACCAGGAGGTCCGGCTCCATCAGGATCGCACGCGCCAGCAGCACACGCTGGAACTGCCCGCCCGACAGCGCTGTCATCTGCTGCGCCTCCACATCGGGCTCCAGCCCCACCGTCGACATGGCACGCGTCCGCGACAGCGCGTCATGGGCATGGGGCAGGCGCAGGAAGCGGCCGACCGGCATCGGCATCGTCGCATCGATATGGAGCGACTGGGGCACATAGCCGATCCGCAATCCGGGCACGCGCGTCACCCGGCCTTCGTCCGGCTTCAGCGCCCCGATCAGGGCCTGCAGAAGCGTCGACTTCCCCGATCCGTTCGGCCCGACGATCGTCACGATCTCACCCCGCTCGACCGCCAGATCGACATGGCGCAGGACCGGCCGTCCCCCGCGGCTAACGCTCAGGTCCTTCGCTTCGATCAGCGGCATGGGCGGGCTCCGGCGGGCAGCAGCGGCTGGTCTGGCCTTCTCTCCCGGTCCGACGGCAATGTCCATGTCTTCCGGGGTCCTGCATGGGCCCTCGCGCCGGTCCCGTCAGACTGGACCGGCATTGCCCAGATCGACGATCTTGCCCGGATTGAGGATGTTGGCCGGATCGAGCGCCCGCTTTACCGCGCGCATCACCGTCAGCGCTTCGGCGCCGAATTCGCGCGCCAGGTAACCGGCCTTGCCCTGCGCGATGCCGTGTTCGCCGGTACAGGTGCCGTCGTGAGCGATGGCCAGGTCGTTGAGCCAGCAGATGAAAGTCTCGGCCTGCCTGACCTCGTCGGGATGCGCGGTGTCGACCGGCAGCAGCACGTGAAAGTTCCCGTCGCCAACATGGCCGACGACCGGCGCCAGAAGGCCCAACTCCGCCGCCTTGGCCTGCGCGGCGGTCACGCATTCCGCAAGCGCCGAGATCGGCACGCAAATGTCGGTGGACATGGATTTCACGCCGGGCCTGAGCCCGTGGGTCGCCCAATACGTGTCGTGACGCGCCTGCCAGAGGCGGTTGCGGTCTTCGGCCCTGACCGCCCATTCGAACCCCTCCGCACCATGGTCGTGCGCAATGACACCGAAGGCTTCCGCCTGCTCGGCCACTCCTGCCTCGGACCCGTGGAATTCCAGCAGGAGCAGCGGCCTCTCGGGCAGGGTCAGCTTGGAATAGGCGTTGACCGCCCGCACCGTCAGCGCATCGAGCAGTTCCATCCGTGCGACCGGAATGCCGTATTGAAGGACCGCGATCGCCGTTTCGGCAGCGGCGGCGAGGGTCGGGAAGGAACAGGCGGCAGCGGAGACCGCCTCGGGAATTCCATGGAGCCGCAGCGTCAGCTCTGTGATGAGGGCAAGCGTGCCTTCGGAGCCGACGATCAGTCGGGTCAGGTCGTATCCGGCCGCCGACTTGCGCGCCCGCCGTCCCGTACTTACCACCTCGCCGTTCGCCAGCACCGCCTTCAGGCTGAGGACCGCATCGCGCATGGTGCCGTAGCGCACGGCATTGGTGCCAGAGGCGCGGGTCGCCGCCATGCCGCCCAGCGAGGCGTCGGCACCGGGGTCGACCGGGAAGAAGAGCCCGCGGTCGCGCAGATGGGTGTTGAGTTCCTTGCGGGTCACCCCCGGCTCCACGGTGCAATCCATGTCGTCGACATGCACCGCCAGTACCCGGTTCATCTCGTGGAAATCGACCGAGATGCCACCCGCGGGCGCATTGACATGGCCTTCCAGCGACGTGCCGGTGCCGAAGCCAATGACGGGGACGCGGGCCTCGGCACAGATGCGGACGATCTGCTGCACTTCTTCGGTGGTGCGCGGGAACACCACCGCATCGGGCGGCTGGCTCGGCAGCCAGGTCGTGGTGTGGCCGTGCTGCTCGCGGATGCTGGCGCCGGTCTGGCAGCGCTCGCCGAAGCTCTCGCGCAGGCGCGCCACCGCACCGGCAACGGCCTCGGGGTCATGGGGCGGAAGCGCGAAGTGCGGGATAGGCATGTCCGGATCCTCCCTTGCCCGGCGGCGCTTGCGGCGCGCCGCATCCAGCCTCATTTGCGTAAATCGAAAGCATCGGTGCGGCAAGCGCCGCGCAGCCTTGCCCGCCTGTCCCGAAAGGCGTTGGCGCGGGGCGGACCGCATGCTACCCGCGCACGTCGCTGGGACGACTCGCGCCCCGCGCAGCCTCGGAGGGCCTGAAGGATGCTCAATCTCACCCCGCATGGACAGCAGGTGGTCGCCGACATTGCCGGCCGCTACGGCGTCAGTCAGCAGGCGGTCGAGGCGCTGCTCGTCGCGGTGAATAATGGCGGCGGAACCCAGGCGCAGTTCTCGCATCCCGATCTCGGCGGCATGGGCCAGTGGTCGCGGGGCGGCATGGTGATGGTCGGCGACATGTTCAACAACGCGCTGAAGGCCACGGTCGACGGCATCTGCACCGAGCTGTCGAACCAGCTGGCCGCAAGCCAGATGTTCGTGCCCTACACGCCCGCGCCGATGCCCTCGGGATCGTCGCAAAGCCAGTACCAGGGCAGCGGCGGCAGCTTCGGCACCAGTTTCTCGCTGCAGGGTGGGGGCGGGTCGCGCTGGCCGGCGGAACTGGGGCCGCCCGCCTCGCAGGGCTCGCAGAACAACCTGCACTATGCGGTCTTTCCGCAGACCCGGCGGCTTGCCATCGACGTGAACGGGCAGGTCACCGTCTACGACATCGGCGACCACCAGATCGGCGGTTTCTCGCAGCAGCAGGGTGGCGACCAGTCGATCACCTTCACCTCGCAATACGGCACGGTGCGGGTCGCGGATCTGCCGGTGGTGCCGCCGGGCGGCGGCGCGGCGGAGCCGTCGCCGCCGGCGAACCGGCCTGCCGCGGCGGCGCCGGAGACGCCGTCCGGGCCAACGATTGCTGACGATCAGCCCTCCGGAGTGGCGCAGTCGGACGTGTTCAGCATGATCGAGAAGCTGTCGCGCCTGCACCAGCAGGGGGTGCTGACGGATGCCGAATACGAGACCAAGAAGGCGGAACTGCTGGCCCGGCTCTGAGCCGCAAGGGTTTGTTCAGAAATTGGCAAACGCACCGATTGCACGGAGTCGTTCCGGCTCCGTTCCAATTCCCCGCGCCTGACGCTCAACGCGCCGGGCCGAGCCAGCCGAGCGCGTCCGCGCGCGCCCCGACCCAGTCCGCGAGATGGTGGATCCACGCTGCGTGCCAGCCGGGGGCGTGGGGCAGGATGTAGACCGCGGGCAGGATCACCAGCGCCGCCCCGAGCGCAGCCCAGCCGCCCATCGCGACCCGGACCCAGAACCGGCGGTCGTCGCCCTCGCTGCCTTTCTCGGCCCAGGTGGCGAGCCGGCGGC
Organism: Paracoccaceae bacterium; assembly: GCA_020425125.1. Classification (GTDB taxonomy): domain Bacteria; phylum Pseudomonadota; class Alphaproteobacteria; order Rhodobacterales; family Rhodobacteraceae; genus Meridianimarinicoccus. The sequence goes on along the minus strand of JAGQRV010000018.1, from coordinate 82,780 downwards.
GCAGCGGCGCGCCGGGATAGCGGAACCAGAGCCCGGTGACGAAGAGCGCGAAATGCGCCAGCGTCGGCAGCAGGGTCGAGAACACCATGAGATAGATCCAGGCCATGTTGACCCGAGGGTCGCGGATGTCGTCGAAGACGCCGCGCAGGTCGACGAGCGGTGCGGGCGCGATCCGGTTCAAGAGAGCGACGGAGCCGAGCAGCGCCGCAATGAGACCGAGGAGCAGCACCACCGCGCCCGCGGCGTCGAGCGACCAGAAGAAAGCCGCGCGGAAATAGGCGAGCCGCCCTTTCGCCGGGGCGAGGGACATGCGCAAGCTCCAGCGGGTCAGCCCGAGCGAGGCATGGTCGAAGACCGCGTTCAGCGCCGGGAACAGCCCGAGGAAGACGACGAGGCTGGCCCGCTCCTGGCTCAGCGGCGGCCCGAAATGGGCCACGGAGGCAACCGCGATCAGAATGAGTACGGTGAGAGAGCAATAGGCCGCTGACGCGAGACGCGGGCGGCCGGACTCCACTGCGAGTGCGAATGCGAGTGCGAATGCGAGTGCGCCTGCGAATGCGAGTGCGAATGCGAGTGCGCCTGCGAATGCGAGTGCGCCTGCGAGTGCGAGTGCAACTGCGACTGCGAATGCGAGTGCGAATGCGAGTGCGCCTGCGAATGCGACTGCACCTGCGAATGCGACTGCGACTGCGAGTGCGGGTGCGAGTGCGGGTGCGGGTGCGCCTGCGAGTGCGCCTAAAATCAGCACCAGCCGAACGAGGTCGAATCCTAGTTCGGCTGGTGCTGTTCGCTCAGGGTACCGCGCATTCCAGGCCCGGACCATCGGGCCGATCGTCGCCGCATGGAGAGCCTTCGACAGCGGGGCATTGTAGGCCAGCACCGTACCGAAGGTGCACAGGACTGCGGCGAGCGTGGCGCGGTCCTGCCAGCCGCTGGCCGTTGCCACGAGCGTCCGCGTGCCAAGCTTGGCCGCCTCGCCGGTCCGGATCCAGACCAGCAGCGGCAGCAGCACCGGATAGGCGACCGAGAGCAGCAGCATCCGGTCTTAGGCTTTCCAGTTCCAGGCGCGGGCGCAGGCGCAGGCGTGGCGGTAGCGGGGATCGGCGCGGTCGAGCATGCCCGGCGGGGTCAGGCGGCGGTCGAACCAGTCGAGCGCCCGCTTCAGCGGGCGGCGGTAGAACCGCGCCATGGTGCCCGCGCGCAGGAAGCCGGGCAGCGGGTTGCCGTCCTGCCGCTTGAAGATCAGGCCGGTGTACCAGAAGGCGACAAGGAACACCGCGAAGACCAGCTTGGCGGCGCCGGGAACGACAATCCAGGCGCACTTGACCATCTCGCCAAACTCCTCGGGCGCGGGGCAATCGGCAAGGCTGGACCAATCCATCAACTCGGGCTCGCGAGGGGCTCAATGGCTGCAAGCTAACTTTGCGGCAGCGGAGTCCGTCAAGTCCGGAGGGCCGAGAGGCGGGCCGTGTTCCCCTGTGCCGCGCGGGTCGGCCGGATCCGCTCAGGACGCGCCGAAGCCGAGCCAGGCCCAGTAGGCGATGTAGAGGGCGAGGAGGGCGATGCCTTCGCGCCGGGAGACGCCCTGCCCGGTGGCGGCGGTCAGGAGCAGCAGTGCCGAGCTGAGCGCCATCACCCAGATGTCGACCTGCAGCACCTGCTGCGGCACCGGCAGCGGGTGCACCAGCGCGGTGATGCCGAGAATGCCGAGGATGTTGAAGACGTTGGAGCCGAGCACGTTGCCGAACGCGACCTCGGCATGGCCGCGCCGGGCCGCCGCGACCGAGGTCACCAGCTCGGGCAGCGAGGTGCCGACGGCGACGATGGTCAGCCCGATGACGACGTCCGAGACCCCCATCAGGGTGGCGATGCCGACCGCGCCGTCGACCAGGAAGCGCGCCCCGGCGAGCGTCAGCACGAGCCCGATCAGGAACCAGCCGACGGCCAGCGCCGGGCGGTCCGTCACCACATCGACGGTCTCGCCGGCGTCGGTCCGGGGGGTCAGGCGCAGGGCCGCGACCAGGAAGGCGACCAGCCCCAGCACCAGCACCGCCCCGGCGGGGCGCCCGAAGCTGCCCGAGAAGGCGAGCCCGACGCAGAGCAGCGTGGCGACGACCAGGAAGGCGCCGTCGCGGCACAGCGCGCGGCGGTCGACGCGGATCGGCGCGAGGATCGCGGCGGTGCCGAGGATCAGCAGCACGTTGGCGATGTTGGAGCCGAGCACGTTGCCGATGGCGATGCCCGGCGCGCCGGCGAAGGCCGCCTGCAGCGAGGTGACCAGTTCCGGCGTCGAGGTGCCGAAGCCGACCAGGGTCAGCCCGATCACCATCGGCGGGATGCCGGCCCGCTGCGCCACCGCGACCGCACCGCGCACCAGCAGGTCGCCGCCGAACATCAGGCCGAGAAGCCCGGCCAGCACCATCACGATGTCGATCAGCACGCGTCACCCCCGAAGCCGGACCTGCACCGGCGCAGCCGCCCCCGGCTATCGGCAAATGCGCCCGCTGTCACCCCCGTCAAGGGGACGGCGGGATTTCGCCGCCGGGGCGTGGCGCGACCGTCCAGCCCGGCGTCAGCACGCCGCGCAGGAAGGACACGGGATGCGCGCGCAGGGTCAGCCGCAGGCTGACGTAATCCTCCACCACCGCCTCGCCCGCGGACATCGCGGGCAGGCGCGGCGCGGGCTCGTCCGGCGCCTCGCCGTCGAGATCGCCGGAGAACAGCGGCAGCGGCGCCGGGCCGCCGAGCCCCCGCGCCTCCCACAGCGCCTCGCGCCGGCCGAGCCCGAGCGAGGCGAAGGCATCCGCCCCGGCCAGCGCGTTGATCTGCCGGAGCGGCAGCCCGGCGCGGCGCCAGACATCGGCGACGCAGCGATAGCCGTTGCCCCGCGCCGCCGCGACCCAGGCGGCGTCGTCCCGGCGCAGCCCCTTGATCTGGCGGAAGCCGAGCCTGAGCGCCAGCCCGCCGCGCCCGTCGGGTTCCATCGCGTTGTCCCAGTAGCTGGCATTGACGTCGACCGGGCGCACCTCCACCCCGTGCTCGCGCGCGTCGCGGACGATCTGCGCCGGGGCGTAGAAGCCCATCGGCTGCGAATTCAGCAGCGCGCAGGCGAAGATGGCCGGATAGTGGCACTTGAGCCAGGCCGAGGCATAGACCAGCAGCGCGAAGCTTGCCGCGTGGCTTTCGGGGAAGCCGTAGGAGCCGAAGCCCTCGATCTGGGAGAAGCAGCGTTCGGCGAAGTCGCGGTCGTAGCCGTTGCGCGCCATGCCCCTGAGGAAGCGGCCGCGGAAGTCGGACACGTTGCCGTGCTTCTTGAAGGTGGCGAGGGAGCGGCGCAGGCGGTCGGCCTCTTCGGGCGAGAAGCCGGCGCCGATGATGGCGATCTGCATCGCCTGCTCCTGGAACAGCGGCACGCCCAGGGTCTTGCCCAGCACCTGCCCCAGCGCGTCCGAGGGGAAGGCGACCGCCTCCTCGCGGTTGCGGCGGCGCAGATAGGGATGCAGCATGTCGCCCTGGATCGGCCCCGGGCGGATGATCGCCACCTCGATGACGAGGTCGTAGAAGCGGCGCGGCCGCATCCGGGGCAGGAAGTTCATCTGCGCCCGGCTTTCCACCTGGAAGACCCCGATCGCATCGGCGCGGCAGAGCATGTCGTAGACCTGCGGATCCTCGGCCGGCAGGCTGGCCAGGCTGTAGCGCGTGCCGTGGTGCCCGGCGACGAGGTCGAAGGCCTTGCGGATGCAGGTGAGCATCCCCAGCGCGAGGATGTCGACTTTCAGGATCCCCAGCGTGTCGATGTCGTCCTTGTCCCAGCAGATGACGGTGCGGTCCTCCATCGCGGCGTTCTCCACCGGCACCAGCTCGTCGAGCCGGCCTTCGGTGATGACGAAGCCGCCGACATGCTGGCTGAGATGGCGCGGGAAGCCCTGGATCTCGGCCACCAGCCGCATCGTGCGCGCCAGCCGCGGCTCCGCCGGGTCGAGCCCGAGTTCGCGGAGCCGCGCCGGGCTCAGGCCGCCGCCGCCCCAGCCCCAGATCTGGCTGGCGAGCGCCGCCACGATGTCCTCGGACAGCCCCATGGCGCGGCCGACCTCGCGCACCGCCCGCTTGCCGCGGTAATGGATCACGGTGGCGCAGAGCCCGGCGCGGTGGCGGCCGTAGCGGGCATAGATGTGCTGGATCACCTCCTCGCGGCGCTCGTGTTCGAAATCGACGTCGATGTCGGGGGGCTCGTTGCGGGCCTCGGAGACGAAGCGCTCGAACACCATGGTGCCGATCTCGGGGGAGACCGAGGTGACGCCGAGGGCGTAGCAGACCACCGAATTGGCCGCCGAGCCCCGCCCCTGGCAGAGGATGCCGCGGGCGCGGGCGAAGGCGACGATGTCGTGGACGGTGAGGAAATAGGGCGCGTAGGCGAGCTTGCCGATCAGGGCCAGCTCGTGCGCCATCTGCGCCTGCACCTTGTCCGGCACGCCGGCGGGATAGCGCGCCGCCAGTCCCGCCGCGGCCAGCCGCGACAGCCGGTCCCCGGCGCTCTCGCCGCCCTCGGCCTCGGAGGGATATTCGTAGCGCAGCTCGTCGAGGCGGAAGCGGCAGCGGGCGGCGATCCGCCCCGCCTCGGCCACCGCGTCCTCGTGGCCGCGGAACAGCCGCAGCATCTCGGCCTCGCTGCGGAGCCGCCGTTCGGCATTGGCGAGCGCGGCGCGGCCGAGCCGGTCGACCGGCACCCCGGTGCGGATCGCAGTCAGCACGTCGGCAAGCGGCCGGCGGCGGCCGTCATGCATCAGCGGGCAGGCGCTGGCCACTGCCGGGATCCCAAGCGCCGCCGCCAGCGCGGTGATCCGGCCGAAGCGCGCGACGTCCTGCCCGTCATATCCGGGCGTCATCACCAGCGCGCAGGCGCCGGGAAAGCGGCGCGTCAGCCGGTCCGCGGCCTGCCGCCATCCGTCCGCGCCGCGCTGCACCGGCAGCACCCGTGGCGGGTGGAGCAGAAGCGCCGCGCCTTCCAGATGGTCGAGCAGGTCGTCGAGGCCGAGACTGCAGGCGCCCTTCGGCGCGGCCCGCCGGCCCAGCGTCAGCAGCCGCGCAAGCCGCCCCCAGGCGGCACGGTCGCGGGGCAGCACGGTCACCGCGACGCCGTCGCGCGTCACCACCCGCGCCGCCGGGACCAGCCGGGGCACGCAGGTCAGGATCGGCCCCCGCCGGTGCGGATGGCCGGGCGGCAGCGGCGGGCCGGTCACGCCGCTTCGCGCCTCGGCCGCAGCGCGGGCGGCGACCTCGCGGGCGATCTCCCGCACCGCGGCATGCGCCCGCACGATCCCGGCAACCGAATTCTCGTCCGCGATGGCGAGCGCGCCGATCCCCATCCCGGCCGCCCGCTCCACGTATTCCTCGGGATGCGCGGCCCCGGTGAGGAAGGTGAAGTTCGAAGTGATGGAGAGTTCGGCGAACATGGGCGGCAGCGGGATCCGATTCCGGGACCCCGGCAGTATATTCGCGTTTTGTTCTCACCGCGAGTCCGCCGCCCGGACCCGAAACCGGCGCCGATGCCAGAGCCTAGATCACGATCGAGTCGATGCCCCGGTAATGGCTCAGCTCGCGCGCCACCACCAGGCCTTCCTCCTCGGGCAGGACATGCGGGTGCTGCCAGTCCTCGCCGACGAAGGCGCGCAGCGCGTCAAGGTCGCGCCACACCATCACGATGCAGAATTCGGCCGGCCCGCCGGGCAGCGGCAGGCCGGCGGTCACCGACAGGCAGCCCTCCTGCGCGCGCACCAGCGGCAGCGCGGTCTCGCGCAGGAAGCGTTCGAACTCCCCGGCGCGGTCGGGATGGATCTGGGCCCGGAACACACGGATGATCATGCTGCGCCTCCCCCCGGTTCACAGCCGCAGCCAGTCTAGCACGGAAGCCGCCGCCCGCCCAAACGCGGAACCGCCGCCGGGAGGTCCCGGCGGCGGTCCGAAATCCGGTACTCCAGAGCCAGCTCAGGCGAGCGCGGCGCGGGCCTTCTCGACGATCACCTGGAAGGCGGCGGGTTCGTTCACCGCGAGATCGGCCAGAACCTTGCGGTCGACCTCGATCCCGGCGCGGGTGAGCCCGTTGATGAAGCGCGAATAGGTCATGTCGCCGTCGACCTCGCGGACGCCCGCATTGATCCGCTGGATCCAGAGGGCGCGGAAGTTCCGCTTGCGCGCCTTGCGGTCGCGGGTGGCGTACTGGTTGGCCTTGTCGACCGCCTGGGTCGCGACCCGGAAGCTGCTGCCGCGGCGCGCGTAATAGCCTTTCGCGGCCTTCAGGATCTTCTTGTGGCGCGCGTGAGTGACGGTACCGCCTTTGACACGAGACATGGGCGATCCTCCTCAGCGATCGTAGGGCATGTAGGACTTGACGATCTTCTCGTCAGGTGCCGACAGCGTCGTCGTGCCGCGCGCATCGCGGATGAACTTCTTGGTCCGCTTGATCATGCCGTGGCGCTTGCCGGCCTGGGCGGCCAGGACGCGCCCTGTGGCGGTCACCTTGAAGCGCTTCTTGGCGCTCGACTTGGTCTTCATCTTCGGCATTTCCGGTTCCTCTTTCGGACGGTGAACGCGCGACTCGGCATGCCTTCCGGCCGGCCGCGCGGGTGGAGCCGAGCGCTTAGCGAAGCCCGCGCCCGGTTGCAAGTCCAATCAACGGATTGCGCCGGGGACGCGGCCGATCCGCGCCCTCCGGGTCCGGTCCGGCCTCAGGAAGGCTCGCCCGAGAAGATCAGCCGTTCCTCGCAGGGGGCGACGCGCAGGATGTTGGTGGTCCCGGACATGTTGAACGGCACGCCCGCCGTGACCACGATCTGGTCCTCGGGGGTGGCGATGTCCATCGCCCGTGCCGCCCGCGCCGCGCTGACCACCGCCATCTTGAAGCGGTCGACCTCGCCGGTGACGGCGCAGTTGGTGCCGTTCCAGAGGCAGAGCCGCCGCGCGGTGGCGATGAACGGGGTCAGGGCGATGATCGGCACCCGCGGCCGTTCGCGCGAGACCAGCGCCGCGGTGGTGCCGGAATGGGTGAAGCAGCAGATCGCCTTCACGTCCGAGCTTTCCGCCAGTTCCCGCGCCGCCGAGACGATGCGGTCGGCGACGCCCTTGTAGTCGATCTGCCGGCTCGCCTCGACGATCACCCGGAAGTTGGGGTCGCTCTCGATCTCGACGGCGACGTTGTTCATCGTCTTGACCGCGTCGATCGGGTACTGGCCGGCGGCCGATTCCGCCGACAGCATGACCGCGTCGGCGCCCTCGTAGATCGCGTTCGCCACGTCCGAGACCTCGGCGCGGGTGGGCATCGGGCTTTCGATCATGCTTTCGAGCATCTGCGTCGCCACGATCACCGGCTTGGCGGCCGAGCGGCACTTGCGGATCAGCCGCTTCTGGATCGGCGGCACGTTCTGCACCGGCAGCTCGACGCCGAGATCGCCGCGCGCCACCATGATCCCGTCGGAGACCGCGAGGATCGCCTCGAACGCCTCGACCGCGGCCGGCTTCTCGATCTTGGCGAGGATGGCGGCGCGGCCCTTGGCCAGTTCGCGGGCCTCCACCATGTCCTCGGGACGCTGCACGAAGGACAGGGCCAGCCAGTCCACGCCGAGCTCGCAGACGAATTCGAGATCGCGGCGGTCCTTCTCCGACAGCGCGGCGAGCGGCAGCACCACGTCCGGCACGTTCACGCCCTTGCGGTTCGAGATCTCGCCGCCGGCGATGATCTTGCAGTCCGCGAAATCGGGGCCGCACTCGACCACCTCGGCGCGGATCTTGCCGTCGTTGACCAGCAGCCGGGCGCCGGGGCGCAGCGCCGCGAAGATCTCGGGATGGGGCAGCGTGACCCGCTTGGCATCGCCTTCCTCCTCGGCAAGGTCGAAGCGGAAGGACTGCCCGTTGGTGAGCGTCTCGGACCCGTTGGCGAAGACGCCGCAGCGGAGCTTCGGGCCCTGAAGGTCGGCGAGGATGGCGATCGGGCGGTCGTAATCCTGTTCGACCTTGCGGATGATCGCGTGGCGGGCGGCGATCTCGGAATGGTCGCCGTGGCTCATGTTCAGGCGGAACACGTCGGCCCCTGCCTCGAACAGCGCGCTGATCATTTCATAGTCGTTCGAGGCCGGCCCGAGCGTGGCGACGATCTTGATGTTTCTGCTGCGGTGCATTGCGCTCCCTCTGCGTTCCTGGGGCCGATAGCGTTAACACTGGCCCCGTCCTTGACCTATTTCCGCCCGGCGGGCAACCGGGGATGGGGCGGCAGCGGGGATCTGACGCGCCCCGGCAACGCTTGCTGCCGGGCCGGGCGGCAGAGGCCGCGATTTCCCGCCGATTGCCGCCCGAAACGCGCCCTTCTATGATCCCCGCAGCCAACAAGGAGCCTCCCATGGACGACCGGACCCGCACCGAACTTGAAGCCGCCGCGTTCCGGCGCCTGCGCGCCCATCTTGCCGGCCGCACCGACGTTCAGAACATCGACATGATGAACCTGGCCGGGTTCTGCCGCAATTGCCTGAGCGACTGGTACCGCGAGGCGGCGCAGGAGCGCGGCATCGAGATGACCAAGGAGGATGCGCGCGCCGAGTTCTACGGCATGCCCTATGCCGACTGGAAGGCGCGCTACCAGACCGAGGCCACCGCCGAGCAGCAGGCGAGCTTCGCGCAGAACCGTCCCGGGCACTGAGCCATGTCCGACCGCGCCGCCCTGGCCGACTTCGTGCGGCGCGCGCTGGCGGCGGGGCACGGGCGCACGGCGATCCGCGCCGCGATTCTCGAGGCCGGCTGGACGGCGGCGGAAGCCGAGGCAGCGCTGGAGGTCTGGGCCGACACCGCGTTCCGCCCGCCGGTGCCGCGGCCCCGGCCCTGTGTCTCGGCGCGCGAGGCGTTTCTCTATGCGCTGATGCTGGTGGCGCTGGCGACCGTGGTGTTCAACCTGACCGTCTTCGCGTTCGAGGCGATCGACACCGTCTTCCCGCCCGGCGAGCCCGACCCGATCGGCCGCAGCCTGGTGGCGCGCAGCCGCGGCGCGCTGGCGGCCCTGGCGGTGTTCGGGCCGATCTTCGCGGCGCTGGCGCTGCGCGAGCGCCGGACCGACCGGCGCGACGGGCTCCAGCACCGTTCGCTGGTGCGCAAGTGGTTCAGCTACGGCACGCTGCTGGTCGCCGCGCTGGTGCTGCTGGCCGACCTGGTCTACGTGATCTATCTGCTTCTGGGCGGGACGCTGGCGCTGCCGACACTGCTGAAGATCGCCGTCGTGGCCGCCGAATCGGGCGCGATGATGGCCTTCTACCGACGCGACCTGAGCGAGGATGCGCGGCCGGGCTGAGAGCGGCGCGAGCCGTCGACCGCCTCAGGCTCAGCCGGTCTGAGACAGCTTCGCCGCATAGCCCCGCGGGGTGTAGAAGCGCGGTCCCTCGCCCAGTTCCGCAAGCCGCGACTGGGACGATCCCACCAGCACGAGAGTGAGCATGTCGACTTCGTCCACGTCGAGCTCGTCGAGGCGGCGGTAGCGCAGGCGTTCCTCGGGCCGGCCCAGCGAGGCCGCGAGCAGCACCGGCGTCGACGCGGGCCGGTGGGCGAGCAGGATCTCGCGCGCCTCGGCCAGCAGGGTGCGCCGCCGCGCCGAGACCGGGTTGTAGAAGGCGATGACGAAATCGCCTTCGGCCGCCGCCCGCAGGCGCTTCACGATGTCGGCGCGGGGGGTCAGCAGGTCGCTGAGAGAGATGGCGCAGAAATCGTGCCCCAGCGGCGCGCCCGCCCGCGCCGCCGCGGCCTGCAGCGCCGAAATCCCCGGTGCCGTGACCACCTCGACCCGGCGGGCGGCGTCGCTGACCCCGCGGGCGTCGCGGTCCATCAGCTCGAAGACCAGCGCCCCCATCGCGTAGATCCCGGCATCGCCCGAACAGATCAGCGCGATGTCGCGTCCCTTCGCCGCCTCCTCGAGCGCGTAACGGCAGCGGTCCTCCTCGCCGCCGAGCGGGAAGTCGCGCCGCGGCTTGCCGGCGGCGAGCGGGCCGAGGAGGTCGATATAGAGCCCGTAGCCGACCAGCTCGTCCGCGCCGGCGATCAGCCGGCTCGCCTCGGGGGTGCGCCAGGCAGCCTGGCCGGGGCCGATCCCGACCAGCGACAGCCGCCCCCGCGCCCGGCCCGGCAGCGCCGTCAGCACCGCGGGCGCCCGCGCGATGGCGCAAGTCGCGCGCGCGGTGCGGATCTTCGGCAGTACGAGCTTCCCCTCCGCGCCCGCGACGGCCAGCGCCGCGGCCTCGGCCACGCCGTGGCAGCCGACCTCGGCGAAGACCACCTCGGACGGGGTGGCGAGCCGCGGTGTCAGCGCGTCGAGTGCCGCGGCATCGAAGAGACGCAGCGGCACGCCCAGCCGGGCGGCAAGGTCGATCACCGCGGGTTCGTCCGCCTTCAGGTCGAGCGTCGCCACCGCCGCCAGCGCGCCGGGGGCAAGGTCCGCGTCAGTCAGCGCGGCCTCGGCCAGATCCCACAGCTCGCCCGGGGCGGTACCGCGGGCACAGCCCACGCCCAGCACATGCGCCTGCGGGTGGTAGACCAGCCGGTCCGGTCCGGGGATCGCCGGTGCCTCGGTCACGCGGATCTCGACCGTGCCGTCGGGATCGTCGGGCAGGTCGAAAAGCGGCAAGCCGGAGAGCCGCGCCCCGGCGCCGCCGATCAGCGCCGCCATCGCCGCCTTCGCGTCGCCCGGATTGGCCAGCCGGTAGCCCGCGGGCGGCGCGTCGAGCGCCACGCCCAGGGCCACGTCGCCCGCCGTGGTCACCGCGGCGACCCCGCCGGTCAGCGCCGCGATCCGCCGCGCCAGATCGTTCGCCCCGCGATGCCCGCCCAGAAGCGGCACCGCGACGGCGCCGTCCTCGCTCAGTGCCACCAGCGGCGGCTCGGCGCGCTTGTCGCCGAGCAACGGCGCCACCGCCCGGATCAGGATGCCGGCGGCGCAAACCCCCACCACCGGCACGCCGGCGGCGAAGAGATCGCGCAGATGCGCCATGGTGTCGGCGAAGTCGGCATCGGCGGCCTCGACCCGCCCCGCCCGGCCGTGAACCGCCGCACCGAGCGCCTGCGCCACCCGATGCGCGACGGCTTCGCCCGACCGGCTCAGGCAGACGACAACGGGAGTCACAGCCATGGATCGGCCTCCTTCGGCACCAGGATCATCGAGAAATAGGGCGCGGCCTCGGGCGCCGCGCGCAGGGGCAGGCATTCCTCGCCGTCGAGCGTCGCACGCGCCACATAGACCGCGCGGTCAGCCAGCCCCTCGGCCTCGAGCAGCGCCCGGACCCGGCCCAGATGCCGCCCCACCTTCATCAGCACCAGCGCATCGGCGGAGCGGATGTGCTGGCGCAGCACGTCGTCGGGCAGCGGCCCGGGAACCACCGTCACCGCCTGGTTCCGCGCCGCCAGCGGCAGGCCGGCCCGCGCCGCGCAGGCGGTGATCGAGGTCACCCCCGGCACGACCTCGACCCGGAACCGCCCGGCGAGGCGCGCGTGCAGGTACATGAACGAGCCGTAGAACAGCGGATCGCCCTCGCAGAGCACCACGACGTCGCGGCCCGCCGTGAGCTCGGCGGCGATCCGCGCGGCCCCGGCGTCATAGGCCGCCTGGGCGGGCTCGCGCTCGGTCAGCATCGGCAGGTCGATGACGATCTCGCAGGTCCCGGGCCCGATCAGCCCGGCGACGATCGACCGCGCGAAGCTGGCCGCGCCGGCCAGCGTCGGATAGGCGATGATCGCCGCGCTCTCGATCAGCCGCGCCGCCTTGCGGGTGATCAGGTCCGGATCGCCGGGTCCGATCCCGACACCGTAGAGGATGCCGGTCGCGGTCATCGCTTCAGGAGGCTCCACTGGGTCACCGGCATGAACGGCTTCCAGCCGCTCTTGCGCCCCACCGGGCGCGCCCGCGCGACGGCAAGCCGGGTCAACTCGCCGCCGTGCCGCGCATGGAGCGCGACCAGCAGCGATTCCGACTGCAGCGTGACCGCGTTCGCGACCAGCCGGCCGAGCGGCTTCAGCGCCGCCAGCGCCGCCGCCACCGTCGCCTCGTCGAGCCCGCCGCCGATGAAGACCGCATCCGGGGGCGGCAGACCGTCGAGCGCTTCGGGCGCCCGGCCCTCGATCACCTCGAGCTTGGGCACGCCCAGCGCCCAGGCATTCTCCAGCGCCATCGCGCGGCGGTCCGGGTCGGGTTCGACGCCGATCGCCCGCGCCTCGGGCGCCGCGCGCATCCACTCGATGCCGACCGAGCCGCAGCCCGCGCCCAGATCCCACAAGAGCGCCCCGCGCTGCGGCATCAGCTTCGAGACCGTCACCGCGCGCACCTCGCGCTTGGTGATCTGGCCGTCATGGCGGAACATCTCGTCCGGAAGCCCCGGCGCGCGGCTCGTCATCTGCGCATGGGCGTCGGCCTCGCATTCGACCGCGAGGGTGTGGAAGTCCGGCACCTCGCGGTTCCAGCCCGAGGCGAGCCCGCTGAGCCGGGTTTCCCCGGCGCCGCCCATATGCGCCAGCACGGTCAGGACCGACGGACCGTAGCCGCGGTCGGTCAGCAGGCGGGCGATCTCCTGCGGCGTGCGGCGGTCCGCGGTGAGCACCAGGAGCCGCGCGCCCGGCGCGACACAGGGCAGGATCTGCTCGACCGGCCGGCCGCAGGCGGTCAGCGTCTCGACATCGGCGAGGCTCCAGCCGAGCCGCACCGCGGCCAGCTGGAAGGCGGAGAGCTGCGGATGATAGCGGATGCCGGAGGGGTCGATCTCGCGCCCGATCCGCGCCCCGATGGAGTACCAGAGCGGATCGCCGGTGGCGAGCACGACGACCCGACGCGCGTCGCGCTTCAGCGCGTCGAGCCGGTCGATCATCGCCCGGAACGGACTGGGCCAGAGCACCCGCTCGGCGCGGTCGTTGCCGATGAAGGCCATCAGCCGCTCCGAGCCGAAGATCACGTCGGCGGCGGCGATCGCCGCCCGCGCCGGATCGGCGAGCCCGTCGAGCCCGTCATCGCCGACGCCGATCACGTCGAGCCACGCACCGTCCGTCATGATCCGCCTCCGTCGCCCGAATCGTCCGCGGCCACGGCCAGCGCCGCGACGCCTTCGCCGGGCAGGCCCGCGGCCAGCGCGTTGACCGCCGCCGCCGCCATCGCCGAGCCGCCGCGCCGGCCGCGCAGCGCGATGAACTCGGCGCCGCGAGGCCGCGCCGCCAGTTCCGCCTTGCTTTCCGCGGCACCGACGAAGCCGACCGGAAAACCCAGGATCAGCGCCGGCACCGGACCGCCCGCCTCGATCATCTCGAGCAGGTGGAAAAGTGCGGTGGGGGCATTGCCGATCGCCACCACCGCCCCGGCCAGCCGGTCGCGCCAAAGCTCGGTCGCCGCCGCCGAGCGGGTGGTGCGGAGCGTGCCGGCGAGGCCCGCAACGCGCGGATCGTTGAGGGTGACCAGAACCTCGTTCCCGGCCGGCAGGCTGCGCCCGATCACTCCGGCGGCAACCATCTCGCAATCACAGATCACCGGCGCCCCGTCCCTGAGCGCCGCCCGGCCGATCTCGGCCGCGCGCGGCGAGAAGGCCAGCCGGTCGGCCACGTCCACCATGCCGCAGGCATGGATCAGCCGGATCGCCACCGCCTGCATCGCGGGATCGAACCGATCCAGCCGCGCCTCGGCACGAACCGTGGCGAAGCTCTGCGCGTAGATCGCCGCGGGATTTCTCTCATAGGGCCGCATCACGCGGGGCGCGCCGCCGCCGTCACGCCCGTCGCCTCAGGCGCGCCGCCGGGCGCTTTCCGGCCCCAGCGGATGATCGGCATGAGGATAGGGCGCGTGGTGGTGGTGATGGCCGGATGCGGCATGCGCGGGGTCATGGCTGTGGCCGGCGCCGTCATGATCGTGATCCGCATGGGAATGATCGTGGTCGTGGCCGCCGTGGTGGTGGTCATGATGGGAATGGTGATGGGAGTGGTCGCCTGCCGCCGCGGCCGGCCGCGGCTCCAGCCGGCATTCCCCGGTGCAGAAGCTGTCGCAGAGCGGGCAGTCCGCCACGTTCGCGCCCGGCGCGCTGGCACCCTGGCCTTCGACATGGTGGTGGTGGCTTTCCTGCACCGCGCCGACCTCGGCCTCGAAGCCCAGCACCTGCGTGCGGTACTTGCACATCGCGCAATTGGGCGGCGGCACCTCGCCGACAAGCTCGGTCGCGCGCTCCGCAAAGGTCTCCAGCACCTGCGGATGGTCGCCGAGATAATCGGCCTTGACCCAGTCGATGCCGGGATGCGCCGCGGCGACCCGGTCGGTGAAACCGTAGATGCGGTCGATCAGGATGCCCGAGAACAGGAACCACGGGAACACGACCACCCGGGCGTAGCCCAGCCTGGCGACATGGGTCAGGCAGGGCTCCACCAGCGGGAAGGTCACGCCCGAATAGCCGATCTCGCACCAGCCGAAGCCCATCCCCTCCCACAGGAGCCGCGCCACCTTGGCGACGTTGGCGTTGGCATCCGGGTCCGAGGCGCCCCGGCCGATCACCACGAGGCAGGTGTCGTGGCGGCTGACCGGCCCCCGCGCCGCGTCGGCCGCGGCCAGCGCGGCCTCGATCCGCGCGCCGGCAGCGGCGATCAGCTTGGGGTCGATCCCCAGTTCGCGGCCGTAGCGGACCTCGATCCCGTGTTCGGCGGCATAGGTGCTCAGCACCGTCGGCACGTCGTTCTTGGTGTGCATCGCGGCGAAGAGCATGCCGGGGACCGCGAGAATCCGTTCGCAGCCTGCCTCGCGCAGCCGGTCAAGCCCGTCGCGGATCACCGGGTTGGCGAATTCCAGATAGCCGTGCGCCAGCATCCAGTCAGCGGGCAGGTAGTCGGGGAGCGCCGCCGCGAGGGCCGCGAACTCGGCCACGGCCCCGTCATCCCGCGAGCCGTGCCCGCAGAGCATCACGCCGGTGCGTGCCACGATCTCAGCCTTCCTGGTCCTGCGCGTCCGCCGTGCCGGCGTCGGCCTCGTCCTCGGCCCGGGTCTGGCGCGAACCCTGGATGACCGCCCAGGCGCTGATCAGGACCGCCACGGCAATCGCTGCACCCGCGATCCAGTGGTTGTGGCCCGCGACCTCGGTCAGGTGACCGGGATGGGCCACGGCCGGACCGGCAGCGATCGCTGCCAGCAGGGTCGCAATCAGGGCATGTCTCGCGCGCATCGTTCGTCTCCCCGTCGGTTCGCGGGCCAGACAAGCCGGCGGGCGCGCGGGGCGCACCCGGACGATGCGGAGGCTCAGGTCCCCGGGCTGGGTCGACCCGCCGCCGCCAACCTCTCTGGCCGAATTGGCGTCGTCCCCTCCCCTGTCGCACAGGCCGGGAAGCGGTGCAATCGCCATTCCGTCGCGCCGGCGATGTGCACCCGCGCAGCCCCGCTGCGCCGCAGTGGAGGAAGCCATCCCGATCTGGCGCGCTATGTTGCAGGCAACGAAGGGAGATCGCGATGGGACGTCTTGTCGACGGAATCTGGCAGAAAGAGGACAGCGCGGCGGCGGATGGCCGGTTCGTGCGCGATACTGCGGGGTTTCGCAACTGGATCACGCCGGATGGTGCGCCGGGGCCTTCGGGGACGGGCGGCTTCGCGGCGGAAAGCGGCCGCTATCACCTTTACGTCTCGCTCGCCTGTCCATGGGCGCACCGGACGCTGATCTTCCGCGAACTCAAGGGGCTGGCCCCCCATATCGGCGTCTCGGTGGTCCATCCCGAGATGCTGGAGAACGGCTGGACCTTCGCGACCAACTTTCCCGGCGCCACCGGCGACCGCATCGGCGGGCGCGCCTGCCTGCACCAGCTCTACGCCGCCGCCAAGCCCGGCGTGTCGGGCAAGGTCACCGTGCCGGTGCTGTTCGACACGAGAACGGCCCGGATCGTGTCGAACGAAAGCGCCGAGATCATCCGCATGTTCAATTCGGCCTTCGACGGGATCACCGGCAACTGCCGCGATTTCTGGCCCGCGGACCTGCGCGACGAGATCGAGCCGGTGAATGCGCGGGTCTACGAGACGCTCAACAACGGCGTCTACAAGACCGGGTTCGCCACCACCCAGGAGGCCTATGACGAGGCGGTCGGGCCCCTCTTCGAGACGCTCGACTGGCTCGAAGCCCGGCTTGCGCGGCGGCGCTATCTGATGGGGCCGCGGCTGACCGAGGCCGACTGGCGGCTCTTCACCACGCTGATGCGGTTCGATTCGGTCTATCACTGCCATTTCAAGTGCAACCGGGCCCGCATCGTCGACTACCCGCACCTCTGGGGCTATGCGCGCGAGCTGTACCAGTGGCCCGGCATCGCCGCGACGGTGCGGTTCGACCACATCATGCGGCATTACTATTACAGCCATGCCAGCATCAATCCGTACCGGATCGTGCCGGTCAGGCCCGATCTCGCGCTCGACGCGCCGCACGGGCGGGATCAGCTGCGCGTCGCGTAGTGCTCTACCATCATCGCCAGGTCCTCGGGGGGCGTGCCCGAGGCCAGGAAGGCGCAGGCATTGGGCGCCATCGCGAAGATCGAGCCGTCCGAGAAGAACCGGCTCGAGGTGACGAACAGCACCGGCACCTTTGGAAAGCGGAAGGCGGCGTAGTCGGCCACCGCGAAGGCGCTGCCATCCTCCAGTTCGATATCGAGCAGGAGCAGCGCCACGCCGTGGCATTGCAGCATGTGAATCGCTTCGGACTGGCTGTGCGCGACGAGAACCTCGCGCCCCAGCCGTGCGATATGCCTCTGCCAGACACTGGCGAGTTCCGGGTTGCTTTCGACGATGAGCAGCGTCATTGCAGGCGTCCGACAGCACGTGCACCGGGGCTTCTCTCCCGGTTCGTACCAGAGAAGTTGCCGACAGCTTAATGGACCGTTAACAGACGACGTCACGGTTTAGGAATGGTTAACAAGGCTGTGATGTGGCAGGGCGAAAGGAACCGGCGGGAATGAGCGGCGGGCCGACCTGGATCACCGTTTGCGACACCTGCAAGCGGCCCGGCTGGACCGGGTCGGAGGGCGCGACGGACGGCGCGCTGCTGGCCGGACATCTGGATGACGCTGCATCGCAGCGCCCGAATGTGCACGTGCGGCGCCATTCCTGCCTGATGGGCTGCCCGAGAGCGTGCAATATCGCCATTCAGGCGCAGGGAAAGCTCGCCTACACGCTGGCCGAATTCACCCCCGACCGTGCTGCCGCCGACGCGATCGCGGCCTTCGCCGCGCTTCACGCCAAAAGCGACACAGGCCAGGTGCCCTACCGGACCTGGCCCGACGGGGTGCGCGGGCATTTCGTGACCCGCCACCCGCCGCTGCCGGAATGAGCGGAATTCTGCCCGCCGCACGGACCGGGACAGCTCCGGACGACGGCGCCGCCGCCGCCGGCGCAGACACCGATTCGCACGCCGCCACCCCCCGCGATCACGGTGGCGGGGTCGACGAGGCCGCCCGCCGCTTCGGCGGAAGCCGCGCCGACTGGATCGACCTGTCGACCGGGATCAACCCGGTGCCCTGGCCGGTGCCGCATCTGCCGTCCGGGGTCTGGACCGCCCTGCCCGACCGCGAGGCCACCGCCAAGCTGGAGGCAGCGGCACAGCGGATCTGGCGGGTTCCGGAGAGCGCGGCAGTGCTGGCGGCGCCCGGCGCCTCCGCGCTGATCGCGCGGATCCCGGCACTGGCACCGCCGGGCCGGGTGGGGATCCCAGGACCGACCTACAACGAGCACGCCGCCGCCTTCCGCGCCGCCGGGTGGGAGGTCGCCGCCGGCGGCAGCCTGCGGGCCGATGCCCGCGTCGCGGTGCATCCGAACAACCCCGACGGACGAGTCTGGACGGCGGCGGAGCTGCCCGACGGCCCGCTGACGGTGATCGACGAGAGCTTCTGCGACATCTGTCCCGAGGTCAGCCTGATCGCGCTGGCCGAACGGCGGCGGACGTTGGTGCTGAAAAGCTTCGGAAAATTCTGGGGGTTGGCCGGGCTGCGCCTCGGCTTCGCCATCGGCGACCCGGCGCTGATTGCGCGGCTCGCCGAAGGCCTGGGTCCGTGGCCGGTCTCGGGACCCGCGCTAGCGATCGGCGCGGCCGCGCTGTCCGACACCGCCTGGGCCGAGACCAGCCGCGCCCGGCTGGCCCGCGATGCCGCGCGGCTCGACGCGCTGATGGTCGGGGCCGGGGCGACGGTGGCCGGGGGAACGATTCTGTTCCGGCTCTACGACACGCAAGACGCGGCGGGCTGGCAGGCCCGCCTCGCCCGCCACCGGATCTGGTCGCGCATCTTTCCCTGGTCGGACACCCGCCTGCGGCTCGGCCTGCCGGGCGGGGATGCGGCGTGGTCGCGCCTCGCAGCCGCGCTGTGACTGGCGCCGCCGCGGACAGCTTCTGCGCTGCGGCCCGGCGCCGGACAGCGGGGCACCACCGATGAGCGCCCCGATCCTCGCCGCCGCGCTCGCCCTCGACGCAATGTTCGGCGAGCCCGAGGCGCTCTGGTCGCGGCTGCCGCATCCGGCGGTGCTGATGGGCCGCGCGGTGGACTGGGCCGACCGGCGCTTCAACCGGGGCGCCCGGCGCCAGACCCGCGGCCTCGCCGTCATGGCGGGATTTGCCCTTGCCGCGCTGGCCCTCGGCGAAGTGATCACTGCCCTGCCGCTGGGTTGGCTGGTCGAGACCGTGCTGACGGCGATCCTGCTGGCCCAGCGCAGCCTCGTCCAGCACGTCGCCGCCGTCGCCGCCGGGCTCTGGCATTCGGTGGCGGACGGCCGCGCCGCGGTGGCGCGGATCGTCAGCCGCGACACCGCCGCGATGGACGGGCCGGCTATCGCCCGCTCCGCCATCGAAAGCGCCGCGGAAAACCTCTCCGACGGGGTCGTCGCGCCTGCCTTCTGGTATCTCGTCCTCGGCCTGCCGGGTCTGCTTCTCTACAAGATCACCAATACCGCCGACAGCATGATCGGCTACCGCACGCCGCGCCACGAGGCCTTCGGCTGGGCCGCGGCCCGGCTGGACGACGTGCTGAACTGGATCCCGGCCCGGCTGACCGCGCTGCTGATTGCACTGCCGCACGGGGTGCTGCGCGACTGGCCCGCCATCGCCCGCGACGCGCGCCGCCACCGCTCGCCCAATGCGGGCTGGCCCGAAGCCGCGATGGCGCGCGCGCTCGACATCGCGCTGGCCGGGCCGCGCAGCTATGACGGGCGCCTCACGGACTTTCCCTGGGTCCATCCGGAGGGCAACCGCAATCCGGGGCCCGAGCGGATCGACGCCGCCGTCGCGGTGCTGTGGCGGGCCTGGCGGCTGATCTTCGCCGGGGTGATCGTTCTGGCACTGGTCTGAGCCGGCGTCTCTGCTAGGGTCCGGACAGACCGCAACCGGAGAGAGATCCTTGATGCGCCGCCCCCGTGCCGTCCGTCCAGCCCTTCTGACCCTCGCCGCCGCCCTCGTCGCCGCCGGAACCGCGCCGGCGCAGACCCCCTGCGGCGGCAGCTTCAACGGCTATCTGGACGGGGTCCGCGCCGAGGCGCAGCGCCGCGGCCTGTCCCCGCAGGCCACCGCCGCCTTCCTGTCCGGCGCCGCGCAGGACCAGGCGGTGCTGCGGGCCGACCGCGGCCAGGCGATCTTCCAGCTTCCCTTCACCGACTTCGCCCGAAAGGTGATCAGCCCGAACCGGATCCAGACCGGTGCGGCGATGTCGAAGCGCTACAATTCGACCTTCAACGCGATCCAGAAGCAGTACGGCGTGTCCCGCGGCATCCTGCTGGCCTTCTGGGGGCTCGAGACCGATTTCGGCCAGGTTCAGGGCAACGTGAACACGCGCAATGCGCTGCTCACCCTCGCCCACGATTGCCGCCGGCCTGACCTGTTCCGCCCGCAGGTCTTCGCCGCGATCGAGCTGACCGCGCGCGGCGATTTCGACCCGGCCCGGACCACCGGCGCCTGGGCCGGCGAGATCGGCCAGGTGCAGATGCTGCCCGCCGACATCCTGGCCAACGGCATCGACGGCGACGGCGACGGGCATGTCCGGCTGAAGACCTCGGCGCCGGACGCACTCAACTCGGCGGCGCGGATGCTGCGCGGTCTCGGCTGGCGACCGAACGAGCCCTGGCTGCAGGAAGTCACGGTGCCGCAGAACCTGAACTGGGCCGCGTCGGGCCTGAACCATTCGGCGCGGGTCTCGGACTGGGCGAAGGCGGGGGTCAAGCCGCGCGCCGGACGGCTGCCTTCGGGCAACATGCCGGCCTCGCTGCTGCTGCCGCAGGGACGCAACGGGCCGGCCTTCCTTGCCTATCCGAACTTCCAGGTGCTCTTCGAGTGGAACAAGAGCTTCGTCTACGTGACGACCGCCGCCTATTTCGGGACCCGGCTGGAAGGCGCCCCGGTCTTCGATCCCGGACACCCGTCGCCGGCGCTGAGTTCGGGGCAGATGAAGGCGTTGCAGCAGAAGCTGGCCGCGCGCGGCCACGATGTCGGCGCCATCGACGGGATCCTGGGCGAGCGGACGCGCGAAGCGGTGCAGACGGAGCAGGAACGGCTGGGCCTTCCCGCCGATGCCTGGCCGACGCAGGAGCTGCTGAACCGGCTCTGACGCGGTGCCGCCAGACCCTGACCGGGGCCATCGGGCGGAGCGTGGTGTGTCCCTCTTGCACGGGATGCGGTCCGGCCGGGACCGATCTTGCACCGGCACCGGCAAGCACCTTGCGTAATGCCGGACAAGCGGACAATGTTGTTCAGCCCCCAGTAGAGTTCGCCCCCGCGTCCGAGCGGGCGGCGGGATGAGAGATTTGGACGGACCGCCGACCCGAACGGACGGCGGAATCGACCCGTCCGGTTTGCGGTGTTGGTCCCGGTCTGGAGGCGCGTAGTGAAGATATCGGTCGTGCAGGAACCCCCGGTCTTCCTGGATCTGGAGCGATCCATGGAGCGGGCGGTGGGTCTGGTTGCGCAGGCGGCGCGCAAGGGAAGCCAGATGCTGGTCTTTCCCGAGGCCTGGCTGCCCGGATATCCGGTCTTCGTGTGGCGCCTGATGCCCGAGGCCGAGATGGACGCGACCGACCGCCTGTTTGCGCTGTCGCAGGCCAATTCCGTCGACCTGAGCAAGGGCGAGCTGAGCCCGCTGCAGGACGCCGCGCGCGAATACGGGGTCGTTCTGGTGGTCGGTATCCAGGAAGTCGACAGCGCGGTCAGCGGCAGCACGCTCTACAACAGTTCGGCCATCGTCGATGTCGACGGCCGGATCGTGAACGTCCACCGCAAGCTGATGCCGACCAATCCCGAACGCATGGTCTGGGGCTATGGCGATGCCTCCGGGCTCAGGGTGGTCGACACCGCGGTGGGGCGCCTGGGCGTGCTGCATTGCTGGGAGAACTACATGCCGCTCGCCCGGTACGCGCTCTATGCCCAGAACCTCGACATCCATATCGCCCCGACCTGGGATTTCGGTGAGGTCTGGCAGGCGACGCTGCGGCACATCGCGCGCGAGGGCGGCTGCTGGGTGGTGGGCGCGGCCACTGCGCTCGAAGCCCGCGACATCCCGGCCGACCTGCCCTACCGCGAGCGGCTGTTCCCCGATCCCGACGAATGGGTCAATCCCGGTGAAGCGGTCATCTACGGGCCGTCCGGGGTGCTGCATGCCGGGCCGATGCGGGCGCGCAAAGGGCTGCTCGACGCCGAGATCGACCCGGCCGCAGCGCGCGCCTCGCGGCGGCGCTTCGATGTCAGCGGACACTTCTCGCGTCCCGACATCTTCTCGCTCAAGGTGAAACGCAACCGGCTGCCGCCGGTCGCCTTCGACTGACCGGGCCCCGCTCTGCGGCGCGGGATTGGGCAGCAGCAGGCCGGCACGGCGTTACGGCCGGCCGGCACCCCGACCGCGCCTTGATCCGCCGGGATGCCTGCGGTTTGCTGAAGGGCGCGTCGGGGCCGAAGGACGAAGCGCGTGACAGGCCAGCCATCCAGCCGCCCGATCCGGGGCCTTCTGATCGATCTTGCCGGTGTGGTCTGGCAGGGCGACGCGCCGATCGTCGGCGCGGCCGAGGCGATCCGGCGGCTCGATGCGGCCGGTCTGCCCTATCGCTTCGTCACCAACACCACGAGTTCGCCCCATTCACGCATCGCGGCCAAGCTGGAGCGGTTCGGGATCAAGGCGGGATCCGGCGCGGTCTTCACCCCGGCAAGTGCTGCCCGGAGTTACCTCACCGACCGGAACCTCACGACGCATTTCCTGGTCGTACCGGCACTGCTTGAGGATTTCCGGGATCTGCCGGGCGGCGACGGCGGCCGCGCGGTGGTGGTCGGCGACGCCCGCGCAGGCTTCACCTACGACGCCCTCAACGCCGCCTTCCGCCAACTGCTGGACGGAGCCGAGCTTGTGGCACTGGCGGCCAACCGCATGTTCATCGGCGATGACGGCGAACCGGCGATGGATGTGGGCGCCTTCGTCGCCGCGCTGGAATATGCCAGCGGGTGCTCGGCCCGCGTGCTCGGCAAGCCGTCGGCCGATTTCTTCCGCCTCGCGGCCGACAGCATGGAGCTCGACCTGGCCGACGTGGCGATGATCGGCGACGATGCCGAATTCGACGTCGGCGGCGCCGTCACCGCGGGGGCGCGGGGCTTTCTGGTCCGGACCGGGAAGGGAGAGCGGGCCGACCCCGCGGTACTCGACCCCGCACCGAGCGGTGTCTTTGCCGACCTTCCGGCCGCGGTGACCGCGATCCTTGACGGCAGGGCCTGAGCCCCGGCTCAGGCGACCAGCGCCTCGGCCTTCTTCAGGTCCACCGACACCAGCTGGCTGACGCCCTGCTCGGCCATGGTGACGCCGAACAGTCGGTCCATCCGGCTCATCGTCACCGCGTGGTGGGTGATGATCAGGAACCGTGTGTCGGTGCGGCGCGTCATCTCGTCCAGAAGGTCGCACATCCGGGTCACGTTGGCATCGTCGAGCGGCGCGTCGACCTCGTCGAGCACGCAGATCGGCGCCGGATTGGCGAGGAACACGGCGAAGATCAGCGCCAGCGCCGTCAGCGTCTGTTCGCCCCCGGAGAGAAGGCTCAGCGTCGAGAGCTTCTTGCCCGGCGGCTGGCACAGGATCTCGAGCCCCGCTTCCAGCGGGTCGTCGGATTCGACGAGGCTCAGGCGCGCCTCGCCACCGCCGAAGAGATGCGTGAAGAGGTTGGAGAAATTGGCGTTGACCTGCTCGAACGCGGTCAGCAGCCGTTCGCGCCCCTCGCGGTTCAGCCCGGCGATGCCGGCCCTGAGCTTGGCCGTCGCGCTTTCCAGGTCGGTCTTCTCGGCGACCAGGGTGTCGTGCTCCTCCTGCACTGCGCGGGCATCCTCCTCGGCGCGCAGGTTCACCGCGCCGAGCGATTCGCGTGCCCGCCGCAGCCGACCGATCGTTGCCTCGATCTCGTCCGAGGGCGGCATCTGCGCCGGGTCGGCATCGAGCGTCTCGAGAAGCTCCTCGGGCGTCCGGTCGGTTTCCTCGGCGATCCGCTCCGCCGCGGCGGCGGCGGCCTCGGTGGCGGCCTCGACCCGCGTTTCGGCACGGGCGCGGGCCTCGCGCGTCTCTCCGGCGGACCGCTCCGCCTCGCGTTCCGCCGCCGCGGCGGCGCGCAGACGCGATTCGGCGCCCGCCACCGCGTCGGCCGCCGCGGCCTTGCGCGCTTCGGCCCGCTCCAGCGCTTCGGCCAGTTCTGCGCGGCGGGCGGCGATCTCGTCGGGCCGGGTCCGCGCCGTAACGAGGTCGGCCCGGGTCGCGTCGTGGCGGGCGGCCAGATCGGCGATGCGCGATTCCGCGGTCTCCAGCCGTTCGGTCCAGCCGCGCCGCTCCTTCGCGATTGCCTCAAGCCGCGCGGCGCGGGTTTCCCCGTCGCGCTTCACCTCGTCATGCGCGGCGCGCCGGGACATCATCGCGATCCGCGCGGCCTCGACCGCCGTCCGCAGCAGCGCCACCCGCTCGCGCGCCTCGTCCAGATCGTCGAGATCCGCCGCCTGACGGGCGGCCTCGGCCACCTGCTGGCGCGCCGCCATCGCCGCCTCGTCATGCCGGGCCACCGCCAGTTCGAGGCTCTCCGCCTTGCCCTCGGCCAGGTGTCGTTCGGCCTCGGCGCGCGCCTGCGCCCGCCCCGCTTCCGCCAGCGCGGTGTCGGCGCCGCGCAGCGCAAGACGGGCCGACTTTTCGGCCTCCGTCGCCGCGGACAGCGCCGAGGACAGCGCGACATGGCTCTCTGCCGCCGCCAGCGCCCGCGCCTCGGCGGTTTCATGCGCGCCGCGCAATTCGGCCAGACGGTTGATCTGCTCGAGCCGCAGCGCCGCCGCCGACGGCGCCGCGCTGGCCGGGCTGCAATAGCCGTCCCAGCGCCACAGATCGCCCGCGGTCGAGACCAGACGCTGGCCCGGAGCCAGCAGCGGCTGCAGCCGCACCGCGTCGGCAGGGTCGATCACACCGACCTGGGCCAGACGGCGGCGCAACTCCGCAGGCGCCTCGACGTCTCCCGCCAGTGCAATCGCGCCGTCGGGCAGCGCGGGCGCGGCGGCGTAATCGGGCATCAGCTCCCAGCCCGCACCGGAATGGTCGGCGATGCGGGGCGCCTTGAGATCGTCGCCCAGCGCAGCACCGAAGGCCCGCTCGTATCCGGGCGTCACCCGTGTCTCGTCGACGATCTGCGTCCCGGCCGCGTCGTCGCGCGCCACCAGCCGGCCGAGCGCGGCAACCTCGGCAGCCAGCGCCTTCGCCTCACCGGCCGCTTCGCTGCGCTCCGCCCGTGCATCGGCCTCCTCGCCCTGAATCTCGGCGCGGGCCTCTTCGGCATGGACCAGCGCGGCTTCGGCCGCGGCGAGGGCGGCGCGGGCGTCGGTCTGTGCTGCCTCGGCTTCGGCCTGCGCCGCGGCCCCGGCGCTTGCGGCCCGCCGGGCCTCGGCAACGGCCTCGCGCGCGCGCTCCGCTTCGGCGGCGGCGCGGGCCTCGGTCTTGCGGCTGTCGGCCAGAAGACGCTCCACCGCCTGATGGCGCGCGGAAAGCCGCGCCACGTCCTCGTTCAGCGTGCCAAGATCGGCCTCGCGCTCGGTCAGGATCTCGCCGGCCTCCCGCGCGGCGGCCGCGGCATCGTCGAGCCGCGCGGCGTGGCCGGCCCCGGCCTGTTCGAGCCCGGCGGCTTCGGTAGCGAGACGGTCCAGCGTCCCGGCCGCATCGGCGGTCAGCCCGGCTTCGCGGTCGCGGTCGCGGGCAAGCTGCGCCAGGCGGTTTTCCAGCGCCGCGATCTGCGCCTGCGCCTGACGGTCCTGCTCGTCGAGCGTGTCGCGCTCCACCACGAGCCGCTGGGCGACGGCCCCGGCAATCGCATCCTCTTCGCGCAGGTCGGGAAGCTCGCCCTCGGCCTCTTCGCGCGCCTTCGCCGCCTTGCGGCTGGCCGCTTCCGCCCGCGCCGCCTCGGTCGTGGCCATCGCCAGCCCGGCCCGCGCGCTGTTCAGGGCCTGGTCGGCTTCGCGCCAGCGCCGCCAGAGCAGAAGGCCCTCGGCCACGCGAAGCTCCGCCCCGATGGCGCGGTAACGGGCGGCCTGCTTGGCCTGCCGGGCGAGCTGCCCGAGCTGCTGCGCCAACTGCTCCACCAGATCCTCGACCCGCTCCAGATTGGCCTCGGTCGCCTTCAGCTTCAGCTCGGCCTCGTGGCGGCGCTGATAGAGCCCGGAGATTCCGGCCGCTTCTTCGAGCACCCGCCGCCGCGCCTTCGGCCGCGCGTTGATCAGCTCCGAGATCTGGCCCTGCCGCACCAGCGCCGGCGAGTGCGAGCCGGTGGAGGCATCCGCGAACAGCATCTGCACGTCGCGCGCCCGGACCTCCTTGGAATTGCACTTGAAGGCCGAGCCCGCGTCGCGTGTAATCCGGCGCACGACCTCGATGATCTCGGAATCGTTGAACGAGGCCGGGGCCAGCCGTTCGGAATTGTCGACGGTGAGGGTCACCTCGGCGAAGTTCCGCGCCGGCCGCGTCGCGGCACCGGCGAAGATCACGTCTTCCATGCCCTCGCCGCGCATCGCGGTCGGGCGGTTTTCGCCCATCACCCAGCGCAGCGCCTCGAGCAGGTTCGACTTGCCGCACCCGTTCGGCCCCACGACACCGGTGAGGCCGGTCGCGATGGTAAGCTCCGTAGGGTCCACGAAGCTCTTGAAGCCGTTGAGTCGCAGCCGGGTGAAGTGCACCGCTGGGTCGCCTGCCTGATTCTGTGTCTGCCCTTTTGGGGAATGTTCCCGGTCCCGCGGCACTCTGTCAATGGAAATGCCCACGATCTGGCGGGGAACACGAGGCCGACCGCTAGATATTGGCCACTTGCGGCGCGATCCGGGCGGATTTGCCCGCAGATCGGGGAATTCTCCTTGACCGTGTTCATGCCTGGGCGGAAACTGCCCGTGTGTGGTTCCCCAATGGCGCAAAGCGCCGGGGATCAAATGGGAATGCGGTGACGGTGACCCAATCCGGGACCGGAAACCGCAGCCGCCCCCGCGACTGTGAGCGGAGAGCGCGCGTTCATCACCACTGGGCCCGGCCCGGGAAGGGAACGGCAGCGCGACGACCCGCAAGCCAGGAGACCTGCCGCACGGCAAACCTCAACCGCGCCGTCGGGTGGACGGCGAAGGAGACATCGCAGATGAACACGACCCTTTCGACCGCCAAATCCGCCGGGCTTTCGACACTGGCCGCGGTGATGCTTGCCGTGATGATCGGCGCCGGGCTGATTGCCGCCGGCGGTCTGGTCCAGGCCAGCGCGCTGCACGACGCCGCGCATGACGTCCGCCACACCACCGGCTTTCCCTGCCACTGAGCCATGCTTGGACGCATTGTCACCAGCGCGCTGTTCGCTGGTTTTGCAGCGGGGCTGATTGCCGCCCTGCTGCAATTGGCGCTTGTTCAGCCGGTGTTGCTGGAGGCCGAACAGTTCGAAACCGGCGCGCGGACGCTCGTCGAGACCGGCACGCAGGATCCTGCCGGACCGGCCGTGCATGAGCACGGGCATGACCACGGGGCGGCGGCCCATAGCCATGGCACCGGCGGCGACACGCGGATCGGCGGCATCGCACCCCTCCGGGACGGGCTGAGCGTCCTCTTCTCGATCGTGGTCTATACCGGCTATGCCTTCTTCCTCGTCGCCGCGATGGCCGTCGCCGCGGACCGGGGTGTCGCGGTGACGGCGCGGCGCGGCATCCTGTGGGGACTGGCCGGATACGTCGCCTTCCAGCTGGCCCCGGCCGTCGGCCTGCCGCCGGAAGTGCCCGGGTCGGTCTCGGCGGATCTGGCGGCGCGGCAGATCTGGTGGATCGGCACGACGCTGGCCACGGCGCTCGGCCTCGCGCTGATCGCCTTCGGCCGCGACCGGACCGCCTGGGGCGCGGCGATCGTGCTGCTGGCCGCGCCGCATGTGATCGGCGCACCCCAAGCCGATGGGTTCGGCGGCGTGGTTCCGGCCGAACTGGCGGGCGCCTTCGCCAGCCGGGCGCTCGGCGTTGGGATGGCGGTCTGGGCTGCCCTCGGCCTTGCCTGCGGATATTTCTGGCAGCGCGAAGGCGCCGCACGCCAGCACCCGCGGACTGCGTGACCTGCCGTTCGCTCCGGTGCGCCAATGCGGGCCGGGGCGTCCGTCGGGATCAGGCGGGCGGCTTGAGCTGCGGGTCGGTGGCGGCCGGCACCCGCGTCACCAGCTTGAAGCGCAGCCGGCCCAGCGGGCGCGCATCCGCGATCCAGCCGTGGGGCGCGGCGTCATAGGCCCGTGCGAACGCGGCAATGTCGGCGACATCGCCGGCTTCGATACCGGCGAAGACATAGGTCGCGCGTCCCTCGCCCTGCGCCGCCAGCGTCGCCGGAGACTTGCAGACCGACAGGCAGGATGCGATGTGCACGGCACGGCCGGAACTGACGGCGCCGATCTCTTGCGCCAAGGCCTCGGCCGCGTCACAACAGCCGCCACACAGGATGAATCGCCATTCCGGCGCCCGATCGGTCATGGACGCCTCATAAGGGAGCGACAGATGCGCGCCAAGATCCCCGCCACCATCGTGACCGGCTTTCTGGGCGCCGGAAAGACGACACTGATCCGGCAGATGCTCGCGCAGGCCGACGGTCGGCGCATCGCCCTGATCATCAACGAATTCGGCGACCTGGGCGTCGACGGCGAGATCCTGAAAGGCTGCGGCGACATCGCCTGCGCCGACGAGGATGTCGTCGAACTGTCGAACGGCTGCATCTGCTGCACCGTCGCCGAGGACTTCGTGCCGACCATGGAGAAGCTGCTGGCCCGCGAGGCCGCACCCGACCATATCGTGATCGAGACGAGTGGCCTCGCCCTGCCCCAGCCGCTGGTCCAGGCCTTCAACTGGCCCGAGATCCGCACCCGCGTCACGGTCGACGGCGTCGTCACCGTGGTCGACGGCAAGGCGCTGGCCGAGGGCCGGTTCGCCCATGCGCCCGAGGCGGTGGCGGCGCAGCGTGCGGCGGATGCGGCGCTCGACCACGAGACGCCGTTGTCCGAACTGTTCGAGGACCAGATCGCCTGCGCCGACATGATCGTGGTGAACAAGACGGATCTCCTTGCGGCGGCAGAGGCCGAAGCGCTGGCCGCCCGGCTGAAGGAGGACGCGAGAGAGGGCGTGCAGGTCGTGCGCACCGCGATGGGCGCGCTGCCGATCGGTGTGCTTCTGGGCCAGGGGGCCGGGGCCGAGGACGACATCGAGGCACGCGGCGCGGTGCATCACCACCACGACCATGATGACGACGATGAGGACGATCACGACCACCATCACGAACACGGGCACGACGAGTTCGAGAGCTTCGTGGTCACCCGCGCGGAGATCGCCGATCCGGCCGCCTTCGCGGCCCAGGTCGCCGAGGTGATCCGCACCCACGACATCCTGCGCCTGAAGGGCTTCGCCGCGGTGGCGGGAAAGCCGATGCGTCTGACCCTGCAGGCCGTCGGACCACGTGTGGACAGCTATTTCGACCGGCCGCTGCGCCCCGGCGAAGTGCGGGAAGCGCGGCTGGTGGTGATCGGCCAGGCCGGGCTCGACCGCGCGGCCATCGGCGCGGCGCTGGCGGCATGACCGGTCGGGGCCGGGAGTCACAGACGGTGCCGCGGGTGCGCCCGAACGCGCCGCTCCGACCGGCAGGACGCAGGGCCGGTGGACCGCCGACCTGCGAGAAGCGCCCGGCCTGATGCATCTGCTTGCCGCGACCCCCGGCAGCCTCGACGACGGGGCGGCACCGGTCGATCCCGGCCAGAGCCCGGCCGACCTGGTGGTGATCTCGGCCGCGGATACCGAGCTTGCCGCGCTCAGCGCCGCGCGGGGCGAGATGGCCGATCCGCCGGGGCTGCGGCTGACCAGCCTTCTGCACTTGCGCCATCCGGTGTCGGTGGACCTGCATGTCCAGAACACCGCCGTGAAGTCGAAACTGGTGGTGGCACGGGTGCTGGGCGGCACCGGCTACTGGCGCTACGGGCTGGAGCAGTATGCGGCGCATCTGGCGGCGGCGGGCGTCCCGTTTGCCGCGCTTCCGGGCGACGACCGGCCGGACGAGGAACTCTGGGGCCTGTCCTCGGTCGGACGGGCCGACTGGGAAGCGCTCTGGTCCTATCTGGTCGAGGGCGGGCCGGAGAACGCGGCGCATTTCCTGGCCTATGCGCGGGGCATGATCCGGGGCGACGCGGAGCGGCCGCCGATGGCGACGCCGCTGCTGCGCGCCGGAGTCTACTGGCCGGGGGCCGGGACGGCGGGGCTTGAAGCCGCGCGCGCGTCGTGGACCGACGGCGCCCCGGTGGTGCCGGTGATCTTCTACCGCGCACTTCTGGAAGGCGCCGGGCTCAATCCGGTGAACCGGCTGGTGCGCGAGTTGCTGCGCCGGGGTCTCAGCCCGCTGCCGGTCTTCGTCGCCTCGCTGAAGGATCCGGTGAGCGTGGCAACGCTTGAAGGTCTCCTTGCGGCGGCACCGCCGGACGCAATCCTCAATGCCACCGCCTTCGCGGTCGGCTCGCCGCATCAGGGAGAAGCCGGCGCGGGGGCATCGAACCCCCTTGCCGGCCCCGCCGCGCGGGGCGCGCCGGTCTTCCAGGTGGTACTGTCGGGCGGCAGTGAGGAGGCATGGGAAGCCGGCCTTGGCGGGCTCGGCGCGCGCGACATCGCGATGAACGTGGCACTGCCCGAAGTCGACGGCCGGGTCATGACCCGGGCGATCAGCTTCAAGGGCGAGGCCTATTTCGACGCCGAAACGGAATGCCCGATCGCGGCCTACCGCGCCCGTGGCGACCGGATCGCCTTCGTGGCGGATCTGGCGGCGAACTGGTCCGCGCTGAGGCGGAGCCCGGCATCGGAGCGGCGGGTGGCGCTGGTTCTGGCCAACTATCCGAACCGCGACGGGCGGCTTGCGAACGGGGTCGGGCTCGACACGCCCGCCGCCACGGTTCACGTCCTGCGTCTTCTCGCCGCCGAGGGCTACCGGGTCATGGGCGCACCAGACGATAGCGACGCGCTGATGCGGGCAATCCTCGCGGGGCCGACCAACTGGCTTCCCGACCGAGCCCGCCGCGCGGGCGGGGTGGCGCTGTCGCTGATCGACTATTCGCACGACTATTCCCGCCTGCCCTGGAGCCTGCGCCAGCAGATCGAGGCCCGCTGGGGCGGGCCGGAGAAGGACCCCTTCTTCGTGCCGGGCCGGACCGATTGCGGGCATTTCGCGCTGTCGGTGCTGGAATTCGGCAATGTCGTCGTCGGCGTGCAGCCGGCGCGGGGCTACAACATCGACCCCGAGGCCACCTATCACAGTCCCGACCTGGTGCCGCCGCACAACTATCTCGCCTTCTATTTCTGGCTGCGCCAGAGCTTCGGCGCCCAGGCCATCGTGCACATGGGCAAGCACGGCAATCTGGAATGGCTGCCCGGCAAGGCGGTGGCGCTGAGCGAGGAATGCTGGCCGGAAGCGGTGCTGGGGCCGATGCCGCATGTCTATCCGTTCATCGTCAACGATCCCGGCGAAGGCACCCAGGCCAAGCGGCGGGCGCAGGCGGTGATCGTGGACCATCTGACCCCGCCGCTGACGCGGGCGGAAAGCTATGGGCCCCTGCGCGACCTCGAGGCGCTGGTCGACGAATATTACGAGGCGGTCGGAGTCGATCCGCGGCGCATCGCGCATCTGCGGCGGGAGATCGCCAGCCTCTGCGCCGCAACCGGGCTGGGCCAGGATGCCGGGATGACCGGCGAGGACGAGGAACGCGACCTCGCCCGGCTCGACGCATGGCTCTGCGAATTGAAGGAAGCGCAGATCCGCGACGGGCTGCATGTCTTCGGCCAGCCCCCCGCGGGGCGGCTGGCACGCGACCTGATCCAGGCCCTGGTGCGGCTGCCGCGCGGGAACGGCACCGGCGGCGACGCCGCGCTGCCGCGGGCGCTGGCGGCCGACCTGGGGCTTGGCTTCGATCCGCTGGATTGCGACATGGCTGCGCCCTGGACGGGGCCGACGCCCGAGCCCCTGCGGGCGGCGTCCGAGGGCAGGTGGCGCAGCACCGGAGACACGGTGGAGCGGCTGGAGGCACTGGCGGCGCGGCTGATCGACGGAGCGGCCCCGGCGCCCGGCCCGGCCAGCGCGACCGTTCTGGCGGAGATCGAGACCCGGATCCGGCCGCTGGTCGCGGACTGCGGCGCGGCAGAGGGGACAGGCCTCCTCACCGCCCTTTCAGGGCAATTCGTCGCCCCGGGCGCCTCGGGCGCCCCGACGCGGGGCCGGCTGGACGTGCTGCCCACGGGACGGAACTTCTTCAGCGTCGACAGCCGGGCGGTGCCGACCCCGACTGCCTGGGCGCTTGGATGGAAATCCGCGAACCTGCTGATCGAGCGGCACCTGCAGGACCAGGGCGACTGGCCGCGCACGATGCTGCTGACGGCCTGGGGCACGGCCAACATGCGTACCGGCGGCGACGACATCGCCCAGGCGCTGGCGCTGATGGGGGTAAGGCCACGCTGGGACGCGGTGAACCGCCGGGTGACCGGGTTCGAGGTGATCCCGGTTACCGCATTGGGCCGGCCGCGGGTCGACGTGACGCTTCGCGTATCCGGGTTCTTCCGCGATGCCTTCCCGGCACAGATCGATCTCGTCGACTCGGCGGCGCGGTCGGTGATGGCGATGGACGAGCCCGAGGATCTGAACCCCGCCGCCGCCCGCGCCCGCCGGGAAGGGCCGGAAGGACAGTTCCGCGTCTTCGGCTCCAAGCCCGGCGCCTACGGGGCCGGGCTTCAGGCGATGATCGACGAACGGCTCTGGAACGACACTTCCGACCTGGCTGCGGCCTATCTCGACTGGGGATCCTACGCCTATGGCAAGGGCGCCGAGGGGTCGCCCGCCCGGGCAGCGCTGGAGACGCGCCTGTCGCAGACCGAGGCCGTGGTCCAGAATCAGGACAACCGCGAGCACGACCTGCTGGACAGCGACGACTACTACCAGTTCGAGGGCGGCGCCGCCGCCGCAGTGGCGCATCTGCAAGGGCAGGCGCGGCCGGTCTATCACAACGACCATTCGCGCCCCGAACGCCCGGTGATCCGCACCCTCGAAGACGAGATCGCCCGCGTGGTGCGCAGCCGCGTGGTGAACCCGAAATGGATCGCGGGCGTCAAGCGCCACGGTTACAAGGGCGCCTTCGAGATCGCCGCAACGGTCGACTATCTGTTCGCCTTCGCCGCCACCACCGGAGCGGTCCGGGGCCACCATTTCGACGCGGTCGAGGCGGCCTTCCTGGCCGACGAGGCGACGCGGGACTTCATCGCCGAGCACAATCCGGCCGCCCTGCGCGAGATCGCCGATCGGCTGCAGGAAGCGGTTAACCGCGGGCTCTGGACACCGCGGTCCAATTCGGCCCGCGCCCGGATCGCCGAGGCGTCCAGGGGTCTCGCACCGGCTCAGCCCGGCGGCGAATAGATCCAGCGCGGCTGAAGCCGGGCCGGCTGCTGCCCCGGACAGTCGAGAAACGCCTCGGACAGGACCGCATCGCCGTAAAGCGTGCCGGGGCGGACGGTGCAGCCGCTTGCCGTCTCCATCGCCGCGCGGGCACGCAGAAGCATCGCGGCGACGGTGGGATGGGCCGCAGCGGATGTCCGGACTGCCTCGGCCCTGTAGGAATTGTGGCGGACGATGAATTCGGTGTCTCCCACCGCGACGCGAGCTGCCGGCGCGTTGCGCATCGGCAGGCTCGGGGACGCACAGCCGGCGAGGCAGAGGCAGGTCAGGGCCAGGGAACGCGCGCACCGCATTAGCGGCCATTGCACGGGCATGGTTAATGGCGGCTGAACTGCGGCCAGCGGCGCGGCGGTCCGCCGTCCTGGACTGCGACAGAACGCGCGACGGGCGCGCCGGACCGGCCGCGCTAGACTCCGGCGGTCCCCGAACGGAGCCTTCCCATGATCCCAGCCTTCTCGATTCTTCTCTCCTGCCAGCTTGCAGGCGAGATCGTCGTCCGTGCCCTTGCCCTGCCCCTGCCCGGACCGGTGCTGGGGATGGTCTTTCTCGTCAGCCTTCTCTTCGCTGTCCCGCGGCTGGTCGGGACGATCCGGGCGACCGCCGAAGCGCTTCTGTCGCATCTTTCGCTGCTCTTCGTGCCTGCCGGCACCGGTATCGTGGCCTATCTGGGCCTCCTCGGATCCGACGGTGCCGCGCTTCTTGCCGCCATCGTGGTCTCGACGCTGGCCGGTCTCGCCGTCACCGCGCTGACCTTCGTTGCCGTGGCCCGCATGACCCGGCCCCGGAGCTGAGCCATGGAGGGAATGTTCCGCATCTGGGTCTATCTGCGCGAAGGCCCGCTGCTCTGGCTCGCGCTGACGCTCGTCGCCTACGCGATCGGCGACTGGGCGTTCCGGGCATCCGGCCGCCGCCCGGTGGTCAATCCGGTCCTGATCGCGATGGTGCTGCTGTCGGCCCTGCTGCTTGCGACCGGGACCGATTACGCCACCTATTTCCAGGGCGCACAGTTCGTCCATTTCCTGCTCGGCCCGGCCACTGTGGCGCTGGCCCTGCCGCTCCACGCCAATCGCCGGCATATCCTGGCCACGGCGGTGCCGATGACCGCGGCGCTGGTCGCAGGGTCGCTGGTCACCATTCTGACCGCGCTCGGCATCGGCTGGGCGCTGGGGCTCCGCGACGTCTCGCTGCTTTCGCTGGCGCCGAAGGCGGTCACCTCGCCGGTCGCCATCGGCATCGCAGAGAAGATCGGCGGCGCGCCCGGGCTGACCGCGGCGCTGGTGATCCTGACCGGCATCTTCGGCGCGGTGATCGTGACACCGTTCTACAACCGGCTCGGCGTGAAGGATTACCGCGCCCGCGGCTTCGCCACCGGCGCCATGTGCCACGGCATCGGCACGGCCCGCGCCTTCCAGGTCGACCCGACGGCCGGCGCCTTCGCCGGGATCGGCATGGCGCTGAACGCCATCCTCACCGCGATGATCGCGCCGATCATCGTCGGCTGGCTGTTCTGAACCCGGAGCTTCCGAGCCATGGACCTGGCCGCCGATCCCACTATGCTTGAGGACCGGCGCCACGAACGCGTCGCGAAGGGAGCAAGCAGATGACCGGAATCCCGGAAACCGACCTCGCCCGCCACGCCGCCAAGATGGCCAAGAAGAAAGCGGCACGCGACAAGATCATGGCGACGAAATCGGACGAGAAGGGGCTGGTCATCGTCCATACCGGCAAGGGCAAGGGCAAGTCGACGGCCGCCTTCGGGATGATCTTCCGGTCGATCGCGCATGGCATGCCCTGCGCGGTGGTGCAGTTCATCAAGGGCGGCATGGCAACCGGGGAACGCGACCTGATCCAGCGGCAATTCTCCGACATCTGCGCTTTTCACACGATGGGAGAGGGCTTCACCTGGGAAACCCAGGACCGCGCCCGCGACACGCAGATGGCGCGGGCCGCCTGGGAGAAGGCGAAGGAGATCATTCGCGATCCGCGCTACCGCATGGTGCTGCTCGACGAGATCAACATCGCGCTGCGCTACGAGTATCTCGACGCCGCCGAGGTCGCGACGTTCCTGACGCAGGAGAAACCGGAGATGACCCACGTGATCCTGACCGGCCGGAACGCTCCCGAGGCGCTGATCGAGATCGCCGATCTGGTGACCGAGATGGAACTGGTCAAGCATCCGTTCCGGGCCGGCATCAAGGCCCAGCAGGGGGTTGAGTTCTAGGACCGCCTCGGTCAGGCGTACAGGTTGTCCTCGACCCGGAAGCCGTCCGGAATGCCGTCGCGCCCGTCAAGCACCAGGTCCGCGATCACCTCGCCGACCTTCGGTGCGATCCCGAAGCCGATCTTGAAGCCGCCATTGGCGATGAACGTGCCGGGCCTGAGCGGATGCGGCCCGAGCATCGGCGCCCGCGTCCGGGCCCTTGGCCGTACCCCGGCCCAGCGCGCGACAACCGCCGCCCCCGAGAGGTCCGGGCAGATGCGGATGGCCTGCGCCACCACGTCATCGAGCTGAGCGTCGGTTCCGGCGGGATCGGTGAAGACCCGTTCGCTGGTCGATCCCACCGCGACCGTGCCGTCCGCATGGGGTACGACATGCACCCCGGCGGCGAAGATCTGCGGCGCCGCGCGCCGGTCGAGCGCAAGGAGCGCCGCCTGCCCCTTGACGCCGGTGCCGACAGGCCGTCCGATCTCACGCCCGAGCGCATCCAGCCCGAGATGGCCCGTCGCCTCTACCGTCGCGCCGGGGGAACCGGACGGTTCGGCCACGATGCGCCCGCCCAATGCGCGGATCGCGGCCGCAAGTGCGGTGCAGGCCTGTCGCGGATGCAGCCGCGCGCTCAGCGTGTCGCGAATCAGCTGGCCGGTCGGTGAAACCGGCGCCCAGGACCCGGCGTCATCGGCGGCGATAATCCGCCACTCCGCCACGCCCCGCCACAAATCCCGCGCAGAGTCCGCCCGCGCCTCGGCAAGCGCCAGCGCCTGAGCCGACTCGACCGGCTGCAGGCGCCCCAGCCGCGCATAGCCCGCCGATTGCCCGGCCAGATCCTCGATCTCCGCCCACCACCCCGCTGCCATCACCAGGCTCTCGAACTGAAAGGCCTTTTTGGCATTCCAGCCGTCCGGCACATGCGGCGCCAGGGCCCCGACGATCCCGCCGCTGGCCCCGGCGGCGAGGCCGTGCGGGTCGGCGACCTCGACCGTCGCACCACGCTTCAGGCAGGCAAACGCGATGCTCAGGCCGAAAATCCCGGCCCCGCGCACCAGAATGTCGGCTCGGCCCATGCTGCACCTGCAGAGATTCGTGTCGTGATTGCGACACCGCCACAAATGTCTCATTGCACAACAAAGCGGAATGACCGAAATATCATATATCTCGCATGGCTTCGCACATGACAGGTCACACTGCCGACATCGAATGGAATCCTGACGGCGTCCCGGTCTCCCGGGTGTTCGACGACCCCTATTATTCGCTGGAGGACGGGCTGGCGGAAAGCCGTCATGTCTTCCTGGCCGGCAACGACCTGCCCGGCCGCTTCGCGCCGGGGTTCAGGATCGGCGAACTGGGCTTCGGGACGGGACTGAACCTCTGCGCGGCGCTCCAGGCTTGGCGCCTCAGCGGCACCCCGGGGCGTCTGCGCTACACCGGGTTCGAGGCCTACCCGCTTTCGGCGGACGAGATGGAAACCTCGCTGGGCGTCTTTCCCGAGATCCGCGACCTGGCTGCACCGATTCTCAAGGCCTGGGACGCGGGCAAGACCCGGATCGTCACCGATGACCTGGACGCCGAAGTGATCATCGGCGATGCGCGCGAAAACCTGCCCCGCTGGGACGGGCTCGCCGATGCGTGGTTCCTCGACGGCTTCGCCCCGGCCCGCAATCCCGAATTGTGGGAGACCCAGCTTCTGGTCGAAATCGCGCTCCACACAGCACCGACGGGAAGCTGCGCCACCTACAGTGCCGCCGGCGAAGTGCGCCGCGGGCTGGAGGCCGCCGGATTCGAGGTCGCGCGCGTACCCGGCTTCGGCCGCAAGCGGCATATGACCATCGGCCGGCTGGTGTGAGCCCCGTCACGGCGGGCGTCGAGGCGCCCGAAATTCCTGCCATCGACGTCGCGCAGCGGACCCGAGCAGGTATCGGCTTCATGGTCGCCGCGGCCTTCGTGTTCGCGATCCAGGACGGCCTCTCGCGGCATCTGGGCGGGATCTACAACATCCTGATGATCGTGATGATCCGCTACTGGTTCTTCGCGGCCTTCGTGATCCTCGTCGCGGCACGCCGGAGCGGCATCCGCGCCGCAGCCGCGACCCGCCAGCCGGTCCTGCAGGCGTTCCGGGGCTTCCTGCTTGCGGGCGAGATCTGCGTCATGGTGACGAGCTTCGTGTTGCTCGGCCTCGTCGAGAGCCATTCCGTCTTCGCCTGCTATCCGCTGATCGTGGCCGCGCTGTCCGGGCCGGTACTGGGTGAAAAGGTCGGCTGGCGGCGCTGGACCGCCATCGCCATCGGGTTCTGCGGCATTCTGGTGATCCTGCAGCCCGGCGTGTCGGTGATCGACCCCGTCGCCGTGGTACCGCTGATTGCAGCGTCGATGTTCGCACTTTACGGGCTGCTGACACGCTACGCCGCGCGGCGCGATTCCGCCGCCACCAGCTTCTTCTGGACCGGGACCGCTGGCGCGGTGGCAACCACTGCCGTGGGCATGTGGTTCTGGGAGCCGATGGCACGGGCCGACTGGGGCTGGATGGCGCTGCTTTGCTGCTTCGGCGTTCTCGGCCACTGGTGCCTGATCCGGGCCTACGACCTGGCAGAGGCCGGTGCGGTGCAGCCCTTCGCCTATCTCCAGCTCGTCTTCGCCGCGGCGGTCGGGATCGGAATTTTCGGCGAACCGTTGCGCCCGGCCGTGGTGGTTGGCGCCAGCATCGTTGTCGGGGCCGGGCTCTTCACGCTCTGGCGGGCGCGGAAACGCGCCGCCGGCTGACCGGCGGGCAGATCACGGTGTCGCCGCCCGCGTCACCGGAACAACCGGCGGCGTGACCGACGTTGCGGCGGGCCGCCGGCCGGGCGCCGGAGCACCGTCCCAGGCCGGTGCCGCCAGCTCCTCGCTCAGGGTGAGCGGGACCGGCTTGCCGGCGAGGCGCGCACGGTAGGGGGCAAGGCTTTCGGTCACCCGCATCACGTAGTTCCGGGTCTCGTCGAAGGGGATCATCTCGATCCAGTCGACCGGATCCATCCGCGCGCCGCGCGGATCTCCGATCGTGGCCAGCCAGCGTTGCGGCCGGCCCGGCCCGGCATTGTAGCCCGCCACCACCAGCACGGTCGCGGCGCCGAACCGGTTGCGGAGATCCTGCAGATAGGCAGTGCCCAGCAGGGCATTGTAGGCCGGGTCCGCGGTCAGGCGGTCGACCGAAAACGGCTGCGCGGTCCGTTCGGCCATGTGCTGCGCCGTCGCCGGCATCACCTGCATGAGGCCGCGCGCGCCTGCCGCGCTGATCACGCGGCCATTGAACTCGCTCTCCCTGCGGGCGATCGACAGGGCCAGTTCGGGGCTGACATCGGCGACGCCCTCCACGCTCAGCGCGAAGAGCGGGAAATAGGCCCGGTGCAGCATGACGCCCGCCTGAGCCGCGCGCTTGGCGATCTGAAGCTGGATATAGGGGCTGCCGAGGGCCTCGGTCACTTCCAGCATCTGGCCGATCTCGTCCCGCGTCAGGCTCTCGGCCAGATGCGCGAAGAACCGCGCCGCGAGTTCGGGTTCGCCGGCTTCGGCCAGCGCCAGCCCGGCGGCAAAGACGCTGGATCTGGCAAAGGCCGGATGCGGAGGAATCGCAAAGACCTCGGTCCCGGCCATCAGCGGGTCCATCGGCAGACCCGCACGTTCGGCGGCCAGTTGGCCGTAGAAGCTCGTCTGGTACTCCGCCCCGAAGACGTAGGCGGTATGCGCCTCCGACTCCCGGCCGAGCGCCTCCAGCGCACGCCCCTCCCAATAGCCGGCCCGGCCGAGGCTGATCGGCGTCCCGACCGCCGCGCGGAAGTTCTGGAAATGGCCAAGTGCGGTTTCGGGATCGTCGAGAAACCTCAGCGCCAGATACCCGGACAGCCATTCCAGATCGGCATAGTCCGGACCGGAGGTCAGCCGATGGTGCGCAGCCAGCGCGTAGGCGCGGCGCGGGTCGCCCTCCTGCACCAAGTCGTAGACCAGTTCGCGCCGGCGCCCGGCCCATGCCTCGGGCCGGCCCAGCCTGTCGGCGCGCGTCGAGCGGTCGAGCATCAGCGCGATCATGTCGTCGGTCCGGCCGCGCCGGGCCCGCCATTCCATCCGCTCCCAGGCGAGGCCCGGATCGCCCGCAAGGGCCGGCGGCACATCCGCAATCCGGAAATCGACCCCCGGCGCATCGAGCCGAAGCGCCGAGCGGGCATCGTAGAGCCGGCGCCAGCCTTCCGGCACCCGGGGCCGCTGCCGCTCGGCCGCGGAGAGGGCTCCCTGCCACAGCATCGCGTCCATCCGTTCGATCTGATGGCCGGCAAGGGCCGGTCCGTAGATCGCAAGCAGCGTGCTTTCGGCCAGCGGGCCGAGCGGCATGGTGGTCCAGGCGCGGACGGCAAGCGCCTCGGCGTCTGCTGCGCGCCCCTCGGCGGTCAGCGCCGCGGTCAGGCGCAGGACACCGTCGCCGGTCTTCGGGTCGGTATCGCCGAAATAGTCAAGGACATCCGACGGGGCGGCATCCGCCGGAATCGCAGGTTCCCCCCGGCCGCGCAGGCCGCTCATCCCCGGCCAGTCCGGATACTGACGGATAAATCCGAGGTAGTCCTCGAAGCTGCCATCGCCCGCGCGCAGCCGAGACCATGTCACGACCGCCGCCACGGCGGGCCGGGCGCCCGACACCTCCGCGGCAGCCCTGTCCCAGTCGCGTGCCCGCACGGCGTCCATCGCAGCGGCAAGATCCGCCTCGGCGGGACCCGCGAGGCATGCTGCAAGGACAACTCCAACCTGTACCCAATGTCGCATGATCCGACCAGAACTCGTGCCGTGTACCCGTCGCCATCCCTACCCGATTTCGGTGCGGAAATCGCCGGGAATCTGGGTCACGGCTTTCCGCGCGGCGTCGCGCACCATGGGGCCGCTTGGCATTCGGTCATGGCACCTGTATGTGACCGCAACCCCCGCAGCATGGAGCGTATGATGATCAGAGGGTCCCTTCCCGCCCTGGTAACCCCGTTCAAGGATGGCGTGGTGGATCTGGATGCGCTCAAGTCCCTGGTCGACTGGCATGTCGAGCAGGGCAGCCACGGCATCGTTCCGGTGGGGACGACCGGCGAGAGCCCGACGCTCAGCCATGCCGAGCACGAGATGGTCGTCGAGGAAGTGGTGAAGGCCGCGGCAGGCCGGATCCCGGTAATTGCCGGGGCCGGATCCAACAATACCGCGGAAGGCATCCGCCTGATCCAGCACGCCGAGAAGGTCGGCGCGGACGCGGCGCTGGTCGTCACGCCCTATTACAACAAGCCCACCGCAGACGGCATGATCGCGCATTTCACCGCGATGCACGACGCCTGCAGCCTGCCGATCATCATCTACAACATTCCCGGCCGGTCGGTGGTGGACATGAAACCCGCCACCATGGGCGCACTGGCCCGGCTGCCCCGGATCGTCGGCGTCAAGGACGCCACCGGCGACATAGCCCGCGTGAGCCAGCAGCGGGCCGCCTGCGGCACCGATTTCATCCAGCTGTCGGGCGAGGATGCGACCGCACTTGGCTTCAATGCCCATGGCGGGGTCGGCTGCATCTCGGTGACCGCGAACGTGGCGCCGAAGCTCTGCGCCGAGTTTCAGGATGTAATGCAGGCGGGCGACTTCGCGGCCGCGCTGGCCTATCAGGACCGGCTGATGCCGCTGCACGAGGCGATCTTCATCGAGCCCGGCGTGGCAGGCGCGAAATACGCCCTGTCCCGTCTCGGCCTCTGTTCGGACGAGGTGCGCCTGCCACTGGTGCCGGTGACCGAGCCGACCCGGACCCGGATCGACGCGGCCATGCGCCATGCGGGCCTCCTGAATTGAGGCCCGCACGGCCGGCGGTCTGACATTCGCGATCAGGCCGCCGCGTCGAGCCCGCGCCCCTTGAGCAGCGCCTCCACACCAGGCAGGCGGCCGCGGAACTTGAGGTAGAGCGCCTTCGGATCCTCCGACCCGCCGCGCGAGAGGATGAAGCGCTCCAGCGCTGCTGCGGTGTCGCGGTCGAACGCGTCGCCCGCATCACGGAAGGCCGCGAAGGCGTCGGCGTCCATCACCTCGGACCACATGTAGCTGTAATAGCCCGCGGAATAGCCGTCGCCGGCGAAGACATGGGCGAAATGCGGCGTCGCGTGACGCATCCCGATGGCATGGGGCATGCCGATCTCGTCCAGGATCTCGGCCTGCCGCGCCATGATGTCGGCGGGCGGCTTGCCGTCATGGAAGGCGAGGTCGACCAGCGCCGAAGCGACGTATTCCACCGTCGCGAAGCCCTGGTCGAAATTGCGCGCGCCGAGCAGCCGTTCCAGCATCTCGGGCGGCATCGGTTCGCCGGTCCGGGCGTGCGTGGCATATTTCGACAGTACCTCGGGCACTTCCAGCCAATGCTCGAAAAGCTGGCTGGGCAGTTCGACGAAATCCCGCGCCACCGCGGTGCCCGAGACGGATTCGTAGGTCACGTCCGACAGCATCTGGTGCAATGCGTGGCCGAATTCATGAAAGAGCGTCCGCGCATCGTCATAGGACAGAAGAGCGGGCTTTCCGGCCGCCGGTTTGGCGAAATTGCAGACATTGACCACGATGGGGCGGATATCACCGGCCAGCTTCTGCTGGCTGCGCATC
Organism: Paracoccaceae bacterium; assembly: GCA_020425125.1. Taxonomy (GTDB): domain Bacteria; phylum Pseudomonadota; class Alphaproteobacteria; order Rhodobacterales; family Rhodobacteraceae; genus Meridianimarinicoccus. The sequence goes on along the minus strand of JAGQRV010000018.1, from coordinate 40,950 downwards.
GCCGAACACCACGCGCCCGAGCGTTTCGACGCGCGCGCAAAGTAGTCACCGACGAACAGGGCCATGTGCCGCCCGTCGCGGGTCACGTCCCAGGCGCGGCAATCGGGGTGATAGAGCGGTGCGTCGACCGGCGTGAACTCAAGCCCGAACAGCCGGTGCGCAGAAGCAAACGCGGCTTCGATCATCCGCTCGAGCTGGAAATAGGGCTTCAGCGCGGCGGTATCGAGGTCGTGTTCCGCCTTGCGCCGCTTCTCGGCATAGTAGCGCCAGTCCCAGGGTTCCAGTTCGGCATTCACGCCGTCCTCGCGAAGCATGTCCGCGAGCACGGCCGCGTCCGCCTCGACCTGCGCCTTGGCAGGTGTCCAGACCGCCATCAGCAGGTCGCGCACCGCCTCGGGCGTCGCCGCCATCTCGGTCTCGAGTTTGTAGGCGGCGAAACTTGGATAGCCGAGAAGCTGCGCGCGTTCGTAACGCAGCTCGAGGATTTCCTGCGCAATGGCCCGGTTGTCGGTCACGCCGCCGTTGGCGCCGCGGGCGGCCCAGGCCTCGTAGGCACGGTGGCGCAGTTCCCGGTCCGGTGAGGATTGCAGGAACGGCACGATCAGCGACCGCGACAGCGTGACGACCGCGCCGTCGGCATTGCGCTCGGCCGCGGCCCCGCGCGCGGCGGCGGCGACATCGTCGGGAAGGTTGGCGAGATCGTCCTCGCTCAGCGCCATCGACCAGTCGCGTTCGTCGGCCAGAAGGTTCTGGGTGAACTGGGTCCCGAGAGTGGCGAGCCGCTGTTTCACTTCGGCGAGCCGGGCCCGCCCCGCAGCGTCAAGTTCGGCACCGCCGCGGACGAAGGCGCGGCGGGTCAGCATCAGCACGCGCTCCTGCTCGGGCGAGAGGTCGAGCGCATCGCGCTGCTGCCAGATCGCGTCGATCCGGGCGAAAAGCTGCGGATTGGCGTAGATTTCCGAGGAATAGGCCGCGAGACGGGGCGAAAAGTCCCGCATCAGCGCGTCCCGCGCGGGATTGGCATCGGCCCCCGACACCGCGAAGAAGGCGCCGAGCACCTTGTCGAGCGCTTCGCCCGCCCGTTCCAGCGCCTCGATCGTGTTGGCAAAGCCCGGCGCGGCGGGATCGGCCGCAATGGCCGCGACGTTCGCCCGCGCCTCGGCCAGCGCGGCGTCGAAGGCCGGTGCGAAGTCGTCATCGGTAATGGCGGCAAACGGAGGGAGGGCGAAGGGCGTGGCCCAGTCGCCGAGCAACGGATTGGTCATGATGTCTCCTCGGTCCTGCCGGGCATATAGGCATCGCGGCACGTGCCGCAAACCGGACAATCGTCGCGGCGCGCGAGCGTGATCCGCCGCGTTTCGCCATAAAGGCCGTCGACGATCAGCATTGCGCCGCGCAACGGCGCACCGGCACCGGTGACGATCTTCAACGCCTCAAGCGCCATGATCGACCCGACGACCCCCGGCAGCGGGGCGGCCACCCCGGCTTCGGCGCAGGTCGGAACCAGCCCCGCGGCCGGGCGTTCGGGGAAGACGCATTCCAGGCACGGCCCGCCCCGTGCGGGATCGTAAACGGTGATCTGGCCTTCCCACTGGGTGATCGCACCGGCGACCAGCGGCAGCCCGGCCGCGGCGCAGGCGCGGTTCGCGAGATAGCGGGTGTCGAAATTGTCCGATCCGTCAAGCACCAGGTCATACTCGGACAGAAGCTCCGCCGCGGCCCCGGGCTCGAAGCGGCGGCGATACGGGCGCACGAGGACATGAGGGTTGATCCCCGCCATCGCCTGACTGGCCGAGAACACCTTCGGCATCCCCACCGTTGCCTCGGAATGGATCACCTGGCGCTGGAGGTTGTCCACGCTCACCGTGTCGTCGTCGATCACCCCGATCGTGCCGAACCCGGCGGCTGCGAGGTACTGGAGCACCGGCGAGCCCAGCCCCCCGGCGCCGATCACCAGAACCCGCGCCGCCTTCAGCTTGCGCTGCCCCGGCCCGCCGATCTCGTGCATCACGATGTGGCGGGCGTAGCGCTCCACTTCCGCCTCGCCGAGCCGGTCCGATGGCGCCGCCGGCGCCGCCGGCGCGGCCGGGTGCGCGCGGTTTTCGGGACGCACGCGGCCGCGCAGCCAGCCAAGCCCGGCGACGTAGGCGGCGCCCAGCGCGACGAGACCGCCGACGGACAGCCATTCACCGGCAGAGCCGCCGAGGACTCGCCGCAGCGGCCCGGTCTCGGGCATCAGCACCGCCGCGGCGGCGAAGACGAGATAGAGCAGCGCGATCTGCATCAGCCGTGCCTGGCGAGGCGTCCCGCGCCGCCACCCGATCAGCCAGACCAAGATCGCGAGGGCAAGGAACAGCGCCATCACCGCCGCCCGGTGGATCCGAAACCGCCGTGTCCGCGTTCGGTCTCGTCGAGGCTCTCGGCAAGGCGGAAGGCGGACTGCACTACCGGCGCCACCACCATCTGGGCGATGCGGTCTCCGTGGCCGATGGTGAAGGCCTCCTGCCCCGCATTCAGGACGATGACGCCCAGGGGCCCCCGGTAGTCACTGTCGATGGTACCCGGCGTGTTCGGCAGCGTGATGCCATGCTTCAGCGCCAGACCTGAGCGGGGGCGGATCTGGATCTCGAAGCCCGCCGGTATCGCGACCCGAAAGCCCGTCGGTACCAGGGTGCGGTCTCCCGGCGCCAGGGTCACGCCATCGACGCGCAGGGGTTCGGGCAGGTTGGCCCGCAGATCCGCCCCGGCGGCGCCTGCGGTTTCGTAGCCGGGAAGCGGCAGGTTGCGGTCTGCCTCGTCGGTCCAGGCGAAGTGGATCACCGGCATCATGCCAAGGCCTCGGCGATCTTCTGTGCCAGCCGGTTGGCGACCTGGTCCTTGGTCATCTCGGGCCAGGATTCCGCCCCGGTTGCGGAAATCAGCGTCACCGTATTGTGGCTGCCGCCCATGATGCCGGTCGCGGGCGAGACATCGTTCGCAAGGATCCAGTCGCACCCCTTGCGTGCCCGCTTGGCGGTCGCATGGGCGACCACGTCGTCGGTCTCGGCGGCAAAGCCGATCACAAGCCGCGGCCGACCCTGCGCCATCTGCGAGACGGTGGCGAGGATGTCGGGGTTTTCGGCGAAATCCAGGACGGGCGGCCGACCCGAGCCGTCCTTCTTCAGTTTCCGCCCGCTTTCCGTCGCAACCCGCCAGTCGGCCACCGCGGCGGCAAAGACCGCAACGTCGGCCGGGAGCGCGGCTGTGACAGCCGCAAGCATCTCGCGTGCGGTTTCCACCTTCACGACATGCACACCCTCTGGCGGCGGCACCGTCGCGGGACCGGTAACAAAGGTCACCTCGGCACCCTGACCGGCGAGCGCGCGGGCGATCGCTGTCCCCTGGGAGCCGGAGGACCGGTTGGCAATGTAGCGCACCGGGTCGATCGGCTCGTGTGTCGGCCCGGACGTCACCAGAATGCGCCGCCCTGCCAGCGCGCCGGCAGAAAGCGCCGCCGCGGTCGCCGCGAGGATCTCGGCGGGCTCCGCCATTCGTCCGGGCCCGTATTCGCCGCAGGCCATCTCGCCCTCGTTCGGCCCCACGGAAAGGATGCCGTCGCCCGCCAGCGTGGCGCGGTTGCGCCGTGTCGCCGGGTGCTGCCACATCCGCACGTTCATCGCAGGCGCGATCAGCACGCGCTTGTCGGTTGCCATCAGCAGCGTCGACGCAAGATCGCCGGCAAGCCCGGCGGCCATCTTGGCCATCAGATCCGCCGTCGCCGGGGCCACCACCACCAGATCGGCGGCGCGCGACAGCTGGATATGGCCCATCTCCGCCTCGTCGGTCAGATCGAAGAGATCTCGATAGAGCTTCCGGCCCGCCAGCGCCGCGACCGACAGCGGCGTGACGAACTGCTCGGCCGCCTTGGTGAGAACCGGGGTCACCTGGGCCCCTGCCTCGCGATAGCGGCGGATCAGCTCCAGGCACTTGTAGGCCGCGATACCGCCGCCGATGATCAGAAGAATCCGCTTTCCCGCCAGCATGTCCGCACCCCCGATCCGTTCGGATTACGGTTCTCCGGCAGGGAACTCAACCGCCGCCATCGCTACTCTCGGCCGGAGCAGCGCGGAAACCGGCGCAAGGATCATCGCGCGGGACCGGGGCGGTCACCAGCCAGAGATCGAAAGGCGGGATCGCCGGAACGCCCCCGCGTTCGATCTGACCGACACTGAGGACCAGAAGGTCGGGATCGGCCAGGCTCAGGACGCCCGGGATTCCCCAGTCCGTCCGCGCATGGCCGCTGCCGGTGATCACGATGACCGACCGGCCCACATCGGCAAAGGCCTGTGCCGCGGTCCGTGCGAAGGCGGCGTCTCGCAGCCGCTGGGCGGCGACCATTCCCGGCAGCATGTCATCGGGTAGCGCGTTGCAATGCGCCTCCTGCTGTCCGGCTTCGCGAACCGATTCCTCCTCGGCGGGAAGGGGAACCGTCAGGCCATAGCCGGCGGCGTCCACCCCGAAGGCCCCCGCGAGATCGCCCGACATGGCCTGTCGGATCGCCGCGTCCGGCACGGCAGCGCCATAGACCCGTGCATCGCCGAGGGCCGCGAAGACCGGCGCATAGAGCGCAAAATCCGGCCAGCCGCTATCGGCCCAGCCGATCGCCTGCGCCAGCTCGTCGCCCTTGAGTCCGCTGCGATTGACGATTTCGGCCTGTTCCGGCGTCAACATCTCGAAAACGACTGCCCGCGGATGCAAGGCGCGGATCGCCCGCGCCTGATTGCGGTGGTGCTTCGGATTGTCATGCACTTCGCCAAGTACGACGATGTCGGCGGGCGGCAGCGCCACCATGCCGACCGAGGTCATCTGGCGAGCTTGCGCCGGTGCCGCCATCAGGCCGCCGGCCAGCACCGCGATCAGCACGGCGGCACGACGGCCCGCAAAGCTGAACCCTTCAGCCCAGGAAAATGGCCACTTCGGACGCGCGGTCCTCGAGGCTGCGGCGCATCTTGGCGAAGGCTGCGACCTCAAGCTGGCGGACACGCTCCTTCGACAGGCCCAATTCCTGCCCCAGGCTCTCCAGCGTCCTGGGAGCGTCCCGAAGCTTGCGTTCGCGCACGATGAAGCGTTCCCGGTCATTGAGCGATTGCATCGCCGATACCAGCCAGCCACGCAAGACGGTGATATCCTGACCGTGGGCCACAATCTCGTCAGCGCGGGTCGCCTCGTCCTCCAGCGTGTCGATCCATTCCCGGCCATCCTCGTCCGAGGACTGGGTTGCGTTGAGCGAGAAATCGGACCCAGCAAGCCGTCCTTCCATCATCTCCACATCGGCAAGCGGCACCCCGACCTCGGTCGCGATGAGTTGCCGCAGCTGATGGCCGTCGAGCGTCTCGCCCTGCGCTGTCGCCTCGCGCTCCAGTTTCGCCTGCACCCGGCGCAGGTTGAAGAAGAGCGTCTTCTGGGACGAGGTCGAGCCGGTCCGCACCATCGACCAGTTGCGCATCACGTAGTCCTGGATCGAGGCCTTGATCCACCAGACCGCATAGGTGGAAAATCGCACGCCACGATCGGGGTCGAACTTGTCGGCGGCCTTCATCAGGCCCAAGCCCGCCTCCTGGATCAGGTCGTTCATCGGCGCGCCATAGCGGCGGAAGCGCGCTGCCATGGAAATCGCCAGCCGCATGTAGGCCGTGACCAGGCGGTGCAGGGCGGCCTCGTCGCGCTGATCCCGCCAGGCATAGGCCAGTCGGAGCTCGGTCTCGGCATCGAGTATTTCGGCCCGCATGGCGTGCCGCGACAGCGATTGATCGGAATGTCCGCCAAATGCCATATGATCTCAACTCCCGGTCTCGGTAGCCACACGGCTTTTCATAAGTCTCTGATACGAATTTACGGGACAGTACTGCGAATGGATCATCACGTGATAGCGACCTCGACCCTGCCCCGGCTGACTTTGGCCCTCGGGGGCGCGGCATCGGGGAAATCGCGCCTCGCCGAAAATCTGATTGTCGCCAGCGGATTGCATCCCATGTACGTCGCGACTGCGGAGGCCCGCGACGGCGAGATGGCCGCGAAAATCTCACGGCACCGTGAACGCCGCGGCACCGCCTGGCGAACGCTCGAAGCGCCGTTCGACCTTGCCGGCGCGCTGGCCGGGGCCACGCGGGACGAAGCGGTTCTGGTCGACTGTCTGACCATGTGGCTCACCAATCATCTGCTCGCCGGTCACGATCCGGCAATAGAATGCGACCGGCTCCTGGCTGCGCTCGCCGCCTGCCCCGCACCGGTCGTCGCCGTCACCAACGAAGTGGGTCAGGGAATTGTTCCCGAGAACGCGCTGTCCCGGCGGTTCCGCGAGGCTCAGGGCGCGCTGAACCAGCGCGTGGCGGGCGAGGCAGGTCTTGTCGTCGCGGTCATGGCCGGCTTGCCCCTGGTCCTCAAGGGACGGCTGCCGGAATGACGGCCGCAACGCTCTGGTGGGTGCGGCACGGCCCGACCCATGCCACAGGTCTGGTCGGCTGGACCGACGCGCCGGCCGACCTTTCGGACCACGCGGCTCTGGCGCGGCTCGATGCCTATCTTCCGCGTGCCGCCGCGGTGATCTCGTCGGATCTGGTCCGCGCCCGGACCACCGCCGACGCGATTGCCGGCACGAGATCCCGGCTGCCGGACGATCCGGCTTTGCGCGAGATCCATTTCGGGGCGTGGGAAAACCGGCACGTCAACGAACTGATGGCCGAGACCCCCGACGCGCTGATGGCATTCTGGGACAGGCCCGGCGACAGCCGCCCGCCCGGCGGAGAAGCCTGGCGCGACCTGGAGGCCCGCGTGGGCGCTGCGGCAGACGCGCTGGCCTCGCGCGGGGGCGATATCATTGTCGTGGCGCATATGGGGGCGATCCTGACACAGCTCGGACGCGCACTGGCGATCCCGCCGAAGGCGACGCTGGCGCACCGGATCGACAATCTTTCGGTCACGCGGATCGATTTCGACGCCGGGCGCTGGAATGCCGGGCCGATCAATCACCGCCCGTGATGCCGGGCATCAGCACCATTCGTTGGCGGCACCGCACCCATCCGTGCTAGCTGACGCCATGAGCCTTCTTCTACTCCTTGGCGACCGCTCCTATTCAAGCTGGTCGATGCGGATCGGCCTGCTGGTCGAGCGTTTCGCGCTGCCCGTGCCCTGCCGCTTCGGACGTCTCTATACCGAGGACTTCCGCAGCCTTCTGGCGGAGTTCGCGCCCGCCCGCACGGTTCCCGCCCTGCGCCTGCCAACCGGCGCGGTGATCGCCGAAAGCCTTGCCATCGCCGAGGAGCTGGCCGCCCGCTTTCCCGCCGCGGGACTCTGGCCCGCCGATCCCGACATCCGCGCCGTCGCCCGCAGCCTCGCGGCCGAAATGCATGCCGGGTTTGCCGCCCTGCGCGAGGCCTGCCCGATGAACCTGCGTGCCGCCTATCGCGGCGTACCGGTCAACGAGCACGTGGCCGCCGACCTTGCCCGGATCGAACTGCTCTGGGATTGGGCGCGCGCGGCAACGGGACGCCCCGGACCCTGGCTCTGCGGGGATTATTCGGTCGCCGACGCGTTCTTCGCCCCCGTCGCCATGCGGATTGCGGGCTACGGGCTTCCCGTCAGCGCCGGTGCCCGCGCCTATGTGGATGCCCACCTCGCCGACCCGGCTTTCCGGCGGTGGCGGGCCGCCGGACTCGCCGAGGGGCCGGATCAGGACTTCTACCGGTGTGATTTCGACCGGGTTCCCTGGCCCGAGCCGCAGACGGTTAACCCGTCTTAAACCCTGACGCCGAAGATTGGCCCCGTTCGGCGGCGGGAGTCTGCAACGATGGTGGCGCGGGCCTTCACGGTGGCCTTCGAGGGGATCGAGGCCCGCTTGGTCGAGGTCCAGTGCGCCGTCACGCCGGGCCTGCCCGCCTTCTCCATCGTCGGTCTTCCCGACAAGGCAGTCAGCGAAGCGCGCGACCGGGTCCGCACGGCACTCAATTCCATGTCGATCGCGCTTCCTGCAAAGCGGGTCACGATCAACCTTTCGCCGGCCGACCTGCCCAAGGAAGGGGCACATTTCGACCTGCCGATCGCGCTTGCCCTGCTGGCCGCGCTCGACATCGTGCCGCGTGAGGACGTGGCCGAAACGCTGGCCCTGGGCGAAATGTCGCTCGACGGGACGCTGCATTCCGTTGTCGGAGCGCTTCCCGCTACCCTCGCCGCCGCGGCCGAGGATCGCGCACTGATCTGCCCCCGCGCCTGCGGGGCCGAGGCCGCCTGGGTCGGCGATGTCCGCGTCCTGGCTGCCGGGTCCCTGGCCGAGGTGGTCCGCCATTTCACCGGACAGGCGCCTCTGGCCGACGCCCAGCCGGGTGAGGTCGTCACCGGATTCGACGGTGGCGACCTGATCGACGTGAAGGGACAAGAACGGGCCAAGCGGGCGCTCGAGATCGCGGCCGCGGGGCGGCACCACCTGCTGATGACCGGCCCGCCGGGCTCGGGCAAGTCGATGCTGGCCTCACGCCTGCCCGCCCTGCTGCCACCATTGACCCCGGCCGAGGCGCTCGAAACATCGATGATCCATTCGCTGGCAGGACTTCTCGACGATGGCGGCATCTCTCGGGCCCGGCCGTTCCGGCGGCCGCATCATACCGCTTCGGTCGCCTCCATTGTCGGCGGCGGACGGGGCGCGAAGCCGGGCGAGATTTCGCTCGCCCACAATGGCGTGCTGTTTCTCGACGAACTGCCCGAGTTTCCGCGCGCGGTGCTCGAGACGCTGCGCCAGCCCGTCGAGACCGGTGACGTGGTCGTCAGCCGTGCGAACGCCCATGTGCGCTATCCGGCGCGCTTCCTGCTGGTCGCGGCGGCCAATCCCTGCCGTTGCGGGTACATGTCGGATCCGGCGCGGGCCTGCGCCCGCGTGCCGAACTGCGGCGACGAGTATATGGGGCGGATCTCGGGGCCGTTGATGGACCGCTTCGACCTGCGCGTCGAAGTTCCGCCGGTGGCGTTCCAGGATCTCGATCTGCCGCCATCGGGCGACAGCTCGGCCGTCGCAGCGGCGCGGGTTGCCGCGGCACGAGACATTCAGACCGACCGCTACGCTCGGAACGACGCGGTACGGGTGAATGCAGATGCCGAAGGAACCCTGCTGGAGGCGGTGGCGACGCCGGACAGCGAGGGTCGCGCGCTTCTGATCCGTGCCGCGGACAGGTTCGGTCTGACCGCGCGCGGATATCATCGGGTGCTCCGCGTGGCGCGCACCATTGCCGACCTTGCCGGTGACGAAGCCGTCAGGCGCGATCACGTCGCCGAGGCGCTCGGATACCGCCTGCCGTCGGCGTCACGATAGGGCGGTCGGAATCAAAAGGCCCGCCAGAGCGCCTGGCGGGCTGGACTCCCTTGACCGACCGAGGCCGGTTCAGCCTTCGTAATAGGCGTACATCTGCTCCAGCGCCTCGACCGGCTCGCCGTGAGTGCCAACGGTCTTGGGCCGGCGCGCAATGTCCTCACGGTTGAAGTATGGCTCGAACAGATCGTCGATCCGTGCCGCGGCGCGGGCGTTGGAGGCGGAGAAAGCGGGTACATGGATGGTCATGGCGATTTCCTTTCGTCGCCAAATTTATGCTGCAACTGCACACATGCCATCCTCCAAGTCCGAAAGGCCGGCATACCACATATGCAAAGCTGACGATGCGTCAGCTGGCGACGGAGGTGCACCTCGCTTCGATCGCCTCCCAGATCCGGGCGGTGACATTCACGCCATTGAAGCGTTCCAGTTCCTGCAGGCCGGTGGGCGAGGTGACGTTGATCTCGGTCAGGTATTGGCCGATGACGTCGATACCGACGAAGATCTGGCCGTGCTCCCGCAGGGTCGGGCCGATGGCGGCGCAAATCTCGCGGTCGCGTTCGGTCAGGGTCGCGGGCTCGGCCTTGCCGCCCACATGCATGTTCGACCGGGTTTCGCCCTTCTGGGGAACGCGGTTGATTGCGCCCACCGGCTCGCCATCGACCAGGATGATCCGCTTGTCGCCGTTCACCACGTCGGGCAGGAATTGCTGGGCGATCAACGGCTCACGCATAAACCCTGTGAACAGTTCATGCAGCGCGTTCAGGTTGAAATCATCGCGGCCGAGGCGAAACACGCCGGCCCCGCCATTGCCATAGAGCGGCTTCAGGATCATGTCGCCGTGCCGGTCGCGGAACGCCTTCAGGGTGGCCAGATCGCGGGTGATCGTCGTGGCCGGGGTGAGGTGCGGGAAGCGCAGCACCAGAAGTTTTTCCGGGAAGTTCCGGACCCAGAACGGGTCGTTCACCACCAGCGTGCCCGGTGCCAGATGGTCAAGGATGTGGGTCGTGGTGATGTAGTTCATGTCGAAGGGCGGATCCTGACGCAGCCAGACAACGTCGAAGTCGCCCAGTTCCAGGGCCTCCTCGGGGCCGAGCGTGACGTGGTTGCCCTTCTCGCGGCGGAGCGACATCGCCTGCCCGGTCGCCCGGACGCGCCCTTCTTCGAAGCGCAGCCGGTCGGGATGGTAGTAGTGAAGCGTGTGTCCGCGGTCCTGCGCCTCGATCGCGATGCGAAAGCTGCTGTCCGCATCGATATTGACGGACTGGATCGGGTCCATCTGGAAGGCGACACGCATGAAGTTCTCCCCGTTGGCCGTGGCGCCACCTCAATGGCCCAAAGCAGGGAGCACCGCAATCCGGTCAGGAAAAGGCGTTCTCCGCGATCTCGATCCGGCCGGTTCCGTCGACCAGCGCGACATCGAACCGGCAGTCCTGCAGCGGGCCTTCGGGAAACCTGCCAAGATAGGTTTCGGCCGCGGCGAACAGCCGGCTGCGCTGCGCGGCACTGATGCGCCGCGCGGCAGTGGCGAAATCGCGGGCGTGCTTGACCTCGACAAAGACCACCGCGCCCGGTTCCTCGAAGATGAGGTCGATCTCGCCGCCGGCGCCGCGCCAGCGCCGCTGCACGCAGCGGGCGCCGCGGGCAGCGTAATGCGCTTCGACAGCCGCCTCGGCGGAGAGGCCGCCCAGATGCGAGCGGAGGCCGCTCACTCCGTGTCCCCGCCGGTCTGCCCCGCGATGTCCAGGGCCAGTTGATACACGCCCTTTCGCGGCACGCCGAACCGCGCCGCAACCTCGGTCGCCGCATCGCGGACCGAAGACGACTTGAGCGCCGCCATCAAGGCCATCCTGAGATCGTCCTGTGCCGGTTCCGGGCGGTCATCGGGCGGCGCCAGCACGACGACGCATTCGCCCTTCAGCACGCGGCCGGACAAGGCCGCGATCAACGCGCCGAGCGGCAGGCGCAGCACTTCCTCGAATCGCTTTGTGAGTTCGCGGCACAATGCAGCCTCCCGGTTCTCGCCCAGAGCCTGCGCCAGATCGCCTAACAAGCCCTGAACCCGCTTGGGCGATTCGTAGAGAACCAGCGTCGCGCGGATATCGGCCACCTCGGCGATGGCCGCACGGCGGGCCGCCGCCTTCGCCGGCAGGAAGCCGAGAAACAGGAACCGGTCCGTGGGCAGCCCGGACAGCGTCAGCGCGGTCAGCACCGCCGAGGCACCCGGCACGGCCGTTACGACCTGCCCCGCCCGCTCGGCATCGCGGGCCAGCGCGAAACCCGGATCCGAAACCATCGGCGTCCCGGCCTCGGCCGCATAGGCGACGCTGCTACCCGCCGCGATCGCGCCGATGATCCGCTCGCGGACGGACGGATCGCTGTGGTCGTGATAGGACCAGACCGGCCGGGTGCCCAGTGCGATGCCGTGGATCGCCAGAAGATGCTTCAGGCTCCGCGTATCCTCGGCCACGAGGATGTCGCAGGAGGCCAGCGTGTCGAGCGCCCGCAGCGTGATGTCGCGGGCCGTTCCAATGGGCGTCGAGACGATATAGAGGCCGGGTGCGAGTCGGCTTGTCTGGTAATTCACAGTTGGCCCTGCGGGCGGAGATGGCTAGGGTCTTGCGTAGACGAGCGCAGGGTGGGCGGCAAGCGTGCGCGGTCGCAATTGGATGACGAACGAGAGAGGGCACCCCATGGCACACGCGGTCAATACCGGTTTACGGCGGTTTCTCAAGGCGGCGGCGGGGTTTGCCTTTGCGGGGGTGCTCGCGGCCTGCGGCACCGGATCGCTCATCGGCGGCGGGTCCGGAACCGGGAACGGGCCGGTGCAGGTCGCACTGATCGTGCCCACGGGCGCGTCCGATCCCAACGTGGCCCAGCTTGCCCAGAACCTCACCAATGCGGCGCGGCTCGCGGTGGCGGATCTTCAGGGCGTCGCCATCGATCTGCGTGTCTATGACGATGCCGGCGACCCGGGCCGTGCGGCCCAGCTTGCCGTCAGCGCCGTGAACGACGGCGCCGACGTGATCGTCGGTCCGCTCTTCGCCGAATCCGCCAATGCCGCCGGCGTCGCGGTCGCGAAAAGCGGCGTCGCCGTGCTCAGCTTCTCGAACAACCCGACCATCGCAGGCGGCAATGTCTTCGTGATGGGTCCCACCTTCGACAACACCGCCCGCCGACTGGTCGGCTACGCCAAGAGCCGGGGCATCGACAGCATCATGGTGGTAGCCGGCAACTCGGCCGCCGAGTCCCTGGGGCGCGATGCAATTCTGGCGGCCGCGGGCCAGGCCGGCATGCGCGTCGCCGGAACCCAGGGCTTCGAGATGTCCCAGCAAGGGGTCGTCCAGGCCGTTCCGGGCATCGTTGCTGCCGCCAAGGGCACCGGTGCGCAGGCCCTGTTCCTGACCTCGAACACCGATTCGGCGCTGCCGATCCTGTCCCAGCTTCTGCCGGAGAACGGCCTGCCGCCCAGCGAGATCCAGTATATCGGCCTGACGCGCTGGGACGTTCCGGCCTCGGCGCTGTCCCTGCCCGGACTTCAGGGCGGATGGTTCGCACTACCAGACACGGCGGCCCAGAGCGCGTTCAACAGCCGCTACGCCGCCGCCTATGGGGTTGCGCCCCATTCCATCGCCGGGCTGGGCTATGACGGCATCGCCGCGATCGGGGCGCTGGTGAAGGGTGGGCAGTCGCTGTCACCGAAATCCTTCACCCAGGCGCGCGGCTTCGCGGGCGCCAGCGGTGCGTTCCGGTTCCTGCCCAACGGCAACAACGAGCGCGCATTGTCCATCGCCACGATCGAGAACCGCGCGGTAAAGATTCTCGAACCCGCGCCCACGAGTTTTGGCGTTGCCGGATTCTAGGCCGCCGGCGCGTTCTGCGACGTCGGCGACGGCGGGCGAGCGGCGCGCGCGGCCGCGGTCGCGACCTGCTGCCGCCCTGGTCGACAACCGTCTGATCCGGCCCGAAGAAGAGATCTTCGATCCGGCCGGGGCACGTGCCGAACTCGACCAGGCTCTGGCCGAGGCCGAAGATTCAAAGGCCATCCGGGCTGCGGCGGTGGCGATCCTCGCCCGGCGGCGCAGCGCCGGCTACAATGCCATCGGCGAGGCCATTGCCGAGCATCCGCTCGACGCCCGCCCTGCCGTACGTTCGTACGCCTACCTGACAGATTGCGTCGTGCGGGCGGCGTTTTACGTCGCGACGCAGTATTTGCACCCGGTCCGCTCGTCCGATACGGCCGAAAAGATCGCCGTCCTCGGCGTCGGCGGCTATGGCCGGGCCGAAATGTCGCCCTTCTCGGACGTCGACCTCCTGTTCCTGACGCCGTGGAAGATCACCGCCTTCGCCGAAAGCGTGATCGAATCCATGCTCTACATGCTCTGGGACATGCGGCTGAAGGTGGGTCATGCGTCTCGGACCGTCGCCGATTGCCTGCGCCTTGCGCGGGACGATTTCACCATCCGCACCGCGCTTCTGGAGGCGCGATACCTCGACGGTTACGAACCTCTGGCGGTCGAACTGAAGGATCGGCTGAGGAACGAGATCTTCAGCAGGAACCCGACCGATTTCATCGAGGCCAAGCTGGCGGAGCGGGACAGCCGGCACGAAAAGACCGGCGGCCAGCGCTATGTGGTCGAGCCCAACGTGAAGGAAGGGAAGGGCGGTCTGCGGGACCTGCAGACGTTGTTTTGGATCGCCAAATATGTTCATGGCGTCGACCGGTCGGCGGATCTGGTGCCGATCGGAGTCTTCACCGCCGACGAGTTCCGATATTTCGACCGTGCCGAGAATTTCCTCTGGGCGGTCCGCAACCAGCTTCACCTGATTTCCGGCCGGGCGATGGACCAGCTGACCTTCGATCTGCAGGTCGAGGTTGCGAATCGGCTTGGCTATGTCGACCGCGCGGGACGCCGGGCGGTCGAGCATTTCATGCAGGATTATTTCCGTCATGCGACCCGGGTCGGCGACCTGACCCGGGTCTTCCTGACCGCGATGGAGGCGACCCACGTGAAACGCGCCCCCGGGCTGCGCGGCCTGCTGACACGACGCAAGCCGGTCAGGCCCGGCTTCAAGGTCGTGCAGAACCGCATTACCTTCGAGAGCGAGGCAGGTTTCCTCGCGGACAAGCTGAACTTCCTGATGCTGTTCGACGAGGCGCTGCGCACCGGATACGCGCTGCATCCCGATGCCATCCGCCTGGTGGTCGCCAATCTCGACCTGATCGACGATTCCATGCGCCGCGATCCGGTCGCGAACCGGATCTTTCTCGGCCTTCTGGTCCGCCGCGACCACCCCGACCGCGCGCTGACCCGGATGAAGGAGACCGGAGTCCTCGGCGCGTTCCTGCCCGAATTCCAGCCGATCATCGGGATGATGCAGTTCAACATGTACCACCACTACACGGTGGACGAACACACTATCATGTGCGTCTCGGTACTGGCGCGGCTGGAACGGGGCGATTTGACCGAGGAGCTTCCGCTCTCGACGCGGGTCCTCCGCGAAGGCGGAGTGAACCGGCGCGTGCTCTATGTGGCGATGCTGCTGCACGATATCGGCAAGGGCCGCCCCGAGGACCATTCCGTGCTCGGGGCACGCATCGCCCGACGGGTGGCGCCGCGCCTCGGGCTGAAGCCGCAGGAATGCGCCACTGTCGAGTGGCTGGTACGCTATCACCTGCTGATGTCGGACATGGCGCAGAAGCGCGACATCTCGGACCCGCGGACGGTGCGGGACTTCGCCAAGGCCGTGAAGACGCAGAAGCGCCTCGACCTGCTTCTGGTGCTCACCTCGTGCGACATCATGGGGGTCGGGCCGGGCGTCTGGAACAACTGGAAGGCCATGCTGCTGCGCAACCTCTACCGCCAGACCTCCGACGCGCTGGCGCGGGGGCTGGAGGATGTGAACCGGGAGGCGCGGGAAAGCGAGGCCAAGCGGCTTCTGCGCGAGGCATTGGCGGACTGGGACAAGACCAAGCTCAGGAAGGAAACCGGGCGCCATTACGGCCCCTACTGGCAGGGACTCCAGACCGAGACGCAGGTCGTCTTCGCCAAGCTTCTCGACGGGATCGCCGACGACGAGATCCGGGTCGATCTGGAGGAGGATACGGCCCGCGACGCCACGCGCGTCTGCTTCGCCATGGCGGACCACCCGGGCATTTTCGCACGCCTCGCCGGGTCGCTGGCACTGGTCGGGGCGAACGTGGTGGACGCCCGCACCTATACCTCGAAGGACGGATACGCGACCGCCGTCTTCTGGGTGCAGGATGTCGAGGGATCACCCTATGACGCCGACCGGATGGACCGGGTCAAGGCAATGATCCGCAAGACGCTCCACGGCGAGGTGCTGGCCGGCGAGGAAATGATCCGCCGCGACAGGATCAAGAAGCGCGAACGCGCTTTCAAGCACCCGACCTCGATCGCGTTCGACAACGAGGGGTCCGATATCTACACCATCATCGAGGTCGAGGCGCGCGACCGTCCGGGCCTTCTCTACGACCTGGCCAGGACGCTTGCAGGCAACAACATCTACATCTCCAATGCCCAGATTGCGACCTACGGTGCGCAGGCAGTGGACGTCTTCTATGTCAAGGACATGTTCGGGTTGAAGATCATGGGGCGGGCGCGGCAGGAAGCGTTGGAACGCAAGTTGAAGGCGGCCATCGAGCGGGGTGCGAACAAGGCCGCCGAAGCATGAAGCCAATCAGATTGCTGACGGGGTTCGTCACCGTCGGCGGATGGACCCTGCTGAGCCGCGTTCTCGGCTTCATCCGCGATGCCATGATCGTGGCACTTCTGGGCACCGGCACCGAATACTCGGCCTATATCGTGGCCTTCACGCTGCCGAACATGTTCCGCCGCTTCTTTGCCGAAGGGGCGTTCAACATGGCCTTCGTGCCGCTCTTCGCCAAGCGGCTCGAAACCGGCGATGCACCCGCCGCCTTCGCGCAGGAGGCGTTCTCGGCGCTGACCTGGGTGCTGATCGTGCTGAACGTGGTGGCCCATCTCGCGATGCCGCTGCTGGTCTTCGCCATGGCGAGCGGTTTCGTCGGCAACGAGGAATTCGGTCTGGCCGTCGATTACGGCCGGATCTGCTTTCCCTACATCCTCTTCATCTCTCTGACGGCGCTCAGTTCCGGCGTGCTGAACGCCACGGGGCATTTCGGCCCCGCCGCCGCCGCGCCCGTGGTCCTGAACGTCATCTTCATCCTGTTCCTGACCGTTGCGGCGCTGACGCACAGCAACGTTGCGCTCGCGCTCGTCTGGTCGGTGCCGGTGGCCGGACTTGCACAACTCATGCTGGTCTGGCGCGCAGCGGCCCGGCATGGCTTTCCCATGTTCCCGTCCCGGCCGCGCCTCACTCCCGAGGTCCGCAAGCTTGCGCTGATCGCCGCCCCTGCCGCCCTGGCCACCGGCGTCGTGCAGATCAACCTTCTGGTCGGGCGCCAGGTGGCCAGCTATTTCGACCGCGCCATCGACTGGATGTACACCGCCGACCGGCTCTACCAGCTGCCGCTCGGCGTGGTCGGGATCGCGGTCGGCATCGTGCTGCTGCCGGAACTGTCGCGGCGGCTGGCCGCCGGCGACATGGCCGGCGGGCGCCACGCGCTCAGCCGGGCGGGTGAGGTTTCGCTTGCCCTCACGGTTCCGGCCGCCGTCGCGCTGGTGGTGATCGCCGAACCGCTGGTGTCGGTCCTATTCCAGCGCGGACGCTTCACCGCCGAGGACGTTGCGGGCACCGCACTCGCCACCGCGATCTACGGCCTCGGCCTGCCGGCCTTCGTCCTCGACAAGGTGTTCCAGCCGCTCTTCTACGCCCGGTCGGACACCTGGTCGCCGTTCCGCTACGCGATCCGCGGAATGCTGATCAACGCCGTCTGCGCCATCGGTCTGGCGCCATTGATCGGTTGGCCGGCGGCCGCAATCGGCACGACCGTTGCCGGGTGGGCGATGATCTGGTTCCTGTGGCGGGGCAGCCGCGGCTTCGGCGAAGTCGTGCGTTTCGACGACCGCTTCCGTCATCGCCTGCCCCGGCTCATCGTGTCGTCCCTGCTGATGGGCATCGCACTCTGGTTCGGCGCCTGGGCACTTGACGGAGCGCTGCATACCGACGGCCTGCGCTATCTCGCGCTGGCCGGTCTGGTCGCAGGAGGCGGGGCAGTCTATTTCGCCTTCGCGCATCTGCTTGGCGCCATGCCGCTTGGAGAGCTGAAAGGGGCCTTCCGCCGCAAGCCGAAACCCGGACGGTAGACGCTCAGCGTCGGCGCAACACGTCCTTGAGGCGCGCCCACCCGCCGGGCACGACCACGAACGAGAGGCCGAAGCCGCAGGCGAACCCGGTCAGGTCAGCGAGCCAGTCCTTGCGCGCGCCGAACAGAAGCCCGAACAGCAGCTGAATTCCCAGAAGGAACGCAATCAGCCGGAAGGCCATGAGCTGGCTTTCCTTCAGCGCCCGGGCGCGGAGCCACATCAGGAAGGTGTAGCCGCCGATCAGCCCGTAGACGCCGGGAAATCCGCCGACCAGAGGAAACGGATCGACGAGGAAGCCATAGACCAGCGCACCGCCGACGGACGAGCCGAAGAAGATCGCGAGAACCGCCAGGTTTCCCATCGCCTCGCCCACCATCTTGCCCATCGCCAGGATGAAGACACAGACGAAGACCGCATGGGTGAAGCTCAGATGCAGGAGCGGATAGGTGACGTAGCGCACAATCAGATCGGGCGGGAACCGCAGATTGGCGAGCATCCACTGCTGGACCTGCCCGAAGAAGGCCCAGTCCCGGATTGCCGACGCGCGCCAGCCAAGGCCTCCGCCGCCGCCCAGCAGGCCGCGCTGCGCCAGTTCGAACATGACCTCGATGCCGAAGATCACCACCGCCAGCCCAATGACGGAGGCCGGCAGCGGATGGACGGGCCCGGCGGGCGCAGGGCGGAGCGATCGGGGCTCGGGCATGGCGGGTCCTCGCGATTGACCTGGACGCCCCCCGCGGATAAGCGAAGCGCTCACCAACTTCCAGACGGAGACAGCGAAGATGGATGCGGTCCAAACGCAATCCCGGCCGGTCGACACCCCGAATGCCGCCTTCACCCCGCGGGTCCTTTCGGGCATCCAGCCGACCAACCACCTGCAACTCGGGAACTATCTGGGCGCGGTGAAACGCTTCGTCGAGATGCAGGATTCGGGCATCCAGACGCTCTATTGCATCGTCGACATGCACGCCATCACCGTCTGGCAGAACCCCGAGGATCTGACCCGCGCCACACGTGAACTGGCCGCCGGCTATCTGGCGGCCGGGCTCGACCCGAAAAGGTCGATCCTCTTCAATCAGGCGCGGGTGCCCGAACATGCCCAGCTCGCCTGGGTGCTGAACTGCGTCGCGCGCATGGGCTGGATGCGGCGGATGACCCAGTTCAAGGAGAAGGCGGGCAAGAACCAGGAGGAAGCCTCGGTCGGGCTCTTCACCTATCCGGTCCTGATGGCCGCAGACATCCTTGTCTACCACGCCACCAAGGTGCCCGTTGGCGAGGACCAGAAGCAGCATCTGGAATTGACCCGCGACATCGCGATCAAGTTCAACAACGATTACGGCGTCGACTTCTTCCCGGTGACGGAACCGGTGATCGAAGGCGTGGCGACCCGGGTGATGAGCCTTCGCGACGGCACCAAGAAGATGTCGAAATCCGATCCCTCGGACATGAGCCGGATCAACCTGACCGACGGTGCAGATGAGATCGCAAAGAAGATCCGCAAGGCGAAGACCGACCCCGAGCCCCTGCCCGAGACGCTGGACGGTCTGGTCGACCGGCCCGAGGCGCGCAACCTCGTCAACATCTATGCCGCGCTGGCCGAAACCGGCGCCGCCGAGGTCATGGCGGAGTTCGCCGGGAAGCCCTTTGCGGAGTTCAAGCCGCAGCTCGCCGACCTGGCCGTTGCCAAGCTGGCGCCGCTGTCGTCCGAAATGGCCCGCCTGATGCAGGACCCGGCCGAAATCGACCGGATCCTCACCGAGGGGTCCGAACGCGCACGGACAATCGCCCAGCCGATCGTGAAACGAACCTACGAGATCGTCGGCATCCTGACCTGAACGCGCCCTGTCCCCTCCGGCCTGCGCGGGGGGACAGGGCGACCCGCAGATCGCGCAGATCGGGACGGCTTTCGCCGCCTCTTGCGCCGGACACCCGCAAGAGGGCATTGTCGCCGCGAAAGGCCGGACCCGATGCGCACCTTCCTTGTCGTCCTCGATGACAGCCGCGAATGCCTGAATGCCATGCGCTTCGCTGCCATGCGTGCGGCGAAGACCGGCGGCGGCGTGCAGATCCTGTCGGTGATCCGACCCGAGGAGTTCCAGCACTGGATCGGTGTGGGCGAAATCATGCGCGAGGAGGCGCGAGAGCGCATTCAGGCCCACTACGAGGTCTTCGCCAAATGGATGCGCGACCGCCAGGGCGTCGATCCGACCCTGGTGATCCGCGAGGGCGACACCTACGATCAGGTGATCGCGCAGATCAACGAGGATCGCGAGATCGGGGTTCTCGTCCTGGGCGCGGGAACCGACAAGTCCGGCCCCGGTCCGCTGGTGACGAAGATCACCAAGGGTGCGGCGCATCTGCGGATCCCGGTCACGATCGTGCCGGGGAGCCTCTCGAAGGAGGATCTGGAAGCGGTTTCGTAAGTTCCGCGCCAGTCTGGAACAGTTCCAATTCTTGACTTTCAGGGTCAGGAATTGCATATCTCCCGCAGCCCCGGAGGTATCTTCCATGTTCATCCAGACCGAATCCACGCCGAACCCGGCCACACTGAAATTCCTGCCCGGCCAGTCCGTTCTGGAAGCGGGAACCGCCGATTTCCCGGCGTCCGACACGGCGGAAAAATCGCCGCTGGCACGGCGCATCTTTGCGGTCGACGGTGTGGCCGGCGTGTTTCTGGGCACCGATTTCGTCACCGTGACGAAAGCCGACGGGATCGAATGGGAGCATGTCAAACCCGCCGTTCTCGGCGCGGTGATGGAACATTTCCAGTCGGGCGAACCCGCCATTGAGGGCGATGCACAGAGCGCCGGACATGCGGCGCATGACGGTCCGGATTCCGAGATCGTGGGGCAGATCAAGGAACTGCTCGATACGCGGGTGCGTCCGGCAGTTGCGCAGGACGGCGGCGACATCACGTTTCATGGCTTCGACCGCGGCGTGGTCTATCTGCACATGCAGGGCGCCTGCGCGGGCTGCCCGTCCTCGACCCTGACCTTGAAGATGGGCATCGAGAACCTGCTGCGCCACTACATCCCTGAAGTGCTGGAAGTCCGGCCCGTCGCGCTCTGACGGCCCGCCCGGCAATGGACCTGGGTGCCGGACCGGTTCTGGCCTTCGACACGTCCGGCCCCTGCTGCGCGGTGGCGCTTCTTCTCGGCGCCACGCATGTGGAGCGCTGCGAGGACTTGGGGCGGGGCCAGGCAGAGCGGCTGTTCCCGCTTGTCGAGGACGTGCTGGCCGAGACCTGCACGGCATGGGCCGATCTGGCCGGGATCGGGGTCGGCTCGGGGCCGGGCAACTTCACCGGGATCCGCATCGCGGTGGCCGCAGCCCGCGGATTGTCGCTCGCGCTTGGCCGCCCCGCCGTCGGTGTGAGCCGGCTTGAGGCGCAAGCGCTGGACCTTCCGCGTCCGGTGGTCTCGACCGTGGCGGCACCGCGCGGTGCGCTCTACCTCCAGACCTTCGACGCAGCCGGCAGTTCCCAGCCGGTCATGCTGACATCCGAAGATATCGCGACCGCCCGTCTGCCGGCGACGGCCGCCGTCACCGGCGACGCAGCGGATCGGATCGCGGCTGTCACGGGCGGGCCGGTGGCGCCGCCGGTCTTTCCGCTGGCGGTTGCCATCGCCCGGATCGCGCGGCAACGGCTTGGCCAGCCGGCGATGCGCCCTGCCCCGCTCTATCTGCGTCCGGCCGATGCCGCGCCATCGCGGGACGCCGCCCCCCGCCTGATCGGATGATCCCTGCCGAGATGGCGGCGCTTCATGCCCGCTGCTTCACCACGCCCCGCCCCTGGACGGAACTCGAGTTCGCCGGCTTCCTTGCCGATCCAGGCGTCTTCGCGGCATTCGATCCGGCAGGCTTCGCGCTTGGCCGTGTGGTGGCGGACGAAGCCGAGCTTCTGACCCTTGCCGTGGCGCCGGAACATCGGCGGCAAGGCCGCGCCCGAAGCCTTCTGACAGCTTTGGAGGGTGATGCCGCGCGTCGCGGGGCGGCGACGCTCTTCCTTGAAGTTGCCGCCGACAACGATCCGGCAATCCGGCTCTACCGCGCCGCATCCTATCGCGAGGTCGGCCGCCGCCGCTTCTATTACCGCCGAGAAGGCGCGCCGCCGGTCGACGCGCTGGTGATGTCCAAGGCGCTCTGACCGCCCGAAAACGCTGCGACGCGATGAATTCCGCACTACGGCAGAAGCCTATTGACCGGCTGCCGGGCCTGCGCCCTTATTCCTTCATCCGACCGGGTAATCGACCCCGGCTCCGCGCAGTGCGCGGAGAAAGTCCAACATCGGGAGTTTCGCATGACCATTCAGACTTCGCTCGCCGGCGCCGCCGCGGCGCTTGCTCTCGCCGCCGGAGCAGCCGCCGCCGAACCGGGCCTGATCATCGACCTTGGCGGCAAGTTCGACAAGTCGTTCAACGAAAGCGCCTATAACGGCGCCCAAAGGTGGGCAGGCGAGACCGGCGAGAAATACCGTGAATCCGAACTTCAGTCGGAAGCGCAGCGGGAACAATCCATGCGCCGTATGGCCGAAACCGGTTCGACCCCGGTAGTCGTGCTGGGCTTTGCCAACGCCTCGACCCTCGAAGAGGTCGCGCCGGACTATCCAGATACCATGTTCACCATCGTCGACATGGTGGTCGATCAGCCGAACGTGCAGTCGGTGGTGTTTCAGGAACACGAAGGAAGCTTCCTCGTCGGCGTGCTGGCAGCAATGGCCTCCAAGACCGGAACGGTGAGCTTCGTCGGCGGGATGGATGTGCCCCTGATCTCGAAATTTGCCTGCGGCTATGCTCAGGGGGTGAAATACGTCAACCCCGACGCTAAGGTGATCGTCAACATGACAGGCACGACCCCGACGGCCTGGAACGACCCGGTCACAGGCGGGGAACTCACCCGCACGCAGATTTCCCAGGGCTCTGACGTCGTCTATGCGGCGGCAGGCGGGACCGGCATCGGCGTGCTGCAGGCTGCGGCGGATGAAGGCATCCTGTCGATCGGCGTCGACAGCAACCAGAATTACCTGCATCCCGGCAAGGTCCTGACCTCGATGGTCAAGCGTGTGGACAATGCGGTCTACGAGGCCTTCAAGACCGGCGGAGACGGCGATTTCCAGACCGGGCTCAAGGTCATGGGGCTGGACAATGGCGGCGTGGACTGGGCTCTCGACGAGTACAATGCGAGCCTGATCACACCGGAAATGAAGACTGCCGTCGACGACGCGAAGGCGAAGATCATCTCGGGCGAGATCAGCGTCCACGACTACACCACCGACGGCAAGTGCCCGGCCTTCTAAGTCGGGATGGCGCCCGGACCGGACAGCAGCGCGGCGATGGCTGACGGGGAGCGCGGCGGGACCCGGGCCCCGTCGCCCCCCGCAATCGAGTTGCGCGGCATCTCGAAATCCTTCGGGCCGGTCCAGGCGAACAAGGGCATATCGCTGACCGTCGCAAAGGGAACGATCCACGGCATCATTGGCGAAAACGGCGCCGGGAAATCGACACTGATGTCGATCCTCTACGGCTTTTACAAGGCCGATGCGGGCGAGATCCGGATCGGCGGCCGCAAGACCGACATTCACGACAGCCAGGCGGCAATCCGCGCCGGGATCGGCATGGTCTTCCAGCATTTCAAGCTGGTCGAGAACTTCAGCGTTCTGGAGAATGTCGTGCTCGGCGCCGAAGAGGGTGCGCTGCTGCGCCCGTCGCTCGCGAAGGCGCGGAAGCTTCTAACCGAACTGGCCCGCGAATACGAACTCAACGTGGATCCGGACGCGAAGATCGAGGATCTCGGCGTCGGCATGCAGCAGCGGGTCGAGATCCTGAAGGCGCTCTACCGGCAGGCCGAGATTCTCATCCTCGACGAGCCCACCGGGGTGCTGACGCCGGCCGAGGCCGACCACCTGTTCCGCATTCTGTGCGGGCTGCGGGACGAGGGCAAGACGATCATCCTGATCACCCACAAGCTGCGCGAGATCATGGATGTGACGGACACGGTCAGCGTGATGCGCCGTGGCCAGATGACGGCGACAGTGAAGACCGCTCATACCTCGCCGCCCGAACTGGCCGAGCTGATGGTCGGCCGCAAGGTGCTGCTGAGGGTCGAGAAGGCACCGGCGAAGCTTGGCCCCACCGTGCTGAAGGTGGACAACCTTCGGGTCACCGACGGCAAGGGCGTCGAGCGGCTGAAGGGAGTCAGTCTCGAGGTGCGGGCCGGCGAGATCCTCGGCGTCGCCGGGGTGGCCGGAAACGGCCAGTCCGAACTGCTGGAAGTGCTTGGCGGCATCCGTCCGGGTAGCGGCTCGGTGACGCTGAACGGCCAGCCGCTGGCGCTGTCGGGGCCGCGCTCGGACGGACGCGCTCGGCGGATGGCGGGCATCACCCACGTGCCCGAGGACCGCCACCGGCTGGGCCTGATCCTCGACTTCACGGCGTGGGAAAACACCGCCTTCGGCTATCATTTCGTGCCGGAGTATTGCCACGGCGGCATGATGGACAATCAGGCCCTGCGCGAGGACACCGAGGGCAAGATGCGGCGCTTCGACGTGCGGCCCACGGATTGCTGGCTGCACGCAAAGAGCTTCTCGGGCGGGAACCAGCAGAAGATCGTTCTGGCGCGCGAGATCGAGCGCGACCCCGATCTCCTGCTGGTCGGTCAGCCCACCCGCGGCGTCGATATCGGCGCCATCGAATTCATTCACCAGCGCCTGGTGCAATTGCGCGATGCCGGCAAGGCGATCCTGCTGGTCAGCGTCGAGCTCGACGAGATCTTCTCGCTCTCGGATCGGATCGCGGTGATGTTCGACGGCCGTATCATGGGCGAACGCCTGCCCCACGAGACCTCGGAAACCGAACTGGGCATGCTGATGGCCGGCATCGACGGAAAGGCCGCCTGATGGACGCGCTGCCGAAATGGGCCGACATCGTGCTGATCCCGCTGGTGAACCTGGCCCTCGCGCTGGCTGTCTCGGCGCTGGTAATCGCCTATATCGGCGAAAACCCGGTCGAGGCGCTGACGCTGATGATCAGCGGTTCGGTCGGCTCGGCCTATGGCTGGGGTTACACGCTCTATTACGCGACCAACTTCGTCTTCACCGGCCTCGCCGTCGCCGTCGCGTTCCATGCCCGCCTGTTCAATATCGGCGGCGAGGGTCAGGCGCTCCTGGGCGGGCTCGGCGTCACGCTGGCCTGTCTCTACATCCCGTGGCCGCACTGGACGCTGGCGCTCGTCGGCGCCTCAGTCGGCGGCGCCCTGTTCGGGGCGGCCTGGGCCGCCATCCCGGCCTGGCTGCAGGCCCGCCGGGGCAGCCATATCGTGATCACCACGATCATGTTCAACTTCATCGCCTCGGCGCTGATGGTCTACCTGCTGGTCAACGTGCTGAAGGTGCCTGGATCAATGGCACCCGAAACCGCGCGCTTTCCCGAAGCCACGCATCTGCCGTCCGCCTTCGACTGGGGCGCCTGGATGGGCTTCACCAAGTCGGCGCCGCTGAACGTCGCCTTCTTCCTCGCCCTCGCCTGCGCCTTCGGGGTCTGGGTACTGATCTGGCGCACCAAGCTCGGCTACGAGATCCGGGCGTTCGGTCAGTCCGAACCGGCCGCGGTCTATGCCGGGATCTCGCCCACGCGGATCATCATGGTCGCGATGCTGATCTCGGGAGGGCTTGCCGGTCTGATGGCCGTCAACGCGGTGCAGGGCGAGGCCGAACGCCTGGTGATCGACAGCGTGCAAGGCGCCGGTTTCGTCGGCATTGCCGTCGCGCTGATGGGCCGGTCGCACCCGGTGGGAGTGGTTCTGGCGGCTCTGCTGTTCGGAATTCTCTATCAGGGCGGCGCCGAGCTTGAATTCTCCATGCCGGCGATCAGCCGCGAGATGGTGGTGGTGATCCAGGCCCTGGTGATCCTGTTCACCGGCGCGCTCGACAACATGGTGCGGACGCCGCTTGAGCGGCTGTTCCTGCGCCGGCGCCGGAGGGCCGCGTGATGGATTTCGCGACCCTCGTGCAGGTTCTGGATTCGACACTCAGGCTGGCGACGCCGCTCCTCTTTGCCTGCCTTGCGGGTCTCTTCTCCGAAAAATCGGGAATACTCGACATCGGGCTTGAGGGGAAGATGCTGGCCGCCGCCTTTTTCGCCGCCGCCACGGCGGCGGTCACGGGGTCGGCCTGGATCGGGTTGGCAGCCGGCTGCGCAGCGTCGCTGGTCCTGGCCGCGCTGCACGGGCTGGCTTCGATCACTTTCCGCGGCAACCAGCTGATCTCGGGCGTCGCGATCAATTTCCTTGCTGCAGGCATCACCGTACTCATGGGACAGAACTGGTTCGGCCTCGGCGGACGCACACCGCAGCTCGAGGGCGCCGCGCGGTTCCAGAATATCGAGCTGCCGTTCGCCCAGGCCCTGTCGCCGGTTCCCGTCATAGGGCCGCTCTATTCCCAGGTCCTGTCGGGCCATACGATCCTCGTCTATCTCGGCCTCCTTGCCGTCCCCGCGACCTGGTATCTTCTGTTCCGCACCCGGTTCGGCCTCAGATTGCGCGCGGTTGGCGAGAATCCGGCAGCGGTGGATACTGCCGGCGTCTCGGTGACTGGCCTGCGCTACGGCGGCGTCGCCATCTGCGGTCTGCTCTGCGGCCTGTCGGGTGCCTATCTCTCCACCGGGCTCGCCGCCGGCTTCGTCAAGGACATGAGCGCAGGCCGCGGCTTCATCGCGCTTGCAGCGCTGATCTTCGCCAAGTGGCGGCCATGGTACGCGCTCGGTGCCTGCCTGCTCTTCGGTCTGCTCGAAGCGCTCGGCAACCGCTTCCAGAGCATTCAGGTGCTGGGCGTCACAGTGCCGACCCAGTTCATGCAGGCGCTGCCCTACATCCTGACCGTGGTGATCCTCGCCGGTTTCGTCGGGAAGGCGATCCCGCCCCGTGCCGGCGGAGAGCCCTACGTCAAGGAACGCTGACTTTCCCCGCGACGCCGATTCCATCGACGGTGCGGCGCCGTAGGGCCTTTCGAGATCCGCCGGGCGACGAATAGGGTCGAACCATGCAGATATATCTTCCGATCGCCGAAGTCTCCGTGAACACCTATCTCCTTCTCGGGATCGGCGGACTGGTCGGGGTGCTGTCGGGAATGTTCGGTGTCGGCGGCGGGTTCCTGATGACACCGCTGCTGTTCTTCATCGGCATTCCCCCGGCCGTTGCCGTTGCCACCGGGGCGAACCAGATCGTCGCCTCGTCCTTTTCAGGTGTCCTGGCACATTTCCGGCGCAAGACCGTCGATCTGCGCATGGGCACGGTCCTTCTGGCGGGCGGTATCCTCGGAGCGGCATTCGGCGTGCAGGTCTTCGCCGCGCTGAAGGCAATGGGGCAGGTCGACCTGCTGGTCACGCTGTTCTACGTGGTCTTCCTCGGCATCGTCGGCGCGCTGATGTTCATCGAGGCGCTGGGGGCGATCCTGCGCGCGCGGCGGTCCGGACCGCACACACCGGCCCGGCGCGCACGGCACAGCCGGATCCACTCGCTGCCGCTCAAGATGAAGTTCCGCACGTCGGGGCTCTACATCTCGGTCATCCCGCCGTTTCTGGTCGGCATCCTCGTTGGCATCCTGTCGGCGATCATGGGCGTCGGCGGCGGCTTCATCATGGTGCCCGCGATGATCTACCTGCTCGGCATGCCGACGAAGGTGGTCATCGGCACGTCGCTGTTCCAGATCATCTTCGTCAGCGGCTTCAGCACGATGATGCATGCCGGCACGACCCATTCCGTGGATGTGGTCCTTGCGGTGCTTCTGCTGGTCGGCGGCGTGCTTGGCGCCCAGCTGGGCACGCGGATCGGCGTGAAGCTGAAGGCCGAGCAGCTCCGCATCCTGCTTGCAGCGCTGGTTCTCGCGGTCTGTTTCAAGCTGGCGCTCGACCTGCTGCTGAGACCGGCCGAACTCTACTCGATCGCCGTCACGAAGGGCGCGTGATGCGGCAGCGAGCCCGTGTCCTTGTATGCTCCCTGGGCGCGGTACTTCTTTTCGCTGCCGCGCATGCCGAAACCGTCGTCCTCGGCCTGAGCCAGCACGAGGTGGCGATCACCACCGATTTCCGCGGATCGCATCTATGGATCTTCGGCGCGGTACGGCGCGAGGCGCCGATCCCGACCGACAGCGATCTCGACGTCATCATCACCGTGACCGGTCCTGCCCTGCCAGTGGACGTGCGCCGCAAGGAGCGCCGCTTCGGCATCTGGGTCAATGCCGAAAGCGTCCATCTGAGCCGGGTGCCGAGCTTCTACGCCGTGGCGTCCACGAAACCGCTTTCCGACGTCCTCAGCGCCACCGAGGATCTGCGGCACCATATCTCGGTCGGTCGGCTCGTTCACACGGTGGGCGCCGCCGAAGTGACATCCGACGTCGAAAGCTTCACCTCGGCGCTGGAACGGATCCGCACCCGGGAGGGTCTGTTCCAGAGTCAGGAAGGCGCCGTCGCGTTCGACGAGGACACGCTGTTCAGCACATCCCTGGCCCTGCCATCGAACATCGTCGAGGGCGCCTATGCGACGCGGATCTTCCTTGTCCGCGACCGCAAGGTCGTCGACTGGGCGGAAACCGAGATCGACGTTCACAAGGTCGGTCTGGAACGCTGGCTCTACACGCTCGCCCACCGTCAGCCACTGGTCTATGGCGCGATGTCACTTGTCATCGCCATCGCGGCCGGCTGGCTTGCCTCTGCCGTCTTCCGGATCTTCCGGCGCTAGAGGCGCTTCCATGTCGCGGACAAGGTCCGGAGTGGGCGGCAGTTCCAGATCCTCGGTGCCGAGCGGCCCGGTCGGACGGGCGAGCCGATACTGCGTCACCCAGAAGAGACGCTCTTCGGCCCGGGTGATGGCCACATAGGCGAGCCGCTTCCAGAGCGGCAGGCCGGCCTCGTTCCGGCCCGAACGCGCCGCGGCATAAAGGTCGGGCGCAAAGACCTGCACGTCGGGCCATTGCGACCCCTGCGCCTTGTGGATGGTCACCGCCGAGCCATGCAGGAACGCCGCCCCCATCCGGGCCGCCGAGGGGATGAACGGCTCCTCTTCCCCGGGATGTTCGATCTTGATGATCGTTGCTGCCGAGACGCGCGGATCCGGGGCGCCGATGACGTAGAGCCGCGAAAAGCCGGATCGGCTCCCGGGACCCAGATAGATCACCTGCGCACCCTTGATCAGGCCACGCGCCTCCAGCTCCAGCCGCCGCTTACGATGCTTCAGCGGCAGTTCGAGCCCGTCGCAGATCAGCGGTTCGCCGGGAAGAAGCGCATCCCCCGGAGCGCCGAAGGCCGCGCGGAAGGCCTGAATCAGTCGAACCCGCGTGGCATTGCGCCAGACCAGCACCGGCGAGCGCGCCATTAGGTCGGCCTCGACCCGGCCCGCCATCACGACGCGGTCGTCGCGCCGCGCCGCCGCCTCGACCATCCGCTCGAAGTCGCGGAAATCGAGTTGCGGGTCGCCGAGCGCATGGGCCAGATCGAGGATCGGGTTGTCGCGGCTCTGGCGGTGGATACGCGACAGATAAACCTGCCGGTCCGGCGGCAGCCGGTCGAACACCATCTCGCCCGACTGGCCCACCGGGGCGAGCTGGGCAGGATCGCCGAAGAGGATCAGCGTCGGAAATATCTCGCAGAGATCCTCGAACTGGCGGCTGTCGAGCATCGACGCTTCGTCCACCAGCCCGATGTCCAGCGGCTCCTCCCGCCGCTTCCACCCGGTAATGAAGTCCGAACCCCGCAATCCGGCCAGTGCCAGCGCGGCCGGAACAGAATTGTGGAGCCGAAATGCCTCGGCCGCCCGGTCCAGCGCCGCATCGCTGAGGACACCGGCCTCGGGCCGAATACCATTGCCAGTCAACCAATCGGCGATCTTTTCGAAATCAGGATGATAGACCGGTGAATAGAGCACGCGGTGGATCGTCGTTGCCGGAACGCCGCGGGTGCGCAGGACGCTCGCCGCCTTGTTGGTCGGGGCGAGGATCGCGAGGCTGCGCCGCTCCCGCCGCCGGCGTGGTTCGTAGTCGCCTGAAACGATTTCGACGCCCACTTCCCGAAGAGCGGCAAACAGCTGCGTCAGCAGAAGGGTCTTGCCGGATCCGGCCTTGCCCAGGACCACAAAGCTGGACTGACCGCCCTGCCCCGGCGGCAAGAGTTCCGCCGATCCCAGATCCACGCCGGCGGCTCTGAGAACGGCACTCAATTTCGTGAAGGCTTCGGCCTGTTCGTCCGAAAGCGCCAGTTCGGTGGAGGTCGCCATGCGCGGAGCCTAACCGGCGCCGGAAACCTCCGCCAGAAGCTCAGGCGATCCGCGCGAGAGGAATTTCCTCGGTCCGTGACCGCGACCGGTGGAACCACAGTCGCGACAACGCCCGCGGGACGCCCGCCTTTTCGCACAGCGAGTGCGCGCGCGCCTCGGAAAAGCTCCAGAGCCCGGCGCTGATCGCGTCGCGTCCCTCGCCGATCGTTCCCAGCACCATCGGCGACCAGCCCAGCCGGCGATAGATCCGCACCATCCGTGCGTCGAACACGCCCACCGAAAAGCTGAGGTCGAAACCGAGCCCGATTTCAGCCCCGCCCAGCATCAGCGCCGCCGAGACATTCGGCGCCGCGTCGCGGGCGAGGCAGAACCGCGTGCATTCCCAGATTTTCGGATTTGCCAGCGGCCGGTCTTCAAGGAGCATGCGGAAGTGCTCGTTGATCATGGTCCGGCCGGTAGTGGGCAGGAACCGCATCGACCCGCCATGCCGCCCGTCCGGCTCTTCCCAGATCACGTAGAGAGGATTGAGCACATCATACTGGTCGCGCTCCTCCCCTTCTTCGGTGAGTTGGACGTTCCATCCCAGCCTTGTATGAAACTGGTCGGCCCGGTCCCGGAACATACTGTCCCGAAGCAGCGGAAATTGGTTCAACTCATCTGCAAAGAGATACCGCAACATGTTCTTGTCCCCGATTGGCGTGTCCCGGTGACAAGGTTTGTGTAATCTTGCTTAATCGGACCTCACGGGTCCGTCCGGCGCCTTAACCAATCCGTAGGATTTTCGTGCCTCAGACGACGATCAGGCCGATGGAGATCGCCTTGGCCACGGCATGCGTGGTGTTCTGGGCGCCGAGCTTGAAGCGCGCGGATTCGATGTAGACCCGAAGGGTATGCTCCGAGATCGACAGGCTGTCCGCCGCCTGCGCGCGGGAATATCCCATAGCAAGAAGGCTCAGGGTGTCGATCTCTCGCGGGCTCAGGCTCGCCGTGTGCTGGACGTCCGTCCCGTGATCGAGTTCGAGCGCCTTCTGGTTGATGAAATGCGCGACCAGAATCAGGTCGCCCACATTCGACCGGCTGTAGGCCTCCCAGGTCCGGTCGTCGGCGCGACTGGACACCGTGAAGAGCGCGAACTGGCCGTTCGGTCCGCGAATCGGCACCGACAATCCTTGCGAGCCGACACCGGCTTCCGCCGCCTCGCCCATGAAGGTGCGGGCCCGCGGGCTCGACCAGTCGAGCCGTTTCCAGTCCACGGGATGGAAGCGCTGATAGCAGCCCTGAACGACGGGATCGATGCGGGCATAGTCGCGCTCGATATAGCGTTCGACCCATTCCGGCGAGTAGGTCAGCGCCGCATACTGCTCCCCGGCGCGGTTGACGGAATGATAGACGACGTGGTCGATGTCGTAGAGATCGCGAAGTTTCACGATCACGGATTGTAGGTCGCTATGTGATCTCGCGGCTTCCAAGCCCGTGATGAGCGATTCGAGCTTCTCCTTCATGTGCCTCGACCCGTTCATTGCTGCGTTTGCGCGCGCGTTTCAGGTCCGCTGCCGCGATCAGGATTGAGTCGTCCAGCTGTTCAGCTAGCCGCGAGAACTCGTTCTGCTTCGCAAAAGTCCGAAGATCGGCAAGGACATCCAGCACCCAGTCGGCGTTCACCTCATCACCCTCCACGTCCTTAAAGAATCTTTAATGTGAAGGTAGCACTCAACCATAGTCGCAAATACTCACGGCTTTCACATCCCCAAAAATGGGGAAGCCCTGACGGGCGAAACGACTACCCCACAACGCAAGTCAGGAATACCGGAAGGGGACGCATTTTTCATGCGCCCCCAACACCTTATTCCAGCGCGAGCCTTGCCCGAAGGTCAGGGCTTGACCGATGCCTCGAGCGTATCCTCGAAGGTCCGCAGTCCGGTGCGTGGCGCCTGGACCAGCACCGCCATGTTGCCCGGCTTGTGCTCGTTCCTGAGCATCTTCAGGTGCGCCTGAGGGATGTCCTCCCAGGTGAACACCTCGGACATGCAGGGGTCGATCCGCCGTTCGATCACCAGCTTGTTGGCCGCGGCGGCCTGCTTGAGATGCGCAAAGTGGCTGCCCTGCAGGCGCTTCTGATGCATCCACATGTAGCGGACGTCGAAGGTCGCATTGAATCCGGTGGTTCCGGCGCAGATCACAACCATGCCGCCCTTCTTGCAGATCAGCGTCGAGACCGGGAAGGTTGCTTCGCCGGGATGCTCGAACACCATGTCGACGCTGACGCCCTTGCCGGTGATGTCCCAGATCGCCTTGCCGAATTTCCGCGCTTCCTTCAGCCACTCATTGTACTCGGGCGAGTTGACCTTGGGCAGCTGGCCCCAGCACTTGAAATCCTTTCGGTTGATCGCGCCTTTCGCGCCGAGACTCAGCACGAAGTCGCGCTTGTCCTCTTCCGAGATCACCGCGATCGCATTGGCACCCGCCGTGTTCGCAAGCTGAACCGCGAACGAGCCGAGCCCGCCCGAGGCCCCCCAGACGAGGACGTTCTGCCCCGGCTTCAGTTCATGCGGGTGGTGCCCGAACAGCATCCGGTAGGCGGTGGCCAGGGTCAGCGTATAGCAGGCCGCTTCCTCCCAGGTCAGGTGCTTCGGACGCGGCATCAGCTGTTGTGCCTGAACGCGCGTGAACTGCGCAAAGGACCCGTCCGGCGTCTCGTAGCCCCAGATTCGCTGGGTCGGAGAGAACATCGGGTCGCCGCCGTTGC
>JAGQRV010000018.1:0-8334 GCA_020425125.1 Paracoccaceae bacterium | reverse complement strand
ATGACGACCTCGTCGCCGACCTTCCAGCGCTTCACCTTGTCGCCGACCGCCCAGACGATGCCCGAGGCGTCCGACCCGGCGATATGAAAATCCGCCTTGTGCACGTCGAACGGCGAGATCGGCACACCGAGACCGGCCCAGATTCCGTTGTAGTTGACGCCGGCCGCCATCACGAGCACCAGCACCTCGTGACTGTCGATCTTGTGGGTATCGACGACTTCGACCTGGAACGACTTGTCCGGCTCGCCGTGGCGGTCGCGCCGGATTGCCCACGCATACATCTTCGGCGGCACGAAGCCGAGAGGAGGCATCTCGCCGATTTCGTAAAGGTCTTTCTGCGGCGCGTCGTATTCCACAATCGCCGAATCCGTGTCCAAAGCCATGGGAGCCTCCTTCGTTTCCGGGATTGCCGCATCGCAGAATCAATGATCCCGTCCGGGGGTGGATAATGCGCTTCACGCAACTTCGCAACAGGACATGGGTCGAAGTTGAAATTTTATGTCGCGATTTTCTCTTGTGCAGCCGATTCATGCGGGTAGCCGTGTGATCCGGGACGCTGCACCTGCGACAGGCGCGGCCGGTGCCTAATTCCAAGGCGGCCGGCTCGCCCCGGCGACAAATTCGCCGCGCGGGCACCGTCCGCCGTGCTGGCACGCTTGATTTCATCCCCGAAACCGAGAGGATTCTCCGAGGACCCGCCGCGACGCAGCGAATTGACTCGGGACTTTTCTTTCAAGTATTCCCCCTGAAGCGCACGAATATTGCCGACCCGATCAAGCGAGGAGCATGATGAGCGACGCCCCCAAAGACCGACCCTGGCTCTTCCGCACCTATGCGGGGCATTCCACCGCCGCCGCCTCGAACACGCTGTACCGCACCAACCTGGCCAAGGGGCAGACCGGACTTTCGGTGGCCTTCGACCTGCCGACCCAGACGGGATACGACAGCGACCATGAACTGGCGCGGGGCGAAGTCGGCAAGGTGGGCGTGCCAATCGCGCATCTGGGCGACATGCGGACGCTGTTCGACCAGATCCCGCTCGAACAGATGAACACGTCGATGACGATCAATGCGACCGCCCCCTGGCTGCTCGCGCTCTACATCGCGGTGGCCGAAGAACAGGGCGCGGACGTCAGCAAGCTTCAAGGCACGGTCCAGAACGACCTGATCAAGGAATACTTGTCGCGGGGTACTTATATCTGTCCGCCGAAGCCGTCGCTCAAGATGATCGCGGACGTGGCCGAGTACTGCTACACGACGGTTCCCAAGTGGAACCCGATGAACGTCTGCTCGTACCACCTTCAGGAGGCTGGCGCGACGCCCGAGCAGGAACTGGCCTACGCGCTCGCCACCGGGCGTGCGGTTCTGGACGAGCTCAGGCCGCGTGTCCCGGCCGAGGATTTCCCGATCCTGGTGGGGCGCATTTCCTTCTTCGTGAACGCGGGCATCCGGTTCGTCACCGAGATGTGCAAGATGCGCGCCTTCGCCGATCTCTGGGACGAGATCTGCCGCGAGCGCTACGGGGTCGAGGACGAGAAATTCCGCCGCTTCCGGTACGGCGTCCAGGTGAACTCGCTGGGTCTGACCGAGCAGCAGCCGGAAAACAACGTCTACCGCATCCTGATCGAGATGCTGGCGGTGACGCTGTCCAAGCGCGCCCGTGCCCGCGCCGTTCAGCTTCCGGCCTGGAACGAGGCGC
The DNA here is from genome assembly GCA_020425125.1 of Paracoccaceae bacterium. Lineage (GTDB taxonomy): Bacteria > Pseudomonadota > Alphaproteobacteria > Rhodobacterales > Rhodobacteraceae > Meridianimarinicoccus. Next base: position 6,635 of record JAGQRV010000018.1, on the reverse strand, counting down.
TGGGACTGCCGCGGCCCTGGGACCAGCAGTGGTCGCTCAGGATGCAGCAGATCATGGCCTTCGAGACGGACCTTCTGGAATACGACGATCTGTTCGACGGAAACCCCGCCGTCGATGCCAAGGTCGAGGCGCTGAAGGATGGCGCCCGGGCCGAACTGGCCACCATCGACAGCATGGGCGGCGCAGTGGCGGCGATCGAGTACATGAAAGGCCGTCTGGTCGAAAGCAATGCCGACCGGGTCAACGGGATCGAGACCGGCGCCACGATCGTCGTTGGCGTGAACAAGTTCACGCACGCCGAACCGTCGCCGCTGCTGGGCGAGGACGGCGGCATCATGACCGTCGATCCGGCCGTCGAGGCCGAGCAGATCGGCCGGCTGTCGGCTTGGCGTGCCGCGCGTGATCCGGTCGCGGTCGCACGTGCGCTCGCGGATCTGCGGCAGGCCGCGCAGGACGGCACGAACGTGATGATCCCGTCGGTCGCCGCCGCCAAGGCCGGTGTCACGACCGGCGAATGGGCCGAGGCGATGCGCCAGGTCTTCGGACAGTATCGTGGCCCGACCGGAGTCAGCCGCGCGGTGTCGAACAAGACGGAGGGGCTTGACGACGTGCGCGAGGCGGTCGATGCCGTGTCGCGCCGGCTTGGGCGCCGACTGAAATTCCTGATGGCGAAGCCGGGACTCGACGGTCATTCCAACGGCGCCGAACAGATCGCCTTCCGCGCCCGGGATTGCGGCATGGAGATCGACTATGCCGGAATCCGGCTGACGCCCGAAGAAATCATCGCTGCGGCCAAGAACGGCTCACCCCACGTCATCGGCCTCTCGATCCTGTCGGGCAGTCACATGCCGCTCGTGGAGGATCTGCTGGCGCGGCTGAAAGCCGAAGGACTTTCAGACATCCCTCTGCTCGTCGGCGGCATCATTCCCGACGACGACGCCCGGAAGCTCCGCGCCATGGGTGTCGCGCAGGTCTACACGCCCAAGGATTTCGAGTTGAATCGGATCATGCTGGACATCGTCGAGCTCGCCGATCCTGCGGCGGTCGCTGCCGAATAGCGCAATGCTCGGGTGGACCGCATCGCATCTGCGGTCCACCGACGCGTTTCCGGTCCCTTTTGGAATGGCCGTCCGTGACCGCAGCCGGGACCGCCCGGCCCCAAGCGCCTCGTCGCATCGGCCGGGCGCAGCCGGCAGGCAAACTGCGGACTGACGGTCTCCTAACGGCCGCATCACACCTCCGTGCGATGACCTCCGGCATGCGGCGCCGCACCGGCACCGGCACCAATCGGAGGGCCCCATGATCGAACTTCTGTTTGTCTCCTGTCTCGCCGCCTCACCGCTGGATTGCGAGCGGCGCAGCCTCCTTTATGTCGACATTCCCGTGATGACCTGCCTCTTGCAGGCGCAAAGCGTACTCGCGCAATGGATCGACACGCATCCCGGGGCACGGATCGAACGGTGGGCATGCCGGACCGTGGACCGGCGGAGCGCGGATTTGTGAGCCAATGGCCCACCCCGGTCCGATCGAAGCCAAGGGAACGACAAGGACAAATGCGGTCTATGGCCGGAACTCTGCAGCGGGTATGGAATTGTTCAAGAAAATCCCGTCGAGCAGGAGTTCCGACATGTTGTCACGCGCAACCATTTTCGCCCTCGGGCTGGCCGCGGCCCATTCCACCCTGGCGCAGGAGAGTGTCGCGCTGTCGGGCGCGGCCGAAATCCCGGCCGCCTTCAACGATATCCTGTCGAGCCGCGCCAACGACTGCGCAAGCTTCGAAGAAGGCCTGCTGACTGTCGAGAGCGGCGCAATCGTCCGCGCCGACCTGGACGGCGACGGCGCAGAGGATTGGATCCTGGACGAAACCCATCTGGCCTGCTCGTCTGCGGCCAGTCTCTTCTGCGGAACCGGCGGCTGCAACGTGAACTTCCTCATTGGCGACAGGCTGACCTCGCGTCTTGCGAAAGGCTGGGAAGTGGTCGATTTCACACCGCTCCGGGTGCTTCTGGTCCAGGTCCATGGCGTCCGTTGCGGCGGCACCAATCTCAATGCCTGCGTCGAGGCAATGGTCTGGGATCCGACCGAGAAACGCTATTTCAGCATCGCTCCGGAGGAGTGAGCGGTCTTCCGCGCCGGACAGGTGCGTCTATAGTGCGGCGAGACCTTCAGGGAGCCCGCACATGACCATCCATATTGGCGCCAAGGCCGGCGAGATTGCCGAGACGGTCCTGCTGCCCGGCGATCCGCGCCGCGCGAAATGGGCGGCCGATACCTTTCTGGACGATGCCGTCTGCGTCAACGAGGTGCGCGGCATGTTGGGTTTCACCGGCACATGGAACGGACATCGTGTGACCATCCACGGGACGGGAATGGGGATGCCGTCGCTCTCAATCTACGTCAACGAACTGATCCGCGATTACGGCGCGAGGACCCTGATCCGGATCGGTTCGGCGGGGGCGATGCAGGCGGCGGTCAAGCTGCGCGACCTGGTCCTTGCCATGACCTGCACCACCCTGTCCTCGCCCTCCGCGGCTCTGTTCCGTGGCCTGAACTTCGCGCCCTCGGCCGATTGGGGCCTGCTGTCGGCCGCTGCAGCCGCCGCCGAGAGCCGGGGCGCAACTATCCATGTGGGCGGCATCTACTCGTCCGACACGTTCTACGATGAACGTCCCGATCTGAACGAACAGATGACGCGGCACGGCATCCTTGCCGTCGAGATGGAAGCGGCCGAACTCTACACCGTCGCTGCGCGGCACGGCTGCCGGGCCCTCGCCCTTCTGACAATCAGCGACCACCTGATCCTGGGCGGCGCGCTGAGCGCCGCGGAGCGGGAACAGAGCTTCGGCGAGATGGTCGAAATTGCACTTCACGCCGCGTTTGCGCCCGCCTGACTGCCGCATCGCATCCACGTCGGGACGCCGTGGGCACCCTCGCAGCGCGGCCCCGGCCTACGGGCCGTGGCTGCGGTCGTAGGCATTCGGCATCGGCGGTTCCCATCCGTCCAGCGCGCCGCCCCGCGGTGCATAGACCTCGACCAGAAGCGGATGGCAGGCAACCGCATCGCTGGAATGCTCGGCCCCGCAATCCCCGCCGGGGCAGGCCGACAGCGCGCCGAGGAGCGGGAACTCTGCAAAGAATTCCAGATAGTCACCGGGCCGGACCGGACTCGCCTTCATTATGTACTGGCCGGTCTCGCGGCTGAACCCCGTGCACATAAAGACGTTGAACACGTCATGGACATGCGGTTCGGCCGCGGCGGGCGGGACCGACAGATGCGCCGCCAGCGCCCGCGTCAGGTTGGAATGACAGCAATGGTGATAGTCGCTCCCGCTGAGCAGACAGTGCGTGTAGGGATCGCAGCGGGTACCGATCACGTCATGAACGCTGGCGCCGTCCGCGTCCCAGCCGTACCAGTCGAGGCTGTCGTCGGTGATCGTCGCCATCGGCCGCAGGTAAGGGAAGGCCGACCAGAGCCTGTCGCCGGTCGACAGATGCGTACCGTGAAGCGCGCGCGTCTTGCCGGAATAGAAGCGTTCGCCGAGGTCGCCGGCCCGCCAGAGATTCAGATCACCAACCTGCGGCCCTTCGGACGAGATGATGCGAAAGAAGTGGCCCTGAGGCACCTCGAAAACCGCTGCCTCGCGCGCTGGCACCGTCACGCCGCTTACCTTTCGCCAGCCCGGACGTGCCGCTCTGTAGAGGTCGAGGTTTGCCGACGGCAGCGTCTCGGCCGGATAGGCAATGACAGGTGCCGCAGCGCGCCGGTCGGCCGCGTCAATCGGCGCGGCGTGTTCGGGAGCGCGGGATTTCATGCGGCCCCCGGCTCTTCCGGCCGCAGGCAGATGGAGGGCGGCTTTTCGCCGGTCTGGAAGGTCTCGGCACCGCAATTCATGCAGACGTAATAGTGCCCCTGCGGACCGTCCTTGCCGCGGTTCTCGCGCCAGCGGCAGAACTTCATCCGCTTCCGAGACTGGTAGGTCACGAACAGCCAGACGACCACGACAATGAACAGGATGATTGCCAGCACCATGACTCATGCCTATGGCGCGACGCAGCAGCACGCAACCCGGGTGGGGAGCCACGACGAAAAAGGGCGGGCCAACATGCCCGCCCCCTTTCGTTCGAAGCCGGATTCTGCAGGCTTCAGACCAACCGCTCGACCATCATCTTCTTGATCGAGGCGATGGCTTTCGCCGGATTCAGCCCCTTCGGGCAGGTCTTGGCGCAGTTCATGATCGTGTGGCACCGATAGAGCTTGAACGGATCCTCCAGATTGTCCAGTCGCTCGGGCGTGGCCTCGTCGCGGCTGTCGATGATCCACCGATAGGCGTGGAGCAGCGCGGCCGGGCCCAGATAGCGGTCGCCGTTCCACCAGTAGGACGGACAGGCCGTCGAACAGGACGCACACATCACGCATTCATAGAGCCCGTCGAGCTTCTTGCGGTCTTCGATGGACTGGCGCCATTCCTTCTCGGGCAGGTTCGTCTTGGTCTCGAGCCACGGCATGATCGAGGCGTGCTGCGCGTAGAAATGCGTCAGGTCCGGCACCAGATCCTTCACAACCGGCATGTGCGGCAGCGGATAGATCTTCACGTCGCCCTTGATCTCGTCCAGCCCGTAGATGCAGGCCAGATGGTTCGCCCCGTCGATGTTCATCGCGCAGGAGCCGCAGATGCCCTCGCGACAGGACCGGCGGAAGGTCAGCGTCGGGTCGATCTCGTTCTTGATCTTGATCAGCGCGTCCAGGACCATCGGACCGCACTTGTCCATGTCGAGAAAATAGGTGTCGACCTGGGGGTTCTTCCCGTCATCGGGGTTCCAGCGGTAGATCTGGAACTTCCGGACATTGGTCGCGCCCTCGGGCTTCGGCCAGGTCTTGCCCGTGGTGATCGTGGAGTTCTTCGGTAGCGTGAATTGAACCATGATTTGCCTCTCCGATCATAATCCAGACCCAGCGCCGCCCGGGATGGCGGCTGAGTCCCCTACTTCGGTGTTGGTGCGTCCGTAGAGCCTAAAGAACGCAAAGCTGGAGCCCGCGGGATCCTCATCGCCAATGCGGGGATACGGCTGCTCGAAACGCCTGAGACACCGCCAGCCGGGAATGTTGTCACGGACCCAGTCCGAATATTTGCGGTGTCGGACATGGACTGCCCGGTCCGGATCCTCGTGGTCGCTGGAATAGACCAGCACGAACCGGGTCGCGGCCGCGAACAGACGATGCATATACTGCTCGAACACGGCATCTTCGAACAGATGGTAAACAACGTCGAGCGACAGCGAGAGATCGTATTGCCGCGACGGCACGAAATCCTCCGCCGTCACGAAATCCCAGCCAGGCCGCTTTCCAAAAGCTTCGCGGCACCGATCAACGGCGTGAGACGAGACATCCACCCCGGTATAGTGTGGAATCGCGAACAGCGACGCTTGGTGCCCGTCGCCCGACCCAAATTCGACGACGGTCTCGATCTTCTCGCGGTGTACCAGACAGTTGATCAGATGCGCCTTGTAGACCGCGAGCCGCCCATAGGACCCTTTCCCGGAATTGCCCCCTGACCGATATCGACCTTCCCAATAGTCAGCGGACGAGACGGACCGCACGACTCGGGAAAGTTCCTTTTCGTCAGCAGACACCACCGCGGTCTCCTCAGAACGTCCGCGCCTTGGGCGCGATCTTCTTCAGGCTGATGCCGCCTTCGGCTTCGGTGGTCAGCGGGTCGACGATCACCGGACGGTAGCTCAGATCGACCTGGTTGCCATGCACCCGTGCGATGGTGTGAACCCGCCAGTTCTCGTCGTTGCGGTTCGGGTAGTCCTCATGTGCGTGCGCGCCGCGGCTTTCGTGCCGCGCTTCGGCGCCGACGATGGTGGCAAGCGCATTGGGCATCAGGTTGGTGAGTTCCAGCGTCTCCATCAGGTCAGAATTCCAGACCAGCGACGTGTCGGTGACATGCAGGTCGTCCAGCTTGGCGGCAATCGCCGTCATCTTCTCGACCCCTTCCTTCAGCGTGTCCGACGCCCGGAACACCGCCGCATCCGACTGCATCGTCCGCTGCATCTCGAGCCGCAATTCGGCGGTGGGCACGCCGCCCTTGGCATTCCTGAGACCGTCGAACCGGTCGAAGGCTTTGTCGATCTGCGCCTGCGGCGCCTTCGGGGAGGCGCCGGCACGATCCACCACCTCACCGGCCTTGATCGACGCGGCGCGGCCGAACACCACAAGGTCGATCAGCGAGTTCGATCCGAGCCGGTTCGCGCCATGGACGGACGCACAGCCGGCTTCGCCCACGGCCATCAGGCCGGGCACGATCGCGTTCGGATTTTCCGCCGTCGGGTTCAGCACCTGACCCCAATGGTTCGTGGGGATCCCGCCCATGTTGTAGTGCACGGTCGNNGCAGGACCGGGATCGGCTCCTTCGTGACGTCGACTCCGGCGAAGATCTTCGCCGATTCCGAAATGCCGGGCAGACGTTCGTGCAGCGTCTCGGGCGGCAGGTGATTGAGGTGCAGGTGGATGTGATCCTTGTGCTCGCCGACACCGCGGCCTTCCCGGATCTCCAGCGTCATCGAGCGCGAGACATAGTCCCGCGGGGCAAGGTCCTTGTAGGTCGGCGCATAGCGTTCCATGAACCGCTCGC
>JAGQRV010000086.1 GCA_020425125.1 Paracoccaceae bacterium | reverse complement strand
GGGGACGATCAGGGAGGATAGGGAGGCTGTTCCCCGCGCCCGCGGGGATGAACCGTCATGACATCGACGAGATCAGCGACGCCGCGGCCTGTTCCCCGCGCCCGCGGGGATGAACCGACGAGGAACCAGATCAGGACCGCTCCTGCGATCTGTTCCCCGCGCCCGCGGGGATGAACCGAGATCGCCATGATGGAAAACTTCGTGAAGGCCCTGTTCCCCGCGCCCGCGGGGATGAACCGCTCCCCGCGTCCCAATCTCTGGACCCGGCTCTCTGTTCCCCGCGCCCGCGGGGATGAACCGCGGCTTCTGGTGAACTTCGGTATGGGCATATTCTGTTCCCCGCGCCTGCGGCGATGAATGCCCGCCAAGAGACAAGCTGCGGCCATGTTTCGGTTTGCATATCCTGGTCCGGTAACTGCCACTTCGAAGGGAGCGCAATGTCGCGCCCGGGTTGATGTGCCGCGCCGATGGCGATCCGAAAAGAAAGGCCGCCTGGCAGTGCATCGCCTACGCCGACGGCCGGACCTCGCGGCCGATGTCTCTGACCGACGAGGGCGGCCTCTGAGGGCGATCCGGGTGCGCCACAGAACAGGGCGGGCGAGCTCGCTCCGCACGGATCATGCGGGCGGCGCCATCCTGTCGAACATCTCGAGGATCTTCCGGGTATGGGCAAGGTCGTCCTCGATGAACGCACGCATCCTGGGGTCCTTTTCCGTTGCCAAGATGGCCGTGAGTTCTTCGGCCTCCACCTCCGCCTCGGCCTTCCGTTCGAGCAGCTGGTCATAGGTGGCCTTCTGTTCCCGGGTCATCGGGCCGATGACGCGGGCGGTGCCGGCATTCATGTCGATGATGATATGGTCGGGATGGGGCAGGGGCGGCGGCAGGTCGGTGATGCCGAGGCGTGCACGCCGGTCGAGCTCGCGCTCCCATTCGATCTTGTAGGTCATCGCGGTCTCAAGCCAGGTGTCGGCGAGTTCCTTGTTCTCGCGCTCGGTGGACCACAGCATTTCGGTGAAGAGCCGCTGCGCCCGGGCATTGCCCCTGGCAGCGTTGACCGCGAGCGACCGGATCACCGCCTGGGCGATCGGCACCTTCACCTCGCGGGCGCCGTCACGAACCGCGACGCTGCGGTAGGCTTCCTCCATCACGATGGCCTTCAGCCGCTCGGCGTTGAGGGCCGGCACCTTGTTCCTGGCCCCCTTCGGACGCGCCGCGGGATTGCCGGACTGTCCCTTGCAGAACCGCGTCTCCTTCGGCGGCTTTCCGTATCCCACCTCGTAGCCCTGCGAGGGCCGGGGCGTGCGCAGTCGGGGCGGACCGTCCTTCCGGCTCATTCCGCGGCCTCCAGACCATGACCGTCCGTGGCAAGGCCGCAGACCAGAGGTTCGGCGGTATCCTTCGCGATGGCCTCCCAGCGCGCGAGGATGCGGTCGCAGTAGATCGGGTCGAGCTCAACGAGATAGCCGCGGCGACCGGTCTTCTCGGCGGCGATCAGGGTCGAGCCCGATCCGCCGAAGGGATCGAGCACGATGTCGCCGCGGCCGGAGACGTCGCGGATCGCATCGGCGATCATCGCCACCGGCTTGACCGTCGGGTGCAGCGCCAGCTCGTCCAGCCGGCCCGCGCGCCGCGTGTTCACGCCGCGATATTGCCAGACATTGGTGCGGTAGCGGCCGTGCTGGCCGAGTTCGAAACTGTTCACATGGGGGGCGCTGCCATGCTTGAAGGCGAAGATGAGCTCGTGGCGTGATCGGTAGAACGTGCCCATGCCGCCATTGTCCTTGGCCCAGACGATCAGGTTCTTCAGCTCGCCGTAGACGGCGGCGCCCGCGGCCAGCATCTCGGCCATGTGGCGCCAGTCCATGCACAGGAAGTGGATTGCGCCATCGGCGCTGTGGTCGGCCATGTTGCGGAAGGCGCGGGTCAGGAATTCGGTGAACTCGGCCGCGGTCATCTCGCCTGCTGCCATGGCGAACTCGCGGTGCTTCACCCGTCCCGAGCCGCCGGCATGGCCGTCGATCGGCACGTTGTAGGGCGGGTCCGAGAAGACCATGCGCGCGTATTCGCCCTGCATCAGGCATCGCACGACGCCGGCATCGAGCGCGTCGCCGCAGACCAGGCGATGCCGGCCGAGTTGCCACACGTCGCCCCGTCGCACCCGCCGCGGCGCGGTTTCGGGCAGGAGATCGTCCGCCGGATCCCCGGGTTCCTCCGGGGCCTGAGCCTCGATCAGACCGTCGACTTCCGCGATCGTGAACCCGGTCAGCGAGACGTCGAATTCCGCCTCGAGCAGAACGCCGAGCTCCTGCGCCAGCAGATCGTCGTCCCAGCCGGCATTGAGTGCGAGCTTGTTGTCGGCAATGACGTAGGCGCGCCGTTCGGCCTCGCTCATGTGGTCGAGCCTGAGGCACGGGACCCGGTCCATCCCGAGGAGCCTTGCCGCCCTGACCCGGCCGTGGCCCGCAAGGATCGTGCGCCGTTCGTCGATCAGGATCGGATTGGTGAAGCCGAATGCCTCGATGCTGTCGGCGATCTGGCGGATCTGCTTCTTCGAATGGGTCCGGGCGTTCGTCGCCCAGGGTCGGAGGTCGGCCGTGGCAATATACTCGATCCAGTAATCGGTCATTTGAAATTCACTCCTGAGCAGGGCGGCATCAACTGATCCGGCTCATGGAAAAGCGGTCGTTGAGATCGCGCTGAAATGTCCGGACGTGCAATCCGCAAATCCGGATCGGATATCCTGCGGCGGCGATCAGGTCTCATTGTCTGCCATGTCCTGTCCGAGTCGGTCGGTGAAATATGTTGACGTGAACGTAAGGAGAAAATTCCAACATGTCAAAGGTCTGATCTCACGATGTGGGGTACGTGTGACATGGCTGCTCAACATGTTGACAGATTTTCCGGCCCGAGGTCCGGCGATCAATCTTGCACTAAATGGCCGGACATCCCTGATCGGGTCGAAGTCTTCCCTGATCGCGAAAAATCATTCCCTGTTCAGGGAAACCCAATTCCCTGTTCGGGGCCTTGGGGAATTCCGGACAACGCACAGAAAGCGCGGGATGATTCACGTCGATTTCGGGCCTGCGGGCCGCGAAATTGACTTTCTTCCCTGTAAATTCCCTGTTTCCAGTGAATTTCCGAGACCGGTTCGCTCGGGACTGGCTGCACAGCCAAATTTCGTTTTTCGAGGAATTGCTGCCGCTGGCAGCAGTAGAACGGGCTGCGCTGGCTGTTGTTCTTGCTAATAGATCAAAAGGTTGGCGGAACGTAGCGACCATCTTACCGTCCTCCCAAGTACAGTTCGAAAGCACGAAGTTCAGGAGCCGCCGCTTCTCGCGGGGCGGCTGGCCTTCGAACAGGGCCTGAGCGTTCTGAGCCAATTCGATGATCCGAAGGCCCTCGTCCATGTAGGACTGCTCGGCCTCCTCGTGGCGGTCAATGTCGCGCTGCAACCGGCGCTGTTCCTCCCGCCATTCGCCCGCCATTTTGTCGAAGAAGTCGCTCCCGATCTTGCCGTCAAGCTTGTCGACATACATGGCGCTGATGCGCTCGCCGAGACGCCTGTGCTCGGCTTGGAGCCGCACGATCGCCTCCTCGTGCTCGTGGCGTTCGTCCGCATGGCTGGCGTGTAGCGCCTCGCGCACCCACGCCAGCACCTCGTCGTCGAAGCGAAGTTGGCCGAGCATGGCGGTGAACTGCTGTTCCAGAACCTCTTCGCGCACATACTTGCGGCGACAGGCTGCGGGCTCGCCCCGGCATTTGTCCGCGTAGCCGGTGCAGTGGTAGTAGATGTATTTCTGCTTCTTGATCTCGCCGACCACCGAGCAGCCGCAGCGCGCGCAGGCGATCAGGCCTGAGAAGGCGAAATCGTGCGTCATGCGCCGGTGCTTGCTCGCGTTCCGGCCGTCCATGACGCCCTGCACCCGCTCCCACAACTCGACCGACACCAGCGCCTCGTGCTTGCCCTGATAGAGCTTGCCGTTCCACTCGAACCATCCGGTGTAGAGTCGGTTGCGCAGGATGGTGTGAACCGAACTCGTCGGAACTGATGCGCCGCTCTTCTTGTACACAAGCCCGGCAGAGCGCGCATGCTGGGTCACTTCCTTCAGTGAGAACCGACCGGTTGCATACCACTCGAACATGTTGGTGATGATCGGCGCGACCTCAGCATCGACGGCGATCACCTTGCGCCCGTCGGGGCCGGTGACATTGAGATACCCGAGTGGCGTCTTGGTTGGCCAGATGCCCTGCTCGGCCTTCTCCTGCTGGCCCTTGCGGGCTTCCTCGGACAGGTTGTCGATGTAGCTCTTCGCCATCAGCACCTTGATGCCGTGCATGAACTTCTCCGAGGACCGCGAGTCGCGGGACAGGACCACGCTTTCCTTGGGGAAGTGGATTTCGGCATCGAGTTCGTCGATCGTCACCCAATCCTTGAGGTTGCGGTAAAGCCGGTCGGTCTTCTCGACGAGGATCACCCGCACATCCGGATGGGCCCTCAGCCAGGTCACCATCTCGCCGAAAGCCGATCGGCCGGTCTGCTTAGGGTCAGGACTCGTTCTTCTTCA
>JAGQRV010000085.1 GCA_020425125.1 Paracoccaceae bacterium | reverse complement strand
CGCAGCAGAATTGCAAAGGTGAATAGGGCAGCTAGGACCTGCACATGGACTGGAATGACGCGCACCTGTTTCTCGCTGTCGCGCGCACCGGCCAGATGCTGGCCGCGGCACGGCGCCTCGGAATCAGCCAGGCGACCCTCAGCCGACGTGTTGCGGCTCTCGAGTCCGATCTCGGCCAAGCCCTGCTTGTGCGTCAGGCGCACGGATGCGCATTGACCGAAACCGGCCTTGCCCTGGCCGAGCGGCTGGAGCGGGTGGAAGCCGAAATGATCCGCGCCGAAGAGATCACGGAACGTGGCGCCGCACGGCTCACGGGAACGGTCCGCGTCGGGGCTCCGGACGGCTTCGGCATCGCATTTCTGGCCTCACGTCTGGAGCGGTTCGCGTCCCGCCACCCCGAACTGGTGTTCCAGCTGGTGCCGGTCCCCCGCGCCTTCTCGCTCTCCGAGCGCGAGGCCGATCTAGCCGTACTCGTCGGCCAGCCTGCCGGCCACAGGCTGGTGGTTCGCAAGCTGACCGACTACACGCTGAGCCTCTATGGTGCACGGCACTATCTCGAACAATTCGGCGAACCGCGAAGCCTTGATGGCCTGACGACACGGCACCGCCTGATCGGCCACGTCGACGACCTCGTCTACGCGCCCGGATTGAACTACACCCGCGACCTGGTGCGAAACTGGCAGTCCGCCCTGGAAATCTCCGGCGCGGTGGCTCAGGTCGCGGCCGTGCAGGGTGGTGCCGGGATCGGCGTCCTGCATGACTACATTGCCCAACCGGTTCCTGAACTGGTTCGGATCCTGCCGGAAATCGTGGCCACCCGGTCCTACTGGATTGCCTATCACGAAAACCTCCGCAACACGGCACGGGTTCAGGCAGTGGTCAAGTTTCTGACCGAAATCGTCCGGGAGGCACGTCAGGATTTCCTGCCATACGATGTGGCCGATGCCCCCCCTGCTGCCGTCAGGACGGATGCAGACAGAGACTGAGCCGGCGGACCAGACCCAGCTCAGCGCTCGCCGCTGCAATGAGCGGGCCCGTCAGATGCGTGGCCACATAATCGCGCACAAAGGCGTTGGGCGCGGAAACCTGAAGGATGCCGTCGCGAAGCTCGACAAAGGACAAGCGATGGAACCAGATAGCAAACGTGTCCGGATGATCCGATGAAAGCCGTGCCATAACCGCCGCCCATGGTCCGTCGTCCGCATGTCCGGTTGCCCGAGTAGTGTTCGGGTTGGAAGCATGGGTCCCGAAGTCAAGGCGGACCACATTCTGGGTGGGCCCGCTGCCCATGATCCGCCCTGCCCTCTCGGCAAAGCTCTCTCCCAGCAGCTCCCAGACTGGCCTCGAAAAGCGTTCGATACCCAAGCGGTCCAGTCGATAGCTGGCGACCCGCCCGCGTACACCTGGCCGGATACAGACCCACAAACCGGCATCCTGAAGACGCCTTACTTCCCGCTTGGCGGTCCGCTCGTGCACACCCCAAATCCGGGCCATCTCGCCTTGTCCGATGCTCACTTCGTCGCGCTGCCAGTTGTAGCGCGCGGTTACCAAGGCGATCAGGCGCAAGACCGATACCTGCAGCAGCGGAGTGCCATGAAGTGCGCCAACGGCCAGCGCGGTCAAGACATCGTACTTCGCGACCCCAGCTCCGGGGCCGACCAGCCGGCTCGGTTGCATGTTTCCTGCTCACTCTTGCCTCGCAACGATCGGACTTTGGTCGATCCGATTCTGATTGATGGCAATGAGGCCATGAAATCCCGTATTTTGTCAAACCATTTCAAAATACCGGATTTTCTCTTCCGGACCGATATTACAGGAAAATGTCGGAAGACAGGAGAAGGGTGACACTCAGCGTGCCACCGAATGCCGGTTGCCGTGTCACCAAATCTGGCGCGAGACGGCGGCGCTGTCACCAAATCATCTCCCGCGCGACGTGCCCATGCGACCATCTGAGATATTTGCGAAACTTCCGGATTCGAAAACTCAATCTTTGCCAATTCCCGAAAATCCCGTTATTCATTTCCCATAGGCAAAAAACGCGAGAAGAGCAGATGCGCGATCATACCGATCTTCAAGTGATGAACGAACGAAGTCTGGCGCAGCAATCGGCGGTGCGGCGCGCGACCTTTTCGCCGTCGGAGACCAAGATGCTGCGAGCGTTTTCGATCTGGGAGATCAGCACGTTCATGTTCGACGTTGCCGCCGACACGCTCCGCAAGAAACTGGCCGACGATCCGTCGCTGCCCCAAGGCGAGACGCAGGATGATGGCCGCCAGCGCTGGTTCACGTTGGAAGAGATCAACGAGTTGCGCCGCCGGATCCGGTTCCGCGGGAAGGCATTGTTGCCCGAACGGCCCAAGGGGCGCGCGATGCGCGTCGCCGTCTCGAACTTCAAGGGGGGCGTCGGCAAGACCGTGGTCGCGCAGCATCTGGCCAACGCCGCGGCGCTCGACGGGTATCGGGTGCTTTGCATCGACTTCGATCCGCAGGCGACGCTGACCCATTCGATGGGCCTTGTGGAGGTCAAGGAATGGCACACGGTCTGGGGTATCATGTGCCGCGACCTTTGCCGGGAAGCCGACCGCATTGCGGCAAGTTACGACGACCCCGACGACTGCCCCTACCCTTCGTCGGACGAACTGCCTGACGACGTCCAGTCGATCGGTGCCCAGCGGTTTCAGGACTTCATCCAGAAGACCTGCTGGCCGACCATCGACATCATTCCCTCTTGCGCCAATGCGGCCTTCGTCGAATTCGCCAGCGCCCAGTACCGCGCGCTCCACAAGGCGTGGTCCTTCTTCGGCTGTGTCGACCGCTATCTGAACGAGTTGCCGGACGACCAGTACGACCTGATCCTGTTCGATTGCCCGCCCGCCATCGGCTACCAGTCGTTGAACGCCGCCTTCGCGGCCGACATCATCTACATTCCGTCCGGGCCGGGCTACTGGGAATATGACAGCACCACCAGCTATCTCGGACAGTTGGGCGACGCCCTTGCCGACATTTCGGAGGGCTATGGCAGCCTTGCGGAGGATGCGGGGATTTCGCTGCCGAAGACGTTTCTCGATATCCGTCTTCTGATGACCCGGTTCGAGCCGTCGAATCCGCTGCACGTGGCGATGATGGGTGCCTTTCGAAACGTCTTCGGCGCAGATGTCTGTCAGCATCCCATCGAGATGACCCGGGCGGTCGAGCAATCCGGACGGTTTCAGATGTCGGTCTACGAGCAGGACTACCGCCAGATGACGCGGGATACCTGGAAAAGGGCACGGCAGAGCTTCGACCGCGCCTATCAGGAATTCCATGAGACGGTGCTTGCCGCGTGGCGCGAGCGAAGCGCGGCAAGCACGCTGAGGGTGCCGGCATGAGCGGGCGGAACAAGTTCGGCTTCGATCCATTGGAGTCCGTTCCGGGAACGCCGCGGCGCGAGCGGTCGGTCGGTCCGATGGGTGCGGCGGTGCGCGAGGCGGCGGCAAGCCTGCAGGAGGCGACCGAGGCAAAGGTCGAACTGCGCCGCCGCAACGCGGAGGACGCGAAATCCTGGCGCGATGCCCAGGCCGAGGGCAGGGTGCTGGCCAGGATTCAGCTTGACGCAATCGAGACCGGCGATCTGCCGCGTGACCGGCTGGACCTCGATGCGGCGGCGGCTTCAGACGAGATGGAAGAGCTCAAGGCCTCCATCCGTGCCCGCGGGCAGCGTGAGCCGATCGAGGTCTATCGCGACGAGGGCGGCCGTTATCAGTTGAAGAAGGGATGGCGACGGTTGACGGCCTTGCGCCAGCTCTGGAGCGAAACCGGCGACGCGGCCTTTGCCGAGGTCGTTGCGCGCATCGAGCCGCAGGAGACTTCTGCGGTCCCGGATCGAATCTCGCGCTATATCGACATGGTGGAGGAAAATGTCGTCCGCGAGGACCTGACCTTTGCCGAGATGGCTCAGGTGGCGATCCAGGCGGCCGTGGATCCGGACATCGATGGGGTGGACGCCGAAGCGATGGTCGGCCGGCTCTACGCGTCGCTTCACAAGATGAAGCGCTCGTACATCCGAAGTTTCGTGCATCTGCTGAGCGAACTCGGTGGCACGCTCCGGTTCCCGAAAGACGTCTCGCGCAATCTCGGCGTCGACGTGGCAAGGGCGCTGAAGGCGCAGCCGGATCGGGCAGGGGTACTCCGCGGCGAGCTTGAGGCATGTGCCAGCGCCGAGGAGCAGTTGGCGGTTCTGTCGGCGTTTGTCGCAGGAGAGGCCAAGCCGAAGCCTGGGCCGAGTGCCGGCGAGCGGCGGGAGAAGTTCGAGTTCCATGTCGGTCGGACCAAAGTCACCGCGCGCAAGGGGGAGTGCCGGATCTTGAGCCGGCGCGATTTTTCCGAGGTGCCGCGGGACAGGCTCGAACGCGCGATCCGCGCCTTCGAAGCTGCGCTCGAAGAGTGAGGTAACCCGCGGGTTACGCCGGCGTGTCCGCCGTCGTGTAACCCGCGGGTTACTTCAGCAGGTCCGT
Source organism: Paracoccaceae bacterium (assembly GCA_020425125.1). Taxonomy (GTDB): domain Bacteria; phylum Pseudomonadota; class Alphaproteobacteria; order Rhodobacterales; family Rhodobacteraceae; genus Meridianimarinicoccus. The sequence goes on along the minus strand of JAGQRV010000085.1, from coordinate 15,323 downwards.
GGCCGGATTGGCCGATATCTCGACATCCTCGTAATACCGTTGCGCCTGCGCTGCCGATCGGTGCAGCGAGAGACGCATGGCTGCCTGGATCGGCGTTCCGTCGAGGGCAGCTTGGGTGAGGAACCCAGAGCGCAAACCGTGCGGGCTGGCATGGTCCGGCTGATATCCGGCACGGACGAGCGCACGCCGAAGGATGCCGGCAACTGCGTCCGGCGCGAGTCCCCGATCCAGAACCCGACCGGATTTCGAGATCGCCCGAAAGAGGGCGCCGTCAGATATTCCCGCCATCTCGATCCAGTCCACGACCGCCTGTGCCGCTCTGCCCTTCAGGACCAGCGCCGGAGTCTTCCCCGCCATCGTCGTCTTGGTTTCGACCATCCGGATCCAGACAAGACCTTGGCGGTCGAAGTCCTCTCGGCCGAAATCCGCAAGGCGCAGGCCGGTGATCTCGGATCGCCGCCGGCCGCCGGATGCCCAGCCCAGCATCAGCATTGCCCGGTCCCGCGTGCCGCGTATCCCGCGCCCGCACGTACCGACAAGTTCCTCGAGAAGCTCGCGGGTGATCGGGCGGGCTGACTTCGGCTCGGGCGCACGCGCCAGGGCGCGGCGGGCCTTCGCCCGGGCTTGCCGGACCAGCGGTGCGTCGAACGGCGAGAGAAGATTGCGCATGCGGTGGAACGCGCGCCAGGATGCGATGCGCCGATCGAGCGTGGCCGGTGCGGGGGCTACCAGGTTTCGGCGCAACCCCGATGCGACGAGGTATTCTGCCGCAAGACGGGCCGGGTCATCTCGCCCCACGTGCTCTAGGCTCCGTGCGTGGTCGAGGATAAATCGGAGCGCCACCGGCTCAACCTCTGGCCATTCAAGCGCCGCCGCAAATGCAGCCTGCTTCCAGGCCATGATGTAGGCGAGATCGCGACGATAGGCCCGCAAGGTGTTCTCAGGCGTGCCGCGCAGAAAGAGATCGTGCAGCAGGGCTGCGTCCGCTTCGGACAACGTCCAGGAGCCGGACGGCGACCAGATGGGCAAAGAAGACGAACATGACATGCGAGCACTCCCGGTCCCGGTGCTGAAGGGCGGTCCGGCGCGTGCAAGCATGCAGGAAATCGCGGCAATCTCAATAGGCATGATAACTGTACATTATCGGCGGTAATAGAGCAGGCTTCAATTTCTTGCTGTCATGAGCAAAAGTATGAAATAACTTGCAATGAGAATGTATATATCGGGAAATAAGTAAGATTTTTTGCAGAACCAGTTGCCGGACAGCTGATTTCACGAACGCTGGGGCGCCGGTGCGGAAGCGGAAGACCTGCCGGGTGCATATGACGCGGTGCTGAGGTCTGACGACCGGAGCCCAGATGACTCATCCGACCAACGTCCTGTATCCGGCCGGGCGGCGGGTCCCTAAAGTCTGCGCAAAACCGGGAGGAACACGGGATTGCTTGGCCGTCTCGCACTCTGGCTTGCCCTCATGGTGCCCGTGTCGGCCGCGGCCGGGATCGATGCCGAGGTGCTGTCGCGCTTGGTTCCGCCGCCCTATTCCTTGGGCGCCCCCGCGGGAACCGACGGCGTCTGGACATTGCTCAACTCGGGCGGCGCGGAGGCCGGCTATGTTGTCGAGACCGAGCCGCTTGCGCCGCTCCCAGGATTTTCTGGTGCTCCCATCGACATGCTGGTGATGCTCGACCGGGATGCCCGCATTCTGGACGTGCGTCTCCTGAAGCAGAACGAACCGATCTTCGTCTCGGGGCTGGGCGAAGCGCCGTTTCGTGAGTTCCTTACGCAATATCGCGGGCATTCGATCCACGAACAGATGGTTGTGGGCTCGCCCTACGGCGCAGCCGCTGACGGGGCGCTGGTCTATCTCGATGGTGTCACCAAGGCCACGGCGTCGGTGCGCATCGCACACGAGACCATCCTGGCGGCGGCGCTTGCCGTGGCTCGCGAAAAGATGCAGGGGGTCGCGGCTATCCCGCCCGCGCGGCCCGACCCGAGCGTGGACGAGTCCCTCACTTGGGACGACCTCGTCCGCCAGGGGCTCGTCTCGCACTTCACTGTGACCAACAGGGAAGTGGACGCCGCCTTCGCTGGAACCATCTGGGCGCATGATGACCCCGTCGCACAAGACGATCGCGACGGAGTCTACCTCGATCTCTGGGTTGCCGATCTTGGTCCGCCGTCGATTGCTCGCGCCGCGCTCGCACCGGGAAGTCTGGCCGAGCTCCAGAAGTTCCTGTCGATTTCAGCGGACGACGAACCCATTCTGGTCATTGACACGGGACGGCACGGACTGGTCTCGAGGGACTTCGTGCGCAACACCGCCCCCGATCTGCTCGCCGCCCGGCAGGACGATTTGCCGGTCGCGCTGCGCGATGCGGACCTTACGATCGATCTGGCGTCCGGGGCTCCCGAAGACGGCACGGCCATGATCCTGCGGACCGACCGGCGGCTGGGATTCGATCCGACCAGAGCTTGGACGCTGGACGTCACGGCGATGCGTGAACACGGCATGTTCCGTCCCGAGATCGGACGCGTCACATTTTCCGCGCCGCATGTCACCGATGCCCGCTTCTTCGTCCGGCCCGAGGTGCCGCAGCCTGTGTCGCCCTGGCGCGCGGCCCTTGCCGGCCGACGCTCCGATCTGGTGATTGCGGCCGGGCTTCTGGCGCTTCTCTTGCCCATGCTCCTGTTCGGTCAAAGCCGGCTTGCCGGTCTTGCGGCGTTCGTGCCGCTCCGTCTGGGGATCCTTGCCGTCGTTCTGGTCTTTTTCGGCTGGTGGGGCCAGGGACAGTTATCGATCGTCACCGTGATGGGAGTGCTGAGCGCCGTCCAGACTGGCGGCAGTCTGGCTTTCCTCGCCTACGACCCGTTCTCGCTGCTGATCTGGGCGGCGGCCGCGATTGGGTTCGTGCTGTGGGGCAGGGGGCTCTTCTGCGGCTGGCTCTGCCCATTCGGCGCCATGCAGGAGTTTTCCCACTGGATAGGCCGTGGGATCGGCATTCCGCAGATAACCGTGACTCCGCATTGGGACCGCCGCCTCAAGTGGATCAAGTACGGCATCCTTGGAGCACTTCTCGCGGTGGTTCTGCTGGCCCCTGCCGCAATTGACAAGGCCGCTGAGGTCGAGCCGTTCAAGACCGCGATCACCGTGCATTTCGTCCGCGAATGGTACTACGTCGCCTATGCCGGGCTCTGGCTTGTCCTCGGTCTGTCCGTCTTCAAAGGCTTCTGCCGATATGTCTGTCCGCTTGGCGCGGTGATGGTGCTTGGCGGGCTCCTTCGCCGTCGGAGCTGGATCCCGCGGCGCGCCGCCTGCGGCAGCCCCTGCCAGCTTTGCCGGGTGCGCTGCCGGTACGGGGCGATCGAACGCTCCGGCCGGATCGATTATGCCGAATGCTTCCAGTGTCTGGACTGCGTCACGATCCATGATGATCCGGCCCAATGCGTACCTCTCGTTCTTGCCGGACGGCGCCGACCCGCCCCGGCCGCCAAAGTTCCCGTCGAAGGAGTGCCTGCGGAATGAATGCGATGACCCGGCGCCGCTTCCTCTCGATCACCGGCGCCACCGCGTTTGCACAGCTAGCTCCTTGCGGTGCTCGTGCCGCCAGTTGGAGCGGCCGCGCCTTCGGTGCCGAGGCGCAGATCACCGTAACCGGCAGCGATGCAGGATGCGCCGCCGAAGCGGTCGACCGGTCCCTCGACGCACTCCGTGCGGCCGAAGCCGCCTTCAGCCTGCACGATCCGAGATCGGAGCTGTCCCGGCTGAATGCGCGCGGAACACTCTGCCCGTCTGCGCTCTTCGCCGAGCTCCTGAACGCTGTCGACCGCGCGGTGGAACTGACCGGAGGGATCTTCGATCCTTCGGTGCAAGCACTCTGGCCCGGTGCCGGAGAGCTCGAAAGTTCACTTTCGACCTGGAACGGAATTCGTCGCGACGACACGCGCGTTGCACTTGCTCAGGGGCAGCTGCTGACCTTCAACGGGATTGCGCAGGGATTTGCCAGCGATCGTGTCAGCGCGGCGTTGCGCGACGCGGGCTATGACCGGACTCTGGTGGACATGGGCGAAATACGCGCCCAAGGCGGGCCGTGGCATGTCGGTCTCGCCGATCCCGCGGCGGGCCTCTACGGTACGCGCACGCTGAACGGCGGCGCGCTCGCCACGTCGAGCCCCGGTCTTCTGAAGATCGGGCCCGGGCGCACGCACATCCTCAATCCGCGGGATCCCGACGCGGCGCCCTATTGGTCGAGCGTCACGGTCGAGGCCGAGACGGCGACGCTGGCCGATGCACTGTCCACGGCTGCTTGCCATATGCCCGCGGACCGGATCGCCGCGCTCTTCCCTGCGGAGCCGTCGCTGCGCGCGGTGACACTGGTCGATCCATCAGGCGAGATCCGGACGCTGCGACCGGCGTAAGGCTGCCGGGCGTGCACGGCCGTCAACGCTCGGGCGGGCTGTAGGTCAGTCCGTATTCCGTGAATATCCGGGCGATGCGGCCGTCTTCGAGCGCCTTCGCAATCGCGTCGTCGACTGCGTAGCCCACGTCGCGATGGCTGGTATGGACGGCGACGCCAAGGGTCCATTTGGACTTGGCCAGGCCGGGGAGGCGCGGTTCCGTGACGACGATGCCGTCACCGGGAAACGCCTCGAGCTCCGCCCGCGGACCCATCGCCGCCATCACTTCACCGTTTGCCAGTGCGGACATCTGGGCCTGTGCCGTCGGATACCGGTGAATATGCGCCTGAAGCTGTCCGCCGGCGAGCGACGTGAGGTAGAAATCCGAGATCGAATCGTTCTCGACCGCAACGTCGTCGAACCGGAAATACGCGGGGACGGGGGGCTTGTCCGGGTAGTCGGCGAGCTTGTAGGCGATCGCTACGTGCTCCTCGAAATACTGCCCCGTGAACACCACCTGATCGACCCGGCAGGCGAAATCGCTGTCGTAGGGCACGTGGAGCATGACGTTCGATACGCGCTTGTCGATCACGTCCCCCTGCCAGACGTGGTAGCGCAGATCCGCCTCCAGGTTCTCGCCGCTTTCCACGAGAAGAAAATGCGGTTCGACTCCCAGATCCGCCGCAATGATGCGTCCGATCTCGATGTCGATGCCCTTGGGCGTGTCGCCGTCGCGCCAAGAGAACGGCCGGAAATTGTCGTAGACCGCAATGTCGATGAAACCCTGGTCACGAATCGCATCGAGGTCCTGGCCGACATAGTCGCGTGACGCATTCTGCGGTTTCGGCCCCGGCACGTAATCGGCGCATCGGGTCTGGGCCGTCGCCGGCAGCGCGACCGCAAAGCCGAGCGTGGCGGCAAGTGCGGCGATTCGAATGGACATGGCTCCCCCCAAATGATGGCGGCGCCCGGCGGATTGCGGGGCGCCCCTTGGCTGTTCCTGGTCCTACCGACCGGTCACTGTGCTTCGGACAGCCCCACTGTCAGGACGTCCGCTGCGGCCTTGTATGACCCTTCTGAGCCGTCCAGGCTATTGCCGGCCCGGCGCGCGATGCTGTCCGAAACCGGAGCTCCCGAAAGAGTCGGAATGGTATCGGCAATCTCGATGAGTTCCACGCGCAGCGGTTCGGCGTCCCCGCTCCCGGCATCCGCCATCGTCAGCAGCTCGTCGCGGATCTCCTTCAGGCGACCGGCGTGTTCGTCGAGCACTTCATCGTCCGGGCGCGTCTCGAAATAGGTGCGGATCGCCCAGCCGGCCTTCTGTCCCAGAAGGTCGCCAAACGCCGGCATCTTGGTGGTGCCATCCTGAGTGTAGCCATGCTGGAACCGCTCGAGGAACCACTCGTCGCCATCCATGTTCGCTTCAAGGAAACGTAGATCAGGTGCAAGGCCGCCCGAGATCGCTCCGAGGCCATGGCACCGGGCGCAGTTCTGGTTGAAGCCCGACTCGCCAATCTTGATTGCGGTTTCCCAGACCTCCTCGCCGGCCACTTCGGCCCGGTAGGGGTTCTCGTCCAGCCATTCCTCGCCGACATCAGGCAGCGCGTCGGTGTTGACGGGCTGCGGGGCGACGTTGCCGTGCGCGTGGGCGATGGTCGCGGCGGCAGTCAGCAGTGCTGCAGCCAGCGGGCCATACAGTCTTCCTCCCATGGTGTCCTCCTCATCATCGAACCGGGTTTCGAACTGGAATTGTTGATACCGGGGGGGCCGCATTGCAGCCATTCGACCTTGGTTCAACTGAGGCCGGAGAGCCGTACGACCATGGTCGTGTTCCCGTTGGCGACCCCGGGCGGCAGACTGCGCGCCGAAGAGAACTCCGGGGAGGGGAGGGATATGCGCTTCAGCCTGATTACGCTTGTCGCGGTGCTTGCCGCCCTGCCGGCCCTGGCTGAAACGGCGATCAAGGTCACCTATCTGCGCGAGCTTGCGCCGCCGCGCGCGGTGCTGTCCAATCTCGATCCGGTCCCCGAAGATCTGGGCGTCGCGGGCGCCCGGCTGGGCACCGCCGACAACATGACCACAGGGCGCTTCCTCGGACAGAGCTATGCGCTGGCCGAGATCGATGTGGAGACAGGAGGCGACGTACTGGCCGCTGCGCGCGCGGCGCTGGCCGAAAGCCCGTATCTGATTCTCGATGCGCCCGACGAGACGCTCCTGGCCATTGCCGACATGCCCGAGGCGCAGGGGGCGCTGCTCTTCGACGTCTCCAGCGGTTCCGACGACCTGCGGGAGACGGAGTGCCGGACCAACCTTCTCCACACCGCTCCGACCCTGTCGATGCGGTCCGACGCGCTGATGCAGTTCCTGCAATCGCGACGCTGGACGGATCTTGCGATGATTTCCGGGTCGCGGGCGGCGGATGTGGACTTTGCCGACGCGCTCAGGCGCTCGGCGAAGAAGTTCAACCTGCGGATCCGGGGCGAGAAGGTGTGGGCGTTCGATGCCGACATGCGGCGTTCGGCTGCGCAGGAATTGCCTGTTTTCCTGCAGGATCTGCGGGATCACGACGTCCTCGTCGTTGCGGACGAAACCGACGATTTCGCGCGATACGTGCCCTACAACAGCTGGATCCCCCGCCCGGTGGCGGGATCGGAGGGCCTCACGCCGGTTGGCTGGTCGCCGGTGATGGAGCAATGGGGCGCGGCCCAATTGCAATCCCGGTTCGAGGCCGCGGCAGGGCGGGACATGAGCCCGAAGGACTACGCCGCCTGGGTGGCACTGCGCAGCATCGGCGAGGCCGCGGCACGAACCCAGGCCTGCGACCCGGCAACGCTTCGGGCCTACATGCTGTCGGCGGACTTCGCGCTCGACGGCTTCAAGGGACGCCCCTTGAGCTATCGCGACTGGAACGGACAGCTGCGCCAGCCCATCGCCGTCACCGCCCCGCGCGCGGTCGTCGCCATGGCGCCGCTCGATGGCTTTCTGCACCCGGTGAGCGAGCTTGACACGCTCGGCCTCGACCGCCCCGAAACCCTTTGCACAGCCTTCACGGAGTGACCATGCGCCCGCTGCTTCTGAGCCTTCTCCTCGGCACCGCGCTGCCGGTCCAGGCCGCCGAGATCTGGGTCACCAACGAGACCGACGACACGATCAGCGTGATCGATACGGACAGCCTTGAGGTGATCAGGACCATTCCAACCGGCGAGAGGCCGAGGGGAATCACTTTCGCGCAGGACGGCTCGGTCGTCTATATCTGCGCCTCCGACAGCGACGCGGTGCAGGTGATGGACCCGGACAGCGGGAAGATTCTCCACAACCTTCCGTCAGGCGAGGACCCGGAGCAGTTCGCTCTCGCGCCGGACGGACGCCACCTCTACATCGCCAACGAAAACGACGCGATCACAACCGTTGTCGACGTCGACAACCGGACGGTCGTCGCGCAGATCGACGTGGGCATCGAACCCGAGGGAATGGCGGTGAGCCCCGACGGCCGGATCGCCATCACGACATCCGAGACGACCAACATGGCGCACTGGATCGATACGGGCAGCCAGACCATCTTTGCCAACACCCTTGTCGATCCCCGGCCACGGGACGCGGAATTTGCCAAAGACGGGACTGAACTCTGGGTGAGTGCCGAGATCGGCGGTACGGTTACGGTCTTCGACGTGGCGACCCAGACGCAAAAGGCGAAAATTCGCTTTTCCATTCAAGGCGTACATCCCGATCTGATTCAGCCGGTGGGCTTTGGCTTCTCGGCGGACGGCAAGACGGCCTTCGTGGCGCTTGGCCCGGCTAATCGGGTGGCGGCGATCAACGCGGAGACCTACGAGGTCGAGGATTACATCCTGGTGGGCCGGCGGGTCTGGCACATGGCCTTCTCGCCGGACGGGACGCAGATCTTCACCACCAATGGGGTGTCGGGCGACGTGACGGTGATCGACGCGGCAAGCCGCGAGCCGATCAAGACGATCAAGGTTGGCCGGTTCCCATGGGGCGCCGCGCTCCGGCCGGTGCCGGGCGCGGGCGGATCCCGGAACATGATTCAGGCAAGCCTGCCTGCGAACTAGACCCACGAGAAAACCTGCACCTCCTGAACGCAGGTTTGGAACGGGGCGTCGCCCCGTGCGCCGGCATCGGCCTCCACATATCCCGATGCCGGCGTTTTGATTCCGTGCTGAGTTCGGACGCGCTCCCTGGCGCGGCAGTCGGGCACGCCGCGTCGGGTCAAGCCGACGCGTCCATGCCTGATGCCTCGTGCCTCGGGCAGGCGCGATATGGGCGACACTTTGTCAGCCAAGGAGCTGTTTCAAAGCCCGATCCGGGCGGGGAGAGGTGTCGGCGAAACTCGCCTCGCAGCTTCCACCGCCCGACCTTCCGCTCGGACTTCAAGATTGGCCGAGGGTCGTACGACCAATCGCCAATACCCAGCCGGCGGATGTGAATCGATAGTGGCGACAGTCGGCAGATGCCCTGCCGGACCTCGACTTTCTCTGGGAGGAAATGATGAACCGTTTTGTCGCCGCAGCGGTTGCGGGGCTTATTGCGACGTCGTGCGCGCAGGCTCAGGTGACCGAAGACGATATTGCCAACGACCAGACGATCACGACCCAGGTCGTGACCAACGGGATGGGGCGCAACCTTCAGCGCTACAGCCCGCTGACCAAGCTCAACAAGGACAACATTTCCAAGCTCGTCCCGGTCTGGGCGTTCAGCCTGGGAGGAGAAAAGCAGCGCGGACAGGAAAGCCAGCCGCTGGTCTATGACGGCGTGATGTACATCACCGGCTCCTATTCGCGGCTCTACGCGATCGACATCAAGACCGGAGACGAACTCTGGCAGTACGACGCCCGCCTTCCCGAAGGCATCCTGCCCTGCTGCGACGTGATCAACCGCGGCGCGGCGCTGTACGGCGACAAGGTCTATTTCGGCACGCTCGACGCCAAGCTCGTGGCGCTCGACCGCAAGACCGGGGACGTGGTCTGGAAATCGAAGATCGAGAACTACAAGGAGGGCTACTCCTATTCGGCGGCGCCCCTGGTCGTGGACGGCAAGGTGATCGTCGGCAATTCCGGCGGCGAGTTCGGCGTGGTCGGCGCGGTCTACGCCTTCGATGCCGAGACCGGCGACCTGATCTGGAAGCGTCCGACCATCGAGGGAAACATGGGCATCCTCAATGGCGAGGAGAGCACCATGACCGGAACGCTGAACGCGTCCTGGCCCGGCGACCTGTGGAAGACCGGCGGCGGGGCGACATGGCTGGGCGGATCCTACGACGCGGACACCAACACCCTGGTCTTCGGTGCGGGCAACCCCTCTCCGTGGAACAGCTGGCTGCGCGGCGCTGGCGAAAAGAATGACGGCACCGGCGACAACCTGTATGCAGCTTCGCGCATCGGCATCGATCCCGATACCGGCGAGATCAAGTGGCACTTCCAGACCACCCCGCGCGAGGGCTGGGACTTCGACGGGGTCAACGAGGTCGTGCCCTTCGTTGACAAGGACGGCAAGAAGCGCTTCGGCACCGCCGACCGCAACGGGTTCTTCTACGTCCTGAACCGCGAGGACGGCAGCTTCGTCCACGCCACGCCCTTCGTGAGCAACATCACCTGGGCCGAGGGGATCGATGAGAACGGCCGGCCGATCTACAACGAGGACAACCGCCCCGGCAACCCTGCGGGAGCAGCCGACGGTGAGAAGGGCGATATGGTATTCTCGGTTCCGTCGTTCCTTGGCGGCAAGAACTGGATGCCGATGGCCTACAACCAGAAGACCGGCTACTTCTACGTCCCCTCAAACGAATGGGGCATGGATATCTGGAACGAGCCGATCTCGTACAAGAAGGGTGCGGCCTACCTTGGCGCCGGCTTCACCATCAAGCCGATCTTCGAGGATCACATCGGCAGCCTGAAGGCGATCGACCCGAACACCGGCGACATCAAGTGGGAATACAAGAACGAGGCGCCGCTCTGGGGTGGTGTGATGACGACCGCAGGCGGGCTTGTCTTCACCGGGACGCCCGAAGGCAAGTTCCTCGCGCTTGATGCCGAAACCGGCGAGACGCTGTGGTCGTTCCAGACCGGGTCGGGCATCGTCGGCCAGCCGATCACCTGGGAACAGGACGGCGAGCAGTGGGTCGCGATCATCTCGGGCTGGGGCGGCGCGGTTCCGCTCTGGGGCGGCGAGGTCGCGAAGAAGGTCAACTACCTGAACCAGGGCGGCATGGTCTGGGCCTTCCATCTGCCGAAGGAAGTCGCGTCGATCCAGTGAGGTCACGCAGGTACGGACTGGAAGGGCGCCCGTTGCGGGCGCCCTTTCGCGTTCTGGCCCAGGCACCGGGAACTGAGACTTCGACTTTGGCACAGTATGCGGGTCAGGCGGATGCTGATACGCTGGCGGGAAACGTGCAGCAGGACCGTGCCATGATGCAGAAAGCGACCGTGAGCGAAGCGCCGACGAAGCTCAATTCGGCGATTGTCGTCGATGATCACCCTCTGTTCTGCGATGCGCTGACCATGACGCTGCGATTGACGGTGGGCATTGCAGATGTGCGGACTGCGGGCTCGCTCGACGACGCGCTGGCTCATCTCGAGACCGGGACGCGACCGGACGTCATTGTGCTCGACCTGAACCTGCCGGACGTCAACGGACTCGACGGGCTGGTCCGCCTGAAGACCGCGGCCGGACCCGTTCCCGTCGTGGTCGTGTCGTCGATGACGGATGCGCGCATGGTCAACTCGGTGCTGCGGGCCGGGGCGCAGGGATTCGTGCCGAAGCACAGCCAGCGCGAAATTTTCCGAGATGCGTTCGACGCCATTTCCGCCGGGCGCATCTACACGCCGGCCGGGTTCGTGCCGATCACGGACGACACCCAGCCCGCTACAGAATCCGAGGTTGCGCTTCACCGGCTGTCGCTTCTGACGCCGCAACAGGCCCGAATTCTGCAACTGCTGTGCGAAGGCAAACTGAACAAACAGATTGCATATGAGCTTTCGATCGCGGAAACCACCGTCAAGGCGCATGTCACCGCGATCATGCGCAAACTTGGCGTCCAGAGCCGCACGCAGGCGGTCCTTCTGGCGCAACAGGTGAACTTCGCCAGTGTCCTTCAGGAGGGGGAGGACAAGGGCTGACACCCGTTTGGGGTGGACCGGGGGGATGCGTTGGGGGGAGAAGAACAGGGGGTTTTCATCGATCCCGACAAGGTGCGCCGGCAAGGCAGCCAGTATATCCGCAGTTCAAGCGGACAATGCTCGGAGGCCGGTGTGATCTTTCGGCTTGCTGCTGAGCTGTCGCTCGACCCAGGCTCCATGGTGGTGCTGTTCGTGTCGCCGGTAGCCGACGCGCGGGCCGTCGCAGCTGAGGCGGCGGAAGCCTTTCCCGGGATCACCATCGTGGGATGTACCACGGCGGGCGAGATCGCGGCGGAGGGGTACATCTCGGACGGGATCGTGGCGGTCGCCTTTCCGCGCGAGCATTTTGCCTGCGCGTCGGTACTGGTGCCCGATCTGGGCGATTACGACCAGCACGCTCTGGCTCTGGAAGTGATCGCCACGCGTGCACGGCTCGGCCGTAGCTTCCCGAACTGGACGACCGAATTCGCCTTCACCCTGATCGACGGGCTGTCCCGCCGCGAGGACGACCTGAACGCAGCCCTTGCCACGACCCTGGGTCCGATGCCGTTTTTTGGCGCGTCAGCAGCGGACGGCTTCGACTTTCGCCAGACTTTCGTGATTTACAAAGGGCAGGCGCATCCGAATGCCGCGGTCGTGACCCTGGTCAGGACTGATTGTGATGTCCGGGTCTTTTCACTCGACCATCTCTCTCCGACGGATATCCAGATGGTCGTGACGGCCGCCGATCCCGAGACCCGCACCGTGTTTGAACTGAACGCCGAACCGGCCGCGCGCGAATATGCCCGGATGCTCGGCAAGGATCCCCTGCAACTCACGGCGATGACTTTCGCCTCGCATCCGGTCCTGGTCCGGCTGGGCGGGCAGTACCATGTGCGCTCGATCCAGCGCCTGGACGAGAACGGCAATCTCGTGTTCTTCTCGGCCATCGATGAGGGCCTTGTCCTGCGTCTCGCGGAACCCAGCGACATCGCCTTGCATCTGGACACTGCGCTCGACGAACTCAGCGAGAACGGGCGTCCCGACGCCATATTGGGCTTCGACTGCCTCCACCGTCGCCTCGAAATCGAGGAAAAGCAGCTCAACCACGTGATGTGCGGCATCCTCGCCCGCCACAAGGTGGTCGGTTTTAACTCGTATGGCGAGCAGATCAACTCGCGCCACGTGAACCAGACATTCACCGGAGTGGCGATCTATCCGCCGAGGACGATAACGGGCAATGACGTATCCGCTCGTTGATCCGAACGAACCGCTCGAGCGCCAGCGTGACAAGCTTTGGAAGATTGCCCAGTCGCTGATGACTCGCGTCGAGCAGGCGGGCGACTACAGCGGCGCCGGCTACGCGCATTTCCAGCGCGCCGTGCTCCTTGAAGAGCAGGTCCGTGCCCGCACCAGGGATCTGGAAAAGACGCTCGATCTGCTCAACGAATCCAATCAGCGTCTGGCCGAGGCCAACCGAGAGGCCGAACGGGCCCGGAGCGACCTCGCAAACGCGATCGAGACCATCCAGGAAGGGTTTGCACTGTTCGACCCCGATGGCCGACTGGTGCTTTGCAACAGCCGGTTCTCGCGGCAACTCCCGGATGTACAGAAGGCGCTGCGGCCAGGCATCACCTTCGATGACTACGTTGCGCTGGTCAGCCGCAGCGTCCACCTGTTCCTTCCCGGCGGTGAATCGTCCGGAGATTGGGTGGACCGACGCCTGCTTCGCCACCGTGACGAGCATGTCGTCTTCAACGTCGCGCTGATCGGCGACCGCTGGCTGCAGGTCAGCGAACAGCGCACCAACGATGGCGGTACCGTCATCCTGCAAACCGATGTTACCGACATGATCCGTCTCGAGCGCAAGGAGCGCGAGCGGATGCTGGACGACCAGGCACGGATCATTCGTGCCACGCTCGACCATGTCGATCAGGGCGTCGCGATCTTCGACAGCGACCGGCGGCTGGTCGGATGGAACCAGCGCCTCAGCTATCTGCTGGCCGTGCCGTCGAACCAACTCGTTTTCGGGATGCGGTTCGACCGCCTTTCCGAGCTGATCGCGGACCGCATCACCTACGCGGATCCGGTCCAGCGCGGGGTCCTTGCGGCGTGGGTTGCAGATGAGGGGCCGCGTGGCGCGTTGCGGCTGGAGATCGAGCGCGGCAAGGATGTCCGGATCGACGTCTTCGCCCAGGAGACACCGGACCACGGCTTCGTGATGAGCTTCACCGATGTTACCGCCGAACGGAATGCGATCCGGGCGTTGTCCGAGGTCAACGAGACGCTGGAACAGCGCGTGACCGAGCGCACGCTGGCGCTCGAGGACGCGCTTGGGGTGGCGGAACGCGCCAACGCCTCTAAGTCGCGCTTCGTCGCGGCGGCGAGCCATGATCTGCTCCAGCCCTTGTCCGCGGCGAAACTGTTCCTCTCCTCCGTCGATGACAGCCCAGAGGTCGGCCCGAATGCCAGCGACACGCTGCAGCGGGCGCGCAATGCGCTGGGATCGGTCGAGACCATCCTTGGCGCGCTCCTCGACATCTCCAAGCTCGACGCGGGCCTCGCGGCGCTCGAAGTGACGGCGGTGCCGCTCGATGTCGTCCTGCACACCCTGGCCGAGGAATTCGCGCCGCTTGCTGCGAAGAAGGGGCTGAAGCTCAGGATCGTGCCTTCGACCGTGGTGGTGCGCAGCGACCCCGCCTATCTGCGACGCATCCTGCAGAACCTGATCGCCAACGCGATCCGCTATACCGAGACCGGCCGGGTGCTTGTGGGCGCGCGCCGACTGAAGCGAGCCGTACGGGTCGAGGTCTGGGATACCGGACCCGGAATTCCGCCCGATCAGCGCGAGAACATCTTCAAGGAGTTTCAGCGGCTCAACCGCCTGGCCAGCCCCGCCGATGGCATGGGGCTCGGCCTCGCGATCGTGGAACGTGCCTGTGCGCTTCTGGGCCATCCGATCGGTCTCGTCTCCGAAGTGGGCCGCGGCAGCGGGTTCCTGGTCACGCTGCCGCTTCAGAGCGCATCGTCCGCGACCATGGTCAAGGTTCCGCCGTCGCGGCCCGAGCGTTCGGCAGATGCCCTTGCCGACGTCATCGTGCTTCTGATCGAAAATGATGATGACGTACGACTGGCAATGACCCGGCAGCTGGAGAAATGGGGTCTCAGCGTCCTCGACACGCGAGGCGGCGACGAGGCCGTCGCGCTTCTGGACGAGATCGGCATCGCGCCGGACATCATCATCGCGGACTATCATCTGGACAATGACACGACGGGCCTCGATGCGCTGGCGCGGCTGCACGAAAGTCAGGGGCGCATTCCGTCCCTGATCGTGACGGCGAACCGGTCACCCGATCTCAGGCGCGACTGCCTGCGCGACGGGATCCGGATTCTCTACAAGCCGCTCGACCCGGATGTGCTGCTTGCGGAACTCGACGAAATGGGCCCCGGCGCGGCGCGCTGGACGTGACCGGCAGGTCCGGTCTCCGGGGCCGTCGGGACCGGTCCTGACCGATAAGGCCGTACAGTTGCCATCTGATCGAAATTTGGACTGGCCATGGCGCTCCGTGCCATGTCTTCTGTGAGCAGGGTGCAGCCGGCACGGCCGAACGGGGCCGCAGATCGCCGGAAACCCTGCGCGGAATAGGCCCTGTTACATTCGGATGCAATCTGATCATCCTTGCGACAGACCGGGACCCCGGTTGCGCCCCATGCGGAAGGAGGAGACGCAATGTCGGCGACGCATTCCATCTATGATCAGGGGCTCGACGCGTGTTCCGCAAACTACGCGCCCCTTTCCCCATTGTCGTTTCTGTC
>JAGQRV010000084.1 GCA_020425125.1 Paracoccaceae bacterium | reverse complement strand
GACAGAAACGACAATGGGGAAAGGGATGTGAAATTGGCCGGTGTCTGGTCCAGCCCAACCGAATAGATCGATGACTCGCTCATGGAGATCCTCCCGACAATTGCGCTCCGGGTCGCCCCGCCTTGACGCAGCGGCACTCATCACACGGCGATGTTTCTGAGTTGTGTCCTCGCTGTTGCGAGTTGTTTGCGGGCGCGTAGAGGATCGAATTGTCGCGTCCGACCGCGCGGCACGGGGCGAGAGGGAGCACTCCTGCAGGACCGGACCGGCGCTGCCGGTCGGAAGGGACGGGATTACGTCGCTTGGACGATGACCGATTGTCCCATGACCTCACGTCAGTCCGTCTGGATGATCGCCGCGGTCGCCTTAACATTGTAACCCTATCAGACAGGGGATTTTAAGCCACCGGCCACGCATCTTGCTGCCGCGCCGGATCGGGCCCTGTCTGGAATTTCGATTAAGGTCATGATCAGGATGCAGAAAAGCATTGTCGGCTTGGGTTTCGCATTGGCAAATCGACCGGTGACGACCGACGCCCGCTCGAAACGGTATCAGACTCGGACACGCGTCCGCTGCTCTCGTACATCCGGCCGCGCCAGGAGCAGGCAATGATGCCGGACGGTGCCGAGCGCCTCTGGTCCGCAGCGCGAAACTCGGCCCGCAAGCCGGCGGCAATCCGTCTCGCACCGGTCCTTGCCTGCATCGCGTTCGGTTTCGCGCTGTCGGTCTATCTGGCGAACGGCGCGCCGCTCTACTATTTCGATACGGCCAGCTACCTTGGCCAGGGCCACAGCATGCTGGATGCGATCGGATTTCACGACCGCGCGCCGGCGGCCGTCCCGGCTGCCGGCCCTTCCCCTGATGCGACCGACGCCTCCGGCGGCCCGACAGATGAAACCGTCGATACGAGCCGATCCGCAGCCTACGCCCTTGGGCTTGCCATCCTTGACGCCATCGCACCAATCGACCTGACGGTCCTGGCCAACCTGGCGCTCGTCTGGACCGCGACGGTGCTGGTGACCCGGCAACTCGGTCCGCCCGGCGAGACAACGCGGCTCGCCGCAATCGGACTGATTGCGGGGACCCTCGGGGCGCTGCCCTTCTATGTCGCGTTCCTGATGCCCGACATCTTCACGCCGGTTCTGCTTCTGATGCTGGCCCTTCTGTGCACATACGGCCCCGGTCTCGACCGCTGGGAGCTGGGACTGGCCACGGCGCTGGCGCTCGCAGCGGTCCTGGCCCACCCGTCGCACCTGTTGACTGCAGCCCTGGTGATGCCGGTCGGGTTCCTGATTTCGCCGGCCTTCCGGCGCCGTCGACTGATTCTGCCACTTGCCCTGATCTGCATCATCGTGGGCGGAGGTGTGGCTGAGCGTCTCGGCTTCGCCGCAGCGGTCGAGCAGGTTGAGGGGCGGGATGCGCAGGCGCTTCCCTTCCTGACCGCCCGGCTGATCGATGACGGTCCGGGCTACGCGTATCTCCTCAGGAAATGTCCCGATCCGGAGATTGCGACGTGCGCACTCCTCGCCCCCTTGTCCCGGTCGGACAACCCGCTGCGGCTTGGCGCCCCCCACATCCTGTTCTCCACCCAGCCGGATACCGGGTCGCTGAAGCTTCTGAGCACCGCCGAACAGCGCGCAATCGCGGCCGAACAGATGGCGTTCGTTCAAGACGTCATACGGTCCGCTCCACTGGCAGTGGTCGCGGCAGCGGTGCGCAACACATTGACCCAGCTTGCCTATGTGGGCGTGGACATGACCGTTCCGCCACCGCCGCGGCTCGCCGATCTGAAAGACGCCTACGGCGACGATGCCGCGAGCCTGCGAGACGGTCGCCTGGTCGCTGCGGATCGCGCCTGGCTGGCCGTGCTGCGCCCGATCCATGAAGCCGTCTATGTCGCGTCTGCCCTTCTGCTGGCCGGTCTGCTCCTGTTCCCGTCTCGACTTCCGCCCGGCGGCCGTACGTTCATCGTAGTCACCTTCGTCGGCCTTTTGATCCACGCCGCGGTCTGCGGCGGCGTCTCGGTTCCGGCCGACCGGTATGGTGCGCGGGCCGCGCTGACCCTGCCGATCCTCGCCGCCATCTTCGGAACGATCGCGCTCTGGCGCCGGCAGGAGGGCAGTCCAAGCCCAGCTGTCGTCCTCGGAGCGGCAAGCCCCGACCGATCCGCGTCCACCGGCAGGCAGAGCGCGTGATCCGGAAAACCGGTCTCGTCCGGATCCGCCCGGTGCGTTCGGGCAAGGATCGGCGTCAGGCCGCCCTCGGTGCGCTTGCGTCCGGACTAAGCCTGCCCCCCGGCATCGCGACCGCGACGCCGGTCGTCGCCGGGCCGCTGATCGGGAGACCGCGCACCGTCCGGACGGCCATGTAGGCGAAGGCCTGCGCCTCGATCATGTCGCCGTCGAGCCCCACGGCTTCCACAGGCGCGACCGAACAGGGCAGAAGGCTCGCCAGGCGTGCCATGATAGCCGGATTGCGCCGGCCGCCTCCGGTAACAAGCAGCCGCCGGGGCGGCTCCGGGCACCAGTCGAGCGCGCGTGCGGCGGCCAACGCCGCCGCCTCGACCAGGGTCGCCGCTGCATCCGCATCGGACAATCCCGCCACTGCCGCCCGGAGCCCGGCGAAATCATCTCGGTCGAGGCTCTTTGGCGGCCGGCGCGCGAAATAGCCTTCGCTCAGGAAATCGTTCAGCACTGCAGGATCGGGCCGCCCGGCGGCGGCAAGCCGTCCGCCCTCGTCGAAAGCCCGTCCCGTCCGCGCCCGAACCAGATCGTCGATCGGAGCGTTGGCAGGACCGGTGTCGAAGGCCGACATTGCGCCCGGCGCGAAGGCGTCCGGCCGAGCTGGGTCGATCCAGGTGAGATTGCCGACGCCACCCAGGTTGAGGAATGCCAGCGGCGCGTCCGCACCGATCCAGCGGGCGAGCGCGAAATGGAAGACTGGCGCAAGCGGCGCCCCCTGCCCGCCGGCCGCCACGTCGGCGGCGCGGAAATCCCAGACGACAGGACAGCCGATCGCCCGCGCCAGCCGCGCCCCGTCGCCGACCTGATGCGTGCCTCGCCCTGCCGGATCATGCGCCAGGGTCTGTCCATGGAAGCCCACCAGATCAGGCCGGTCGAACCCCGCCAGAAGCTCAACATGAGCGTCTTCGACGACACGGGCCGCTTCGGCCACGCCCGCATCGCCCGGCCAGCGGCCAAGCGCAGCACGCAGAACCTCCCTTTCGGCGCTTGTGTAGGGACGGTAGCCGCTGCGGCCGAAGCCGGCGATGGTCATGCCGTCTGTGACGAGTTCCGCAGCATCGACTCCGTCGAGTGACGTTCCCGACATCGTCCCCAGGGCCGTGACCGGGCCACGGTCCGCGACGGACTTTCCCTCCATGCGCCATGCTCCTATAAGCGCCGCATTCCGCCCGAGAATGGACCAGCCCGCGATGACCTACCACCCGAAATCCGAGTTCCTCAACGTGATGCGGGAACGCGGCTTCATGGCCGACTGCACCGACCTGGAAGGTCTCGATGCGGCGCTCATGGCCGGAGTGGTGCCGGCCTATATCGGCTACGATGCCACCGCAGCCTCTCTTCATGTCGGGCATCTTCTCAACATCATGATGCTGAGATGGCTGCAGAAGACCGGGCACCGCCCGATCACCCTGATGGGCGGCGGAACCACGAAGGTGGGCGATCCCTCGTTCCGCTCGGAAGAGCGCCCGCTGCTGACGCCCGACCAGATCGACGCCAACATCGCCGGCATGAAGCAGGTCTTCGCGCGCTACCTCGACTACGGCGAGAATGGCGCATTGATGCTGAACAACGCGGAATGGCTGGACGGGCTCAACTACCTCGACTTCCTGCGCGACATCGGCCGGCATTTCAGCGTCAACCGGATGCTCAGCTTCGAGAGCGTCAAGTCGCGGCTGGACCGCGAGCAGTCGCTGTCCTTCCTCGAATTCAACTACATGATCCTTCAGGCCTACGATTTCCTGGAACTCTACCGGCGTTATGGCTGCCTGCTGCAGATGGGCGGGTCGGACCAGTGGGGCAACATCGTCAACGGGATCGACCTTACCCGTCGCGTGCTCGACCGCGAGATATTCGGCCTGACCTCGCCGCTGCTGACCACCTCGGACGGCCGCAAGATGGGCAAGTCGGCGGGCGGTGCTGTGTGGCTGAACGCGGAAATGCTCAGTCCTTACGAATTCTGGCAGTTCTGGCGAAACACGACGGATGCCGACGTCGGACGGTTCCTGAAGCTCTACACCGAGTTGCCGGTGGCGGAATGCGACCGGCTTGGTGCGCTCGACGGCGCGGAAATTAACGAGGCGAAGATCCGCCTCGCGAACGAGGTCACGGCGCTGCTTCACGGGCCCGACGCGGCCGCGGCGGCCGAGGCGACGGCGCGCGAGGTGTTCGAAAAGGGCGGCGTGGGCGAGGACCTGCCCACCCTTACCCTGACCGCGGAAGAAGTCGGAGACGGCATCTCGGTCGTGCAGCTCATCGTGCGGTCGGGCCTTGCAAAATCCGGCAAGGAGGCCAAGCGGCTGATCGCCGACAACGGCGCGCGGATCGACGATTCACCGCTGACCGATGCGGGGCTCCTGCTCGATCTCGCGGCACTGTCCGCACCGGTTAAACTCAGCGCCGGACGCAAGCGCCATGCGCTGGTGACGCTGGCGCGCTGAGCTATCCGCCGGCTAGCCAGCGCCAGATCGTCTCGCCCGCGGTCAGCAGCACGAAGACGGGCAGCGCGAGGACACAGGCAAGCCAGAACGCGCCTGCGAATGTGGGGCGTGCCCGCGGCGCAATGACGCCAAGAATGGGTTCGGGCGGTTTGGCCATGGCGTCGTTAAGCATGAATTAGGTTCTCAGTGCGTTAACGGACCTATGGCGATGCACTGGACCCCGACCGATCCGTTCCGCACCTCCTTGACCAGCTGCGAGGCCTTGGTGCCGATGCAGCAGCACCCGCATTACGCCGCAGCCTGCCGGGCACTGGGCACGGGGGTCCTGAGCCTGGCGCTCGTCGACGGCGGCAGCAAGCGGGCCACCGCGCAGATCCTGATCCGGCGCTGGCCGCTGTTCGGCCGGTTCAGCCTGCTCTCGCGCGGGCCGGTCTGGGACCCGGAGCTTGACCCGTTCGCGCGCCGCAAGGCACTGACCGATCTGGTGGATGCGCTGCACAAGCGATTCACCGGCGTCATGGTCACCCCCGAGCTCTGCGATGGCGCCGATCCGCTGGCGGACGCGGGCCTGTTGGAAATGGTCAGCCCCTATCATCTGGCCGAGATCGACCTCACCGTTCCCGAAGCCGCCCGCCGCGCCGCGCTCGACCCGAAATGGCGCAACCGCCTCAACCGGGCAGAGGCGCTGAACCTCGACACGCGCGTGGAGCCGCTGCCCGACGACGAATCCCACTGGCTGCTCCATGCCGAGGCGGCACAGGCGCGCTGCCGCCGGTATGGCCGGCTGCCGCCGCGCTTCTCGACCGCCTGGGCACGTGCCAATTCCGGTGCGGCCAAGGTCTTTGCGCTCTACTGCAACGGCAAGCCGGCTGCCGGCGCGCTGATCCTCCTGCACCCGCCGACCGCCAGCTACCATGTGGGCTGGACCGGCCCGCAGGGACGCGCGGTTTCGGCGCACAACCTTCTGCTCTGGCAGGCGGGCTGCTGGCTTGCCGAGCGGGGATACAGGACGCTGGATCTGGGCAATCTCGACACCGAGTCGACGCCGGGGCTTGCCCGGTTCAAGCTCGCTGCGGGCGGACAGCCGGTCCGCCTGGGCAGCACCTGGATGCAGGCCCCCGGCAGCGCCGCGGTTGCCCGCGCCGGCCGGTGGCTTGGCAGCTTGCCGGCCGGTGGCGCCGGCCGGAAGGTCGACTCACCGGACTGGGTTCGTGCCCAGGCGGTGCGGATTCCTACTCGATCACCTTGATCGAGACGATGTGGTCAGGTTCGCCCACAACGGCACCGTTCGGCACCGTCCCGCGCTTGATCTTGTCCACCACGTCCATCCCGCCGGTCACCTTTCCGACCACCGTATAGTTGCCGTTCAGGAACGGCGCCGGCGAGAACATGATGAAGAACTGGCTATTGGCCGAGTTGAGGAACTCGCCTCGCTCCTTGCACCCAGGCGCCCCCCCGCATTTCGGATCTCCCGCCCGGGCCATTCCGATCACGCCGCGATCGAACGGGATGTCCGAGAACTCGGCCGGAAGATTCGGCAAGTCCGAGCCGCCCTGCCCCGCGCGGCGCATGTCCAGCCCGTCACCCAACCTGCCGAACTTGACGTCGCCCGTCTGCGCCATGAACCCGTCGATGACACGGTGGAAGACGACGCCGTCATAGGCGCCTTCCTTTGCAAGGGTTTCAAGGCGTTCGGCGTGCTGGGGGGCGACGTCGTCGAAGAGGTCCACGGTGACCGTGCCGTTCGCCTCCCCGGCGATTTCGATCTGCAATTCCGCCGCTAGCGCGGGCGACGCCGCGGCGAGCGCTGCCGCCAGGGCGAACGCCTTAATCATCGGCTGCGACCTTGACGCTCAGCATCCGATCCGGGTTGCGTGGCGGCTCGCCCCGTACGATCGCGTCCACGAACTCCATGCCGGAGACCACGCGCCCATAGATGGTGTACTGGCCGTTCAGGAAATGATTGTCAGTGAAGTTGATGAAGAACTGCGAGTTGGCCGAGTTCGGGTTGGCGGAGCGCGCCGCGCCGAGCGTTCCCCGGTCATGCGGCAGCTTGGAAAACTCCGCCGGCAGATCAGGCAGGTCCGAGCCCCCGGTCCCGGCGCGCCGAATGTTGAACCCGTCTTCCATGTCGCCATGCTCCACGTCCCCGGTCTGAGCCATGAACCCTTCAATGACCCGATGGAACGCGACGTTGTCGTAGGCCCCGGCACGCGCAAGGTCCTTCATCCGCTGGCTGTGTTTGGGTGCGATGTCGGGCAGCAGTTCGATCACGACGGTGCCGTCCTTCAGTTCCATGAGGATGGTGTTTTCGGGATCCCTGATTTCGGCCATGGGGCGCATCCTTTGTCCTGCGCGAGCAATCGGGCGGGACCCTAGGCTAGAACCGGCGGAAAGGTCCAGAGGCCGTACCGGTGCGGGACAGCACGGCTTCGCCCGTTTCCGGCACGTAATGCCACAAATTTGGCCCGCTCCCGCTCGCCGCAATTGACCCCGCGTTCAAATCCGGATGAAACACCACTCAAATCGAACCACGGGGGGCAGAATGGCCTGGAAAACACTCGACGACATGGACCTGGCCGGGAAGGTCGTGCTGACCCGGGTCGACATCAACGTCCCCGTCGCGGATGGCCGGGTGACCGACACCACCCGGATCGAACGGATCAAGCCAACAATCGACGATATCATCGCCAAGGGCGGCAAGCCCGTGCTGATGGCGCATTTCGGCCGCCCCAAAGGCAAGCGGGTGCCGGAAATGTCACTGTCCGTGGTCCGACCAGCTCTGGAGGAGGTCCTCGGCGTCCCGGTGAGCTTCGCCGACGACTGCATTGGCCTGCCGGCCAAGGAAGCTGTCGCCGCTATGTCCGACGGCTCCGTTCTCCTACTCGAGAACACGCGCTTCCACGCGGAAGAAGAGCAGAACGATGCCCGCTTTGCCGCGGCACTGGCGGCGCTCGGTGACGTCTACTGCAACGACGCCTTCTCGGCTGCACATCGCGCCCACGCCTCGACAGAAGCACTCGCACATCTGCTTCCGGCCTGCGCGGGCCGGTCGATGCAGGCCGAACTCGACGCGCTCGAAGCGGCACTCGGCAAGCCGGCGCGCCCCGTCACCGCGGTGGTCGGTGGAGCGAAGGTCTCGACCAAGCTCGACCTCCTCGGGAACCTGGTCGGAAAAGTGAACACTCTGGTGATCGGCGGCGGCATGGCCAACACCTTCCTCGTCGCACAGGGAAAGCCGATCGGGAAATCCCTGGCCGAAGCGGATATGGCCGATACCGCGCGCGAAATCATGCAGAAGGCCACTGCGGCGGGCTGCAGCATCGTGCTTCCGGTCGACGTCGTCGTGGCACGGGAGTTCAAGGCCGGAGCAGCCAACGAAACGGTCCCAGCCGATGGGTGCCCCGATGATGCGATGATCCTCGATGCAGGTCCGGAAAGCGTCCTGGCAATCACGGCCGTGTTCGACCGCTCCGCAACGCTGATCTGGAACGGACCTCTCGGCGCTTTCGAAATCCCGCCCTTCGATATGGCGACGAACGCCGCGGCACGACGGGCCGCAGAACTGAGCCGCGAGGGCAAGCTGGTGAGTGTCGCTGGTGGCGGAGATACGGTCGCCGCGCTGAACGTGTCCGGTGCGGCGGCGGACTTCACCTACATCTCGACTGCAGGCGGCGCCTTCCTGGAATGGATGGAAGGCAAGACACTGCCGGGCGTCGCCGCGCTCGAAACCAAATCGTGATCCCACTGGCGTAGGGCGGGTTCGCGCCGCCCCGCGCACGGAACAGCAAATTCGCTCAAGGAAAGGTCGCTCTGATGGCAATCACGAGTACGGTTCGGAAGATCCTCGACAACTACGAAGGGGAAAATCCGGGTGTGAAGGGCAAGCTCTTCAGGATTCTGATGCAGGGCAAGCTCGGCGGCACCGGCAAGATGATTATCCTGCCGGTCGACCAGGGGTTCGAACATGGGCCGGCACGCAGCTTTGCGCCCAACCCGGCGGGCTATGACCCCCACTATCATTACCAACTCGCGATCGATGCCGGGCTCAATGCCTATGCCGCCCCCTTGGGGGCACTCGAAGCCGGCGCGGATACATTCGCGGGGCAAATCCCGACGATCCTGAAGCTGAACTCGGCGAATTCGCTGATGTCCAAGACAGCCGGCAAGAATCAGGCCATCACAGGGTCGGTCGACGATGCCCTGCGCCTCGGTTGCGCCGCGATCGGGTTCACGATCTACCCCGGGTCGGACATGGCCCTCGACATGTTCGAAGAGATCGTCGAACTCCGCAAAGAGGCCGCAGCACGTGGAATCGCGACCGTTATCTGGTCTTATCCGCGTGGCGAAGCGATCAGCAAGGACGGAGAAACCGCCATCGACATCGCCGCCTATGCGGCGCATATCGCGGCACTTCTTGGTGCGCACATAATCAAGATCAAGCTTTCGACGGACCACCTCGAATTGCCCGAGGCAAAAAAGGTCTATGAAGACCAGAAAATCGAAATCTCTACGCAAGCGGCAAGGGTCCGGAACTGCATGGACGCGTCCTTCGCGGGGCGAAGGATCGTCGTGTTCTCGGGTGGTGCCAAGAAGGGTGCCGACAGCGTATATGACGACGCCCGCGCGATCCGGGACGGCGGCGGAAACGGCTCCATCATCGGCCGGAACAGCTTCCAGCGGACGCGGGACGATGCCCTCGCCATGCTCGACAAGTTGGTCGCGATCTACAAGGGAGAAGAGTGACCCGGCCGATCCGGGGGCACCGTGCCATTTTCTGAAAGCCCGGCCGCTTGGCCGGGCTTTTTCATTCCCAGGCGGTGGCGGACATGGCATAGTCCCGCCAAAGCCCGAAAGTGGCGGATCGAGGCACAGATGGACAAGAGCAGCGGCTACGGATTCCTGATCTACCTTGGCATTTCCTTGGCCCTTGCGGCCTATTTCGCGTTCGCGGCCGTGCAGGGCGAACTTGGCGTTCTCAAGAGGCTGCAGGCCTACGCGGAACTACGGGACCTCGAAGCGCAAAGGATCGCCTTGCAGGCTCAGGTCGACAAATTGGAGAACAAGACACGCCGGTTGTCCGATGGATATCTTGATCTTGATCTCCTGGACGAGCGAGCACGAAACGTGCTCGGGATGGTCCGGAGTGACGATCTCGTCCTTCGCTGAGGCGGAATAATCCTAGAACTGCTGGTCCATGGTGACAGAAGGCTGATCGCAGCCAGCCTCTCCGACGATACGAGCCGGAACACCGGCGACGGTCGTGCAGGGGGGCACATCTTGGAGAACCACACTTCCCGCGGCGATTCTCGAGCAATGACCCACGCGAATGTTGCCCAGAATCTTTGCACCCGCGCCAATCAGCACGCCATTCTCAATCTTCGGGTGACGGTCACCGTCTTCCTTGCCAGTACCGCCCAGGGTCACCGAATGGAGCATCGAGACATTGTCTCCGACAACCGCCGTCTCGCCGATCACGATTGAATGTGCATGGTCGATCATGATGCCCTGGCCCAGCCTGGCCGCAGGGTGGACATCAACGCCGAACATCTCTGTGACGCGCATCTGGACAAAATAGGCCATGTCCCTGCGCCCCTGCTGCCACAGCCAATGGCCCACGCGGTAAGCCTGCAGCGCCTGGTAGCCCTTGAAAAAGAGTATCGGCTGAATCATCCGGTGGCAGGCCGGATCACGCTCGTAGACCGCCACCAGATCTGCCCGCGCCGCAGCCTCAATGGCCGGATCCGACGCCAGCGCCGAGTCGCAGATCTCGCGAAGGAGCTGTTCCGGCATTTCCGTTGAGGCAAGCTTCATCGACAGACGATAGGCCAACGCCCGGCCGAGCGACGGATGATGCAGGATGCCGGAATGTATGACTCCCCCGAGAAGCGGCTCATCTCTGATCGCCGCCTCTGCCTCCGAACTGATCTGCGCCCAGACCGGATCGAAATGCTCGAGCTGCGTCTTTGGTCGCGACATCTTCGCCTCCAGACTGGCAAACTGACTGCCAAGATAGGTCGAAGACGCGCAGATATCCATACCGCCTTCTGTCTCCCTTAAGGTCTCGGAAGCTTCATCTGGAACACGTGTGCTGCCAGGCGGAGACGCCCGGATGCGAAATTCCCACCTTCAGCCTCGATCAGCAGGGGCGTGGCCGAATAGTAGGCCTGTGGCTGCCCGCTCAGCCCCCGGACAGACGCCCCCAGCGCCAGGCCGATTGAGGTGCCGTATCGGCCGCTTCCTGCCGGAACGCCCAGTCGCCAGCCTGTCAGGGTCCCGGCGACTGCCTGTGTGACGAGACCGGTGATGCCCAAGACGATCGAAGCCGGCGGAATGATCGCAGCCGTGGTGACGGACGCACCGGCAAGGATATCGACATCGACCTCGATGACCTGCATCAGACTGGCCGCGCCGTTTGAAGATACTGCCTGTGCGGCTTCCACCCATTCAGATCCGTCAAATAGGACGCATTGTCCGGTATCCGCTACCCAGCCACGCCAGCCGGCCCGAGGGGCGACGTAGATCCATCCGCCATTGCTGGATATGGCAACCTTTCCGATCTCAGTTCCCCATTCATTTGCGGCAAGCGGCGGAATCGCGTAGGCGGTCCCGTCGGGCGCCCCAGACGGGGGCGTCGTCGTCGTCAGCGAAGCAAGGGCAAGCTGCGCCAGACCATCGAGAAGTCCAAATGCCTCGTTGACCGTGACGTGCTTCTGCGCCTGCGACGCCTGAACAAGGGGCAATTGGAGATTTGCAGTTCTAGCCATTGATTGTCATCCTCGTGAATGGTCCGGGTCCGAAACGCTCCGACACCTGCGCCACTTCGAACGTGTAAGACGTCCCAACACCGTCCGACGTTCGGGCTGCCGTGGAATAGCTCCACGAGGGCACGGTTACGGTCGCTTCCCGTCGGATGGCGCCCCCCGATCTAACCCGAAGGACATATTCTTCGCGGGCCTCACCCAGCGGCACGTCCGCGAGGTCCCACAGATCGCCGTCGATCCGCGTCCGACGGATCCAGCCAATTCGATGGTTGCCTGCCGCATCCACACTGAATCCAATGTGGGACGGTGAGTACGGCCGCAGCCCGATCCCGTAGAATGCGTCCTGACGATGCACGTAGCTTCCGTCTGTGTAAGGCTGATTGGCTGGCCCGATCCGGTAATGCCGCTCCAGCCCGCGCGCACCTGATGAGAGCGAGATTTGCTGAAGCGCCGCGTCAAGGAGAACGACCCAGCTGCCTGCCGGCCATTGATCGGGAATTGCCGCTTCCGTGCCAAGTTGCCCGCGCAGACGTCGGCTCAGCTCATAGGTGTCCGGTCCGACCAAGTCGGCACGCTCGAACTGGAAGATTTCCCAGTTTTCCGGCGTTCCATCGCCAATGGCCATGGCGTTCGCCCCGCTCAGCATTTCCTCGAAGGGAACCGAACTCAGCGCGCCGTCCGACATCTCCACTTGAAAGGCTGGGCCTAGGTCCAGAACGTTCGCCGCAGCCCGAAGCAATGGCGTCCTTGTGATGCCGATGCTGGCCGGATTCTGCACGAGCGTGTTGAGCTTGTAGTTTCCGTCCGTTCCGGATGAAAAGACCGCGACATCTCCGGGCCATGGATGGGCCGCCACAGCAATGTAAGGTGCGTGTGCTACATCCTCACTTGATAGCATTGGCAGGTCCAGAAAGACGGGCGCAGGAGGCTGCGGCGCCCGCGCCGCCCTCAACGTCGCGATCTCTTCAATGGGAACACCAGGCAAGTAGACTGCCGGTTCAACCCGGATCGCCTCGACCACTTGCAGGCCAAGCTGATCGGACCTATCGATCCGATAACGTTCAGGTCCTCCCACGCCAGGGAGTTCGACCACATCTCCGGCCGCGACGGACAGCCACGACGGCGGCAAGGCGAATTTGGCCGTCTCCCGGGCCACGCGCGCTTCAGCAAGCCAGCGCTCCGTCAGAGCCCGCGCCTCCGCCATCGAGAGGACGAGATTCAGCTCCGAGGCCGTCGAACGCTCACTTTCACCTCCGGGTATCGATGTCTCGACCGTCTTGATTTCGTAGTTTCCGTCAGCGGTCACATAGCTCAATCGCACCCGCGACGGCACTTCGGTTTCCGCATCGCGTGTTCGCTGCAGATCGACTGGATGATCCGGATTGCGCGCGATTTCTTCTTCATTGATTTGGGCGTCGACCCGCGCAGATCGATTGCGGAAGGTCAGCTTTCCGTCACGCTCAAAGGAATCGAATCCGTAGCCGAGGACCAGGGGATCGAGCGCGGAGCGGGCCGACCCCGCATCTGTCACGGCATAGCCCAGAACCAATCCGTAAAGGCGCGACAGGTCCGGTGCGACTAATCCGGATTCCTGGCAGATTTCACGGACGACTACCGACAGCAATTGCGACCCGGTTCGTCCGTTCAGCCAATGACCACGAAGGTAATTCGGCCCGTCATCCCAGACATCACCCAGTCCCGGAAACCAAGGAAAGGGCCGCGCATCCCAGCACCAAACATGCGCCCGGCTCATGTCTACCATTGTTCCACCGTAGAGGGCAGAAACGGGATTGTTTGCCGGATCCTTCCAATAGTCGAGGATGGCGCGAAGATACTGCATCTGGATCAAGTCATCCCGGGCGCCGTTTGATCCCCGCGGCAATACCGACTCAGAAGATTTGGGATCGAGGAATTTGTTCGGCTGGTTCGTTCCCTTGTCGATCGCCGCACATCCAAGTTCGGTAAACCAGATCGGCTTCGACTGCGGAATCCAAGACGTTGCGCCCGGTTGCCGTATGCCGCCAATGCGCTCATGGTGCGGGTTCGACCACCACGAAACCAGGTCCTTATAGCGGAAGATCCAGTGTTCATTGTGCGCGCCATCGGTAATCGGCACGCGCAACTGGGCGGCTTCCGCCTGTGCGTCGGGATAATACCAGTCGAACCCTTCACCTCCGGCTACGTTCGACTTCAGGTAATCGAGATTGTAGATCGAATCCCAGCCGGTCGTCGCGTCGACGTGGCTTTCGCCGTCGCGCCAATCCGAAAGAGGCATGTAGTTGTCAATTCCCACGAAGTCGATCTCGGGATGCGCCCAGAGCTGATCGAGATGAAAGAAGCGATCGCCGGAGCCGTCCTGAGGCGTGTAGCCGAAATATTCCGTCCAATCGGCGGCATAGCCAAGCTTTACCGACGGACCGACAACTGACCTCACATCCGACGCCAGACTGACGAATTCCGAGACTGCCGGAAACGAATTCCCGGCACCTCTGATCTGGGTCAGGCTGACCATCTCGGTTCCGATACAAAACGCATCCACTCCACCCGCAGCCTTGCACAGTGCCGCGCAATGAAGAACGAACCTCCGCATGGACCACTCTTCAGTGCCCAAATAGGCAACGCTTCCTGAGGAGATTTGGAAGTCTGAAGGCTGCACGGTCCCAAAGAATGTTGCGACTTCAGCTTGGGCGGCCGATGTACCGTCGGGACTGCCCGGCTGGTCGGGTGCGATCGAGGTTGTAATTCGCCCGCGCCAGGGCAACGGTGGCTGGTCTGCGGCGCCAGTCCAAGGATCCTGCAGGCCGTTGCCGCTCATTTGATCCATAAGAATGAACGGATAGAACATCACCTTCAGGCCACGCGCATTCAAGTCGCGTATCGCCTCGATCACCGACTGGTCCGAAGGGGTCCCGCCATAGACGGGCGCCCCGTTCAATTGCGGGACGATTTGCGCATCAGGACGGGTGAGCCCAGACACTGACCACGGCATTTGTGTCCCATCGGAATCCTTGTTCTCCACTTTCGGGCGCAACGTGGTTCGCCCGCATCGCAGATCATCGCCAAACCAGCAAACGACAAGCGAAACGGCGCCGCATTTCGGCAATTCGGTTTGGAGTGCATCCAACGACACCGAAAAATCCGTCTGCCCTTCCGATGTATGCACGTTGGCCGCCCGGGACCGGCCCGGCCCCTCTGCATAGGAAACCGGCGTGGTCGCCAGTACATATTCGCCAGTCCCGGGAATGAGGGCCACTGCACGGACATTGTCGACCATTGAACCTTCTGGCTCAGCAGCCGCCGGTTGTTCGGGTCGGACAATCTCGAAACTGAATTGGGGAACGCGATTGCCGAATTCCGAAAGGTCCAGATCCTCGAACACGACGTAGGCGGTTCCGCGGTACGCCGTAACATTTTGGCTTCCCTCAACCGCGGCAATTTTCGGGTCCGGTAGCTGAGTCTCAGTGCCAGGATAGACTCGATAGGCAACGTTTCGCCGGCTCAGTTCCTGCCCATCCGCCCAAATTCGGCCCACATGGCTGATTTCGCCATCGCAAAGGGCGACAGCGAGACTGACGGAATAGCTGTAGCTTGTGACGGAGGAGGTTTGCCGGCTTCCACCGCCCTTTCCGCCGGATGCACGTTTGGTCGACCTGGATTCGAGGAAGTTTGACGCCCAGATCACTTGGCCAGGTACCCGCATCCGGCCGAAAACACGTGTCACCGTCGCGCCTTCACTGGCCCCGGTCAGCCGGAATCGCTCCACCCGCCCTTCCTCGATGACGTCTGAGCCGGCTCCCATCAGCTTCTGGTCGATCCATCTGCCGGCCGTCGCGCCAGCAGCGCGGCCGATCACGGCAGCCGAAAGGCCAAGCACCGACCCACCGATCGCACTGCCGGCGGCGGCACCGGCGGCGGACAGAATGAGTGTTGCCATCAGGCGGTCTCCTCAGGAAAAGCAAAGCGTGCCACGATGCGACGTCGCCACGGCTCGGACAGAGGGCTTTCGATGACTCCGTGCCGATCGTAGGAATGCACGAATGCTGCCCCGACATCGGTTTCGCTCTGCAGGCCCAGATGTTTGGCGACGCCACCTGAACGCATACGGAACAGCAGCACGTCACCGGCAGCCTCTGCATCTATCGGCTTCGCGATGAGCCAGCGGCTTGCCGCCTCAAGCAGTAGCTCTTCTCCCTGTGGCTCCGACCAGTCAGGGCTGTAATGGGGGACCAGTTCTGGCTCCACGGCATAGAGATCTCGCCAGACACCACGCAAAAGCCCGAGACAATCACATCCCGCCCCTTCACAGGTCGCCTGGTGGCGGTACGGAGTGCCGATCCAGCGGCGCGCGATGGCTACGGCCATTTCGCCCCGCCGCGTCAATTTCGGCTCCCGCCATCATTCCGGCCCGACTGCTTGGGGTAGGCCATCATCCAGTCCTCACCCGGAATGTGAGGGAATCCGCGGAAATTGTATGAATTTCCGAACTTTGCGCGGCACGTCACGAGCCTCTTGTCGCAGCCCGCTTCAATCCGAACCTTGTCACCGACGGTAACCGGCGCCCGAAGCTCTTGCCACAGCGTCAGGCGTCGGAAGCTGCCTTCAAGCTCGTCCCGTTTGACGAAACCCGACAGGCCGGAAGCGGCGCCAGTCACGACCTCGATGCGGCCACGTTCGAAATGCCGCTCAGCGAATCCGGCAGCACCGCTCAGAGTGAATTCCTGCTGCCCTTCCACCGAAGCGACCGTAGCCTGCGTCGAAAATTGCGACGCGCTGAGATCCACCTTGCAGGCAGAGTCGCCCAAATTCGCACCGCAAAGGTGGTGGTATACGCGGCCTTGTGACCGGTTCAGTTCCTCGGAAAGGCCGCGCAGTTCCACACGGAATTCACCGCCACCAGAAACGATCTCTCCAAGCGTCCCGCGAAAGATGAGGGCCCTGTCGCTGACGTTGCTCCAGTCGACCAGCCAGGCGCGGACCTCGGCCCCATCGAATCGCCCGGCAACAAGGTCCGCCTCACTCACCGAAATGTCGCTCAGGGCGCCAATGACCTCTGCGTTGTTGACTGAAAGACCGGTTGTCTGTTGCAGCGCCTGTCCGGTCAGCCCGGTATCCGCCTTGAACGTCAGTCCAGAAAACGACAAGTTGCGATCATGGTCGGTGAAACCGAAAGCTGCACCATCCTTTCGACGCAGTTCCCAGCATTGGCACAGAGTGGTCGCCCCAGAATCCAATTGTGCCTGAAGTCCAGCCGGAACCGCCATCACACCCGAATCTCCACCACGGGAACGTCCGGGACGTCTCCGGCTTGGAAGCTCGCCGCTGAGGTCACGATCTGGTCGGTGTCGAACCGTACGGGAACATCAAATTCAAACCCGGCCGTGACGGCACTGCCGGATGCCGGTGGCACCGAGAACGTCACGAGGCCGGTCGCTGTATCGACGTTGAACGATGCTGCGGGAAGTTCGCCACCGTCCACTGCGACCCGAACGCTTCCTGCAACCGGCTTGGATATTGGCCGGCTATAACCATGCCCGCCTGACGAGTACCGCTTCGCGAGCTGGAACGTTACGGCGACTCCGTCGCCCGTGCCGAGACGCTGATCGGTCGGCGCAATGCTTGCCGAGGGTGCGCAACTCTTGTAGTCGGCCCAATCCTTCCAGCGAAATCCATTGAGTTGACCCTGCCGTGCCTCGAAGAACGCGACCAGCGTCGCGACATCATCAAGTGACCTTACGCCAAGGCCGGCATCGTATCTTCTTCGGGAATGCGCCCAGGGTGTATTCCGTTCCTCAAATCCATTGGCCAGGGTTACGACGTCGGTACGCCGCTGCGGTCCCCCCGCCGAACCGAAGCTCAGCGAGGTCGGAAACCTCACTTCGTGAAAGCTCATAGGATGTCCCTTCGCATATCAGCGGTTGCGCTGACCCCGGCTCAGAGCCCGGCCCATCTGCGCTGCAATCTGCGATTGCGAACGTTGGAAACCCGCCACGTCCGGCGTCTTTACATTCATCACGACGGTCACTGGACGCGCACCGCCATCGGTCCGCACTCCCAATCGACCGTCGGCTCCCCGCGCAAGCGGCATGATCGCCTCAGGTCCAGCCTCGCCCATGAGCCCGGTTCCACCGCGCATCGGGAACGCCGTCGGAGAACTGACGACCCCTCCGTGTGCGAATGGCATGACCCGTCCCTGAACGAATGTCCCGCCTTTGGCGAACGGGACGGCGCCTCCGATTGCCGCCTCGATCCCTGCCCCGGCAATCTTACCGAAATGCTGCGCAACAGGGTTGACCGCCGAAGCGTATGCCGCATTGAGCACCGACTGCCCCACTTTCCGCATTGCGTCCGACGCCTTCAGTCCATCGAAGATGAGTCCGTCGAAGGCGCCACGCAGGCCTCTGCTGATTCCGGTTGAAAGGGTCCGCACCTCCCTGCCGGTATCTGCCATGGTGGCACTGATCTGCTGCAGCGCGCCGGCGAATGTCGAGGCAACGGACTGTGCCCCGGCAAGGTTCTCCTCAAGCACATCGATCTGCTCGCCAAACGCGTTGATGCGGTCACTTTCCGCCATAGATCCGTCCTTCCCTTGCGTCAGGAAAAGCCCGGATCAACTCTTCAAGCCGCATCCGGGAAAGCCGCTTCGGCGCTTGGTCCGCGCCGAGCATTATGAACAGTTCTGCCGGTGTAAGACGCCAGAACTCGTCCGGCTTCAGGCCGAGGCTCCGGATTCCAACACGAAGAAGCCCGGGCCAGTCGAGGCCACTCACCGGACCTCGCTGTCGTGCACGGTGAAGGCGCGGGCCAACAAGAGCGCGGCTACACGCGCAGCTTCTACCGGTCCGCCCCCAATATCGGCGCAGAGCAGGTCACCCTGTCGCCCATCCCACCCGCCGCCTCTCAGCCCAGCAACGATGAGGGCGAGAACGTCTCGTGTCCTGACGTCCCCACTCTCGAAGCGCGTGACCAGATCCACGAGGGTCCCGGCCTCGAGGTCCGCTTCGAGCTCGGCCAGCGCGCCAAGGGTCAACTTGAGCAACCGCTGCTTGCCGTCGAGCACCAGACTGACTTCGCCTGCCCAGGGATTGGCCATCAGATCGCCGTAAAGGCCACAACCCCGGCAGAGGCCATGGACATTTCGTACGTGGCCTCACCATCGTAATTGCCCGAATACTCGAGTGAAGTGATCTGAAACGGTCCTTCGACAATTCCGAAATCGGGAATGACGACCTGAAACTGCGGTACCATCCCGTTGAAGAACACGTCCTGCGCCCGAAGATCGGTCGCATCGTCACGAAAGACCCCGGCTCCGGACAGGGTTGCGGACCGGACACCAGCGCCCCCCAGCAACTCCCGCCACCCTCCGCTTTCCAGGCTGGTAATGTCGACCATTTCCGCGTTGAAACTGATCCGCGTCGCGCGCAGCCCAGCGATCGTCAGAAAGGTCCCGGCTCCGTCGTCCAACTTGATCAGCAGATCCTTGCCGCTTTGCGCCACCATGGCTTCTCTCCGATGCTTGAATTACGTGTCGTCAACGAGCGCGCGGAAGCGCATGTCGATCCGGCGCTGCTTGCCGTTTCGGTCTCGTCGGGCATCAGCCCGATCGAAGGTCACCGCAATGACGCGCCCCCGCGAGAGGCTGAGCGGCATGACGGTCAAGGCCTCCTCCACTGCCGCCGCCAGGACCTTCGCCGCGTGAAATCCGCCCCCTTCGCTCACGATGGTGACAGTCAGGACATGCAGAGCGGCGTGTGCCGTCTTGTCGGACCGATCCCTTACATCTTCGGGGCCCAGCGCGACGTAAAGCGGTGGAACCTGGCCTGCGGGCGCCGCATCGAAGACCGCTGATCCGATCAGCCCGGCAATCGAGGGATCGGCAGTCAGCCGGCCATAGACGGCCTCCTGCAGAGCCGCGGCAAGTACGTAAGTCATGCCGTCTCCTCCTCGATCACCCGGCACTCGAGGAAACGCGCCTCCGGATCGGCCTCGCAAACGGAAACCACCCGGAAAACCCGGACACCGCGGCGGAACCTCTGGCGTACCGTCGGGCGCGACGGCGCGCCATACGGAGCGCCGCGTACGAAGATGCTGTGGGTTGCCTGCGAAACGCCGATTTCTCCAGCGAGCCGTTCTGTCCCCGGCCGCGATCTCAGATCGCCCCAGATCTGGCCCGTCGGAACCCAAATCTCCGTCACGCCGCCGGCACCGTCGGCCGTTTCCTGCGGTACTTCGAGGGTGAACTCCGTCCGCGGATCGACTCGCATCACAGGGCCGCCCCGCCCAGGATCCGAACTGTCCGATACCGTTCGATCAGGCTGGCAACGCCGTAGGGCATGTTCCCATCGTTGGTCGGCTCCTCGTGCCGGATCTCGTAGTAATGTGCCGCGAGAAGCAGGACAGCCTGGGCAATGTCGGCAGGCATGCCCAGCCAGTCCGGACTGAAGCCTGCAGTGAAGGTCACTTCGGCCACGCCGTTGACCGGGATCACCGGCAAGCACATCGCCGCCGCACGAAGTTGGGGACGATGCAGGTCTTCCATCAGTACGACGTCGGTCAGGTTCGTCGCCGTAACGTCGCCAGCACGCGAGATTGTCACGATGGACGTCAGGGCGGACACCGGAGCGACGGGCAGGGCCTGCACCGAAGGGCTGCGCCACGCCGAGACGACCCAACGAAAGCTGCGCTCGAACAGCACCTTGCCGGTACGCGCTTCAATGGCAGCCACCGCCGTGCGGAGAGACGCCTCGAGAATCGGATCCTGCAGCGCGTCATCGGCGAACCCTGTGCCGAGGCGCAAGTGAGAGCGGAACTCGGCGATCGGCAGGTCGATGGTCGCAATGCCCGTCAGGTCGACAAGCTTCATGGGCGTACTCCGGATCACGCTAATGGAAAGCCAAGGGAAAGGCGGGGCGGCCACCCAACCGTGCTGCTCTGACGGAGGGGAAAGCTGGACAGCACGTCAGTCACTGACCGGCGACCACCCCTATGAACCGCGCGGAATCCGCGCGGTTCAATCGGCAGAGTCAGGCGTCAGTTGATGTCGAACTTGAGCAGTTTGATCGCCGCGAAATCGCTGACGTCGCCGCCCACACGTTTCGTGGCGTAGAACAGAACATGCGGCTTGGCCGAGAACGGATCACGAAGGATCCGCAGGTCGGGGCGCTCGGCAACGGTGTAGGCCGCCGAGAAATCGCCGAACGCGATCGAAAAGGAACCGGCGGTGACTTCCGGCATCTCTTCGCAGATCAGAACCGGATAGCCCATCAGGCGCGCAGGTTCTGCCGAAGCCAGACCATCGGACCACAGGAAGCGACCGTCGGAGTCCTTCATCTTGCGCACTGCGCCAGCGGTTTTCGAGCTCATCACGAACGTGGCTTTCGTGCGATAGGGCGCCTCAAGCGCGTAGACCAGCTCGATGATCGAGTCCGACGGGTTCGTCGAGTTGAAATCGCCGGTCGTGCCGGAGGGAACGTAGCCAATCTGACCCCAGGCCCAGCTGTCATTGTGGACCGCGGGATGAGAGAGGATGCCCTTCGGCTGGTCGACCCCGGTGCCGGTGATGAACGCCGCACTTTCGGCGCGGGCAAAGCGATCGGCGATCCGGCCGGCGAGCCAGCCTTCGATGTCGAAGGCGCTGTCGTCAAGAAGACGCTGGCTTGCCTTCGGCATGGCGCTCAGTTCGTGCAGAGGGATCGATATGCGCGTGATCTGGGTCGTGTCGGTGCCTGTATTCAGCGTGTCCTCGCTGGCCCAGCCATGGCCGACTTCGCCCTGATCGACCAGCACGTCAAAGGAATTCGCTTCGACATTGACGACAGTGGCGATGGATCGAATCGACGTCGTGTTGTTCAGCACTGCCTGGATCTTGTCCGAGGTTTGCGGATCGACCAGATAGCCGCCGTCCGAATTGATCTGCAGCGACTTGCTTTCCAGCTCGATTCCCCGCAGCGCACTTTCGTCGCCGTTGCGGACATAGGCCTCGAACGCCTTCTGGTGCGGGGCCTCCACATCGGCCGCGGCGGAAAGAGCGGGGCGCCCGGCAAGGGCGGTCTTGCGGTCAAGCATGGTCAGCTTCTCTTCCTGTGCTTTCAGTTGATCGGAAATGCCCGCCCGGAATTCGGTCAGGTCGTGCAGAAGTCCGGCGAGCGCCGTCTTCATCTCGGCCGCCGCGCTGTGCGACGGCGTCTGGGCCATGGGCGCACCGGCCCCGGCCCGAGCCTTGGTCTCGGGGGTCGTCATTTGAACATCCTCTCAAGTGGCTTGGGGTCGGCTCAGTCGGGGCTGGCCAGGCGTAGGCGGGCGTCCTCGACAACCGCCGCCAATTCTCGCATCAGAGCCTCTGACGGGTCTTCCCGGTCGTCCGATTTCGCTCCGATCCGCGCTTCAGGCAGCATCGGGAAGGTCACCAGCGACACTTCCCACAACTCGACCTCTGTCAGCATCCGCTGACCGCTGTCGTTCTTTGCGGAACGCACCGTGCGGTAACCGATGGACAGGCCGTCGATGGCGCCGGCCTCGATCAGGCTGGCCGCTTCCCGGCCCCGCGCCACGTCAGTCAGCAGCCGTCCCTTGACGTAGAGCCCTCGCTCATCTTCCTGGACCTCGTCCCAAATGCCGATCGGCTGGGTCGGATCGTGCTGCCACAGAAGCTTTACGCCACGACCCGCCGCCTTCAGCCGCGCGAGCGATGCGGCGTAAGCGCCGCGCTCCACCACGTCGCCGCCTTGATCCACCCGACCGAAAAGCGAGGCATAGCCTTCGATACGGATACCGTCAGCTACCGAGATCTCGCTGTCGAACTGACAGAACTTGTGCTCCAGACCGCTCATATACGCGCCAAGCATCTTCACAACCCTCCGTGCGGTGTCATCGTGACCAACTGACTGGCTGCCTGAGCCAGGATCGTCGCGACCACGCCGTAAACCGTCAGCCAAAGCCGCCGCTCGAGCCGCTCCATCACTGCCTCGATCCGGTCCAGCCGCCCGTCGATGCCTTCGAACTGCAGCTGCAGAACCTTCTCGCGCGCTTCGTGGACCTGCTGGACGCCATATTCGAACGGCTCATACAGGTATCGCGACCCCCCGGGAGGACGCCTCAGATCATTCATTTGCCGTCCCCCGGTGTCGGTGCACGCGGCGGGAGGCCCAGCATCGCACGCTTCTCGTCGTCGCTGAGGAAACTCGCCTCGCTGATCCTTCGCCATTGCGCTTCGCGCTCGGCCGCAAGGGCCGGAACCTTGTCGAGGTCGGGCACCATTTCGGTCCGATGCGTCGAGAACCGGGCAAGCCATTCCCCGACCGCCGCCGCCACCCGCGTCGCCAGCGGCAGCACGGTCAGGCGATAGAATGCCCGGTGCGCCTCCTGATAGTTGGCGTAGGTCGCGTCTCCCGGGATTCCGAGCAGCATCGGCGGCACCCCGAAGGCGAGAGCGATCTCCCGCGCCGCCGCCTCCTTGGTCTTCTGGAACTCCATGTCCGACGGGCTGAAACCCATCGGCTTCCAATCCAGCCCACCTTCCAGTAGCATCGGCCGGCCAGCATTCCGCGCGCCCTGATAGTTCGATGCCATCTCGTCGACCAATCGGTCGTACTGTTCATTGGTCATCACACCAGACCCGTCGGTACCCCGGTAGACGATCGCGCCCGAGGGCCGCGCCGCATTGTCCAGCAGCGCCTTCGACCAGCGCGAGGCGGAATTGTGAACGTCGACCGCCGTCGCCGCCGCCTGCAGGGGCGAGAAGCCGTAATGGTCGTCCGTC
Source organism: Paracoccaceae bacterium (assembly GCA_020425125.1). GTDB lineage: Bacteria > Pseudomonadota > Alphaproteobacteria > Rhodobacterales > Rhodobacteraceae > Meridianimarinicoccus. Next base: position 8,743 of record JAGQRV010000084.1, on the reverse strand, counting down.
GGATGAAAACTCTTGATATGGCAGATCGGCGGCACCTCACCGGTCATGTCGAACCGATGCTTCTTGCCGCCCACGGCATAGTCGTAGCCCACCGGCCAGCCGTCCCGGCCCGGCACCAGCGTCATCCGGTCCGAACGCAACACGTGCAGCTCGATGGGGGACGCACCAGGCGCACCGCCGACCGCCTCGACATAGCCGTTTCCGGTCAGAAGAATCTGGCCGTAGAGCGACTCGAACAGCTCCGCCCGCCCCTGTGCCGGGTTCGGATTGGCCACCAGATCGCCGACGGGGTGGCGATCATAGCGGCACTTGTGGTCCTGAAGCACCAGCGGGATCGCAGCCGCGGCCTCGGCAATCAGCTTCACGCAGCGAAATCCCACCGGGTTGCCCGCAAAACCGTTGCGGATCAGCGACGGCGTGTCCCGCGGGCTCCAGGCGACCGCCGCCTGACCGCTCATCGCCAGAATCGCACCGGTCACGCTCGCCTTGCGTTCGGGCGGCTGGACGGCCGGCATCTCGCGCTTGAAGACATTGAATTTCATCGGCACACATCCTTTCTGGCCGCCGGCGCGCTTCCCGGTGGCGACCGGTCCCCACGCAGGGGCCGGCTGTGAATTTTCGGAACCCGCCCCCCATCCGCCTCCACCGGCAGACAGGGGGCCGTCGGAGACGGCTCAGAGCCCGCGAATGCGCGGGCGCCGGAACTTGGCCGCCGGATCGATGATCAGCTCCTGCAGCGCCCAGACCAGCGCATCCACGCGGTCAGGGCTCCCCTGCCCCTCGTAGCCGCGAACCGTCATCTGGCACATCTGCTCCTCGAGCGTGCCGAGACCGCGGAGGTGCTTCACCCGTCCCTGCTCGTAAAGCGCCGCGACCGGCTCTGCGCGCGCCGCCTTGCCCCGGCTCGCCCGGACCGCCCGCAACGGCACGAGCGGGTCCACCTGCCGGACCACGCTCTCCACCAGATCGCCGCCCTGATTGACCTCGGCGACCAGACGGTCGGCCCTGTGGCGCGCCATCGCCGCCAGCGCCGCTTCGGCCCAGCCCCTGGGACTGGTGCCCTGCACGGTCGCATCCTCCAGCACATAGGCCGACCAGTCCTGCGGCGATCCGGCCATCCTCGCACCGACCACCACGATCCCGCAGGAATCCGACGCCTCGCCTCCGGTCACGGGTGGATCGACCGCGACGACGATCCGGTCCAGATCGGGCGCCTTCTCGATCTGCAGGCTTTCGATCATGGACATCGTCCACATCGCGCCCTCGGCATCCTCCAAGAGGACCCCATCCAGTTCCTGCCGTCCAAGCCGCGTCCCGGCGTATCGGGCCCGCACTTCCTCGAGGAAGCTCTGCGCCAGGAAGGCCCGGTTGGCTTCAGTCGGCGCGTGAGTCACCGCCGTCGACTTGTTGTCGAGAATCCGCTTCAGCACACTCACGTTCCGGGGCGTCGTGGTGACCACCTGCCGCGGCGTCTGTCCCAGGCGCAGCCCGAACTGCAGCATATCCCAGGCATCCTCCGCCTTCTTCCATTTCGCCAGTTCGTCGACCCAGGCCGCGTCGAATTGCGGACCGCGCAGGCTTTCCGGCTCATGCGCCGAAAAGACCTGCGCGACCGCACCGTTCGGCCAGACCAACCGCTTGCGGCTGCTTTCCCAGGTCGGCCGACGATCCGGGGGCGAACAGGCAAGTATTCCGCTGTCGCCGTGCACCATCACTTCGCGCACCTGATCGATGGTCTCGCCCACCAGCGCAACGCGCCGCGACCGTCCGGGGTCGCGCGGCCGCGATCCCTCGACTTCCGAGCGCACCCATTCGGCCCCCGCACGGGTCTTGCCGGCGCCGCGTCCTCCCATGATGACCCAGGTCCGCCAATCCCCGGCAGGCGGCAATTGATGCTCCAGTGCCCAGAATTCGAAGACATAGGGGAGCGCCAGAAGCGCTCCCGGACTCAGGCTATCCAGAAACGCTTCCCGCACCTCCGGCGGCGCGGAGGCAAGCAAGACGCCGCCCGATCTCAAGTCGGGCGGCATCGAAGTCGATGGCATACTCGCCGGCAATACCGGCTTGTTTCCTTCGTTCGCTTTCAACGCGTTCCCTTTCCTGGTTGGCCGTCCGAAGAGCATCCTTCAGCTCCTTCAGAATCCGCCCGGCCTCGCCCACGTGGACGAGTTCACCGTCGTCAAGCTCGCTCACCAGCTTGTTCAGCGCGGCCTGCGCCCGCTGATACGTCTGCTGCGCCTCGGACATAATGCCGGCCGAGGCCCCCTCTTCACCGTCGGGGTAGATAATCGTCATGCACAAACCCGCCTCTCTCGTTCCCGTCGAGAGAGCCACGAAAAAGGCGCCAAGGGTGATCACCCCGGCGCCTTGCCCATGTCTTCCAGCTTGCCTGAACTGATACCTCGGACCGCGCGCTTTGTCAAACGAAACAGCGCCTTACAGGTCGATCCTACCGTCCCCCGCGTTAACGTCCGGTGCGGAATGAACGTCCGGGAATCAACGAATCACCGTCTTTCCACCCGTCTTTCCTGCCGTTCACGCGCCATGCCACTAGGCGGCGTCCGTTAACCGCCGTCAGCTCCGCCATGGTGCCAGGAACCGGCAACGGGCCACTACATGGCACCGCACCGAACGGCGCAACGCCATCATTGATTCTGCTGGGTTCCCTGCTGCTGTTCGATTCGGCGCCACTTCTGCACGTTTTGATTGTGCTCCGCGAGGGTCTTGGAAAAGACGTGGCCACCCGTCCCGTCGGCAACGAAGAACAGGAACTCCGTGTCCGCCGGCCGCACCACCGCCTCGATGGAGTCCTGCCCCGGATTGGCAATCGGCGTCGGCGGCAACCCCTGGATCACGTAGGTGTTGTATGGAGTTGGCCGTGCCAGCTCGCTGCGATACAGCCCCCGGCCGAGAACGCCCTTGCCGTCCGTGAGACCGTAGATCACCGTCGGGTCCGTCTGCAGCCGCATTCCCTCGTTGAGGCGGTTCTCGAACACGCTCGCCACGACCGGCCGCTCGTCAGCGATCCGGGTCTCCTTCTCGACGATTGAAGCAAGGATCAGGGCCTCGTAGGCATTCTTCAGCGGCAACCCGTTGGCACGCCCGGCCCAGGCGGCGGTCAGGATCTCCTGCTGCCGGGCCGCCATCTGGCTCAAAAGCGCATCCCGGTCGCCGCCGATCGTCACCTCGTAGCTTCCGGGCGCGAGGGTCCCCTCATCCGGAACCTCGGCGACGTCCCCGCCGAGGAAGGATGCCTTCTGCAGACTGTCGGCGATCCGCCAGCTGGTCACGCCCTCGGCCACGGTCACCCGGGTCCGGGCGAAGCCCGCATCCAGCACGGTCTGCACCTCGGCGGGCGCCGGGTCGGCTACCGGATATTCCGCAACGACGGTGAATTCGCCCGATGCCGGATCAAGCTCGCGCATCTGCACGGCGGCATCGGCCACGCCGATCCTCAGATTGATGTCCGACCCGCAGGTGCTCTGTCCGCCCGATGTCACCAGGCCGACAATATCGTCAGGCGACGCTCTTGGCGGGATCAGGAAATTCCCCGCCTTCAGCTTTCCCGCGCGGTCGGTGTACTCCGCGCCGATCCGCAAGAGCATGCCCGATCGCACCGCCCCCTTCGCGACCAGGTCTTCGGACACCGTCTGGATCGTCGCGCCGCGCGGCACGCTCAGGCAGACCGCTTCGGCCAGGGGCCCAGGCGACCGCCACTCCCTTTGGGCCATTGCGACGGCAACGCCGAGACCGATCAGGATCACGACAAAGAGGGTCAGCGCATTCGACGCTACGGATCTCCAGATCAGCATCAGGCGGAAACCCGCCCCAGAACGAGCGACGCATTGGTGCCCCCGAACCCGAACGAATTCGACAGCGCCACGTTGATCTCGCGCTCGCGCTTGGCGTTGGGCGCCAGGTCCATCACCGTGTCCGTATCAGGATTGTCGAGGTTGATCGTTGGCGGCGCCACCTGGTCGCGGATCGCCAAAATCGAGAAGATCGCTTCGACGGCACCCGCGGCCCCCAGCAAATGGCCGATCGCCGATTTGGTCGAGGACATCGTCGCCTTGGCCGCCGCATCGCCCAGCACACGCTCGACCGCAGCCAGTTCGATGGTATCGGCCATGGTCGATGTTCCGTGGGCGTTGATGTAATCCACATCCGCAGGACCGATCCCGGCACGCGCCAGCGCCGCGCGCATTGCCCGTTCGGCCCCGTTGCCATCCTCCGACGGCGCCGTGATGTGATACGCATCTCCCGAAAGGCCGTAGCCCAGCACCTCGGCGTAGATCTTGGCGCCGCGTGCCTTGGCGTGCTCGTAATCCTCCAGGACGACGACGCCCGCACCCTCCCCCATCACGAAGCCGTCGCGGTCCGCGTCGTAGGGCCGGCTCGCCCGCTCGGGGTCGTTGCCGCGCTTGGTCGACAGCGCCTTGCAGGCGTTGAATCCCGCGATTCCGATCTCGCAAATGGGGCTCTCGGAACCGCCGGCCACCATCACGTCGGCGTCACCCCACTGGATCAGCCGCGCGGCGTCGCCGATCGCGTGAGCCCCGGTGGAGCAGGCCGTGACTGCCGAGTGGTTCGGACCCTTGAAGCGATAGCGGATCGACACCTGCCCCGAGGCAAGATTGATCAGCGAGCTGGGAATGAAGAACGGCGACACCCGACGCGGTCCCCGCTCCTTCAGAAGCACGGCCGTATCGGCGATGCTGCTCAGCCCGCCGATGCCCGACCCGATCATCACGCCGGTGCGCTCCTGGCCCTCCGTGTCGCTCGGCATCCAGCCGGAATCGCGCACCGCCTGATCCGCCGCCGCCATCGCGTAGAGAATGAAGTCATCGACCTTGCGGCGTTCCTTCGGCTCCATCCAGTCGTCTGGATTGAACGTTCCGTCGCTGCCGTCGCCGACCGGGATCTCGCACGCGTAGGTCGTCGCCAGATGCCCGGCATCGAAACGCGTGATGGTGCCCGCCCCCGATTGCCCCGCGAGCAACCGCGCCCAGGTCGGCTCCACTCCGCAGGCAAGCGGCGTCACCATCCCAAGCCCGGTCACAACAACTCGCCGCATGCTCGACCCCCAAGGTTCTTCTGGCGTTCTCTTCGGTCCTGATAGCTTGCAACCACCCCAATGAGCAAGCGCAAGGCGCGGCCATCGGCTGTCCCGCGCCCACTGCGCGGCCTCGGCCACCGCGCGGTTTAACCACGGCCAGATCTACCCTTACGTGTCGCACGGGCAGGATGCTACTGTCCCTGAAGACCGGGGCGGACGTGCCGTCCGGAAGACTGCCAGAAGGACGCCCGTGGCGAGACTCATCCTGCTTCTGACCCTAGGCCTGAGCAGCGCCGCCTCAGCCGCGTCGCTGAGTCCGTTTGCCGAAGATCTGGCCGAAACCGCTGATGCAGGCCCGATTGCCGAAGCGGGATCGAGGTGGCCTGTTGCATCGGACCAGATGGATCCCCGGCGCGCCGAGCCGACGCCCGTGTCCGCGCCGCTCACCCCCTGGCCGGGTTCCGGTCTCCGGGTGGAAACGGCCCGCCCGGCCGCCAATGGCCGTCGCCCCTGAGGCTACGCAGGTTCCTCGCTGTCAAGCGTCACCATATCCCCTATGGCAACCCGCCCAGGATGCACGACCCGGGCCGTCCAGCCGCCATGCCCACGCATGGCCGAATAGCCGCCGGGACCAAGCGCCGTTTCCATCCGGGAGCACGGGGCGCAGGGCGCCGCCAGTTCGATCACCGCAGAGCCGAGCCGCACCTGCCCGCCGCGCAATGCGCCGAGGTTGATCCCCGACACGACTACATTACGCCGCATCAGGTCGGGCATCACCTTGTCCCGCCGACAGAGCGCAGCGATCACCGGCAGATGCTCGGCCTGGATCAGCGTCACTGCGCGGCCGTTGGCCCGGCTGTGATGGTCCCCCGCCAGACCGGTCAGGCCCAGATCGGCCTCCGCAACCTCGACCATATCGGCAAGTCGGCCGGGTCTCAGCCCGATCCATTCCACCCGCCCCGGCGCCGCATGGGTCGCGATCAGCTTGGCCAGATCTGTCAGGTCACAGTTCCTCGACGATCACGAGGCTCCGTTCGGCGGCGTGATCCGCATGGGCCAGGGCGGCCTGATATTCGGGCGACTCGTAGCAGCCCACTGCCGCTTCGAGGCTTGCGAACCGGACCACCACGTTGCGCGGCCGGTCTGTCCCTTCCATCTGGCGGTGCGCGCCGCTGCGGACCAGAAACTCGCCGCCATGCGCGTGAATCACGTCCTTGGCGAGCCGCGCATACCGACCATAGGCTTCATGGTCGGTGACGGTGGCATGGCTGATCCAGAGTGCGCTCATGCGTCCACTCCCTCCAGCATCGCTTCGACGGCGGTAATCGCTTCGGCGGCCCGACTGGGATCGGCACCGCCCGCCTGGGCCATGTCGGGGCGTCCGCCGCCGCCACGGCCGCCCAGCACTTCCGCAGCGCAGCGTACCAGGTCTACCGCGGAGAGCCGACCGGTGAGGTCGTCGGTGACACCGGCCGCAATCGCCGCCTTGCCGCCGGTATCGGCGATCAGCAGGACCGCACCGGAGCCGATCCGTGCCTTGTGGGCGTCGATCAGCGGAGGCAGATCCTTGCCGGTCACCCCGCTCAGACTCTGCCCGAGGAACGCGACTCCGTTGATCGTCTTCGTCGCCGGCGCGGCCGACCCGCCGCCGCCCGCCATCGCCAGTTCCCGGCGCAGAACCGCAAGTTCCGCCTGTAGCGCCCGCCGCTCGTCGATCAGCGTCCGGACACGCTCCGGCACGTCGGCGGGTGCCGCCTTCAAAGCGGCAGCCGCTTCGGCAAGGCGGGCGTCCTGCGCCCGCAGGTGATCCATCGCCGGCTGTCCGGTCAGGGCCTCGATCCGACGTACGCCGGCCGAGGACGCGCTGTCGCCGAGCGTCACGAAGGCACCGATATCGCCGGTGCGCCGCACATGCGTGCCACCGCACAGCTCGATCGAATAGGTCCGCCCATCCGTGCCACGGCCCGAACCGTCCAGGGACCCCATCGACACGACGCGCACCTCGTCGCCGTATTTCTCGCCGAAAAGCGCTTGTGCCCCCAGGGCGCGCGCCTCGTCGGGGGTCATCACCCGCGTCTCCACCGCAGCGTTCTGGCGGATATAGCGGTTCACATCCGCCTCGATGCGGGCAATCTCGTCTGCGGTCAATGCCTTGGAATGGCTGAAGTCGAAGCGCAGCCGGTCGGGCGCGTTCAGCGAACCGCGCTGCGCCACATGGGCGCCCAGCGTCTCGCGCAGCGCTTCGTTCAGCAGGTGCGTGGCCGAATGATTGGCCCGGATCGCCGTCCGCCGCGCATGGTCGACGGTCAGGACCGCTCCCTGGCCAGGGATCAGCGATCCTTCGGTCACCTCCGCGACATGAACGAAGACCCCCGCCACCTTCCGTGTGTCGGCAATCCGTGCCTTGCCGGTTGGCGTCGCGACCGTGCCGGAATCGCCGATCTGACCGCCGGCCTCGGCATAGAACGGGGTCTGGTTGACGACGATCTGGACCTTGTCGCCCCGCACCGCCTCGGTCACCGTCGCCCCGTCCCGGACGAGGGCCAGGATCTCGCCTTCCGCGATCTCGGTGTCGTAGCCGAGGAATTCCGTCGTGCCGTGGGTTTCGGCCAGGTCGAACCAGATCGCGGCATCGGCGGTCTCGCCCGAGCCGGCCCAGGCGGCCCGCGCCTGCGCCTTCTGCGCCGCCATCGCGGCCTCGAACCCCTCCATGTCGATGCCGCGGCCTTTTTCGCGCAGCGCGTCCTGAGTCAGGTCCACCGGAAAGCCATAGGTGTCGTACAGCCTGAACGCCGCCGCGCCCGGCAGCTCTGCGCCCTCGGGCAGATCGTCCAGTTCCTCGTCCAGAAGCTTCAGGCCCCGGTCCAGAGTCTGACGGAACCGGGTCTCCTCCAGCTTCAGCGTCTCCTCGATCAGCGCCTGCGCGCGGCCAAGCTCCGGATAGGCCTGCCCCATCTGACCGACCAGACTCGGCACAAGGCGGAACATCAGCGGGTCCCGGGCGCCCAGTTGATGGGCATGGCGCATCGCGCGGCGCATGATCCGGCGCAGCACGTAGCCGCGTCCCTCGTTCGACGGCATCACCCCGTCCGCGATCAGGAACGCGGTCGACCGCAGGTGGTCCGCGATCACCCGGTGGTGGAACTTCTGGTCCCCGTCGGGATCGGTACTGGTGGCATTGGCACTCGCCTCGACCAGCTTCCTGAGCGTGTCGGTCGCGAAGACGTCATGCGCTCCCATCAGCACCGCGCCAAAGCGCTCCAACCCCATGCCAGTGTCGATCGACGGGTTCGGCAGCGGCTTCCGGGTTCCGTCCGGAAACTGCTCGAACTGCATGAAGACGTTGTTCCAGATTTCGACGAAGCGGTCTCCGTCCTCTTCCGGGCTGCCCGGCGGGCCACCCCAGACTTCGGGCCCGTGATCATAGAAGATCTCGGTGCAGGGGCCGCATGGCCCGGTCGGCCCCATCATCCAGAAATTGTCCATCGTGGCGATGCGGATGATGCGGTCGTCGGGCAGGCCCGCAACCTTCTTCCACAGGTTCCAGGCCTCGTCATCGTCGTGATAGACCGTCACGCTCAGCCGGTCGCCGTTGATGCCGAAATCCCTGGTCAGCAGTTCCCAGGCAAAGGGGATCGCCGCGTCCTTGAAATAGTCGCCGAAGCTGAAATTGCCCAGCATCTCGAA
>JAGQRV010000083.1 GCA_020425125.1 Paracoccaceae bacterium | reverse complement strand
CGCACCACGAAGCCGATCAGGTGAAGCCGTATCGCGCGATCAGGTCGATCCCGGCCGGAATGTCCGCTTCGTCGATCGAGGAATAGCCCAGGCGGAATTGCGGACAGGGCGTGGCGGGGTTTTCGAAGAACACCGCGCCGGGCTCGATCAGCACGCTGGCCTCGCGCAGCCGCCAGGCGAGTTCGGCGCTGTCGCATTCCGCGTCCGCGCGCACCCAGACGCTGGATCCGCCCGAGGCGGCGGCGCCTTCGATCGTGAGCGGCGTCCGTGCGATGGCGTCCTCGAGCACCCGGCGCCGGCGTTTCAGGGCTTCCCGCAGGCGCACGATATGCGCGTCGTAATGGCCGAGCGCGAGGAAATACGCGGTGATCCGCTGCAGATGACTGGGCGGATGGCGCAGCATGATGGCGCGCAGGGCGCGGGCCTGCGCAATCATTTCGGCCGGCGCGACCATGTAGCCGATGCGCAGCCCCGGAAACAGCGATTTCGAGAAGCTGCCGATATAGATGACCCGCCCCGAGGGATCGAGCGATTTCAGCGCCGGGGCCGGCGGCGACAGGTAGGACATCTCGAAATCGTAGTCGTCCTCGATGATCAGGAAGTCCTGTACCGCGGCCCGCTCGAGAAGCTCGCGGCGCCGGGCGAGGGGCATGGTGGCGCCGGTCGGAATGTGGTGGCTCGGCGTGGTGATCACCAATCGCGTGTTCTCGGGCAGATGCTCGGGGTTCAGCCCCATCCCGTCCACCGGCAGGAACGTCGTCGGGCTTTGCGCGCGGCGCAGGGTCTCGGCAAAGTCGGGATAGCCAGGCTCTTCGGTCACCGCGAGGCGGTCGGCACGGGCCAGAAGTTCGACCGCCAGAAACAGCGCGTTCTGGGCGCCCAGCGTGACCAGCACCTCGTCTGGCGCGGCATTGAAGCCGCGCCGCGGCAGCGTGTTGGAACAGATGTAGTCGATCAGCAGCGGGTCGTCCGCGCCGTACCGGTCTGCGGCCAGCTCGGCAAAATCGCGGGTGCCGAGCGCGCGCCGGGCGCAGTCGCGCCACGCGCTGTGGTCGAAGAGCCGCGGATCCGCCTGGCCATAGATGAACGGATAGCGGTAGTCGCGCCAGTTGGCAGGCTTGCGGATGATGCGTCGCGGCAGGTGGTGATCGCTCAGCCACCCTTTCCATTCGAGCGGCCGCTCGCGGGTGCGGATCCCGGGCGTGCGCAGGCGACGATGCGGCACCGTCGCCGCCACGGCCACACCGGATCGCGGGATCGCTTCGAGATACCCCTGGCTGATCAACTCTTGGTAGACGAGCGTCACGGTCATCCGCGAGATGCCCCGCGACTCGGCGAGGCGCCGGCTCGAGGGCAGGCGCGCGCCCGGCCGGGCCCGCGATTCAAGGATCGCCCTCACGATGGCCGCTGAAAGACGGCCCTGAAGTGTCGGCGCATCTTCTTCGCGCAGAATGATGAACTCGATGGGGATCCGGCTGTTCATCTGGACCTATCTTCGGTTTCATCTGGACATATCGTTCTCATGCGATCAACTGCAATCTCCGTGGAATGCCGGCGACCGACATCACGCCGCGATCACACCCATGGAGCCTCCGATGACCTATGTAGCCCGCTTGCTGACCGGAACCGCGACCGTACTTGCGCTGGCCCTTCCGGCCGCCGCCACCGAATACCGCATCGCCGTCCGTGACGGCGCGGGCGGCACGCAGGAGGCCCTGGGCAAGGCATTCGTCGCTGCGCTGGAAGAGCAGTCGGGCGGCAAGATGACCGGCAAGCTGTTCCTCAACGGCCAACTGGGCGACGAGCAGGATACCGTGACCGCCGCGGCCACCGGCACGCTGGATTTCTCCATCCTCGCGATCAACAACATCACCCCGTTTTCGCCGACCGTGGGCACGCTGACGCTGCCCTACGTGATCCTCAGCCAGGATGACGCGGAGACGATCACCCAGGGTGAGATCGGCCAGGAGATGGTCGACCAGACCATCGAGGATGCGGGCGTGCGCATCATCGGCTGGGGCTATTCCGGCTTTCGGGTTCTGACGAACTCGAAGCGCCCGGTTTCGACCGTCGAGGACCTGAAGGGGCTGGTGATCCGGGTTCCGAAGAACGAGATCATGATCGACACCTACAAGAGCTGGGGCATCAATCCGACCCCGATGGCTTGGGGCGAAACATTCGCCGCGCTTCAGCAGAAGGTCGTGGACGGCCAGGACAATCCGTACATGACCGTCTATGCGATGAAGTTCGACGAGGTACAGAAGTACATCACCAACCTGCGCTATATCTTCTCGATCGAACCGCTGATCGTATCCGAGGCGCTGTTCGAAAGCCTCTCCGACGAAGAGCAGCAGCAGGTGCTGGAGGCCGGCAAGGCCGCAACCAAAGCCTCGGCCGAGTTCCTCCGCAGCGAGGAGTCGAAGATTCGCGACGAACTGGTCGCACGCGGGATGGAAATCACCGAACCCGCCAACGGCGAGAAGGAATTCATCGAACTCGCCACCACCAATGTGTGGCCCCAATTCTATGACCAGATCGGCGGCAAGGGGGAGCTGAACAAGGTTCTCGCATCCCTGGGCCGCCCGGCCGTCGACTAGCGCGCGCCATCCCCGGGGCGTGCGGTCCGCCGTACGCCCTCCCCGACATGCTGCCATGCCATTCCGCCCCTTTCCGGAGGCCCGTCATGCCTGCGCTCTGGTCATTTCTCGACAAGTTCGAAAGCCACGTCTGCCGTATCCTGCTGGCCGTTTTCGTCACGCTTCTGTTCGTTCAGATCGTCGCCCGCCAGGTCTTCGGCTTCTCGATCACCTGGATCGAGGAACTCTCGGTCATCCTGTTCGTCTGGTTCGCCTATTTCGGCGCATCCTATGCCGCCCGCATTGCCGCGCATAACCGCGTCTCGTTCCACCTGAACGCACTGCCCCGCACCCAGGCCCGCATGGTCGAGGCGGTGGGCGACCTGTTCTGGGTGGTCTTCAACGTCGTCTTCATCTGGGAGGCGATCCAGTTCATCGGCCGCCTGAAGCCCTTCGTGAAGGCGCAGACGCTGGGATGGGAGATGCGCTACGTCTACATGGCGCTGCCGATCGCCTTCATCCTGATGACGCTCCGCATTCTGCAGGTGAACTACCTGAAGCTGGTGCTGGGCATCGACCCGCGCGACCCCGACCGGGTCGAGGTCGAGGACATGATGGAACTTTCCCAGGACGAACAACGCGCATTCGAGCGGGGGACCCGCTGATGGACAGCCATCTGGTCGAAGTACTCTTCGGTGCCTTCTTCGGACTTCTGGTCCTTGGCGCACCGATCACCGTGGCGCTCGGCGTCTCGTCGCTGGCCGCAATGCTCTATCTGGGCGACAACCCGATCAAGATGGTGCAGATGGCCTGGTCCTCGGTGGGATCGTTCCCGCTGATGGCGCTGCCGGCCTTCATCCTGGCCGGCGCCCTGATGGAAGCGGCGGGCCTCAGCCGGCGGCTGATCGCCGTGGCCGAAAGCCTGGCCGGTCCGTTCACCGGCGGTCTGTCGGCAGCCACGATCATGGCCTGCCTCTTCTTCGGCGCGATCTCGGGCTCGGGTCCGGCGACGACGGCCGCCGTGGGCATGCTGATGATCCCTGCCATGTCGCGTCAGGGCTACGGTCCGGGCTATGCAGCGTCGGTCACGGCTGCAGCCGGGGGGCTCGGCATCATCATCCCGCCCTCGATCCCGATGGTCATCTACGGCATCTCGGCCATGGGCCTGCAACCCGATCCTGCCGCGGTCGAAGCCCATGGCGTCTTCCAGTCTGTCTCGATCTCCAAGCTCTTCATCGCCGGGTTCCTGCCGGGCGTGGTGATGGCAGGCGGGCTTCTGACGATGAACTACATCCGCTGCCGGATGCGTGGCTTCCACGGCTCGGACGAACCGCTGTCACTCCGCAAGATCGGCGCTGCCTGCTTCCACGGCTTCTGGGCGCTGCTGGCACCGGTCGTCATCCTGGGCGGGATCTACAGCGGCTACTTCACCCCGACCGAGGCCGCCATCGTCGCCATCTTTTACACCCTCTTTGTCGGTGCCGCGATCTATCGCGAACTCGACCTGGGCGAGGTGGTCAAGGCGCTGGACACGACGACCTGGCTGGCCGGCCGCGTGCTGCTGGTCCTGTTCACCGCGACGATCTTCGGCCGCATCCTGGTTGAGAACGACATCCCCGGCATCATCGCGGGCGGCGTTCTGGGGCTGACCACCAACATCTATGCGATCTGGGCGATGGTCATCGGCCTCCTTCTCGTCGTCGGCATGTTCATGGAGACACTGGCCGCAATCATGATCCTGGTCCCGGTGATGCTGCCGGTCGCCTACATGGTCGGCATCGACCCGATCCAGTTCGGCATCGTGATGATCTGCACGCTCTCGGTCGGTTTCCAGACGCCGCCGCTCGGGGAAAACCTGTTCATCGCCTCGGGCATCTCCGGGATCTCGATCGAACGGATCAGCCTGCGCGCCATTCCCTTCGCGATCGCCTCGGTCACCGCAATCTTCATCATCGCCTGCTTCCCGGCCATCGCCCTGTGGCTGCCGCGGACGCTGGGCTACTAACGAGGAGGACCCTTCCATGTCCCGCACCCTGACCGCCGCCGATCTGAAGGACACGTTCGACGCCTTCAACCGGCACGACATCGACGGCGTGATGACCCACTTCGCCGAGGACTGCGTCTTCTACACCGTCGCCGGCGAGTACGAGTACGGCAACAAGATCGAAGGCAAGGGCGCCATCGCCAAGGCATTCGAAGGTGTCTGGAGTGCCATGCCGGACGTCGAATGGGCCGACCACTCCCACTTCCTGTCCGAGGACGGTACGCGCGGCGTTTCGCAATGGACCTTCCGCGCCACCAATCCCGACGGCACCCGTACCGAAGTTCAGGGCGCCGACCTCTTCCGCATCCGCGACGGCCGGATCGTCGAGAAGCAGGCGATCCGCAAGCAGCGCCCGTCAGTTCCGGCGAAGTGAGGCCGCCATGCACGTAATCGAGAAACGCACGGCGTCGGCCCCGTTCGACCCGCATTACGACCCGATGACGGCGCGCGCGCTGGGGCCGGGAAGCGACTATGCGCCGACCTACTGGATCGGCACCGCGGGTCCCGCACCGGCAGATGACGGCCCTGTCACCGGCGACGTCGACGTCGACGTGGCGGTGATCGGCTCGGGCTATACCGGCCTTTCGACCGCCATCCACCTGGCCAAGATGCACGGCATCAAGGCCACCGTGCTTGAAGCGAACGGGGTGGCCTATGGCTGCTCGACCCGGAACGGGGGCCAGGCCCAGATCAGTTCGGGCCGCCTGAAGCGCAGCCAGTGGATCGAGCGCTGGGGCCTCGATACCGCCAAGGGCCTTCATGCCGAGATCGTCGAGGCCTTCGAGCTGTTCCGCGGTCTCATCCGTGACCACGACATCGCCTGCGACCCGCAGGATGGCGGGCATTACTACATCGCCCACAAGGCGTCCGTGATGCCGGCGCTGACCTCCGAAGTCGCCTTGTTGCGCGACACGTTCGGCTATGGCGCCCGGATGCTGGACCGCGGTGAACTGCATTCCACCGTGGTGCGCGACATGGAAGCACACGGGGCCATGTGGGAGCCGGACGGGGTCGGTATTCACGCCGCCAAGCTGGCCTTCGGATATCTGCGGGTGGCCCGCGACCTGGGTGCGAAGGTCCATACCGACAGCCCCGTGCAGGGATGGACGCTGAAGAACGGTGTCCACCACCTTCGAACCCCCGGAGGGACCGTGCGTGCCCGCCGGGTGGCAGTGGCGACGGCGGCCTATGCGCCCCGCAGCCTGCACCCGCGGCTGAAGGACCGGCTGATGCCGATCATGTCGAACAGCATCGTGACCCGCGTGCTGACCGAGGACGAACTTGCTGCCGTCGGTATTCACCGCCTGTCACCTCTGACCGACACGCGCACGCTGCGCCACTACTACCGTCTGCTGCCCGACAACCGGCTGCAGATCGGCTCGCGCGCTGCGATCACCGGGAAGGATGCCGCGAATCCCGCGCATCTCCATGCCCTGCGCGAAGGGATGGCCCGCAAGTTTCCCGCCCTGCGCGGGATCGAGCTGGACTACAGCTGGTGGGGTTGGGTCGATGTCAGCCACGACATGATGCCCCGCATCACCGGCCTGCCCGACCTTCCGGGCGCTTTCTATGCCCTCGGCTATGGCGGCAACGGAGTGATGTACTCCGCCATGGCCGGGCGCCGGATGGCGCAACTGGTTGCCGGCGAGGCGGTGCCCGATTTGCCGATCTTCAACAGTGAACTGCCTCACGAGGGCTGGAAGACGCCATTCCGGCGCCTCGGCCAATGGGGCCTCTACCACCTCTATCACTTCCGCGACGAGCGCGAATAAGGAGCGACGCCGATGAAAATGACGACCGAAGAAGCCTTCGTCAAAGTCCTGCAGATGCACGGGATCGAACATGCGTTCGGGATCATCGGATCTGCGATGATGCCGGTCTCGGACCTGTTTCCCAAGGCCGGGATCACCTTCTGGGACTGTGCACACGAGACCAATGCCGGGCTGATGGCCGACGGCTTCACCCGTGCCACGGGCAAGATGTCGATGGCGATCGCGCAGAACGGGCCGGGTGTCACCGGCTTCGTCACGCCGATCAAGACCGCCTACTGGAACCACACCCCGCTGCTTCTGGTGACCCCGCAGGCGGCCAACCGGACGATCGGCCAGGGCGGCTTCCAGGAGATGGAGCAGATGCGGCTGTTCGCCGACTGCGTCTGCTATCAGGAGGAAGTGCGCGATGCCTCGCGCATTCCCGAAGTGCTGAACCGGGTGATCATGCAGGCCTGGCGGAACTCGGCGCCGGCGCAGATGAACATTCCGCGCGACATGTGGACTCAGGTGATCGACGTGGACCTGCCCCAGGTCGTCGCGTTCGAACGTCCGTCGGGCGGCGAGCAGGCGGTGACGGATGCGGCGAAGCTTCTGTCCGAGGCCAAGTTCCCGGTCATCCTGTCGGGGGCGGGCGTGGTCCTGTCCGGCGCGATCCCGGATCTGGTGAAGCTGGCCGAACGGCTGGATGCGCCGGTCTGCTCGAACTACCAGCACAATGACAGCTTCCCCGGCAACCACCCGCTGGCGATGGGGCCGCTGGGCTATAACGGCTCCAAGGCGGGGATGGAGATCATTGCCAAGGCCGACGTCGTGCTCGCCCTCGGCACCCGGCTGAACCCGTTCTCGACGCTTCCCGGCTACGGCATCGACTACTGGCCGAAGGATGCCAAGATCATCCAGGTCGACATCAATGCCGACCGGATCGGCCTGACCAAGAAGGTCTCGGTGGGGATCCAGGGCGACGCGGCCAAGGTCGCGCGGGGAATTCTGGCGCAACTCGCGCCGAATGCCGGCGATCTCGAGCGGCGCGAGCGCCGCGAGCTGGTCGCGCTGACCAAGTCGCGGTGGGCGCAGGAACTGTCGAGCCTCGATCACGAGGACGACGATCCTGGCACCGAGTGGAACTCCAGCGCCCGGGATCGCGATTCCGGGCTGATGTCGCCGCGGCAGGCCTGGCGGGCGATCATGCAGGCAGTGCCGAAGGATGCCATCGTGTCCTCCGACATCGGCAACAACTGCGCCATCGGCAACGCCTATCCGAGCTTCGAGGCGGGACGGAAATACCTGGCGCCGGGCCTCTTCGGTCCCTGCGGCTACGGGTTCCCGGCCATTCTCGGCGCCAAGATCGGCTGTCCGGACGTCCCGGTCATCGGCTTTGCCGGCGACGGAGCCTTCGGCATCTCGATGAACGAGATGACGGCCTGCGGCCGCAACGACTGGCCGGCGATCACCATGGTGATCTTCCGCAACTACCAGTGGGGCGCGGAAAAGCGGAACACCACGCTCTGGTACGACAACAACTTCGTCGGGACCGAACTCGACCGCGGCACCTCGTACGCGAAGATCGCCGAAGCCTGCGGCAGCCGGGGCGTGCAGGTCACGTCGCCCGAGGACCTGACCCACGCGTTGCACGAGGCGGTGAACCGGCAGATGAAGCAGGGCGAGACCACCTTCATCGAGGTCGTGCTGAACCAGGAACTGGGTGAGCCGTTCCGCCGCGATGCGATGAAGAAGCCGGTCATCGTCGCGGGAATCGATGCCGCCGACATGCGGCCGCAGCGCGGTGCCGCCTGAAGTAGAGAAGCAAACGGGTCCGGCGGCAACCGCCGCCGGGCCAAAGCGACCCCGCAGGAGAATGCAATGACTAGCCTCGCCATGCGCCTTTCGGGCTTCGATGGTCTGCGACCGATGTTTCCGGGCTTTGTCGTCTCGGTTCTCGTCGCCGCCACGGCGCAGTTCCTGTCCGAACACTACGGCGCGCCGGCCATGCTTCTGGCGCTGCTCTTGGGATTGTCGCTGAACTTTCTGGCCGAGGCGGGCAGCCGGACAGCGCCGGGGATCGAGTTCACTGCCCGCACCGTCCTGCGCCTCGGCGTGGCGCTCCTGGGCGCACGGATCAGCGTCGACATGCTGGCCGAGCTGGGGGCGCCCTCCATCGCGCTGGTGATCGCGGGCGTCATCACGACGATCCTGTTCGCCCTCGGCGCCTCGCGCTTCGTCGGGCGCGGCTGGCGCTTCGCCCTTCTGACCGGCGGGTCGGTGGCGATCTGCGGCGCGTCGGCGGCAATGGCAATAGCCGCGGTGCTGCCGCGGCACGAGAAATCCGAACGCGACCTCGTCTTCACCGTCCTGTCGGTCACGGTGCTGTCGACAGTGGCCATGGTGATCTATCCGATGCTGGCGCAGGTCTTCCATTTCGACGCGCGGGATTCCGGCGTCTTTCTGGGCGGGACCATCCACGACGTCGCGCAGGTGGTCGGCGCGGGCTTCTCGATCGGCCGCGAGACCGGCGAAACCGCCACGCTGGTCAAGCTGATCCGTGTCTCGATGCTGGCGCCGGTGGTGCTGACCTTCTCGCTGGTGATCCGCCAGAAGGGGCTTGCCGACCTGAGCGAGGGCAAGAAGCCGCCGCTGCTTCCGGGCTTCGTGATCGGCTTTCTGGTTCTGGCGGCGTTGAACTCGGTCGGCGTGATCCCGGCCGTGGTCGCCGAATGGGCCGGGACGCTCAGCCGCTGGGCGTTGCTGATCGCGATTGCCGCGGTCGGGATCAAGACCTCGCTCGGACGGATGGTCGAGGTCGGTGCCGGTGCCATCGGACTGATGGTTGCCGAGACGATCTTCCTCGGCGTCTTCATCGTCGGCGGCCTGCATCTTCTGGGATAGGTCATGAAACCTCTGGACCGAATCCTCGACGCCGCCCGGACCACCCCGCGCCACATCATCCTGCCGGAGGGCGGTGATCCGCGGGTGGCCGAGGCCGCGGCGCTGCTGACCGAACGCGGCCTGGCGCAGGTCACCCTGATGGACGGTCCCGATCTGCCCGGGGTGGCCGGGCTGGTCCCGGCCGACGCGCCGGACCTTCCGGACCTCGCCGACCATTGGCACCGGATGCGTGCGGCGCGCGGCATGACCGCCGACCGCGCGCGGGAGGAGATGCGCGACCCGATCCGTCAGGCGGCGATGCGCGTGCATCTGGGGCAGGCCAGCGGGACCGTCGGCGGTGCCGTCGCCACCACCGCCGACACGGTGCGCGCCGCGCTGCAGATCATCGGCCGTGCGCCCCAGGCCGGGATCGTGTCGAGCTTCTTCCTGATGCTATCCTGCGGGCCCGAGGCGCCGATCAAGGGCGGCATGATCTTTGCCGACTGCGGACTGGTCATCGAACCTGATGCCGCGGAGCTGGCGTCCATTGCGCTCTCGGCGGCCGAAAGCTGCCGCCGTCTTCTGGCGGAGACGCCGCGCGTGGCCTTGCTGAGCTTCTCGACAGCGGGGTCCGCCGATCATCCCAGTCTGGGCCGCATCCGCGAGGCTCTTGAGCGGATCCGCGCCGCCGACCCGGACCTCGAAGTCGACGGAGAGATTCAGTTCGACGCCGCGCTCGACAATGCCATTCGGGCAAAGAAGGCGCCGGGCAGCCGCCTGTCCGACCGGCCGAACGTGTTCATCTTTCCGGACCTCGCTTCGGGCAATATCGGCTACAAGATCGCCCAACGCCTCGGTGGTCTGATCGCGATCGGGCCGATCCTGCAGGGTCTGGCGCGACCGGCGAACGATCTGTCGCGGGGCTGCAGCGTCGACGATGTGGTGGCGGCGGTTGCCGTCACGTCGGTTCAGGCCAGCGATTGACCGGACCGCCACCGGACGCTCCGTCCGGCAATGTGGACCAGACCCGGCTGTTCTGGGCCCGGACCTGAAGGGCGTGATAGGGCGTTTTTCTCCGGCAGCCGCGACGCTCAGACCACTCCATCCCGCGGTCCGGTCTCCGACCGGACGAAGCCGAGCGCGCATTCCAGAACGGCGGTCAGCACATCCTGGCGATCCTGATCCGTGAGGCCAGATTGCTTCATTCCCTGCCAGACGGTGATGGAACACAGCGCCATCAGCACAGCGACCGTCGTGTCGTCAGGGTTCTCGTCGACAAGGGCCGTCCTGATCCAGGCGTCGATCCCGGCCTCGACCATGTCAAGGAAACGGCCGAGTTCGGGGATCCGGGCGCGGTCATTGGCTGCCGCGATCAGACGCGTTTCGCCGCGGCCGTAGAAGGCGTCAAGCTCGGCAACCAGCCGCGCGATCCGGCTTCGGGTCGTCGTGAGGCCGGCAAATGCCGCGTCGGCGTGGTCGGGCATGGGGGGGCGCATTTCTGCGGCGACATGCTGACCGCAGGCGCTCACCAGATCTCCGACACTCGGAAAATGCCGAAGCACCGTCGCCGCCCCGACTCCGGCCCGCTCCGCCACGTCGGCGAACGTCGTCGACGCGATCCCCTGTTCGTCGTGCAAGGCCATCGTCGCGCGGACGATGCGCTCGCGCGTCTCTTCACGCGCGGCGGCACGGGTCTTCATGCGATAGGCGCGGGCCATGCGGGCTCCATATTGACGAAATTAGTATTTCGTGAAATAGTAATTTCACAGAATATACCGACTCACTCCATCTGTCCACGAGGAGGGATCACCATGGGTGAACGCTATGGTCGCGACACGGATCTGGCAGCAATCGACAAGGTGCGGGACGACCACGTCGCCGCGTTGAATGCAGGAAATGCCGAGGACTGGGTGGCGCAATTTGCCGAAGATGGCGTGCAGATGCCGCCCAACGCTCCCGCCAATATCGGCAAGGCAATGATCGGCGCGTGGTCGCGCGGATTGCTCGGCCAGTTCCAGGTGGCGTTCGGCCTGACGGTCGACGAGGTTCGCGTCGTGGGCGATTGGGCCTTCGAGCGCGGCGGTTATGCGATCCATCTCGCGTCCGATGGCGGCCCTGCGATGGACGATGCCGGCAAGTACATCACGATCTATCGCAAGGAAGATGGCGGCGGATGGCAGATGGCTCGCGATATCTGGAACAGCGACGCACCGCCTCCCCAGGTCTAGCCTTCCGGACGACGCCCGTGCTGCGCCCGACTAGGATGTCAGGCGGCACAGCTTCGTCGGGTGATCTGGATTGGTGGAGCCAAGGGGAGTCGAACCCCTGACCTCTTGCATGCCATGCAAGCGCTCTCCCAACTGAGCTATGGCCCCATTCCATGCCGGTTCCGGCACAGCGTCTCTAAGGAAGCGGGCGGGGGGTTTCAAGCGAAAAATCGTCCCCCCGCACGCCCGTCACGGCCTCAATCGTCGTCCGAGGCGACGTCCGCGATATCGTCCAGCGAGACGTTCTCATCCTCCTCGTCATCTTCGAGGATCTCGTCGCCCAGATCGACGTCAGAGCTGTCGTCGTCATCATCTTCCAGCACGACGGGTTCGTCATCGGTGCTCGTGCCAGGTTTGGCGCGTTCGGTGATCATCGTGCGCGACCGCCCGGTATCGAGCGTTACGACCTCGCCCGTATACGGGCTGATGATCGGCGTGCGGTTGAGGTCGTAGAAGCGTTTGCCCGTGGTCGGGCAGACCCGCTTGGTTCCCCATTCTTCCTTTGCCATGGGCAGGTAAGTCCTCTTGCGGCTGGCAACCGGCAGGGGTTTTCTGACCCCGGGCGCGGCGCAAAGCTGGCTCCTGCCACAGCGACGGACACAAGTCAAAGCGTTTCGCCGCTTTCGGAAGACAAGCCGGAATTCCCCGGATAAGCTTCGCGGAAAACGGAGAGGCGGATGGTCAAGACGGTCGAGCGGCTGGTCTTGCCGGGAGATCCGGCGATAGAGGTGCAGCTGCGCCGGTCGGCCCAGGCGCGCAGGTTGTCGTTGCGTGTGTCCCGGGTCGATGGGCGGGTGACCCTATCGCTGCCCAAGGGCCTTGGGCTGGGCGTGGCCGAGGCCTTTCTGGATCGCAAGGCCGGGTGGGTGCGCCGTCACCTTGCGGATCAGCCGGCGCCCGAACTTCCCGTCATCGGAAGTGTCGTCCCCATCGAGGGGAGGGAGCACCGGATTGTCGCCGCCGTCAGGGGACGGGCGCGACTGACCGAGGGCGTGCTGGAAGTGAATCCGGCGCGCGCGGCGGCGCCGCAGGTGGCGGCGGTGCTGAAGTCGCTCGCCCGCGACCGCCTCGCACGAGCCTGCGACACCCATGCCGCACGGCTGGGCCGCGGCTACACCTCTCTGGTGATGCGCGATCCGCGCTCCCGGTGGGGGTCGTGCAGCAGCGCCGGGCGGCTGATGTTCTCGTGGCGGCTGGCCATGGCCCCGCCGGAGATTCTTGATTATGTGGCCGCGCACGAAATCGCCCATCTGGTCGAGATGAACCATTCCCCCGCGTTCTGGAGGCAGGTTGCCCGTGTCTGCCCGGACCATTCGCGTCACCGGGCGTGGCTCAGGGACCACGGCGCGGAGTTGCACCGGATCCGCTTCGCGGCATGAGGCCCGACCCCGTCTCCCCCGGCCAGAGGCTTCCCCGTGCGGGCGGCGACAGCAATTCGGCGCTGCATGACCGCGTGTTCCGGTCCCTGCGCGGCAAGATCATGCATGGCGGCCTGGTGCCCGGCGAAGCGCTGACGTTGCGCGGCCTCGGCGCGGAATTCGGCGTGAGCATGACGCCCGCGCGCGAGGCGGTGCGGCGCTTGGTGGCAGAGGGCGCGCTCACGCTCTCGGCGTCGGGCCGGGTCAGCACGCCGGAACTGTCGAACGAGCGGATCGAAGAACTAGCGGCGATCCGGGCGTTGCTGGAGCCCGAGCTGGCCAGCCGGGCTATGCCGCGCGCGCACATGGCGCTGATCGAGCGGCTGGAGACGATCAACCACGCCGTTGCCGACAGCATCTCGCAGCATTCGGCCCAGGGCTACATCCGGACCAATCTCGAATTTCATCGCACCCTCTATCTCAGGGCGCAGGCTCCGGCGATGCTGGCAATTGCCGAGACCGTCTGGCTGCAACTGGGCCCGACTATGGCCAAGCTCTATGGCCGGCTGAACCGCACGGAGCCGCCGCGTGGACATCAGCTGATCATCGCGGCCCTGAAGGCCGGGGACGAACCGGGGCTGCGCCTGGCCATCCGCACCGATGTCACTCAGGGATTGCGGATGCTTCTGGGCTGAGTTGGCGGCCACAGGGTGCGCGGATTGTCGCACCGGGAAGGACTTGGCGGATGGTCTCCGAGGTGCTGCCGGGCGTTAACCGACTCTTTACCAAGATTAGCGATTTACGTCCTGCGGTGCAGTCGAAGCGGGAAGAATGCAGGCAAGACCCCTGAACCGCAGGTGTCACCACCCCCTGTCACGAGGCGACAGGGGGTGAGTGGCAAAAGGCCAATCCGGAGAATTCGGAGCCGCGTCCCGCGTCAGACGCGGACCGCTGCCAGGAGGCTTCCCCGAAGTACGTCCGTGAAACTCGTCTTCGCGACGGCCACCGGCTTCCGGACCGGACGTTTGGATTCGGGCTTGGGCTGACCGGTCGAAACCTTCTTCGCATTCCGGGTCCCAAAGTTCATGAGGTTCGGGTGCATTTTCGTAGCTCACTCAGTTTTCAAACCGCCCATTTGTCGGGCTCGACGGCCAATTAGTGCCGCCATTTCCCGCAAACAATGGACGAGAGCGCATGGCAGCCATGCAGATTGCGACAGGGCAGGATCCCACAGCGCGAAACCCCGAGTGAGCTGTGGCCGGGCTCAAGAATTACTGAATTATTTCAGTGTTATGAGGGATGTCACGTGGTCGAAACATTCTGTCGGGGCGGTGCGCTCGCGCGGATCTGCCCGATTTCGCGCTCTGCGTGTCGACGGATGGAATGGCCAAGACGTGACATTTTCATCACGACCCTTTCCTGCGGCCCGGGAACCGCGCGGCAGGCGGCCCCTGGCAGCCGGGACGGGAAACACTGCTCCGATCTCAGGGGGCAGAATCGGGAGGGATGGCTCGCCGCGGCAGCAGTTGCCGCGGCCCCGTCTTTGGTTCCGCTTGGGCCGATCAGGCGTGGATCGCCCCGTCGCCGCAGGCAAGCGCCGCTTCCCGCACGGCTTCCGAGAAGGTCGGGTGGGCATGGCAGGTGCGGGCCACATCCTCGGCGGCGGCACCGAATTCCATCGCGACGCAGATTTCGTGGATCAGGTCGCCCGCAGCGGGGCCGATGATGTGGGCGCCCAGGATGCGATCGGTGTTCTTGTCTGCGATGATCTTGACGAAGCCGTCCCCGGCGAAGACCGCCTTGGCGCGGCCATTCCCCATGAAGCTGAACTTGCCCACCTTGTAGGCGCGGCCCTCCTGCTTCAACTGCTCCTCGGTCTTGCCGACGCTGGCGACCTCGGGATGAGTGTAGATGACCGACGGAATCACGTCGTAGTTCACATGGCCCGCCTGACCGGCGACGATCTCGGCCACGGCAGTGCCTTCGTCCTCGGCCTTGTGTGCCAGCATCGGCCCGGCAATGGCATCGCCAATGGCGTAGATACCCTTGACGTTGGTGGCGTAATGGGAGTCGGTGACGATCTGACCGCCCTTGGTCGTCTCGATCCCCAGTTCCTCGATCCCGAGTCCCTTGGTGTAGGGACGGCGACCTGTGGAGACCAGGACGGTATCAGCCTCGACGGAATGCTCGCTGTCGTCCTTCTTCAGCTTGTAGGTGACCTTGGCCTTGCCGCGCGAGACCTCGACCTTCTGGACGGCGGCGCCGAGGGTGAAGCTCAGCCCCTGCTTCGCCAGCATCTTCTGGAACTGACGGGAGACCTCGGCATCCATGGTCGGTGTGACGACATCGAGGAATTCGATTACCGAGACTTCCGAACCGAGGCGGGCATAGACCGAGCCGAGTTCCAGTCCGATCACCCCCGCGCCGATCACCACCAGCTTCTTCGGCACCTTGCCGAGTTCCAGCGCACCGGTCGACGTGACGACGACCTTCTCGTCGATTTCGACGCCGGGCAGCGATGACGGCTCCGATCCGGAGGCGATGATAATATTCTTCGCCGAATGCACCTCGTCGCCGACCTTGACCTTGCCCGGCTCGGGGATCGAGCCCCAGCCTTTCAGCCAGTCGATCTTGTTCTTCTTGAACAGGAATTCGATGCCCTTGGTGTTCTGGCCGATGACGTCGGACTTGTAGGCGAGCATGCCGTCCCAATCGACCGACGGCGCCTTGCCCTTGAGGCCCATCTTTTCGAAGTTGTGCGCCGCCTCGTGGAGCATGTGCGAGGCGTGAAGAAGGGCCTTGGAAGGGATGCAGCCGATGTTCAGGCAGGTGCCGCCCAGAGTTTCGCGCCCTTCGACACACGCAGTCTTGAGCCCGAGTTGGGCGCAGCGGATGGCGCAGACAT
>JAGQRV010000082.1 GCA_020425125.1 Paracoccaceae bacterium | reverse complement strand
GCGCCCATATCCGCACGCTGCTTCTGACATTCTTCTTCCGGCAGATGCCCCGGGTCATCGAAGGCGGCTTCCTCTATATCGCGCAGCCGCCGCTCTACAAGGTGAGCCGCGGCAAGTCCGAGGTCTACCTGAAGGATCAATCCGCCCTCGAGGATTACCTGATGGAAATGGGGATCGAAGGCGCGGCCCTGAGACTGGGCTCGGGTGAGGAAATCGCCGGGCAGGATCTGCACCGGGTCGTGGAAGAGGCGCGTCAGGCCCGACGTATCCTTCAGCATTTCCCCACCCATTATCCGCAGACAATCCTTGAACAGGCGGCGATCGCCGGCGCCTTCGTGACGGGGGCTGCGGACGGCGACCTTCAGGGACTCGCCGACCAGGTGGCGGCCCGTCTGGATCAGGTGGCGGTCGAATACGAACGCGGCTGGACCGGACGGCCGACCCAGGACCGCGGGATTCGCCTGGTCCGGGCTCTGAGGGGCGTGGACGAGGTCCGTACGATCGATGGACCGGCGCTTCGGTCGGGCGAAGCGAGGCGGCTTGGCGCCATGACGAGGCAATTGCAGGAGATCTACGGTCGAACCGCCGAACTCGTGCGCCGCGACAAGGGCCAGCCGATACATGGGCCGATCGACCTTCTGACCGCGATCCTCAACGAGGGCGAGCGGGGACTGACGCTCCAGCGCTACAAGGGGCTTGGCGAAATGAACCCTGATCAGCTCTGGGAGACGACGCTCGACCCCGAAGCGCGGACGCTGTTGCAGGTCCGCATCGAGGACGTGGCTGAAGCGGACGACATCTTCACCAAGCTCATGGGCGATGTGGTGGAACCGCGGCGGGAGTTCATCCAGTCGAACGCGCTCCGGGTCGAACACCTGGATTTCTGAGGTCGACGGGAAACAGACCCGAGGTCCGGCCGAACCGGACGCCACCGCCGGGCGCTTGGCACACAACTTTGGCACCTCGCGGTGCAATCCGCTGGACCGGGCCGACCGCGCTGCTAAAGCACCCCAAAAACGATTCTCTGCGAACCACACAGGATCCTGGCGAAGGTCGATGCGTTTTTCCCGGAAATTCATCTCGCGCACAGTCCCTGCAATTTTGGACCGCAGTTCGCGCGATGACGCGCAGAAGTCCGGGACAGGACCTCAAACCCGTTGTCGTCAGGGAACTGGCCGGAATTTCGGCACTTGGCTCTCGGAATCCCCTGCTACATTGGGATTCGGGGGCATCGAGTTGATCGGGTCGTCGCTGTGGTTAGGATGCGAACCTGTGCGCGGACCCGCACAGCGCCGCGAAAACCCGGGCGAGGGCAGCAACGGGGGACCTCACGGAGGACTGGGGTAAGAATGCAGGACATCGGTAACAACGAAACGACAACCGACCATGGCGGCGGGCCGACGCGACGCGTGGTTCTTGGAAGCATGGCCAGCGCGCTCGCCATCTGCCTTTCCGCGGGTCGGCTTAGCGCGCAGGCGGTTCCGTTCGGTCCGGCCGAGCAGTTCAGCTTCGATGCACTCGTCGCCAGGGCGCGCGAGGCCGCGGACCGGCCGTTCGTGCCGGCGGTCGTCCCGGCTCCCGACCTGATCGACAAGGTGGATTACGACGCCCATTGGAAGATCCGGTACCGCGAGGATGCGACGCTGTATCCGGCCGGCAAGGATTCGCCGGTCCAGCTCTTCCATCCCGGCCGCTTCTTCCCCCAGCCGGTGCGCATCTACCTGCGCAACACCGACAAAATGGTCCGCGAGGTGGAGTTCAGCGAGGACGTGTTCGACATGCCCGCGGACAGCCCCGCCCACGCCCTTCCGCCGGGCTTCGGCTATGCCGGCTTCCGGGTGATGCGGCCGGACCTCGAGCCGGACTGGGTCTCCTTCCTTGGCGCATCCTATTTCCGCACCGACGGTCCGGAGCATCAATACGGGCTGTCCGCGCGGGGGCTGGCGGTCAATACGGGTCTGTCGACGCCCGAGGAATTCCCGCGGTTCACCGCGTTCTGGCTGGGCCCGTCGGAGCAGGACGGCGAGGATCTGTCGGTCTGGGCCATGCTTGACAGCCCGTCGGTGACTGGCGCGTACGATTTCGGCCTCACGCGCGGAGCGGAAGGCGAAGGCCACAAGATTCGCGTCGCCGCACGGCTTTTCATGCGCGAGGATGTCGAGCGGCTGGGCATCGCACCCTTGACCAGCATGTACTGGTATTCCGAGCGCGACAGGATCCATGGTGACGACTGGCGCCCGGAGATTCATGACAGCGACGGCCTGGCGCTTGCGACTGGCACCGGCGAACGGATCTGGCGGCCGCTGGACAATCCGCCCCATGTGACCGCGTCCAGCTTCTTCGACGACAATCCCCATGGGTTCGGCCTGATTCAGCGCGACCGGGACTTCGAAAACTACCAGGACGACGGCGTCTTCTACAACAAGCGCCCATCGGTCTGGGTCAAGCCGCTCGGCGAATGGGGCCGCGGTGCGGTCCAGCTGGTCGAAATCCCGACCGGCGACGAGACCTTCGACAACATCGTCGCGTACTGGGTGCCCGAGACCCAAGCGGTGCGCGGCCAGGCGCTCAGCTTCGACTACGAGATCGACTGGGTTGCCCGCGACCCGATGCCGGAGAACGTGGCCAGCGTAGTCTCCACCCGGCAGGGCCGCGGTGGAATTCCGGGACAACCTTTGCCGGAAGGCGTCGGCAAGATGGCGATCGACTTTGCCGGCGACGTTCTCAAGGATCTCGACAACGACAGCGGCGTCGAGCCGGTGATCGAGGCGACGAACGGTCAGGTGCTGGATCCGATCCGTGCCTTCCGCGTTGTCGGAACGGATCGCTGGCGACTCGTGTTCGACTTCTCGATGGAGGGCGCCGGGCCGGTCAGCCTGCGTGCCTATCTGCGTCGCGACGGGGTCGCGTTGACCGAAACCTGGATCGCGGATGCGTGGACGACGCCGGGAGCCTGAGACCGAGATGACGAGACGATCGCAAGCGCGGCCCGGAATTGCGGGCGGGCCATTCCGGCTTTTGGGGCGTGCCGGGCCCGCGCGGACAGCGCAAGGGTGGCAGACGTGCTGACCCGTCGCGGCTTCGCCGCGCTGGCCGTGGCCACGGTGCTGCCTGCCCTGCTTCGTCCGGCCGGATATGCCTTCGCCCAGGACGCCGCGCCGGACGGGGCCGCGCCCGAAGGTCCGCCGGATCCGCGCGATTTCCTCGTCCCGACGACCGGCGTTTCGGGCACCTACGATTCGATCGTCGCGCGTGCCCTCGAACTGTCGCGCGAGCCCAACCGCCCGGCTGAAGGGCGGCTTGCCGGCATCTTCGACGGGCTCTCCTATGACGCCTACCGGGCTATCCGGCCCCTGCCGATGCCGCTGGGCGGCGACGACAGCGAGATGGTCCTCGACGTCATGGCGCCCGGCCTCGTGTATTCCACGCCGGTCGGCATCTCGGTCATCGACGGCGACCAGACCTATGATGTGGTCTTCGATCCGCGCATCTTCACCTTCGACCCGTCGTTCTTCGACGAAGCGACGGTCACCGCGGCCCAGCAGACTGCGCCGCCGGACTGGATGGGATATTCCGGGTTCCGGCTGCGCGCACCGCTAAACCGCCCCGACAAGCTGGACGAGTTCGTCGTGTTCCAGGGCGCGAGCTATTTCCGCGCCGTTGCGCGCGGCCTGATCTACGGATTGTCGGCCCGCGGCCTCGCCATCGATACCGCCGAACCCCAGGGCGAGGAATTCCCGCGCTTCAGCCATTTCTGGATCGATCATCCGAGCCCGGAAGCGCAGAACGTGATCGTGCGGGCGCTGCTGGAAAGCCCGTCCTGCACGGGTGCATACGAATTCGACATCACCCCCGGCGAAACGACAGTGATGCAGACGCGCTGCACCCTGTTCCCGCGCCGCTCCATCGACCGGATCGGCATCGCGCCGCTGACCTCGATGTTCTATTTCGGACCGCAGCGGCGCCAGGGCGTCGACGATTTCCGCGACGCGGTCCATGACAGTTCCGGCCTGCAGATGATCACCGGCAGCGGACGCCGCATCTGGCGGGCGCTGTCGAATCCCCAGAAGCTTCAGGTCTCGGCCTTCGCCGACGAAAACCCGAAGGGCTTCGGGCTGACCCAGCGCCAGCGTGACTTCGAGTTCTACGAGGACGACGAGGCGCATTACGAGAAGCGGCCCAGTGCCTGGATCGAGCCCCTCGGCGCCTGGGGCAAGGGATCGGTCATTCTGGTCGAGATCCCGGTCAGCAACGAATTCCACGACAACGTGGTCACGTTCTGGCGTCCGGACGAGCCCCTGACGCAGACCGAACAGGGCCACGAATTCCGCTACCGCATCCACTGGTGCGATCTGCCGCCGGATACGGCGCCGGTAGGACGGGTCATGGCGACGCGTTCCGGCGCGGCGGTGAACGCACCCGGCCACCGCACGATGGTCATCGACTTCGCGAAGGCGGAAACCTGGAGTGAGGGTCTGTCGGTGCAGGCGCTGGGTGCGGGCCGCGAGATCGGCAACGTCGCCCTCCGGCCGTTGCCGTCGGGACAGGGCTTGCGCGCCTCGTTCGACTTCGCGCCCGGCGATTCCCAGCTGATCGAATTCGAGCTGACCATTACCGGGCCGGCCGGACCGGAATCCGAGACCTGGCTGTTCCGCTGGACCCCGCCATGACCGTCGCGCGCCACCCTTCGCTGCATGCCACGCCGACCGAGGCGACGCTGGAGATGCCGACCCAGTCGCTGTCCAGCGCCCCGCGCGCGGCGCCGATTCACCAGGTGCCGGGTGTCTATGCCGCGCGGCTGGTGGCGTTTGGCGGCGCGGCTCTGCTGACCTGGTACGGCTATACCGAGATGACGCGGGTCTTCGGAAACGAAACCTCGACGCCGCTGCAGGGGCTGCTGCTCGCCCTCTTCACCATCACCTTCGGCTGGATCGCGCTGTCCGCCACGCAGGGTATTGCCGCGCTCTTCGCGCCCCGCTGGGCGCAGGTCGAGGCTCCAGGCAGGCTTCCCAAGGGCCGGACCGCCATCCTGATGCCGGTCTACAACGAAGACCCCTCGGCGACCTGCGCCGCGCTCCAGGCGATGGGCGAAGGGCTGGCGGATCTCGGCGTGGGCGAGGCGTTCGAGATCTTCGTCCTGTCCGACACGACCGATCCACGGGTCTGGGTGCGCGAGACAGCCTGCTTCGCCCATCTTCGGGAGGCGCTGTCCGGCGTAACTCCGGTGTGGTACCGGCGCAGGCCGCGCAATATCGGACGGAAGGCCGGGAACCTGCGTGATTTCGTGGAACGCTGGGGCGCCCGCTACGACTACATGATCGTCCTCGATGCGGACAGCCTGATGGCGCCGCGTACGATCCTGCGCATGGCCCAGCGGATGGACGCCGCACCGCGCCTCGGCATCCTGCAGACGGTCCCGGTGCTGTTTGGCGGCACCACCGTTTTCGCCCGCATCCAACAGTTCGCGGGCCGTCTCTACGGTCCGGTGATCGCTCGCGGCGTGTCCGCCTGGCAGGGACTTGACGGCAATTACTGGGGCCACAATGCGATCATTCGGGTCGGCGCCTTCGCCGCCTGCTGCGGGCTGCCGGAACTGCCGGGCCGGATGCCCTTCGGCGGCCACGTCCTGAGTCACGACTTCGTCGAGGCGGCGCTGATCCGGCGCGGCGGCTGGGAGGTCCGGATGGACACCGATCTCGGCGGCAGCTGGGAAGGATCGCCGCAGACGCTTCTCGACCTTGCCGCCCGGGACCGCCGCTGGGCTCAAGGCAACCTTCAGCACATCAAGGTCGTGGGCGCCCGAGGGCTGAAATTCTCCAACCGGGCGCATTTCCTGATCGGCATCGGATCCTATCTGATGTCCACGATCTGGCTCGCACTGCTGATCACCGGCGCGGCGCTGACCGCACAAAGCCTGATCTACGAGCGCGAGTATTTCGGCGACACACCGCAGCTTTTCCCGAATTGGCCGGTCTTCGACGCCAAGCGGATGATCTGGCTGCTGGCCCTGTCGATGGCGCTGCTGTTCTTGCCGAAGATGATGGGCGTGGCGCGCGCAATCGCCCGCCCCCGAATTCGCAAGGCGTTCGGCGGCGGCCGGCGCATCCTTGCCGGCGCGGGGATCGAGGTGGTCCTCTCCGCCCTCTATGCCCCGATCCTGATGCTGTTTCAGGTGCAGCAGGTGATGGAGATCTTCCTTGGCCGCGACAGCGGCTGGTCGGCACAAAGCCGGGACGCCGCAACGATGTCGTGGCGCCAGGCCTTCACCAAGCACTGGCTGCATTGGCTTGTCGGGCTCGCCGCCAGCGCCGCGGTGCTATGGTTCGCTCCGGCCCAACTCGTCTGGGTTATCCCGGTGCTGCTCGGCCTCGTGCTGTCGCCGGTGCTTTCCCGCGCCAGTGGAACCCCGGCAACGGCACCGATTTTCCGATTCCTCCGAATTCCGGAAGACATCAATCCGCCTGCCGCGGCACGGCGCGCGGCAGCCCTTCGCCCGGCACTTCGCTGTGTTGCAGAAGTCACACCTGCGATTCTTCTTTCAAGCCCGGATCTTCTGCAGAAGCATCTATCCTCCGAGCCCACGGACGGAACCGAAGGCCGCCGCAGTCTCGACCGCATCACGGCCCGTGCGAAAATCGCCGAGGCGGAGTCGGCGGAGGAAGCCGTGTCCTGGCTGACCCGTAGCGAGTTGATTGCGCTGCTAGGTAACCCGGATCTGCTGATCTGGGCCAGCGAGCGTCCGGCCATCCGCGGCCCGCTGCGGTCGGTCGGGCAGGGTTGAGCGTTAGTCTTTCGGTAACTTAAGCCCTGCAATTCTGCACCTGCGCAACTCGGCAGCGCAGACGTTTCTGCTCTGCGGAATAACCAAACATAACAAAAAAAGAGCGCAATTCGGATTTGTCATTGGACTTTCGGCGAAAGACCGCCGACAAAATAAGAAAACGAGCAAGCCGCTTGCCAACGTGCACGCGGCGCAAAACGGGCAAATGGGCGAGTCGCGAACGTCTGCTTAGCGCGAGGCAGCTTTTCCTTGCGTCCTGTTGATGTGCCTTCGCGGACGCTGGCGGGAGACTGTCGATGCGGCGGTTACGCAGTTTTAGGGGCCTTGTTTCGGCCTACTGGCTTTCCGACCGGTGGAAGGAAGCCTGGGCCCTGACGGCTCTTGTCTTCGCGGTCACCACGCTGCTGAGCAAGGCAAGCGTCTGGACCGCCACCGCCAGCGCCGACTTCATCGCCGCGATCGCCGGCTTTCACAGCAGCGATGCCGGAGTGGACCCGGCCAAGACCCTGCTCACGGCCGGCTCGGTCTATCTCGCCATCGTTCTGGCGCGCACATCGGGCCAGGCGCTGCGCCATTACTATTCCGCAACCCTACATCGCAAGGCCCGGTCCTGGCTGGCGGCGCAGTTCGATGATGCGATCCTCTCGGACGAACGGGTTGCGTTCGACCTGATGAGCGACCGGGGCGAAGCCGGTGGCGGGCGTCTTCCCGACGCCATCGACCAACGCATCGACGAATGCACCAACGGGCTCTATGGCGGGCTGATCGGACTGGCGATGGGGATCTGGGGTGCGATCGCCTCGATCTGGTTCGTCTCGCAGGCGATCCTGCAGCGGAGCGAGCAGGTTCCGGCGCTCGACCGCTGGGCGGCGCAGTTTTCCCAGGCACTTGGCCGTCTCTTCGGCCCCGAGGTCGCGGCACGGATCGATCTGGCGCCGGGGACCTACGGCACGGCCGTGCTGGTTGCGCTTCTCGTGCTGGTGTTCGTTCCGGCCGCAACCGCCATCGCCTGGCTGATCGGCCGGGTGATGGAGCGGCAGACACTCGAACGGCAGCGGCGCGATGGCGCCTGGCGCGGAGAGCTTGGCACCATGCTGCACCGCGTGTCGCAACTGGCCGCCTCCCGCGGGGAACGGGTGCAGCGGCAGGTGAATGCGCGCCTCTACAGCGGTGTCGACGACACCTGGGGGCGGCAGAATTTCTGGGCCGCCGCGATGCTGATGTTCACCAACATCTACAGCTTCCTGTCCCAGCGGCTGCTTGCCTATCTTCCGGCCCTGCCCGCCTTCATGGCCGGCGGACTGAGCTTTCGCAACTACGCTGCAAGCTCGGAACTGACCGCGGAGCTCATCAGCGACGTCTCGTGGTTCATCACTGTGATGCCGGCGATCGCGACGCTGCGGGCCCACGCGATCCGCCTGAACGAACTGGCCGACGCTGTCGAGCGCGTTCAGGAACGCGACCGATTCTATGCCGAGACCGGGGTCAGCAAGTTCGAGCGCGTCCGCGTCGACAGTCGCGCGCCATTGTTCATCGAGCGTCTGCGGCTTCACCACCGCGGGCATGACAACGATCCGTTCCTCTCCGTGCCGCGGCTGGTGGCGATGCCGGGCGACTGGATTCGCCTGAACGGCCGCAACGGATGCGGCAAGAGCTCGCTGCTGAAGGCGGTCGCCGGGCTCTGGCCCTACGGCGAAGGTCGTGTGGCGCTGGCTGATCGGGCACGACTGTTCTTTGCCGGACAGGAACCCGACCTGCCGGACCGTCTCAGCCTCAAGGCACTCGCCACGTATCCCGATCCCGAAGACGCTTTCGACGATATCCGGGTCGCAGCGGCCCTGGCCAATGTCGGCCTCGGCGCCTTCATCGGCTCCATGACCGACGAGCTCTATCACGGCAAGAACTGGCGCAACGTCTTCTCGGGCGGACAGAAGCAGCGGCTGGTTTTGGCACGCATCCTGCTGCATCGACCGGACGTCCTGCTCCTTGACGAGGCGACCTCCGCCCTCGATGTCAATGCGGCGGTGGACTTCCATCTGACCTTGCGCCAAAGCTTGCCCCGGGCCGTGATCCTGGCGGTTCTGCATGGCGATACGCCGCCGGTCGATCCGGATGGCGTGCCCTTCTACAACGCCGTGCTCGATGTCCAGGACGGGGTGGCGCTGACACGCCCGGCAGCGGGGCCGGCGGTCGCCCAGACCCGCTTCGCGGCGGAGTAGGAGACCCCGCGCCAGGACCTGAACGATGCCCCTGCTGGACGCTGCCGGCGCGCTTCTCGCGCGGATGACGCTTGACGAGAAGATCGGACAGCTCAACCTCCTTGCGGCCGGCGAGGGCCTCGCCACCGGCGCCGCGGGCGAGACCCAGTTGGGCGCGCGGCTCGATGCGGGATCCGTCGGGGCGATCTTCGGCACCAAGTCGCTGGCCTCGGCACGGGCAATGCAGGAACGCGCACTTGCCGGATCGCGGCTCGGCATTCCGCTCTTCTTTGCCGAGGACGTGATCCACGGCCACCGGACGGTATTCCCGCTCCCGATTGCGCTCGCCTGCAGCTGGAACATGGACCTGGTCGAGGAAACCGCCGCCTTCGCCGCCGCCGAGGCTGCATCGGAAGGTCTCCACCAGGTCTACGCGCCGATGGTCGATGTGGCCCGCGATCCGCGCTGGGGCCGGGTCGCCGAAAGCCCGGGCGAGGATCCGCTGCTCGCCTCCCGTTACGCCGCCGCCATGACGCATGGCTTCCAGGGCCGGGATCCGGCCTCTCCCGGCCGGGTGGCCGCCTGCCTCAAGCATTTCGTTGCCTATGGCGCCACCCAGAGCGGGCGCGACTACGACAATGCCTCGCTCGCGTGGGAGGACCTCTTCGAAGTCTATCTGCCGCCCTTCGCTGCCGGGATCGCCGCAGGAGCGGTCAGCGTCATGGCCGCCTTCAATGCCGTCAACAAGCTGCCGATGCATGCCCACGGGCCGCTGATCGAAGGCTGGCTGCGGGGTGCCGCCGGGTTCGGCGGGCTCGTTGTCTCGGATTATACCGGCGTGCAGGAACTGACGGCGCACGGCCTGGGCACGCCCGCGGAAGTCGTGGCCCGCGCGTTGCATGCCGGGATCGACATGGACATGGTGGGCGAGGATTTCCTGCGCGAACTGCCTGCCCTGGCCAAAGGTGGCATCACCTCCGCCGAATGCGGTCTCAGCCTCGCGCCGGGCGAGGTCGAGCGGCTGATCGACCGGGCCTGCCTGAGGGTTCTGAGCTTCAAGGCCTGGCTTGGCCTTCTCGACGATCCGTTCCGAGGCCTCGACGGCCGGCAGCCCGCCCCCGACCGGAAGCTGGGCCATGCACTGGCGAGGAAGGCCGCGGCGGAAAGCGCGGTGCTCCTGAAGAATGCCGGCGTCCTGCCACTCGCCCCGAAAGGCCGGATCGCGCTGATCGGCCCGCTCGTCGAGGATCGGCTCAACATGATCGGCACCTGGTCGGTCTCGGGCGACGCGCGTAACATCGTCACCTTGCGGGATGCCATCGCGGCCCGTCCGGACGTGACTCTGACGACGTCACGTGGCGCCGATATCGTCGACCTGCCCTGGTTCGCCCAGCGGCTCAACGTCCATGGCGAAACCGTCACCCGCGATCCCCGCGGGTCCGAAGCGATGCTGGCCGAAGCGGTCGCAGCGGCGCGCGCTGCCGAAATCGCGATCGTCGCCATCGGCGAGGCGCGGGAACAGGCCGGCGAGTCCTCCTCGGTCCTCGCGCCTGAAATCCCCGCGTCGCAGCGCCGGCTGGTCGCGGCGCTTGCCGAAACCGGAACGCCTCTCGTCGTACTGGTATTTGCCGGGCGCCCGCTGGCGCTCGGGCCCATCGCTGATCAGGCCGACGCGCTGATCTATGCCTGGCACGGCGGGATCGCGGGACCCGAGGGAGTGGCCGACCTCGTATTCGGAGACGCCGAACCGTCCGGGCGCCTCTCCGTCAGCCTGCCGCTGCATCCGGGCGAGGTCCCGCTCCATTACTCGGTCGAACCGACCGGGCGCCCGTTTCCGGGCCAGTTCGCGAAGTTCCGCACCGGGTGGCTGGATCTTGACGACGCGCTGCTGCCTCGACCGTTTCCGTTCGGCTTCGGCATCGGCTACAGTGCGGTCCGCTACGCCCCGCCGCAAGTCTCGTCCCGCGTTGCGCAGGGTGAAGATGGCCGGATCGAATTGCTCGTGGCGGTCAGCAATACCGGCGACAGGCAGACGGTGGAGACGGTGCAGCTCTACATTTCTGACCCGGTGGCGCGCATCACCCGGCCCGGGCGGCTTCTGAAGGACTTTCGCCGGATCGCGCTGGCGCCGGGCGAAACGCGCGAGGTCACCTTCGAGATCACGGTCGGAATGCTGACCTATCCCATTGCGCCGGCGCTCGACTCCGTGACCGAGGTCTGGGATCCCGGCTGCTTCCAGCTCCATGTCGGACCGAATTCGCGGGATACGCAAACGGTCGAGATCACATGGCAGGCGTGATCCGGGGGCTGGACGATGCGGCGCTCTGCGACCGGGTCGCACAGGCGACGGTGGTCTACTTCACCGATTGGAGCCATCCGACAAGCGGCATGGCGCGGGAACGCAGCGCCGGCGCCTTCGGCTACGACGTCGAGGATACCGTCGCGACCGGCGGCACCGGATTCGGGATCCTCGCCCAGGTCGTTGCGGCGGAACGCGGCTGGCGCAGGCGGCGGGAGATCCTCGACCGGATCGAGCGGATCGTCGGCTTCCTCGAAACCTGCGACCGCTTCCGCGGTGTCTTCCCGCATTTCCTGAGCGGAGCCACCGGCAAAGTCCATGCCTTCATGCCCGGAGATGTCGGCGGCGACCTGGTCGAGACCGCGTTCCTGATGATCGGGCTGCTCGCTGCGGCGGCGTATTTCACCGACGCCCCGGAGCTCGGGCGCCGGATCGAGAAACTGTTCAATGCGGTCGAGTGGGATGCCCATCTCAGGGGCGGGACCGAGCTGATGTGGCACCGCCATCCGACAGACCCCTGGCCCGGAAACGCGCTGCCGATCCGCGGCTGGAACGAGGCGCTGCCGGTCTTCGTCCTGGCGGCGGGCGCGCCGGTTCACGCCATCCCGGCCGCGATCTACCACCAAAGCTGGGCCCAGGCGCCCGCCTTCCGCAACGGGCGCAGCTATTTCGGCATCGAGTTGCCGCTGGGACCGGATTGGGGCGGGCCGCTGTTCCTGTCGCAATACCCCTTCCTCGGGATCGATCCGCGCGGGCTGCGCGACGCCTATGCCGATTACGGCGTGCAGGCCTCCGCCCATGCGCTGGTGAACCGCGAGCATTGCCTGGTGAATCCGCATGGCTGGGCGGGATACGGCCCGGATTGCTGGGGCCTGACCGCCAGCGACGACCCGTCGGGCTATGTCGCCCACTCGCCGACCGACGATACCGGCACCATCACGCCGACCGCGGCGCTGGCCTCGTTTCCCTTCGTCCCGGAGGAGTCGATGTCCGCACTCAGGCATTTCCACGACGACCTCGGGGACCGCCTTTTCGGCGACGCCGGATTTGTCGACGCCTTCTGCCCTCAGCAGGACTGGGTCGCAGAGAGCCGCCTGGCAATCGACCAGGGACCGATCGTCGTCGGGCTGGAAAACCATCGCTCGGGCCTGAT
Source organism: Paracoccaceae bacterium (assembly GCA_020425125.1). GTDB lineage: Bacteria > Pseudomonadota > Alphaproteobacteria > Rhodobacterales > Rhodobacteraceae > Meridianimarinicoccus. Next base: position 14,376 of record JAGQRV010000082.1, on the reverse strand, counting down.
CTGGAAGCTCTGCATGGCGCGTCCCGAGATCCGGACCGGACTGACGCGGCTCGGGTTTTCCAGCCCCTATCTGACGCCGCTGGCCTGAAGGGCCGCATCCCGCGCCGCCGCGGCCGCGATGAAGGCGGCCGCGCTCCAGGTCAGCGCGAGCGACGAGACCGGCGCGCCGGACTTCCGGTCGAACTGTTCGGGCAGCGCATCCCCCGGCGGCGCGACCTCGCGGATCAGCGCCATCCAGGCTTCGGCCTTCGCAAAGGCCGGACGGCTCCGGTTCAGTGCCGCGATCCGGTAGTGCAGTTCTGCAAAGCCGAGCGTCACCGGATACCAGGGATTGCCGCCGAAGAACTGGTCACCGACCGATCGCCCCATCGCCGGCACCAGCCGGCCCCGGTTGATCGGGTAGAGTCCGGCGAAATCCTGCTCCAGCGCCGCCACCGTCCCCAGTGTCCGCGAGGCCGTCAGCGCAAAGGGGCCGGTATCCCGACCGGCATGGACAATCCCCAGCACCGTCGAGGCATCGCGCTCCCCCGCGCGAGCTTCGACGCTGTCCTTCCAGGCCGCGGCGCTTGGTGCGGCGCAGGCACTGGCCAGCTCCACCAGACGTGCCGCGGCAGCGCGCAGGTCGTCGGTCGGTCTCTCCTTCGCGGCGCGCCAGTGAACCCCGCGGTCAAGTGCATCCCACTGCGCCAGAAGAGTGAAGAAATGCCGCCGGGCAGGCTCTTCCTCCCACGGCCCGATGCAGGGCCGTCCGGCGATCCGGGCGACATGGTCAAGGTCGCGGTCGATCAGTGCATCCACGTCGCTGCCGCCAAGGTCGGGCAGGCGTTCGATGACCGCCATCACCGCTGCCGCACGTAGTGCCGGGCCGTCATCCTGCGGACGCGACCAGCATTCAAGGTCAGGTCCGCCATCTGCGGCCACGCGCGGTTCGCCGAGCCGCGCCGGCCCGGTCAGGGATCTGAGGTCTTCGTCAGGGCGCAGATATTGCAGATGGCTCGGCCGCGTCATCCGCCGGAGCGGGTTCTCCGATAGCGCCGGCAAGTCAGGGTCCGAGATCGCCAGCGAGAACCGGACATGGTCCCGGAATGCCTCTTCCCACCAGATGCGCTCCGCCGGGTCCACCTGATCCATCACGTCCGGAAACACCCGGATCGCCACCGCCGCATCGCGGACCCAATGATAGAAGTAGTCCGGCTCCGGATCCCAGCTCGCGGTCCGTGGCGACGCGAGGATGGATCCGCGGGCGGGCCGCACCGTCCAGGCGAAGCCGGCGCGGTGCCGGACCAGATGCGTTGCCGAGACAGCCGAGCGCAGCGACCGGACCGCCCCCGCCCGGCGCGTCGCAATCCATTCAGACAGCGGGTCGCTCACGCCTCGACCGCATCCAGTGCGGCTTCGAGCAGACGGGCGGTCACCGGACCGGTCGGACAATGATGCTGGCCGGGAATCGTCGCGTAGAATCGGCCCTCGGCAGCGCTGGCGAAATAGGCGCGGGCGAAGCGGGGCGGGGTGAGCCCGTCCGGGGCCCCGGTCAGGACGGCGACCGGCGCGTCAAGCCGCGCCAGCGCCGGGCCGGCATCGCAGGCCTCCATCTCGGCCCGCATCCGCGGTGCCTCCGATTCCAGATCCGCGATGGCCGCCGGTCCCATCGCTCGCCGCGCGGCCAGCAGCGCGCGCCCCGACAAGGCCGGCGAGACCGCCAGAAGGTGATGCAGGTCTCCTGCGTCGCCCGCCAGCATCGCCCCGGCATAGGCGCCAAGGCTGTGCCCGGCCAGCGCGAAGCGCGGCGACTGCCGGAGGGACCGCAGCCAGTTCAGCACACGGCGCGCACTGTCCAGATGGTCGGTCATTGTCGGATCCTGCGGCGCATCGGACCCCGGCAGCACGAGGGAGGCCGGCAGATCGGGCGCCGCCACCTGCCAGCCTCGGGCGAGATAGGCTCGAGCGATTTCGTCGATCTGGGGCTGGGCGGCCGCGCCGTTGCGGCCGTGGATCAGCAGCACCAAGCCTCGCAGCTCGCCACCAGGTTCGGAAATGTGGCAGGGAATCGCATCGCCCGCACCGTCGTCGACGCTCGCCATCGTCGCTGCGTCGGTCCAGTTCGCCATCTCGGTCATCCTTCAATATCTGCGTCTATGCCCGCCGCCTGCGCGAAGCTATCGGGGGCGCCGCGGATGGACGCAAGGGGTGACGGCCTGCCTCACCGCCTTGTTCCTGAGGCGCGTCCACGCTAGACCCCGGCCGGACCACTGAACCCGGAGCCGCCCATGTCATCGCCCAAGAAAGTCGTCCTGGCCTATTCCGGTGGGCTCGACACCTCGATCATCCTGAAATGGCTGCAGACGGAATATGGCTGCGAGGTCGTCACCTTTACGGCCGACCTCGGCCAGGGCGAGGAACTGGAACCCGCACGCAGGAAGGCGGAGCTGTTGGGTATCAATCCAGAGAACATCTTCATCGAGGATCTGCGCGAGGAATTCGTCCGCGACTTCGTCTTCCCGATGTTCCGCGCCAACGCGCTGTACGAAGGGCTATACCTGCTGGGCACCTCGATCGCGCGCCCGCTGATCTCGAAGCGTCTCGTGGAGATCGCCGCCGAGACCGGCGCCGATGCGGTCGCTCACGGCGCGACCGGCAAGGGCAACGACCAGGTCAGGTTCGAACTGTCGGCCTATGCCCTGAACCCCGACATCAAGGTGATCGCACCCTGGCGGGAATGGGACCTGACCAGCCGCACGAAGCTGCTGGAATTCGCCGAGGCGAACCAGATTCCGATTGCCAAGGACAAGCGGGGCGAGGCGCCGTTTTCGGTCGATGCGAACCTTCTGCACACCTCGTCCGAGGGCAAGGTGCTGGAAAATCCGGCGGAAGAAGCGCCGGACTACGTCTATCAGCGCACGGTCCATCCGGAGGACGCGCCGAACGAGCCCGAATATGTCGAGATCGGCTTCGAACAGGGCGACGCGGTGTCGGTCAACGGCGAACGGCTGAGCCCGGCACAATTGCTGACACGCCTCAACGAGATCGGCGGCAAGCATGGTTGCGGGCGGCTCGATCTGGTCGAGGGGCGGTTTGTCGGCATGAAGTCCCGCGGCATCTATGAAACGCCGGGCGGCACGCTTCTGATGGAGGCCCACCGGGGCATCGAGCAAATCACGCTCGACCGCGGCGCGGCGCACCTGAAGGACGAGCTGATGCCGCGCTATGCCGAACTGATCTACAACGGCTTCTGGTTCAGCCCCGAGCGCGAGATGCTCCAGGCCGCCATCGACCTCAGCCAGCGCTACGTCACCGGAACGGCACGGCTGAAGCTTTACAAGGGATCGGCCCGCTGTGTCGGCCGCTGGTCCGATGCTTCGCTCTATTCCGAAGCGCATGTCACCTTCGAGGACGACGCCGGCGCCTATGACCAGCAGGATGCGTCGGGCTTCATCAAGCTCAATGCGTTGCGCCTGCGGCTTCTCGGTCAGCGCAAGCGCCGTCTGGAAGGACAGGGATAGCAGCGTTGCACCCGCGGCCGCTTCCGCCTACGCTCCGCCCAAAGACCCGAGCAGGAATTCCGTCATGCGCCTTGCCCTTCTGATCGCACTCGTCAGCCTCGCCGCCTGCAACGTGCCGCTTGTCCCGGGCATCTGAGGCGGACCGGATCATGCGCATGTGGTGGCTCGTTCCCGTTCTCGCTCTGTCCGCCTGCGTCAGCACGGTCCTGCCCGTGACCGACGGACGCATCGCGACCCGGTCGCAGTTCGTCGCAACCGTGGGGGACATGACGCTGGCGAACAGCGATACCGTCATCCAGGTGGGCCGCCACTGGAAGTTTCGCGGAACCACCAAAGGGGTCCCCATCGAGGGCGAGTGGGATTTCCGTGACGGGTTCTGGTGCCGGAAGGTGACCAAGCCCGAGCCCACGGCGGTCGACTGCCAGGTCTGGTCCGTGCGCGGCGACTACGTAACGGTGACACGCGACCGTGGCCTGGGAGAAACGCTCAGATTCAAGATCCTGCGTCCGGGCTATCCGGCTTAAACTGTTTCTAACCCTTTGCGCCCAATTCTGTCCACGCCGCAGCTGCGGTGTTTGGCGAGTAGTTGGGTTGCGGGGGTCCGCCAGGTTGGACGGACCCCTTGCCCAGCCCACCGGCCCCCGCCAGAGCGAATTCCCCAGACCGATCTTCTCGGCAGATGGTCACCGGTCGCGTGGCCCCGCGTTCGACTATGCGGTCCCGCATTCGATCCGCAAATGCAGTGGCACGGCAAGCGCGACCCTTCCGCATCCGATACCTCCGCCAGACGCTTTGCCGAGCGGCATCCCAAGGCGACCCGATGGCCAACCGTCGATGCCTTCAGCCGACGCTCAGTAGAGACGCCCGCCGAGAGGAACGGGCTTGTCCGGCCTGACCAGAACCACGGCTCCCTCCGCATCGGGGAGGCCGAGAACCAGAACTTCGGACAGGAACGGTCCGATCTGGCGAGGCGGAAAATTGACCACGGCCAGAACCTGCCGCCCGACAAGATCCTCAGGCGCATAGTGAACCGTGATCTGGGCCGAGCTGCGCTTGACCCCGAGGTCGCCGCCAAAATCGACCCACAGCTTGATCGCCGGGCGGCGGGCCTCGGGAAACGGTTCTGCGCGGGTGATCGTTCCGGCGCGGATATCGAGCTTCTGGAAATCCTCGAACGTTGCCAGGCCGTCCGATCCGCTCACTTGCCTAGCTCCCGTGAGCGCGCCGCTGCGGCCTCCACCGTTCGGCGCAAGAGCGGCACCAGGCCCTCGGACTCGTCCATCAGAACGCCAAGTCCCGCGGCCGTGGTCCCGCCGGGGCTGGTTACGTTCCCGCGCAGTTCGGACGGGTGTTCGGTCGCGTCCATTGCCAGCGCCCCGGCCCCTGCGACCGTCGCCGCCGCAAGGCGCAAGGCAAGATCCGGCGCCAGACCTTCGGCCTCACCTGCAGCGGCCAATGCCTCAATCATGTGGAACACGTAGGCCGGGCCGCTGCCGGACACGGCCGTCACCGCATCCATCTGCTCCTCGGACTCGAGCCGCACGGTTTGGCCCACCGCCGATAGAAGATCTTCGGCCATCGCCAGTGCGGCGTCATCCGTACCGGGACTGCCGATGACCGCCGTGATTCCCTGCCCGACCGCGGCCGGTGTGTTCGGCATCGCGCGGACGACCGGCGTCCCGGAACCAAGCAGGTCCAGATAGGTCCGGATCGGAATGCCAGCCGCAATCGACAGGAAGACAGTGTCGCCGTTTCCCATCGCCGCAAGCGTCGGCAGCGCATCGGCCATCATCTGCGGCTTCACGGCAATCAGGACGAGACCGGGATGTTCCGGAAGCGGCGCGTTCAGATGGAGGCCGTCCATTCCCTTCAGCCAGTCCGAGGGGTGCGGATCGATCACCCAGACTTTGCCGGGCGCGAGGCCCCGCTTGAGCCAGCCTGCCAGAAGGGCCGACCCCATCTTGCCGCAGCCCAGCAGGACCAGGCCGCGGCGTTCGATCGCATCGTGCATGTTCTTTCCCCGTCAGGCCGGCCCGTCCCGGAGCCGGCGCGGGGAGAGCCTAGGCGCGGCCGTAGGCCTCGGCAATGGCAACCTTGATCGCCTCGGCCGGCGCCGTGCTGCCCCACCCGGCGAGCTGGAAGGCCGGATAGTACCGTTCGGCCGCCATCACCGCTGCAGCGATCAGCATGTCGATCTGATCGGTCGTCGCGGTCTGGCCGCCACTGAGCAGCAGCCCGTAGCGGTAGACCATCAACTTCTGCTCCGCCCAGTAGGCGAAGGCTCCGGTCCAGCAGCCATCATTGGCAAGGTTCACCAGTTCGTAGATCTCGGGCAGGCGGTCCGCGGGCGGATCCAGGTCGAAGCTCGCGATCATCCGCAGCGTCTCGTCGCGTCCTGACCAGGCGAGCGTGATCGAATAGGTCCGCCACTGCCCTTCGACCGCCATCGCGATCTGATCCTCGCCGACCCGGTCGAACTCCCAGTCATAGTCTTCCGCCAGGGTCTCGACGATGTCGATCGGATGCGTACTTTCGATCAGATGTTCGGAAAGTGACATGCCCGGCCTCGCTTGTTACCGCCTTGGGAAAATTTCCCCAAATGCTTGGTGCCCGCTCAATAAGCGGGGTGAAAACTGACCGCCGCTTACAAGATATGGTGTGGTCAATTCCCGATCCTGTAAAGCGATTTTTCCTTAACAGGAGTGTAACGCCTGCCGGCTGTAGCGTGACTGTAGCGTGACAGCCGATCTTGCAGAGTTTGTCACTGAAACTTGCAGCAACGCGATTTTCTGATCCGGGCACTTGCTGGCGGTCTTGAACGGGGGGTTGAAGGGGACCTTCAAACGGGGCCGCCCGCCGGCGAACCGGCGGGCGGATTGCGGTAGTCAGGACAGCGTCACGGCAGGGTACCCTGGAGCCAGGCGGTGGCGCTGGTGCCGCTCTCGACCACCGTCCCGTCGGGCTGCGCGTCGATCTGCTTGTGCGGGGTACCGGCCGGGAGCGTGGCGTCCCCGGTGGCGTCCTTCCAGACCTGGAGGCCCGAGAAGGCACAGACGAGCGCGCTGGCCCCGGCATTGGTGGCAAGGAGCGAGAGCTGGCGATTCGCCGCGAGGACGCCCGAGGTGGTGAAACTGCTGCCGAGCTTCTCGTAGATCAGCGAGAAGCCGCCGGTCCCGCCGGTCTGGCAGTAGAGCCGGACGTAGCTGGAGGTTCCCAGCGTCAGGTCGATCGAGAGGACGAACTCGTACCAGATGTTGGGGTCGAAGCTGAACGACCCGACGATCGCCGAGCCGACGATGGTGTTGTCCGCATAGTCCTTCACGAGGATGCGGACGGACCCGCCGGCCAAGCGCTCAACCTTGATGTAGTTGGCGCTCAGGTAGAACAGGTAGCCCGCGACATCGCTGCCGATCTTCAGCCGCGCATATTCGGTGAGCTTCCCGGCGCTGCCGAAGGTGGCCGGGTCGACGAACCAGGCGCCGTTGGCGGTCGAGGCTTGCGGCGTCCCCGAGAGCGGGATCGCAATGTCGGCGGCGAGCGGCATCGGCTCCACGGCCACGCCCTCGATCCCGCCCAGCCCCATGTCGATCATCGGCAGGTTCATCCAGCCGTTCAGGATCTCGTCCTCGGGCCAGACGGCGATGCCGGTCGCGCCGCCCTTGCCGTAGCTGATCGTGTCGGAGCCGGTGAAGGCCGACATCGACGCATTCGGCAGGATGCGGACCTTGCCCGCGTTGATCGTGACATTCTCCGCGGGTTCCGCGTTGATCCGGAAACCCCAGACCTCGGTCCGGTGCGGCTGGTCCTGGGTGAGCGCCGGCAGGCCGCGGGCGAGCCGGGTGGTGGTAATCGCCGGGGTCGAGGTGTCGGACGCCTCGAACCAGAGGTCGACCCAGGCGCCGGCCGGGTCGGCGGCGATGCGGTTGAAGACCGGGACCTCATGGGGCACCAGACCCAGCCCGTAGAGCGCCGCCACGGCCGTGTGCCGCGCCCGCGCCGGCAGGCCGTCATCGGTGAAGGCCGAGGGATGCGCCCCGTCGAGCCAGTAGGGCCCCGCGGGATCGTGGTCGGAAATCCCGCCCCCGGCGGTGTCCGCCACCGAGGCCGGGTAGCCGTTCTGGTAGAGCAGCATCTCGGGCCCCTTGGCCAGCACCACCGGCGCGACCTGCGCGTCGTCGACCAGGTTTCGGATCGAGGCCCTGGTGTCCTGCTTGTCATCCCTGAGCCAGAACGGCTCGGCCAGGAAATAGCGCCCGCCGGTCGCGGTGGTGATTCGGTACCAGGTGTATTTCGGCGAGGCGACGACGGCGTATTCGGCCGGGGTGCCGGAATAGACCGTATTCCAGCTGCTCTGGTCGTTCGAACCTTCGAGCGTCACCGCGCCGCCATCCTCGACGACATGCAGCCACGGCGCCGCGGAGAGCCCGCCGGCATTGAGGTCGTTCGAGGTATAGCCCGCGGCATAGGTCCCGGCCGGGTCCGCCAGCGGCCACATCGAGCTGATGCCGTCCTCGAACCGGTGCGGCCCGTGGAAGGCGAGCCGGGTCTTCGCCGCATCGAACAGGCCGCGCCCGCCGATCGTCGAGAGATCGAACAGGATATGGTCGTAGGTCGCCGAGAAGCTCGGGTGCTGGGTCCCCAGCGTGTAGTCCGACCCTCCCGCGAAGATGCCGAGGTAGAACGGGTAATACTTGAGCCGCCAGTTGTCGCCCGAGGCCGAGGGTGCCGCGGTCCAGCTGTCGGTGACCAGACCCACATCCGCGCCGTCCGCCCGGACGACGTTGAGGAGGTTGACGAGGTCAGACCAGTTGCGCGTGGTGATGCTGTCATTGGCCAGCTCCTCGGGCGAGGTGCCGGAATGGCAGGCATCGACGATCAGCCATTTCTCGGTGGTGTTCCGGGTCAGCACATCGGCCATGTGGGCGAGCGCCGGGGTGACCGGAGCGGCCGTGGTGATGGGGGTCGGACCTTGCGTCGTGTAGGGGCTCGAGGCGCCGCCTTCCACCTGGTAGACGACCTGCACGGCATCGTCGTCGGTCAGCGTCGGGATCGACAGGGATGCGTTCGGCTGGCCCCGATAGTCGAAGCCGGGGTCGAACATCCGTGCGTCTTCCGACTGGCCGAGCACCATGACGATATGACCGGCGCCGAAGCGGTTGGTCATCACGTGGCTCGCCGCGGCGGAGCCCTCGACCTCGAATTCGAGCAGCAGCCAGTCGGGATTGCGCGCCCCGCTGGCGACGTCGAAGCTCGCCCCGGTCAGGACGCCGCCGGAGGCCTGGCCGATCACCCGCCACGGGAAGACCTGGGCGGAGGTGATCGCATTGATCGCCCGCGCCCGGATGTTGGTGCCGTCCGGCGCATCGGTGGCGATGTCGGGGACCGGGATCGAGAGGGCGTTCTGCCCCAGCGCCGCGCCGGTGTCGAAGATCGTCCGGTCGCGGCTGAACTCGGTCACGCCGGTGACCGCGTAGGCGGTGCCGGGATAGTCCGGCGACAGCGGCGTCGGCATCGGCGTGTTGGCGTCCCAGATCGCCTTGTCGAAGGCATAGGTCTGGAAGTCCGCAAACGGATCGGCCTCGGTGCCGTTCGAGATGCCCGAGATCAGGGTGTTGCCGAATTGCGGATAGCGCCCGTTGGCCATGCGGATCACCCAGTCCCGGGCGATGCCGAACCTGGCGTGGGTGGTCTCGTCGAGCCCGAGGATCGCGTACAGGAACAGCACCTGCGCCGCCCAGTTCTGCTTGACCCGGTACGACGTGGCGACGCCCGGCAGGAAGGCCGGGAAGCCGTAGCGCCCGCTGGTCACGGCCCATTCGACATCGTCGGCGGCGGGGGTGTAGCTGGCGTCGTGGTCGAAGTAGATGACATCGCCTGGGGCGAAGTTGTTCGTCCCGTTGATGACGATTTCCCAGCCGCCACCCGCGCCGATGACCGTCCCGATGGTCCGGGTGTCCGAGGTCAGGACCAGGGCCTGCTCGCTGTCGCTTTCGCGGATGATCCGGGCCCCGTTCACGCTGAGCCGGGTCAGGTTCGCGGTGGTGTCCTCCGTGGTCACGTCCACGAAGATGCTCTGGCCCGAGACGCTGATGACGGTCCGGCGGCGCCAGGCCTGGGGGGCGCTGGCGTCGCTGGTGAAGGGCACCATCTTGGCGATCTGCGCCGTGGTCAGGCGGATCGGCTGTTCGTGGATGTTTTCGCCGAGGTCGTCCGGCAGGGTGGCCAGTTCGGCGGTGCGGCCGGTGGCGTAGAGGAACAGCGCCATCGGGGCGGAGAGGAACTGGTTGTGGCCGCCGTCCTCCCAGAGCTGCCCCTCGGCCATCAGCGGATCGTAGTGCTGCGCCCCGAGCCGGATGGTGGCGAGGAGAAGCGCCTTGCGCTCGGCCGCGGGCGTGGACGGAAGGCGGGATTTCAGCAGCGCGGCGCCGACCGTCTGGGCGGAGGTTTCGCCGTAGTTGATGCTGGGCGTGAACCCGTTCGGGATCCACATCTGGTAGCCGACATTCGAGTTGGTGCTCCAGGACAGGGCGTGGCCCAGCACCAGCTTGTCGAACCGGGCCATGATCTCGGCGGTGGTCGGGATCGCGGATGCGCTGACGCCTGCCTCGGAGAAGAGCGGCAGCGCCGCGTCGAGCGCGTCGAGGTCGATCGACCAGCCGTGGCTGACCGGCTTGCCCGGCCACCAGATCAGCGGCTGGGCGACCATCCCCGCGGCGGGGGCGGTGTCGTAGACCTGGATGCCGTAGATTTCGCTGGCGAGACCGGCCCGGACATCGGTCGGCTCGGGCGAGGACTTGATCGAGATGATGCTCTCGCCGTTCGCCATCGCGCGGGGGAAGCTCGGCAGCGCGTAGCCCGACTGGAAGTCGAGCGCGGACCGCGCGTCGAGCGTCTGGCTCTGGTTGGTGGCCGCGTTGTTGGTCTGGCGCTGGTTGAAGGCGATGCCGTCGCGCCATTCGCCATTGCCCGGCGTGGTCTCGTAGGGGAGCGGGCTGACATTGTCGAGCGTCACGCCGGTGCCGATCACCCGGTAGATGCCGTCCGCGCTGACATCGACTTCCTGGACGTTCGAGAAGGTGAAGACGCGCCCATCGGGGGTGGTGACGTCCACCGTCGAAGGCGCGCCGGCAACCCAGGGCGTCGCGGTCTTGGCCGGGCCCTTGTTGACCGGGGTGATCCCGTTCTCGGCCCAGATGCGCACACTCGCCTGAGTGTCGGCCAGAACCGGGATCGCATAGGCGACGCCCGTGGAGAGACCGCCGAGCTGGACCGGCGCGCCGTAACCCGAGCCGCTGTCGATCTCGGCATAGACCGCCGAGGTCGCCTGGCCGCCGTCGTCCGGCTGCACGTTCAGGGTCACGGCGAGGTGGGTGGCGTCGCCGTTGATCGGCGCCAGGTCCCAGTCTCCGACCGCGAAGGCCGCAGGCGCGAAGAGGTTCGCGGCGACGGTTTCGGACCCGCCGGCGGTCGCATCCGGTGCGGTTCCGTTGGCAGCGGTCACTTCCCAGACCACGTCCTGCGCGGCGGCGCTGTCCGGCACCGTGTAGGTCCACGTCGCCCCCGCGCCGCTGCCCGAAAGCACCGCATCGCCCGAGACGTCCGCACCGTCGAGCGTCAGCGTCGTCAAGGTGACGGCGGGCGCCGGCGACCCGGTCAGGCTGTCGATCGAGATCGTCAGCACCCGCCCCGCCAGCGCGTCGCTGGCCGCGACCGTCGGCGCGGTGGACGCCGCCACCCAGGGCGTCGCGGTCTTGGTGTCCGACGGCGCGCCGATGTCGATGCCGTTGACGGCGTAGATCTCGACATCCGCCGCGGCGCCGGCCGGCACCGCGATCGCGTAGACCGTGCCGTCGGTGGCAAGCCCTGCCAGCTGCCCCGGCGCGCCGCCATTCACCACGGACCAGACCTCGGTGATCGGGTCGCCGCCATCGTCGGGCAGCGCGTTCAGCGTCACCCCCAGATGCGTCGCGTCGCCGTTGATCGCGGCGAGGCCCCAGTCGCCGACCGCGAAGGAAGCGGGGGCGAAGAGGTTCGCGGCGACGGTTTCGGACCCGCCCGCGATCGCGTCCGGCGCGGTGCCGTTGGCGGCGGTCACTTCCCACACAACGTCCTGCGCGGCGGCATCGTCCGGCACGGTGTAGGCCCAGCTCGCCGCAGCGCCGCTGCCCGAAAGCACCGCATCGCCCAAGACATCCATTCCGTCGAGCGTGAGCGTCGTCAGCGTGACGGCGGGCGCCGGGGACCCGGTCAGGCTGTCGATCGAGATCGTCAGCACCCGCCCCGCCAGGGCATCGCTGGCCGCGACCGTCGGCGCGGTGGCCGTGGCCATCCAGGGCGTCGCAGTCTTGGTGTCCGAGGGCGCGCCGATATCGATGCCGTTCACGGCGTAGATCTCGACATCCGCCGCGGCGCCGGCCGGCACCGCAATCGCATAGACCGTGCCGTCGGTGGCAAGCCCTGCCAGAAGCTGCGCCGCGCCGCCGTTCACCACCGCCCGGACCGCCGTGATCGGGTCGCCGCCATCGCCGGGCAGTGCATTCAGCGTCACGCCGAGATGCGTCGCATCGCCGGCGATCGGGGCGAGGCCCCAGTCGCCCACCGCGAAGGCCGCCGGCGCGGTCGCCTGCACGCTCGGGGTCTGGGTCTTGAGATCGGACCAGGCCGAGGGGCCGGCGCCGCTGTCGGCGCGGATCTCGACATCGGCCGGTGCGCCCGCCGGCACGGCGATGGTGTAGTCGCCCGGCGCGTCGTCGGGCAGCGCCTGGGCGGTGCCGCCGCCGACGCGGTATTCGATGCCGCTGACCGCGGCGCCGTTCGCCGCCGGTTTGGCATTGATCCGCACGACCAGCCGGTTGCCGCCCACGCTCGGGCTGTCGAGAAGGTCCCAGTCGCCGATCGCGAAGGCGTTCGGCGCCGCCGCCGGTTCGAGGAAGCCGCCGGCCTGGCCGGGGCTGGTGATCTGGAACGCGGCGAAGGTCTGGTCCTTGGCGGTGACCGCGACGTCGTAATCGCCGTCGAGCAGGTCGACCTCGAAATGCCCGGAATTGTCGGTATAGGCCCGCATCCGGCGCGGCGAGACCGCCGAGCCGCCGTCGAACCGCCAGCCCGCCGAGGGCACGAACTCCACCAGGGCGCCGCGTTCGGGCTTTCCGGCCGGGTCTTCGATCGTGCCGTGAACATGTCGGATCATGGATCTGCCTCTTCGTCGGCTGCCGGGCGTTCCAGCGACAGCTCGGTTTTCAGGGTGTCGGACAGGGTGTGGGTCGCGGTCTTGACGACCCAGGCGCCGCCCAGCTCGGGGCGGCGGTCGGCGTAGGTGACGCGGGCGCCGGCGAAGGCCTGCGGCCAGAAGCCCGCGAGACCGAGCCGCAGGGTCTCGGCGCCGCGGCTCGCGTCCTCGAGCACGGCCCTTGCGGCGCGGCGGGCCTCGTCCTCGGTGGCGTGGACATGGCGCAGTACCCGGCGCGGCTCGCCCTCGCCGACCACGACCTTGTTCAGGCTGGCGGTGCCGAGCTCGGTCCAGGACGCCTCGGCCGAGGCGTAGCGGCCCCGGTCGGCGCTGCGCCAGCTCCAGTCGGTGACGTGCCGCGGCAGGAGCGCGATCGCGTCGAGCCGGGTCCCGGCCGCGTTCTCGGCCGCACCGCGCCGCGCCAGGACCAGCCGCCCGTCCGCGGCCTTGACGACGGCGCCGGCGCGCCGCGCGATCCGGGTCAGCAGGTGGATGTTGCTTTCGGCGGTCTGGGCGACATAGGCCAGCGCGACGCCGGCAAGGCCGGGCGCGACGACGGCCTCGAGGCCGGCCTCGCCCGCCACCTTCTCGATCATGTCGGAGAGCGTGATCCCCTCCCAGCCGCGGGTGCGCGGGCTGCGGATGTCGCCCGACATGTCGGCCGCGGTGGCCGAGATGCGCAGCCGCCGCAGCGGTCCGGTCAGCTCGGTCTCGTCGACGCGGAACGCGCCCATCGGCGTCAGCGGCACCGGCACCGCGCCGTCCATGCCCAGCTCCACCCGCAGGAGCGACTGGTGCGGCGGCACGATCAGCCTTGCGTCGCGGTCGTCGAGCGTCAGCATGAGGGTGTCGGCCTCGTAGCCGGCCTCGTCCTGGACCACGAGATCGACGAGCCGCGCCGAGACCTGCGCGGTCACGTCCTCGCCGTCGGCGGTGATGCGGAAGAGCGGCCTCACGCCTGCCCCCAGAGCCGGATCACCGGCGCCAGCGACGGCTCGGGCAGGTCGGGCAGGACCACGCGGGTCAGCGCCGGCAGCACCGGGCCGAGATCGGCGAGCCCCGGATTGGCGTCGAGCACCGCGACCAGGACATCCGTGCGGCCGTAATGGGCGGCGACGATCGCGTCGAGCATCTCGCTCTGGCCGGTCAGATGCTCAGCCACGGCGCGTCCTCCCCGTAGCTCTGCAGGTCGAGGGAGAACTCGATCTTCCGGGGCGCGCCGTCCGCCAGGAAGACGCGCTTGCGTTCCTCGATCCGGGTGATGCACCAGCGGTTCAGTACCCAGCCGAGCCCGTCGACGAGGATCATCGGCTCGCCCAGCCCGGCGATCACGCGCATCGCCTCGACCTGCCTGAGACCGCCCTTGAAATGGGGGTAAATGACCCCTTCAAGGCGGATGTCCTCGGCGCCGGCGCCGAGGAACTGGCTGGCCGGCGCGCGGCCGATCCGGTCGAGTGTGGACCACCGCCAGGCGGCGGTGCGGCTGAGCGCCTGGTAGGAGGCCTTGTTCACGCCGAAGCGAAAGGACCCGAGCGCCATCATGGTGAGCGAGGCGATGCTCATTGCAGCTCGTCGTCCCCCTGGTCGTAGAGCGGCTGGCGCCGCGCCGAGCCGCGCTGGACCGCCGCGCCGGCCCGGCGCGCGGCC
>JAGQRV010000081.1 GCA_020425125.1 Paracoccaceae bacterium | reverse complement strand
TCGGCCATCTTGTGGGTGTCTTCACGCTTCTTCACGGCGGTGCCGCGGCTGTTGACCGCGTCGATCAGCTCGCCGGCAAGGCGTTCCTGCATGGTGTTCTCGTTGCGCTTGCGCGAGGCGTCGATCAACCAGCGGATTGCCAGCGCCTCGCGGCGCTCCGGGCGAACCTCGACCGGAACCTGGTAGGTCGCACCGCCGACACGGCGCGAGCGGACCTCGACCGAGGGTTTGATATTGTCGAGCGCCTCGTGGAAGACGTCGATCGGCGATTTCTTCAGGCGCGACTCGACCCGGTCCATCGCCCCGTAGACGATCGACTCGGCGACGGATTTCTTGCCGTCGTGCATCAGGTTGTTCATGAACTTGGTCAGCACGCGATCGCCATACTTGGCGTCGGGCAGGATCTCGCGTTTTTCGGCAGCGTGGCGGCGGGACATGTCCGTATTCCTCTTGGTCCTGACGAGGCGCGGCGCCGGATGGGTCCGGGCGCGCCCGAAATCCTCACTTCGGGCGCTTCGCGCCGTATTTCGACCGGCGCTGCTTGCGGTTCTTCACGCCTTGCGTGTCCAGAACGCCCCGCAGGATGTGGTAGCGCACACCCGGAAGGTCCTTGACCCGGCCGCCACGGATCAGGACCACCGAGTGCTCCTGAAGGTTGTGGCTTTCACCGGGGATGTAGCTGATCACCTCGTAACCGTTGGTGAGACGCACCTTCGCCACCTTCCGCATGGCCGAGTTCGGCTTCTTCGGCGTGGTGGTGTAGACGCGGGTGCAGACGCCGCGCTTCTGAGGGCAGGATTCCAAGTGCTGGGACTTGGAGCGTTTCACTTTCGGCTGCCGCGGCTTGCGGATCAGCTGCTGGATCGTTGGCATTCCGGATCAATCCCCGCGTTGCACATCGTTCATCGTGTCGGGCGCAGCCGTCGAAGACGTATGCGCGGTTTCAAGCCCCGGTCGCGACCGCCCTCAGCGGACGACATTAGACGCCGCACCCGTTTCCCCGATCGGAAACGACGCGGCGGGTTCCAGAGGATCGGGGCTCGCACCCGGATCGTGACCACGGCAAAACTGGAACAGGCGAAGCACCGCCTCACCCGATTGCGCGGGCGTATAGAGAGAGTCGTGGGGGGTGTCAACACGGGCACGCAGGAATCGTGCGCGTCCGGGGCGGTTGGGTCCCTTCCTTCGCGTCATCCAGCGACGGAGGACCCGATCGGGCGCGGTCAGCCGCCGGTTCGCGCCGCCAGGGCCCGGCGCCGCGCCAACGTGCGCTCGCGGTAGAAGGTGTAGCCGCCCGTCCCGACCACGACGGCCGCGCCGGCGAGAGTCAGCAGATCGGGCCGCTCGCCGAGGAAGACGATGCCGAGCACCAGCGCCCAGACCAGCCCGGCATAGCGGAACGGCGCCACGAAGCCGATCTCGCCGACCTGCATTGCCATCACGCTCAGCACATAGGCGGCGACCAGGCAGACCGCCCCCGTGACGATGCCGAGGCCGGTTGCGGGCGCCGGCACGGACCAGTCCGCCCAGAGGCTCCAGACGCCCGACGCCAGGGTCACCGCCACGGCGCCGCCGAGGGCCACGATCATCGGCGGCGCGGCCGCCGAGATCCGCCGCGCCACCAGATCCCGCAGGGTCAGGCCGGCCACGGCACAGAGCGCGAAGAGGCTTGTGGGATGAAACGCCTCGGCACCGGGGCGGATGATCAACAGGACGCCGCAGAACCCGACGAGGATCGCCAGAAGCCGCCGCCATCCGACAGGCTCGCCCAGGAACAGCGCGCCAGCAAGCGTCAGCGACAGCGGTCCCGCCTGCCCGATCGCGGTAAAGGTCGAGAGGCTCATGAAGTTCAGCGAGATCACCACGGAGAATCCGGTGATGACCTCGCCAAGGCTGCGCAGCGCGAGCAGGCGCCGGTCGCGGCGCGGCAGACGCACAAGGCTCAGCATCTGGCCGCGCCAGACCGCCAGGGCCGCGAGCAGGGTGGCCGTCAGCGCGCCGCGCAGGCACAGGATCTGCGGGATCGGCAGATCCCCGGCGATCGCCCGCATGCAGGCGTCGTTCAGGGTGAAGGCGGCCATGCAGAGGCTCATCAGCCCCGCGCCGCGCATGTTCTCGGTCGCCGTTGCCATCGCCATTCCGTCCGGTCTCGTCACGGCCCCGGCGCACGAACGCCGGACGGCCCTTTCGCGTCATCGCCGGGGATCTGTCGCGGCCGGTTCCGCATACCGGCCCCGGAATTCCGCCCCTCGCCAAGCGGAAGCCCCCGCGCAGGACGCGGGGGCCTCGGTCGATCCGGTCGGGCCGTCTGGCCTCAGAACTGGCCGCTTTCCGGCGTCTGAACCAGATTGTCCTCGGGCTCGTCGCCGAACACGTCACCCAGACCGCTGCCTTCGGGCGCCTCGAGCGCCAGCGCGGCCTCGGCTTCGGCCCGCTTCTGCTCGATCACCTTCAGGTCGCGCTCCGCCGCGATGCGCCGGATCTTCTGGCTCGCCCCGCCGGTCCCGGCCGGGATGAGCCGGCCGACGATGACGTTCTCCTTGAGACCGATGAGCCGGTCGCGCTTGCCCTGGACCGACGCTTCGGTCAGCACCCGCGTCGTTTCCTGGAACGAGGCGGCCGAGATGAACGACCGCGTCTGCAGGCTGGCCTTCGTGATGCCGAGAAGGATCGGTTCGGCGTCGGCCGGGCGGCGGCCATCGGCCATCGCCTTTTCGTTGACCTCGTCCAGTTCCGCCTTGTCGACATGCTCGCCCTTGAGCAGCGTGGTCTCGCCCGAGTCGAGGATTTCGTATTTCTGCAGCATCTGCCGCACGATCACCTCGATGTGCTTGTCGTTGATCTTCACGCCCTGCAGGCGATAGACGTCCTGAACCTCGTCGATCAGGTAGTCGGCCAGCGCCTCGATCCCCATGATCCGCAGGATGTCATGCGGGGCCGGGTTGCCATCCATGATATAGTCGCCCTTCTGGACGTAATCGCCCTCGACGACCGGGATGTGCTTGCCCTTGGGCACCATGTATTCGACCGGCTCAAGCGTCTCGTCCACCGGTTCGATGGCGATGCGGCGCTTGTTCTTGTAGTCGCGGCCGAACCGCACGTAGCCTTCGATCTCGGCGATGATGGCGTGGTCCTTGGGACGGCGCGCCTCGAACAGTTCCGCCACCCGCGGCAGACCGCCGGTGATGTCCTTGGTCTTGGCGCCCTCGCGCGGGATCCGCGCCACGACGTCGCCCACCGCAATCTCCTGCCCGTCCTCGACCGACAGGATCGCGTCGACCGACATCGGGTAGGAAACCGGATGCCCGGCCTCGTTGCGCACCGGATCCCCCGTCACCGGATCCATGATGATGATCTCCGGCTTCAGGTCGCTGGCACGCGGCACCGAACGCCAGTCGGAGACGATCTTCTGGGTCATGCCGGTGGCATCGTCGGTATCCTCGCGCACCGAAAGGCCGGTGGTGAGGTCGACGAACTTCGCCGCCCCCGCCTTCTCGGCGATGATCGGCAGGGTGTAGGGGTCCCATTCGAAGAGCTTCGTGCCGCGCGTGATCTGCTGGTTCTCGGCAACGAAGATCTTCGTGCCGTAGCCGATCTTGAAGCTCGCCCGCTCCTCGCTCTCGGGTCCGACGATGAGCAGCTGCATGTTGCGGCCAACCGCGATCCGCTCGCCTGCCGTGTTCTGCAGGATGGTCGCGTTCCGGAATGCGACGGCTCCTTCGACCGCCGCCTCCTGGAAGGATTGCTGGGCGCCCTGCGCGATGCCGCCGATGTGGAAGGTGCGCATGGTGAGCTGCGTGCCAGGCTCGCCGATCGACTGGGCGGCGATGATCCCCACCGCCTCGCCGATATTGACGAGCGTCCCGCGCGCGAGGTCGCGCCCGTAGCACATGGCGCAGACGCCCTCTTCGGCTTCGCAGGTCAGCGGGCTGCGGATGCGCATCTTCTGCACGCCCGCTTCCTCGATCAGATCGGCCCGGCGCTCGTCGATCAGCTCGCCGGCCGCCACCAGCACCTCGTCGGTGCCGGGACGCAGCACGTCGTCGGCCGAGACCCGGCCCAGAACGCGCTCGGAGAGCGTCGCGACCACTTCGCCGTCATTGACGGCCGGGGCCGCGGTGATCGCCCGGTCGGTGCCGCAATCCGGGATCCGCACGATGCAGTCCTGCGCCACATCGACAAGACGGCGCGTCAGGTAGCCCGAGTTCGCCGTCTTGCGAGCGGTGTCGGCCA
>JAGQRV010000080.1 GCA_020425125.1 Paracoccaceae bacterium | reverse complement strand
TATTCACCTTTGCAATTCTGCTGCGCATTTTCTGTGATTGCTATGCGGAAATGGAACTGTGAGAAGCGGGGCAGTCAGGGAAGGAGATCACGATGGTTGAGATCGGCCATTTCATCAACAATGCACGGGTGGCGGGGACGTCGGGGCGGAGCCAGCCGGTTTACGATCCGGCCACCGGGGTGTCGGAAAAGACCGTGGCGCTGGCCTCGGCGGCCGAGGTGGAGGCGGCGATCGCTGCCGCCGCGGCGGCCTGGCCGGCCTGGTCGAAGACCCCGGCGCTGCGCCGGGCGCGCATCCTCGACCGCTTCAAGACGCTGTTGTGGGAGCGCGCCGACCAGCTTGCCGAGGCGATCTCGGCCGAGCACGGCAAGACCCATGACGATGCGCTCGGCGAGGTCACCCGCGGCCTCGAGGTGGTCGAGTTCGCGGTCGGCGCGCCGCATCTGCTGAAGGGCGAGATCACCGAGAACGTGGGCACCGGGGTCGACAGCCACTCGCTGCGGCAGCCGCTCGGCGTGGTCGCCGGGATCACGCCGTTCAACTTCCCCTGCATGGTGCCGATGTGGATGTTCCCGGTGGCGCTGGCCTGCGGCAACTGCTTCATCCTGAAGCCCAGCGAGCGCGACCCCTCGGCCTCGCTGCTGATCGCCGAATGGCTGGCCGAGGCCGGCCTGCCCGAAGGCGTCTTCGGGGTGGTCCAGGGCGACAAGGAAGCGGTCGACGTGCTGCTGACCCACCCGGACGTGAAGGCGGTCAGCTTCGTCGGCTCGACCCCGATCGCGCGCTACATCTACCAGACCGGGACCGCGAACGGGAAGCGCGTGCAGGCCCTGGGCGGCGCCAAGAACCACATGGTGATCCTGCCCGACGCCGATCTCGACATGGCGGCGAACGCGCTGATGGGGGCGGCCTACGGCTCGGCCGGCGAGCGCTGCATGGCGATCTCGGTGGCGGTGCCGGTGACCGACGCGGTGGCCGACGCGCTGATCGAGCGGCTCAAGCCGAAGATCGAGGCGCTGAAGGTCGGCCCGGCATCGGACCGCGCCTCCGAGATGGGCCCGGTGGTGACCGAGGCGGCGCAGAAGAAGATCCTCGGGCTGATCGGCACGGGCGAGGCCGAGGGGGCGACGATCGTCGTCGACGGGCGGACGTTCCGGGCGCCGCAGGGCTACGAGAACGGCTATTTCGTCGGCCCGACGCTGATCGACCACGTCACCCCCGAGATGACGGTCTGGCGCGAGGAGATCTTCGGCCCGGTCCTGTCGGTGGTGCGGCGCAAGGACTATGCCGCGGCGGTCGACCTGATCCAGTCGCACGACTATGCCAACGGGGTGGCGGTGTTCACCCGCGACGGCGACGCGGCGCGCAGTTTCGCGCACGAGATCGAGGTCGGCATGGTCGGGGTGAACGTGCCGATCCCGGTGCCGATGGCGTTCCATTCCTTCGGCGGCTGGAAGGCCTCGCTGTTCGGCGACCACCACATGCACGGCCCCGAAGGCATCCGCTTCTACACCCGCCTCAAGACCATCACCACAAGATGGCCGAAGAGCGGCGTCCGGCTCGAATCCACCTTCGCAATGCCCACCATGGGCTGACCCACCCCAGACCCGGGCCCCAAAAGGGCCCGGAGCGCCCGCACCACGAAGCCGATCAGGTGAA
>JAGQRV010000017.1 GCA_020425125.1 Paracoccaceae bacterium | reverse complement strand
CGATCTCCTCCGGCTTGTGCTTCTTTTGGGGCATTCCTTCATCCTCCATGCTTTCGAGGCAGTCTGCACCGCCACAGCACCATTGTTCGCGCTTGTGCGGCGAATTCTCCACAGCACTGGCGCGGCGGATTGAAGGTCTCTCATCACGGAATGGTGGCCGATGTCGGGCCGCTCTCTTTGCGGATGCGCGGCAGGGCACGCGGCATGTCTTCGGCAGCTTGGCGAGCCCGGATCGGGCCGCGGTCACAGCTGCTGCGCCGGAGCGGCTCGGGATGAGCGCCATGCGACGCGAATCTGACGCTGCACCTCTTGGCCGAGCCGTGAACGGACAGGCCCGTACACGTGTGCAACCGTCATCGCATGCGGAGAGGCCTCTCCCAAGCGCCTGAGCCACCTCGATTTCGCATGGTTCAGTTGCCGTAAACGGCGGCGCGGGCGATGTCGCGGACGTTCAGGCACGACAGGCCGAGATCGGCAAGCTCGCGGTCGGTGAGCGCGTCGAGTTCGTCGTGGAGCGCACGATAGGCACGGAAGTCGGCGATGGCCTGCCGCAGACGGGCGAAGACACCCGGCTCGGCGGATGGGCCGGCGTAGTCGCCGAAATTCAGAGCATGTGCCATGACTGGCTCCTTTCGGTTCGGTGGGCTGCCGGAGCAGAGGCGCCCGATCGGCGCCGCTCTGCCGCGCTCAGCGGCCGTAAACGGCGCGGCGGGCGATGGCCGCAAGCTCGGCGCGGTCGAGATTCAGGTCGCGCAGGCGGCCTTCGGACAGCGCCCGGAGTTCGGAGAGCGTGTGCCGGTAGGTGCGGTAGGTCGTCCAGGCGTTCGTCATCGTCGTCATCCTTCGGGTCCGGTCTGCGGGCGATCTCGCAGCGCAATCGAGACATAAGGCCGAATGCTGCGCCGCAGAATGGCCATCTGCGACACGCCGCCATGCCGCAGCCGCAAGGCTCGGACCCTGGCGGGTGAACCGCGAGGCCGAAGTAGGATCGAGGACACCCCGATGCCGGACCCGCCTGGCGCCAGGCAGATGCCGGGATCAATCCAGCCGCCTCGGTGTGTTTGGCACCCTCGAAACGTGCCGCTTCCCACCCCTTCCCACTGCCCGCCTCCTCAGGCGTCACCGTTGCCGAAATGTGCGCGGGCTCGTACACATGGCCAGTCGCTGTTCTGCGACACGGTCACCGCAAGAGAAATCCCATGCGCGCACTTCTTCGGTCCTTGCCGATCACGGTCTTTGCGCTTGCCGCGACGGCGGAGGCGGAATCGGCCGCAACGTGCGAAAGTCAGCTTTCGGCTCCCGCGAGGGAGATCTATTCGGCAACCCTTGCCCAGAAGCCGACGAAGGACACTGCGCGCGAAATCATCGTCGCGCAGGTTGAGGCCATGATCAGGGACGGCAAGCTTTCACCCGTTGACGGCCGCGCAGCGGGAGAAGCGGCTGGAAAATGCCTTGAACTTCTCGAGTAGGATCCGGAAAAAGGGCGGCCGCCCCTGGATCACGCTTTCAGAATTTCCCGGCGCCGTTGATCGCGCTCCAACCGCCTCAACAGGTTCCGCACGCTAGAGACATGCCCGCGTCCGCCCCCCCGGCGGGTCGGCACGCCTCGGGCATTAGGTTCGGTAGCGAGGGGGCGCAACGAGGTTCGGCCTGCCGCCTAAAGGTCGGCGATGACCGGCGCCAGCGCTGCGGCGTGAGTCTCTGAGTTGCGACTGACAGTCTTCCGGAGCGCCACGCCGCCCTTCCCTGCCCGTCAGACGGCGGCGGCGCCGTTGGGGTTCGCCGAGCTTCACCCCGCGGGCCTTCGCGGCAGCGAGTGGCTCCTTCGTGCTGCGGAAGATTGCCTCTCGCCCCTGTTGCGCGACGAGGGCCATGATGCCGACGATGAAGTCGTTGGCCGCGAGGCATGTCGACGGAGTGGGGCGGTAATCCTCCCCGTTTTGGCGGGGCATGGTCGAGGTTATCGGGGACGGGCGACAAGGACCGAAGGTCACACTGGCGCGGTCGATGGAGCCGTTTCCGGTAGCGTGGGAGGAGCAGGTCACCCACTTCGGTTGGCAGCCCTAAGCCGACCTGAGCTCGGCCAATCAACGCTGTACCGCAGCATTCATCCTGCGTCCAATTGTGAACTGCGCAGCATTTCTACCTCACGCACGACGGCATCCCGGGACCTTGCTGCCGCTCGCAGTAAGCACTGCCCTCGACGCCTCCTAGGATTTGGGAATGCATCTTTTGGCTGGGGGACGTGCATGTCGGTCCGCAGTTGTGGCGTCCGGTCGGGCGCTAGGCTCGACTACCCTGCGCCCAACCGTTGCGCTACTTCTTGAGGGCCACGACCACCTGTTCCAGCTGGCCCTGGAAATCGAACGGCGGCATGTAGTCGTACGTCACCGGCGTTCCGGTGTCGGTGCCGATATCTTGATTTTCCGACAACGAATACTTGAATGGCGTCGTCTTCTCAATCGAGCCGCTGGCGACTTCAGCTCCGTCCACCGAGAGGGTAACCGTGCCGCCCTTTCCAAACTCGTCGCCGCCCTCGTAAGTAAAGTTCATTGTCAGTTCGTGCGCGCCTGCTGGAACGGGGATCTCGCTCTCGACCAGGTAAACGTCGACATCGATGTAGTTGTGGGCAACCTTGAGTTTCCCTTCCTTGAGATAGAAAGCCCAGCCCCCGGTGTTGCCACCCTGAGTGAAGATCACGCCGTTTGCATTGTCGTCAATATCCACCATGGCAGTGATGGAGAAGGACTTGTTCTTGAGATCCGGGGCCGACGCCTCGGGCAGTCCGGCCATGACGCCCGGATAGGTGAACGTCGTGCGGTCGCCGGCGAGGTTGGGCTTGCCCGTCAGCTCTCCGCTGAACCGCTCTGCACCACGCCAGTCGAGCGGCAGCGCCTTGTTGGCCGACGCTTCCGCCCACCACAACGCCTCCATCTCGGCCAGCTTGTCGGGATTCTCCGCGGCGACGTTATTGGCTTGCGTGAAGTCCTCGTCGAGGTTGTAGAGTTCCCATTCCGCAGTGATCGGGTCGAATTCGCCCCGCACTGGGTCCCATGGCTCGAAGGCCAGCGATGCGGCCCACCATCCGTCCTTGTACATGCCCCGGTTCACGAACATCTCGAAGTATTGACTGGTGCGGACCTCGTCGGCTCCCGCGTTGTCCAGCGTGCTGAGGAAGCTCTTGCCCTGGATCGGGGTCTGAGCGGTTCCGTTGACGCTACGGGGCTCGATGATGCCCGCCGCGTCGAGGATCGTCGGGGCGATGTCAATGACATGAAGGAACTGCGTCCGCGTCTGGCCACCCTCGCCATAGCGCGCGGGCCATCTGACGATCATCGGATTACGGACGCCGCCAAGATGGCTGGCGACCTGCTTGGTCCACTGGAACGGCGCATCCATCGCCCAAGCCCAGCCGGCCGGGAAGTGGTTGAAGTGCAACTCGGTGCCGATCTCGTCGATCCGATCCAGCATGTCCTCCTTGGTCATCAGGTAGGCATTGAAGAATGCGTTCTCGTTCAGGGTTCCATCGAAGCCACCCTCTGCCGAGGCGCCGTTGTCGCCGATGACATAGAGGATCATCGTGTTGTCTGCGTCCGGCAGCGATGCGACGTAGTCGAGTACGCGCCCGACCTCCTGGTCCACCTGAAGACCATAGGCGGCGAATACCTCCATCATGCGGGTATAGAGCCGCTTCTGGTCGTCGTTCAGACTGTCCCACGCCGGCAGGCTCGCGGGCCGCTGCGTCAGCACCGCTTCCTGCGGCACGATCCCAAGCTCTTTCTGCCTCTCGAATGTCTGCTCCCGATAGGCGTCCCAGCCCATGTCGAACTTGCCCTTGAACTGGTCGATCAGTTCCTTTGGTGCCTGGTGCGGCGCGTGGGTCGCGGCCGGTGCGAGATAGGCGAACCAGGGCTTGTCGGGCTGGATTGCTTCAATCCGCTTCAGCCAGTCGATGGTGTGATCGGCAAGATCGACGCTGACGTAATAGTCCGCTGCCTCGGGCGTTCCAATCGGGGTCTGGTTCTCATAGAGGTACGGCCGGAGCTGGTTGGTATCGCCAGCCATGAAGCCATAGAAATAGTCAAAACCCAGGCCGTTCGGCCAGTGATCGTAGGGCCCCACGGCGCTCGTCTCGTAGATTGGCGTGTTGTGGTTCTTGCCGAACCAGGCGGTAACATAGCCGTTCTGGCGCAGAATCTCGGCAACGGTTGCCGTGTCCTTCGGAATGATTCCGGTATAGCCATCGTAGCCCGTCGCGAGTTCTGTAATCACACCCGTCCCGGAGACGTTGTGGTTGCGCCCGGTCAAAAGCGCGGCACGCGTCGGCGAGCAAAGGGCAGTGGTGTGAAAGCGGGTATAAAGCAGCCCCTCATCTGCCAGCGCGTCCATCGCCGGCGAAGGCACGCCGCCGCCGGTCAGGTCGAACTGTCCAAAGCCCACGTCATCCAGCAGGATCAGCAGCACGTTCGGCGCTCCCTCGGGGGCCGCAATCGGCGCCGGAAACTGCGGCGGATCGGAGTTGAGATATGTCGTACCCACATTGCCACCGAACTTCTGCTCGGCATAAGGCAGCGTGACCTGCCCGTTCCTTGCGCCGAGCGGTGTGTCGGACGCCTGAGCCCTGGCTGAGGTCACGAAACTTGCAACGAATAGCGCCAGCAGAAGCAGGCGCGCTGGTCGTCCATATCTGTTCATCAGATGTCTCCCTGATTCAGGTGAAGGCAACTAAATTCGCCGGTGTTACTTGCTGCAAGTCATGGCCGGTTCGTCGGAACTCGAGGTGACCGAAGAGGCTTGAAGTGTCATCTCCTGAAGGCTGCGACAATCGACCTGAGTAGTCGGAGAGAGATGCACAAGACTGTCGGGGCAGCGACGATGTCCGTCCCGTAGTCCTTCATTATTAGTCCAGTTCCCCCCACAAAGATGCCCAGCCTTGGGCATTTGGCAGAAATTTCCATGAACCTGGTTCAAGCTCGGCTCGCAGCCGGTGGATTTGGATGGTTGGCGCGACACCCCTCCGAGTTTCGCAACAGTCTCCTCGGCCGATGCGAACTGCGTCGCCTGTCAAAGGGTGATTGGGCATTCTGACTTGCCGATCCTCCAGGCGGAATCATTTGCATGGTGGAGGGTTTTCCGGATGTCTTCATCGCGCCCGGTCCCTTCCCTACCAGACTGGCGCACATCGCGCGGTCGGGCTGGTGGGCTGGCGAGGCCGCCGCGGCGACGCGCGGGCCGCGGCCGGCGGGGGTGATTGCAAGGACCCGCGTCACGCTGCTCCACCTGCCATCTGCCGCACTTGAAGGTCTGGGCAGGGACGGGCCGATCGCATGGCGGCGCCTTTGCGGGATCACTACTGCTCATATGGGCAACGCCCTCTAATTGGCCGCGATCGTCAGCGGAACAAATGTGCGGACCCGAATCCTCGCGACGTTGGTCCGGCTTGCGGCAGAGTGGGCCGACCTCCACGAAGAGATCGAAGTCCCTTGTACCCAGCGCGAGTTGGCCAAACTGGCGGGTCTCACGCGAAACAGCGTCGGGCCGGTGCTCAAACAGCTCGCGGGGGAATGCCCCATCGATGTCCGATACATGCGCCTTGCGTACAATCCCATCCGGCTGGCACTGGCGTGGAATTGCGATTGAGGAGACCACACGCGCTGCGGCTCTCCAGACATCGAGAATCGGGTGCGAGACGGTTCCGTCGCGGCTGCACTTTGCTACCTCCCACGATGGAGATTGCCGTTCGCCGGGGACCGCATCGGATGCTGCGCGGTAATATACTTGGTCATCCGGCGGGCGATGGCGTTCCGCGATGAGACTCGAAGTTGCCGATCTCTGCGAACAATCGGAGCGACCGCATCCAAGAGCCGGCGTCCTTCATTGAAGCGGCCTCAAACGGGCACGCAGCGAACATTCCGGCCATTTGCGGCATCGGCCACAATTGTACGCCCCAATTCTGTTGGTGTTTGCTGCCATCCGGAACGACGGTGTTCCGGTGGCGAACGACGTTTTTCATCGTGAGTGCGTCAACGCACATCGACCACGACGCTGTCGATCCCACCGGTGAACGCGAAGGGTGGCTCGTAGGCCGCGGTGACGGGCTGGCCGCTGTCCTCGCCGATACCGAAGGTGTCGATGCCGAAGCGCCCGGCAACCGTTGAGCCCATCGACCCCGACGCCACGTCAATTCCGTTGACCGAGAGCGTGATCACGGCGCCCTTGCCCACCTCGCCCTCTGCGCCCTGATAGGCAAAGTCGAGCGTGATCTCGGCATCGCCGGCAGGCAGCGGTTCGGTGCCCCTCACCACTGTGTGCTCCTCGAAAAAGTTGTAGTCGAAGATCGGCACGCCGGCGTCGAGGTAAAGCACGAGTCCCGCTGCGATACCGCCGAAGCCCATGATGACGCCCTCGGTACCGGCCCCGTCGGTCGCAACCTTCGCCGTAAGCGTCCAGGAGCGATTCTTCATCGGCGGTGCCGCCGGTTCGGCAATCCGGATGGCGCCTTCGTGATAAGTGAAGTTGGTCGCACCTTCTTCGGCCCCTGGCACCGGCGGCTTCGCAATCGCGAGGCGTGCCGATCCGCGGTCGTCGAGCGGCAGGACGCCGTATTTCTCGAAGGCCTCGTCCAGCATCGCCTTCAGCTCTTCGAGCTTCTCGGGGTTCTCGGCAGCGAGGTCATTGGCCTCGGAGAAATCCTCGTCGAGGTTATAGAGTTCCCACTTGTCCTTGCCCCAGTTGCCCGGCGCATAGTCCTGCCGCCAGGGGAAAGTGTGCTGAGCATCGGCCTTCCAACCGTCGGCATACATCGAGCGGTTGGAGAACACCTCGAAATATTGCTGCGTGCGGCCCTTGAACTCGGGATCAGTGAAGCTGGCCAGGAAGCTCTCGCCCTCCAGCGGCTTCTGCGCCACCCCGTTCACCGTCTCTGGCATCGGGATATGCGCGGCTTCGAGGATTGTCGGTACCACGTCGACGAGGTGCAGGAAGGCGGTGCGCGGCGCGGCGTCATGGTGGATCTGCGCCGGCCAGCTGATCACCATCGGGTTGCGCGTACCGCCCAGGTGCGAAGCAACCTGCTTGACCCACTGGAACGGCGTATTGCCGGCCCAGGCCCAACCCACAGGGTAATGCGGCTCGGACTCCGGCCCGCCGAGCTTGTCGAGGTTGGCCTTGATGTCCTCGAGGTTGGACGGGATGCCGTTGAGGTTCATGATCTCGTTCAGTGTCCCGTCCGGCCCGCCCTCGGAGGAGGCGCCGTTGTCGCCGACAATGTAGATCACCATCGTGTTCTCGGCGTCCGGCAGTTCCTTCACTGCGTCCAGCAGGCGGCCGACCTCATGATCGGTGAAGGCGAAGTAGCCGGCGAAGTTCTCCATGAGGTCATCATAGACCTCCTTCTGCACTTCGCTCAGCGTGTCCCAAGCTGGGACCCAGTCGGGGCGAGGCGTGAGTTTGGTGTCGGGTGGAACGATCCCCATCTCCTTTTGCCGTGCGAAGACTTGCTCGCGGTAAGCCTCCCAACCCATGTCGAAAGCACCGTCGAACTTCTCGCGCCATTCGGCGGTGACGTGGTGCGGGGCGTGCATGGCACCCGGCGCGAAATACATGAAGAACGGCTTGTTGGGCGCGACCGACTTGGCAAACTTCATGCGCGCGATGGCGCGGTCGGTCATGTCGGTCATGAAGTGGTACCCCTCTGCCGGGGTCTTGTCGGGTTCGACCGGCGTCGTGTTTTCAAAGAGCACCGGGTAGAATTGGTGGGTCTCGCCAGAGTTGAAGCCGTAGAAATAGTCGAACCCCATCCCCGTGGGCCAGCGGTCGAAGGGTCCGGTGACGGTCTGCTCCCAGTCGGGCGTGTTGTGGTTCTTGCCGAACCACCACGTGGAATAGCCGTTGTCCTTGAGGATCTCGCCTATGGTCGCCGTGTCACGCTGAAGCATCGTGGAGTAGCTCGGGAACCCCGTGGCCCATTCCATCAGGAAGCCGTTGCCGCTGGTATGATGGTTCCGACCGGTGAGCAGCGCAGCGCGCGATGGCCCGCAGATTGCCGTGGTGTGAAAACGCGTGTAGCTCAGTCCCTCCTCGGCGAGTTTGTCCAGCGCCGGGGTCGGGATAAGTCCTCCGAAGGTTGAGGTCTGGCCAAAGCCCACGTCGTCGAGCAGGATAACGATCACATTTGGCGCGCCCTCGGGTGCGGCCACCGGCTCCTGCCAGTCGGGTTCCGAGTCCTGGTAGGTCTGGCCGATCTTGCCTTCGAACGGGGCAAGGGGGATCGGAAGATGGTTTCGATCCGGCCATTCCTGGCACTGACCCTGGGTCGCAAGGAACAGCGCGGCCAATGCCGCAACGAATCCTCTCATATCAGCACCTTCTTTCTTAGCGGTCTGCAACAGAAGTCCGATATTTCCGGATGTCGGGTAAGATCGCCGAAACGGTTCAGCCCCGTCTCACTTCAATTGATTAGCACGATGGCCGGGGTTAACCTGCACAGGAATGTGCATCCACTGGAATTTTCGGATGAAGCATGGCGATCCGGGAGAGATCTTTCACCGCTGGGGATGGTTGGCCGCCCAGCCCGAAGCCTTCCGCTGCGCATGGATCGGAATCTCCGAGTTTCGCAAGGTCCCGCGGGGCGAGCGGCTCTACTCCCTGGGAGATCCGCCAGGTGGGATCTTCGGCATAGCCGAAGGGTTCGCAGATGTCATGGTTGCGTCGGGCTACCTGCCGCCCGTTCTGGGCCATATCGCCCGCCCCGGCTGGTGGGTCGGAGAGGCGGCCGCCGTCACGGGCTCCCCGCGCCGGGTCGAGGTGCGCGCTCGCACGGATCTGCTGGTCTGCTACGTCTCGCTGAAGGACCTTGAGGAACTTGAGCCGCGCTTTCCGCGCCTGTGGCGCGCTCTTGGGCAACTGACCGTGCTGCACCTGGACAACGCGCTGATGTATGCTTCTGCGCTGGTCAAGGGAGACGCCAAGACAAAGGTATCCAGCACGCTCGTTCGGCTGGCCGGGCCCGAAATGACCTACGACGCGGACATTTCGGTCCCGTGCTCGCAACATGAACTGGGCGAGATGGCCGGCCTTTCCCGCAACAGTGCCGGCCCTGCCCTGAGGGAGCTGGAGCGCGATGGCCTGGTCTCGCGTGAAGTCTACGGCATGATCACTTTCAATCCCGTGCGTCTGGCACATGTGATGGAGACAGCGTTGGCACGCGGCACGAGATAAGCGGCCTCTTGGCCGGCTAAGCTATGGGCTTGGCCGTTAGTATCCGCTCTGTCACTCTCGCTGCAGCTGCCATGCGGTATCGCCGCAAGTCCGATTTCCGCCTTCATACTCCGACAATAGCGCGTTCTGCTGTGCAGACGCTTGATACGCTGAAATCAAACGGGAGTGGCCAAAAAGCTCGACTTCTGTTCCACCCGAGCGGACGCGACTGGGATCCAACACTCTCCGCCCCATAACTTACTGATATTATCTAGAATTATTTAGATTCGAATCCCAGGCGCATCGAATGGAACAGGGATCCAACTATACCGGCGTGTTGCCTGACGGCACACCGCGATCATGGGGTCTGGCTCACCCGACTAATCGCCTCCTATCAAGAGCGGGCGGAAGCGGCCGATTTCTGCGGCGACGAAATCGCAAAAGGCCCTGACGCGCGCGGTACGCCGCAGATCCGGATGCATGACGAGATAGATCCTGGTGTCGAGGTCCGGAACAGGTTCGAGCATCGGCCGGAGATCCGCCTCGGAACCCCCGAGGAGAATCGGCAGAGGGGCAAGCCCGACACCCGATTTCACGGCCGCCAGAACGCCGAGCATGGAATTTCCGCGGGCGGCGACAATCGCCTCGGGCGCCACGCGCCGGAGCCATCGGGCCGCGTGACTATCCGCCAGCTCGCCGCCGAACTCCACGACCGAATGGCAGTCGAGATCCGCGAGTTGCTGCGGTTCCCCGCGTCGCTCGATGTAGGATCGACTTGCATAGATCATCCACCGCGAGTCTGCGATCTTGCGCGCGACGAGGGAGTCCTCGCCCGGCTCGTACATTCGCACGGCAACCTCCGCCTCTCCCCTCGCGAGATCGAGCCTCCGGTCGGTCATGATCAGCTCAACGCCCAGCTCCGGGTATCTTGCCCTGAAGGATTCGATCAGCGGCGCAAGCAGTCGCGAGGCCGTCCCCTCGGGACAGGTCACCCGAAGCGTGCCGCTCAACTCCTCTCCCCCGGACATCAACTTCCGCTCGAAGGCCAGGAACGATCGCTCGATGTCCTCAGCAAAGGGCAGCATCGTCCGGCCCAGCTCGGAAAGCCGGTAGCCGGTCGGATGACGCTCGACAAGCGTGGCGCCGATGCGCTCCTCGAGAGCGGTCAACCGCCGCTGCACCGTCGGCTGGCTGACGCCTAGAGCCCTTGCTGCCGAAAGCGTGCTGCCGTGGCGAGCGACCGCCAGAAGGAAGCGCAGGTCGTCCCAGTCAAACATCGCGGGTTCAACACTTTCGTCGAGGGGCCGGACAAACTCGTTGCTTATCCACACGCCCGCCCGAGGCTACTAACGGTACACGGTTGTCGATCCTCAATCGACGCACTTTTCGGAGAGTAACGGATATGGAAGACACGACTTCACGACTATCGACGACCATGTCCTCGGTCGCCGGAACCTCACGGCTGGTCGTCAACCCTTCGGACGAAACCATCTGGATCGGGCCGCTCGCGATTCGCTTCCTGGTTGCCGAAGGGGACTCAGGGGGGAGCGTCGCGATCTTTGAATGCAGTGTCCCCAAGGCCTCGCGTTTGGCTGCTCCCGCGCACAGCCACGATGCCTACGAAGAGACGATCTTCGGAATCGAGGGCGTCCTGACCTGGACCGTCGACGGACAGAGCTTCAACGTCGGGCCCGGACAGGCCCTGTGCATCCCGCGCGGCGCGGTGCATCGCTTCGACAACAATGGGAGCGAGGATGCGAAGGTGCTCTGCGTCATCTCTCCGGCTGCGATCGGCCCGCAGTTCTTCCGCGAATCCGCCGAGGTCATCAATGCCGCGGCGGGCGGTCCTCCCGACCCGGCGAAGATGATGGAAATCATGCAGCGCCATGGCCTCACGCCGGCGCGGCCCCAGTAGCGATCCCGGGTGCGCGCCGTGGTGTGCGCGCACCCGGGCCCCGAGCCCCGAGCCCCGACGAGGAGAGTCAGATGTTCCGGATCCTCCACCCCAACGAGCAACGAAGGGGCGCGATCGCCGCCGTGGAGTTCGAGGGCGAACCCCACGGCGCCGGGGTTTCCTTCTTCCACGGGAACCTCGAGCCTGGGAAGGGCCCGCGACCGCACACGCACCCCTATCCCGAAACCTGCATCATCCACTCGGGCCGGGCCGCGATGACGAT
Organism: Paracoccaceae bacterium; assembly: GCA_020425125.1. Taxonomy (GTDB): domain Bacteria; phylum Pseudomonadota; class Alphaproteobacteria; order Rhodobacterales; family Rhodobacteraceae; genus Meridianimarinicoccus. The sequence continues at coordinate 32,268 of JAGQRV010000017.1, read as the reverse complement.
CGACGGGCAAGCGGTTGTTGCCGGTCCGGGGGACATCGTCGTCATCGGGCCCGAGACGCCACACCGCTTCACTGCGATCGGCGATGACCGGTTGGTCGCAGTCTGTATCCACGCTGCCGACCGCTTCGTCATCGACTGGATTCAGGACTGACGGACTTTACGAAAGTCCCTTGTCGGGTCGCGGATCTCCGCCACGACTATCGTCCCGACCCGTTGCCACCAGACGCGCACCGTCTCGTGGCCGAGTTCGATGCCGAGTTCGCGGAGCCGGTCGTGGACGTTCCGAAGCGAGAGCGGGAATACGGTGTCCAGCATCACCGCCAGCCGGGTGATCTCCGGACTGGTCTCGAAATACTTGAACGGACTGCGCTTGATCATCGGGGCCTTCTATCCGAGCGCTCTGCCCTCCTTAAGCCGAGTTCCCCTGACACTGCCGCTGGGCTTGAAGTAACGGAAGGGCGAGCGCTGGGTCATGGCCAAACGCTATGCAGCCTCCCGCCCCACCTCAAGCCGATTTGCTCTGACAATGCCGCCCGGAGGAGTGCCACCCGGCGCTTGCCCGCCGGGGCGACTCGGCGTTCGGGCGGCGACTGGCGGTTGCTAGGTCGCAGCGGGGCCGGTCGGAATCTATTCTTTTGCCGCATGACCATTAAGGAATTCGACCCGGAAATTGACAATCATGGCGGATCGTGTGACTCTGCAGGTTGTAAGGCATATGGACTGCATTTTTGTTTTTGACGGTTGAACTATTGTCCCTTCTCCATTCTTCAGGGGGACAGGAGAAGTGCGTTTTCTCTTTCGGGATCTGTCGTTGGCGAAATGGGTGCAGGCCTGCGTGACGGCGATCGCGCTTGGCCTTGGCGCCCCGGCCGCAAGGGCCGAGGTCGGGTTTGGACTCGAACCGGGCGTCGTCGTCGATCCGACGGGCAAGCTTGCCGTTCTGATGCGACCGGAACAGGGGCTGGAAGCCGTGGCCCTTGGCGAAGGCAATGTGCTGTGGCGATCGGGTGACGCCGACAGGCCATTGATCATAAAGGATACTCTTCTTCTGGCGCAGGCTGACAGCCCGCGCCCGTTACTGTTGTTGGTGGTCCTGGATGTGGCCGCGCAGGGGGCGACGGCAAGGAAGATCGAAGTGCCCTTGCCGCCCGGGACCGTCGCTTCGGTGGACGACACACTGGGCCGGACGTTTTCCGTGCGGGCGGCGGAAATCGGCGAACTGATCATCGTCAATTGGGAACAGAGACTTGTCGAGATAAGCGGGGCTGAGCTGGCAGGCGGCGAGAACCCGAAACCGGAAATCCTTTCCGGCGTCGTGCGCGTCGATCTTGTCGCCGGAACCGCATCGGTCATCGACAAGGATGCCGGATCCTATCTGATTGCAAACCTTCCGCCCGATCTGGGCGAAGGCGAAAGGATGGCGAAGGCGCCGCAACCCCAATTCCGGTCTGCCAATTCGGGATATGCAATGACAAGCACACAGATTGCCGATAACCGGACCTGGCAGAAATACCAATGGACCATCTGGGATATCGCGCGAGATCAGCCGATCGGGCAGATCCGGGATTTTCAGCGCCTGGCACCGTTCGCCGTGGTGGGCGGCGTGCTGTTGCAGACCTCGTCCGCCTACGAGCGACGCCAGGATGATCAGATGATCGCGACGCCGCCATCCCTGCGGGCCTTCGACCTTGGCAGCGGAGATCAGCTCTGGGCCCAGGCGCTGCGCGACACCGCATATTCGGGACCGACGCCCGAGTGATGGGCGGGGGACATCCGTCCCCGACATTCGATCAGGCATGGAGTAGACCATGGCCCTTCTTCGACGCTCCGCCCTTGTCGTCGGCCTTGCCGTCCTGCTGTCGTGGCCGGCGCTTGCCGAGGTCGGGATCTGGCGCGCCGAAGGCCCGGCACCGATCCGCCAGGGCAACAACGTCGAGAATATCGAGGACAACGAGCAGGTCGGCGCCGTGCAGGCGCTGGCGCCTGATCCGGCAAACGGCAACGTGTTGTTCATCGGCGCCGTGAACGGCGGCGTGTGGCGGACTGACGACGCGCTGGCCGAACATCCGACCTGGCGGCCGCTGACCGACACCCAGGACACGCTGTCGATCGGGGCGCTGGAATTCGACCCGACCGACCGCCGCAACCAGACGCTGGTGGCCGGGATCGGGCGGTTCTCGAACATCCAGCGCGCTGGCGGTACGGGCGCGGGCGTGCTGCGCACCTCCGATGGCGGGGCGACCTGGACGGCGCTGGGTCAGGCGGCGCTGGCCGGCACCAACATCTCGGGCGTCGCGCCGCGCGGCAGCACCATCGTGGTGGCCGACACCAACCGCGGCATCTGGCGCAGCACGGATACCGGGGCCAATTGGACGCGCATTTCCGGTCTGGCGGGATCGGGCCTGCCCACTGGCGGATCGCTAGATCTGGCCGGCGTGCCGGGGACGCCGGGGACGCTTTACACCAACGCCGGCAACAACGGCGTCTTCATCAGCACCGATACCGGGGCGACCTGGAGGCTAATCAGCAACGCGGCGATGAACGCGCTGGCGCCAGTGTCGAACCTGCGCATCTCGGCGCCCTCCGGCACCGTGGTCTTCGTGGCCATCGCGCAGCCGCTGCCTGCACCGCCGGCGGGTCAAGCGGCGCTGACAGCAGTCTTTCGCAGCGGCGATTCCGGCACCAACTGGGCCCAGATGGATCTGCCCCAGACCAACGAGGGCGCGGCGGGTTTGATCGGCATCCATCCCGGCGGCCAGGCCAACCCCAACCTGTCGCTGGCGGCCGATCCGTTCTCGGCCAACGGCACCATCGTCTATATCGGCGGCGACGCGCAGCCCGGGCCGTTTCCCAATTCCATCGGTGCCAACCGGTTTTCGGCGCGCCTGTTCCGGGGCGATTCCAGCCAGCCGGCCGGGCAGCAATTCGTGCACCTGACCCATTCCAATTCGCAAGGTCCCGCCGGCGGCGGCACGCTGACCGGCACCTCGCCGCATCCCGATTCACGGGTCATGGCCGTCGACGCCAACGGCAACCTGATCGAGGGGAATGACGGTGGGGTGTACCGCCGCACGTTGCCGCAGACCAGCCGCGGCGACTGGGTGTCGGCGAACGGCGATCTGCAGACGACCGAGTTCCATTCGATTGCCTGGGACGCGGTGTCGAACCGGATCCTGGGCGGCGCGCAGGATAACGGAACGCCCGAGCAGCTGGAGGTCGAGCAGGCGCCGCATCGCGATATCCGCGGTGGCGACGGCAGTTCCGTGGCTGTCGACGACATCAGCACGCCCGGCCAATCGACGCGGTTCTTCAGCTCGCAACGGCTGAACGGCCAGGCAAACACGCTGAGCGTGCGCACCTATGACGAGGACAATGCCCTGATCTCGCAGACGACCGCGCCCCTTACCGTGCTGGCCGGCGGCCCCGCCATTACCGCGCAATTCTACACGCCCGTCGTGGTCAACAACGCCGACGGCACCCGTCTGATCGTCGGGGCCGGCAACGCGGTTTACGAGTCGCTCGACGCCGGGCAGACCGTGACCGCGATCGGGCCCGGCATCGCGGCGAATTCCTCGATCCGCGGCGAGTCCATCGGCTATGGCGCCGCGGACAACGTGGACATGCTTTACGTCGGATCGGTCAACCAGGTCTTCGTGCGCAACGGCGCCAGCCCCGGCGCCACGCTGACAGCCTCGGCCACCTATCCCGGTGCCAACCGGGTCGTCGACGTGGCGATCGACCCCGGCGCGTCGCAGACCGCCTATGTGGTCGACACTTCGAACGTGTTTCAGACGCTGGATGCCGGGGCGACCTGGACCAATGTGACGGGCGACCTCTTTACCTCGTTCCGCCCTGGTCAGTTGCGCTCGGTCGACGTGATCTCGGTCGCCGATCTCCACGCCGTTGTGGTGGGGACCGACCGCGGGGTGTTCTGGGCCGACGCCCTGCCGCTTGCCGCTTGGTCGGTTCCCTGTTCGGGGATCCCGAACGCGCCGGTCACGGATCTGGAATACGACGAGGCCGACGAGGTGCTGGTTGCCGGGACCCTGGGCCGAGGCGCCTGGAGCTGTGCGCCGGCGCGACCGCGGCCGATGGCGTTCAACATGAAGTTCGTCTGCGGCAAGGGCGACGACAGGGTTCTGGCCGCGGGAACCTACACCACCGCGATCAATATCCTGAACCGCGATGCTGAGGGGGCGGCGCCCTCGACCTATCGCCGGCAGTTCACCGTGGGCCTTCCGGGCGAGGCGGCGGGCGGGACCGCGCCCCTGCAGAACGGTGCGACGCTGGCACCCGGCGAGGCGGCGGAACTGGACTGTGACGATATCCTGGCCGAGGCCGGGCGGCTGTGCCCGGGAACCCTGTGCAAGGGCTTCGTGCAGATCGACAGTCCCGCGCCGCTGGATATCGTCGCCGTATACAGTAGCGAGAACCCGGAGCGGGCCGCGGTGGCCGATCTGACCCTGACGCGCCAGCCGACGCCCGGCCTGCAATGCACCGAGACGGTCCTGAAGGTGCCCGAACATCAGGAACTGCTGGTGCCGCCGCATACCCAGGGCGATTCCGACTTTGGCGGCCACGGCCCCTGCATGCGGCTGACGGTCAACCTGCACGATGTCGACGACGGCTCGGCGTTGGCGCTGGACTACGACCTGAACGCCTACGAGTGCTCGGGCAGTTTCACCGCGCCGCGGGCCGATTTCACCGCCGCGCGCGGAGGCCGGTCGCAGATCGTGGCGCTGGCCGGGCCGGGCGGGCGGATCGTCAGCCATACGCTGAAGTCGAGCCAGACCATCGAGGTCATCGACACCGACCATGCCGACGCCACGCTGAATTTTGCCGATCCAGAGCTGATTTCGACGGTGCGCCTGACCGGCGACACCTCGGGCGACGAGGCCGGCAGCAGGACCGGCGCCTTCATCACCTTCCGCGCGCAGGACGTGCGGCTACAGACCTGTTCCCTGCCCAGCAATGCAGGCTGACTGAACGTTTGAGGTACAGAAAGGAAAGGCCATGACGCGATTTTTCAGCTTGGCCCGTCTTGTCGTTCTTGGCGTCGCGCTGGCCGGACTGGGCGCGGCAACCGCCTGGGCCCAGGAGACAAAGCGGCTTTATCCGGTAAAGTTCATTTGCGGCAAGGCGGACGGGTCGATCCTGGCGCCCGGGGCCTATACCACGGCGATCAACATCCTCAATCCGAACGAGGACCCCAATGCCGATCCGGTGCAGGTGCGCAAGGAGTTCTCGGTGGCGTTGCCCGGCGAGATGGCCGGGGGCAAGACCGGGTTTCTTGACGCCAACAAGCTGGGGCCGGGCGAGGCCTACGAGATCGACTGCGACGACATCATCGAGCAGGCGCGCGGCCTGTGCCCGCAGGGCTTCTGCAAGGGCTTTGCCACCATCGAGGGTAGCGCCGAGCTTGAGGTGGTGGCGGTCTACAGCGCCGCGAATCCCGATCCCGGGGGCGTCGAGGCGCTGCATACCGAGCGGGTGACCGGTGCCGCCCACTGCCCGGCGGTCACCGAGACCATCCCCTCGCAGCAGATCCTGTTCGTGCCCAAGCACACCCGCGGCGATTCCGAATACGACGGGCACGGGCCCTGCGTGAAGTTCTCGCTGGACCTGCGGACCCAGGACGCGGCGACGACACTCCTGGCCAGCTATTACATGCATGCCTACGAATGCTCGGGCGCCTTCGACTCGCCGCAAAACGACTACACCGCAGCCGAGGAGCAGCGCGATTCCATCCTGTTCTCGGCGCCGCCGGGCAGCCGCATCCTCAGCTACGACGTCGCCAACAGCATGCGCGAGTCCTACATCGACACCGATCATTCCGACGACGTGTTCAGCTATGGCGGCAGCAATCCGGTGCAGGCGCTGGTCTTCGTGGGCGATACCGGCGGCGACGAGGCCGGTACCAAGACCGGTGTCACCATCACCCTGCGCCGGATCAACGTGAAGCTGGAGAGCTGCGCGGCGTTCGACGACGACAAGGGCTAGGCTGGCGGGCGTTCCGGCGCGACCTTGGGGAACGTCTGGGCGGTCAGGGTCGGCGCCCCGGCGGGTCCGCGGGCCTTGCCTTCGGACGTATTCTGCCTGTCATTTCCGTCGCGTGAGCCCGAGCCCGGCAAGTGTCCGCGGCGGCGCTGAGCCAGGCCGCACCCGCTGTACGCTCGATGAGCCACAGCATCCGATCGGCGAGCGCCTGTAGGTCGACGGGCTCGATTGGATCAACCTTGAGCGACCTGTGCGCGAAAGTTGGTTACGCGTGTTCAGGCGGCGGTTTGAAGGTGGCGGCGGCCGTCGCGGAACTCAACCCCTTCGATGACCTCCGGCAGGCGGTTCCGGCCGTCGAGCTTGCGCCATATCTTCTGCGCCGACTTCATCAGGCAGAAGGCTATGGCAAGCCCGGTCTTGCGGTCGAGGCTGACCTTGGTGCGTCGGGTGTGGTGCCGGACGGTGGCAAAGGTGCTCTCGATCGGGTTCAACGTTCGGATGTGTTTCCAGTGCTCGGCGGGAAAATCGTAGGAGCCCAGCAGCACGTCGCGGTCCTCGACCACCTTGGCGACGGACTTCTCCCAACTCAAGTTGCCGGTATCGACGAAGAGATCGAAGGGCAGTGTCACGTCAACCGTTTGGTGATCGCGAACGTCTGACTATATGGGCCTGCGTCCGCCAAGTCTCCTACGCCCGCCGCCGGTTCCCATCGGCGATCGTTCAACATGCCGCCTGCCGATACTTCCGGTTCGCGCTGAGGGAAATGGGGGTGTCAGACAAGTTCAAACCAGTCTCAACTGGGACAACGATGCTGTCCCCATGCCGATCCGAGTTCACGCCACTCGGCCACAGCGGCGGCGCGGTTCTGCTTGAAGGTGGCTCTGGAGGAAAGGCTGCGCTCCGAGTTGAAATGGTTGCAGACCGAGGCGTGGACGGAGGCGAACATCTGCAAACTTCGCACGCGCCGGAACCGCTCCATCGCCCGCTCGCGTCGTCGAAACGCCAGGTGCCCGTTCTCCGCCCGGTTGCTTTCCCAGCGTCCCGTCTGCTGCCGGTCGGCGGCACCGATCTCCTTCAGGGCGGCCCCGTAGGACCGCAGGCAATCCGTGACGAAGCGATGCGCCCGGCCGTGCCGCTTCAGGGTCTTCCTGAGGAATTTCAGCGCTGCCGTCTTGTCCCGCGTCTTCGTCACGAAACTCTCCAGGACCTCGCCCTCGTGATCGACCGCTCGCCGTTGATCTTCACGAACAACTCATCCAGGTGCCAGCGCCAGTGGCTCGACCGCATGCCCTCGACGCGCCGCTTGCGGATCTCCGCCGCGAACATCGTCCCGAACCGCTGCCACCAAAACCGCACCGTCTCGTGGCTGATCTCGACGCCGCGCTCGTGCGAGCCAAGTCCTCGACATTCCGCAGCGAGAGCGGAAACCGGACGTACATCATCACTGCCAGACGGATGATTTCGGGCGACGTCTTGAAGTACTTGAAAGGTGGGCGCTTGGTCATGTTTAGACGCGGGCGACCGCCCTGCCCCGCCTCAAGCCGCGTTGCTCTGACAGGACACATTGCGAGGCTGCGAGGGGAGTGCGGCATCCACCCCATCTCCGGCGCCTTCAGTGACGACCGCCCTTCCGCAACCGGCCTTTCACAGGTTCCAGATCTTCGCGACCAGATCGAAAGCCAATTCAATTCTCGGTTCGACCTGGCGGTTCGCCAGCGACAGGAAGCCAAGCGTCGTCTCCACCGAGGCCCGATCCACCACGACCAGACCGTGGACCTGCTCCTCATACAAGGCCATCGATTCCCGGCACAGGCACAATCCCACCCCGGAGCGCACCATGGCCAGCATCGAGGCCTCCTGATCCACGACCGCGACCTCGTTCTGTTTGACGCCAAGCGCCGCGAACTGGCGATCAAGCAGGCGCCTGTGCACCGAGGCCGTGGGTGTGCCTATCCAGGGCAAGGCTGCAAGTTCCTTCCAGTCAAGCCCTGCCGTGCGGTTCTTCCAGCCCGCGGGCGCGACGACGCGATACTTGAACCTGGTCAGCACCGCGTGGTCAAAGACGGACTCGGTGCGCTCCTGGTCTTGTCCGACGGCCCAGGTGCCATCCGTCGGATCTCCCAGGAAATAGCCGACATCGATCTCGCCGCGCAGAAGTCGCACAGGCACGTCCCCACTCATCCCATGCGTCAACTGGGTCCGGAGTTCAGGTGCCGCGGCGATAACGGCGTGCAGGAACTGGCCCAGGCGGATGAAGTCCGGGTCGATCACGGTGCCAAGGCGAAGGGTGCCGCGGACGGTGCCCTTCATCCGCCGCGCGGTCTGACGGAAATCTTCCAGCGCCCCGAGGACCTGTTCCGCCTTTACAAGCAGCGCCGCCCCATCCTGCGTCAGATCGACTCCCTTCGCCGTGCGGGCGAAAAGCGTCAATCCGGTACTTTCGGAAAGGCGCTTCATTTGCAGGCTGATCGCCGGCTGGGTCAGGCATAGCACGTCAGCCGCGCGCGAGACGTTGCCCTCGCGCGCAACGGTCACGAAGGACTGCAAAGTCCGAACGTCGACGGGGCGCTCCATATAAATTCCGCTTATAATGCGCCACCGCATTAGTCATTGGAAAAAAGCGTTACACCGCCGGTATCTGGCCCGAGAGAGCATCGGGAGGATAGACATGACGATCACCGGGATTGGACACTACGTCGCCGGCCAGCGCGTTGGCGGGCAGTCGGGCCGCACGCAAGACGTCTACAACCCTGCAACGGGCGCCGTGACGGGGCGCGTTGCCCTGGCCGAGCAGGCCGAAGCCGCCGTAGCCATTGCCGCCGCGCAGTCGGCCTTTCCGGCTTGGGCCGACATGCCCCCGATCCGGCGTGCGCGGTTGATGACCCGCTTCCTCAACCTTCTCAACGAGCACAAGGACGAGCTGGCCCGCGCGATCACCGCCGAACATGGCAAGGTGTTCACCGACGCCCGCGGCGAAGCCGAGCGCGGGATGGATATCGTCGAGTTCGCCTGCGGCATCACGCAACTCTTGAAGGGCGATTTCACCGATCAGGTGTCCACCGGCATGGACAACTGGACGCTGCGCCAGCCGCTCGGCGTCGTCGCGGGCATCACGCCGTTCAACTTTCCGGTCATGGTGCCGATGTGGATGTTCCCGGTCGCCATCGCCGCCGGCAACACCTTCGTGCTGAAGCCGTCGCCGACCGATCCGACGCCGTCGCTGATGTATGCCGACCTGGTGAAAGAGGCCGGTTTCCCGGACGGTGTGTTCAACGTCGTGCAAGGCGACAAGGTCGCGGTGGATGCGCTTCTGGAGCACCCGGATGTCCGCGCGATCTCGTTCGTCGGCTCGACGCCGATCGCCAACTACATCTACGAAACCGGCGCGCGGCACGGCAAACGCGTGCAGGCGCTCGGCGGGGCCAAGAACCACATGCTGGTCATGCCGGATGCCGACCTCGAAAAGGCGGTCGATGCACTGGTCGGGGCTGCCTATGGCTCGGCGGGCGAGCGCTGCATGGCGATCTCCGTGGCAACGCTTGTTGGCGATGTGGGCGACAGGATCGTGCCGATGCTGGCCGAACGTGCACGCAATCTCGTCATCATGAACGGCCTCGAGATGGATGCCGAAATGGGTCCGATCGTGACCTCCGCGGCGCGCGACCGGATCACGGGCTATATCGACAAGGGGATCGCCGAGGGCGCCGAACTTGTCGTCGATGGCCACGGGCACTCCGTTTCCGGCCAGAATGCGGGCTTCTGGCTCGGCGGCACGCTGTTCGATCATGTCACGCCTGACATGACGACCTACCGCGAAGAGATCTTCGGGCCGGTCCTGTCCTGCGTCCGCGTGAGGGACTTTGCCGAGGGTGTCGAGTTGATCAACGCCCACGAATTCGGCAACGGCGTCAGTCCTTTCACCCGCGACGGCAATGCGGCCCGTGAGTTCGGTCGCAAGATCCAGGTCGGCAGGGTCGGCGTCAACGTTCCTCTTCCCGTTCCGATGGCCTGGCACGGATTCGGTGGCTGGAAAAAGAGCTTGTTCGGCGACATGCACGCCTACGGCGAAGAAGGCGTGCGTTTCTACACCAAGCAGAAATCCATCATGCAGCGCTGGCCCGAAAGCATCCCGAAGGGTGCCGAGTTCGCCATGCCCGTGGCCCGCTGACCTGGAGCCGGGACCATGCCCAACAATCCGTTCGATTACATCGTCGTGGGGGCCGGTACTGCCGGCTGCCTGCTCGCCAACCGGCTCAGCGTCGATCCCACGAAACGGGTTCTGCTGCTCGAGGCCGGCAAGAAAGACAACTACATCTGGATCCACGTCCCGGTGGGGTACCTGTACTGCATCGGCAATCCGCGCACGGATTGGATGTTCCAAACCGAAGCCACGCCGGGACTCAACGGCCGGTCGCTGCGCTATCCGCGCGGCAAGACGCTGGGCGGATGCTCGTCGATCAACGGCATGATCTACATGCGCGGTCAGGCCCGCGACTATGACAACTGGGCCGAGCTGACCGGCGACGAAGACTGGTCCTGGGAGAGGTCGCTGCCCGACTTCAAGGCGCACGAGGATCACTACAAGCTCGACAATGGCGCCAACCCGAAAACCGGTGACAACGGCCGCTTTTCCGACATGCACGGCGGCGACGGCGAACTGCGGATCGAAAAGCAGCGCCTACGCTGGGACGTGCTGGAAGCCTTCGCCAAGGCCGCGAACGAGGCCGGCATCGAAAGCACCGACGATTTCAACAGCGGCGACAATGCCGGGGTCGGCTATTTCGAGGTGACGCAGAAATCGGGCTGGCGCTGGAACAGCTCCAAGGCCTTCCTGCGCCCAATCAAGGGCCGCAAGAACCTGACGGTCTGGACCGAAAGCCACGTCGAGCGGCTGGTGTTCGAGGCCACCGGCAACGGAGCCACGCGCTGCGTCGGCGTCATCGTCCGCCGCGGCGGCGATTCCGTCACGGTCCGGGCGCGGGGCGAGGTGATCTTGTCCGCCGGTGCGATCGGGTCGCCGCAGATCCTTCAACTGTCGGGTGTCGGTCCTGCGGAACTGCTGAAGTCGCATGGCATCGATGTCATCAAGGACATGACTGGAGTCGGCGAGAACCTGCAGGATCACCTGCAGATCCGCGCGGTCTACAAGATCGAGAATGCCAAAACCATGAATACCCTGGCGAACTCGCTCTTCGGCAAGGCAAGGATCGGTCTGGAATACGTGTTGACGCGCTCGGGACCGATGAGCATGTCGCCCAGCCAGTTGGGCGCCTTCACCCGGTCCGACCCCAGCCGTCCCCACGCCAACCTGGAATACCATGTCCAGCCGCTCAGCCTCGACGCCTTCGGCGAGGCTCTGCACCCGTTCCCGGCCATGACGGCGAGCGTGTGCAACCTCAACCCGTCGTCGCGAGGCCATGTGCGGATCAAGTCCAAGCATCCGGACGACGCCCCGGAAATCCAGCCCAATTACCTGGCGACCGAAGAAGACCGCCTCATCGCGGCCCAAAGCCTGCGGCAGGTGCGCGAGATCATGGAAAAACCGGCGATGCAGAAGTACAGGCCGGTCGAATGGAAGCCCGGCGTCCAGTTCCAGTCCGACGAGGACTTGGCCAAGCTGGCCGGTGACATCGCCAACACGATCTTCCATCCCGCCGGGACGGCCAAGATGGGGCGCGATGACGACCCCGACGCGGTCGTCGACACCCATCTGCGCGTGCGCGGCATCCAGGGGCTGCGCGTCGTCGATGCCAGCGTCATGCCCGAAATCACCAGCGGCAATACCAATGCCCCCACGCTCATGATCGCAGAGAAGGCGGCGCGCTGGATTCAAGCGGGCGTCTGAAGCGCCCGTCCGGTTTCGCGCTGGTTCCCGATCAGGGACCAGCCCGTCAGTCGTACCCGCCGGGAGAGAGAACAGGGCGGGTCTCCAAGGAGGAAAACCATGCACCACACCATACCCGGCGGCGACCGGCTAGACCGTCGCGTCTTCTTCCCATCACTCGCGGTGATCACCGCGGTAGTGGCGCCCCTGCTGCTGTTTCCCGAAGCGGGGCCCGCGGCCGTCAACGCGGCCTTCGCCTTTGCGACGGGCAAGTTCGGTTGGCTCTATCTTGCCGCGGGGATCGCCGCCGTCGTCTTTCTGATCGGTCTTGCCGTCAGCCGTTTTGGCAATGTCCGTCTTGGTGGACCAGATGACGCCCTGGAATTCAGCTATTTTGGCTGGGTTGCCATGATCCTTTGCGCGGGCATCGGTATCGCCATCGTGAACTGGGCCTGGGTCGAGCCGATCTAGTACCTGCAAGGCCCACCCTTCGATGTCGAGCCGATGTCCCACGAAGCAGCCGAATGGGCGCTGACCTATGGCCAGTTCCACTGGGGCGTGACGCCTTGGGCGTTCTATTGCCTACCCTCTATTCCGATCGCCTATCCGATGTTCGTCCGCCGAAACCCGGGTGTCCGGCTTTCGGTCGCCGCGGGCGGCGTGCTGGGCCGGCATGTCGACAGCCGGGCCGGCGTCCTGCTCGACTCCGTCGTCGTCTTCGGCGTGGTCGGCGGCGTCGGAACCTCGTTGGGCCTTGCTGTTCCCTTGGTGTCCAAGCTCGTCGGCGGGCAGTTCGGGATAGAGCCGTCGCTGGGCCTAAATCCCGCCATCCTGGCCGCCTGGACAGCGCTCTTTGGTGGCTCTGTCTGGTTCGGTCTGTCCAAGGGCATCAAGATCCTGTCGGACGCCAACGTCATCCTTGCCATCCTGCTGCTGGCTTTCACCTTCATCGTCGGCCCCAAGCTTTTCATCGTGAATGGCTGGGTGAACAGCCTTGGCCAGATGACGGCGAACTTCATCCACATGAGCACCTGGACCGATCCGGTCGGGGGGGCGACGTTCTGGAAGGACGGGACCGTCTTCTACTGGGCCTGGTGGATCGCCGATGCGCCGATGATGGGCCTGTTCGTGGCGCGCATCTCGCGCGGGCGGACAATCGGCGAACTTATCGTCGCGGAACTGGTCTGGGGTTCGCTCGGCTGCTGGGTGTTCTTTGCGATCTGGGGCGGCTACGCGATGAACCTCCAACTGTCCGGCACGCTGGATGTCGCGGCCATCCTGTCGAGCGATGGCTTCCCGGCGACCGTTCAGGCGATCCTTGGCACGATGCCAAGGTCCGGCCTGGTGACGATCGTCTTCATCCTGTTGTGCTTCATCTTCCTTGCCACGACGCTCGACTCGGCGGCCTATGTCCTGGCCTCGGTCACGTCGCGCAAGCTGTCGGGCTACCAGGGACCCAAGCAGTCGATCCGGGTGAGTTGGGCACTGATCCTTGCCGCGATCGGTGTCGTGCTGATCCAGTTGGGCGGGCTGAAGCCGGTTCAGACCTCGACGATCGTCGTGGCGCTGCCGCTGATCCCGGTCCTCGCGATCCTGTGCATCTCGCTCCTGCGCTGGATGAATGAGGACTTCAGCACGGAAGAGAGTCGGCATCACCTCGTGGTGAAACAGCCTGCCAGTCCCGGCGAATAGAGAACCCCGGACCGGCCCCACACCAGGATCGGTCCGCTTCTCCCTGACGCCCAATCCGGCAAGCCCACCTATCCACCCTCCTCCCGACGGAGAAAGACATGACGACCGCGCAGCACTCGCTCCTGCCCCTGAAGGGTGTCAAGGGACTCTGTTGCGCAACTCGGCTGAGAGCCGAGGCTGCCCGTTCCCCTGAGGGAGTTATGCCACGGGTACGGTGACGGGTATGCCGAGCGCGGAAAATCCGTTCAGCACGGCGACCCGGACCTGGAACTCTGCGACCTAACGGTCGAAGTCGCGAGATGCGAGACGTTGGCCCAAGAGCTTGACGCAGAGCATCTTGGTCTCAGCTCGGCTCCGGCGGTGATACCCGCTCCATCGTCGCCAGATGGTTCGCCCGAGGCGCCTTCAGGCGCGAAGGGCTTCGTTTCGTGCGATCGCTCCCGGCGTGTCGGGCTTCCAGGGCTTGGCGTTCTTGCGGGGCGGAATGATTGCGGCAGCGCCGCGGGCGGCGATGGCGTCATGACATTTGCGGGTGTCGAAAGCGCCGTCGGCGGTGACGCTGGCGATTTCCTGGTCAGGCGGGATCTGGTCAAGGAGCTCTGGCAACATCGGGGCATCGCCAATGTCACTGGTGGTGAACTCTGCAGCCCGGATCTCCAATGTCTTCTCATCAATCCCGATGTGGATCTTGCGCCAGATGCGGCGGTTCGTTCCTCCATGCTTACGGGCGTACCACTCGCCTTCGCCCTCGACCTTGATGCCATTCGGCATCGTCCTCGGACCGATGGCGGCCGATGCCTCATTGTCGATCAGCAGGTGGAGCGGCCCCTGCGAGCCGCGATAGGGGATGTTGACCTTCAAGGTCTTCTGGCGACGGCTGAGGGTGCTGAAGTCGGGCACCGCCCAGTCCAAACCGGTCAGCCGCAGCAGGCTCCCGACAAAGCCGGTCGTCTGCCGGAGCGCCATGCCGAACAACACCTTCATCGTGAGACGGGTCTGGATGGCGGTATCGCTGTAGGTCTGCTGTCGGCCACGCCTGCCTGTCGGCGCGGCATCCCACCTCATCTCGGGATCAATCCAGATCGTCAGCGAGCCTCGGCGCTTGAGCGCTTCGTTATAGGCCGGCCATTTCGTGGTCTTGCAGGTGGGGGGCGTGGGTCTGCTCATGTCATCCAGCTACCACGCTGGATTCACGAGATGAATCCCTCACTGGATTTGCGCAACAGAGCCGTTCTACAATCCTCGCCGCAGGCGTTCAACCCTCGGCGGCAAGAGTCTTGTGGCCTTCGAGAGCAAGGCTGCCTGATAGAGCGAAGAACCCGGCACCTTTCCAAAACAAGTCCAATGAACATCGACCTGCTCGGCCAGGTCAGCCAGCGTCTTCTCGCCCCGGATGGCTGCCGGCGCCACCTTGGCCTTGAATGCCGGGCTGGGGTTCCGGCGCGGTCGTCTGGTCATGATCTCTCCTCGCGCGCGGCAATCATGCCGATGTCGCGCGGACAATCCACCCAACGACCCCGTTCAGATTTCGAGAGCCACTTCTCCCGGTCATTCGCTGCAAACGACCTAAGTGGCTGCTTTGTTGAAACCTCGAAGAACACTGATGTCTTCGCCGAGGTTGCGACGAGGTGTTCGGGGCGGTGACCGAGGCGGTCCCAGCCGCGACCGAGCTCAAGAGCCTGCACAACGCCATGAACAACGGAGCAACCGCGGCTGTGACCGCCTGTCATTGCTCGGGGTTCTGCAGAGGCGGAATCATGGCGCGGCGTTCATGCCGTGCGTCGAGATGGTGGGGCTGCAGGTCAAGACCAACGCCCGGCATGTCGAACCGCCGGCCCAAGGCTCGGGACGGGCCGGCGGCATTGGCAAGTTGAGGTTAGCCTGCCGCGCGATAGGCCTCCGGCAGGACGAAGAGCTCGTCGGCGCGGTAATAGCCGCCGTCCTTGACCTCCTCGATCAGAACCACCGTGTGCGGCCGCGCGGCTTCCGAGAAATACTCGGCCAGAAGATCGGTGATGCGATGGCCGATCTCGGTCTTCTGGGCCTTGTTCAGCGCGGCTTCGGGGGTCTTGATGTTGACGAAAGGCATGAGGTCTTCCTTCTCTCTCTGGGGTTGGTCGTCAGGGGGCGGGGTGGAGGAGCTCGGCAAAGCCGATCCGGTGCAGGAACTGACCGCGCAGGCGGTCGATGACGGCGAAGGACACGGCCGAGCCATCGTCGGCCGGGTCGATCACGGTGCGGGACGAGCGCTCTCCCTTTGGCGTGCCGACGATTGCGGCCACGGTGCGGCCGACCTCACCGGGGGCTGACCCGGGCGGATCGGTCGCGGCCAGCGCCTTTTGCAGCGCGTCGGAAAACCCCGGGGGCCAGGCGCGGGCATAGTCCGCCGTCCGCGCCGCATCCGCTGGCGCGCCGGCATGTGCGAAGTGATTGGTGCCCTTGGCAAAGGCGCCCGGGACCACGAGGGCGGTCTCGATCCCGAGCGGGGCAAGCTCGCGCGCATAGCTCACCGCCAACTGGTCCATGCCCGCCTTGGCGGCGAAATAGGGGCCGAGCAGCGGCGGGATGCCACCGGCGACGCTGCTCGACGAGATCCAGACGATCAGGCCGTCGCGGGCCCCGCGCATATGCGGCGGCACCGCGCGGTTCACCCGCTGGGTGCCCAGCACATTGACATCGTAGAGCGCGGCGAGGTCCTCGGGCGTGAACGCCTCCAAGGGGCCCCAGACCATGTGGCCAGCATTTTTGGACAAGCACGTCGAGCCGGCCATGTGTGGCGATGATCTGCGCCACGGTCGCCTCGATACCGGCCACCTCCTGCACGTCCATTTCGATCGGGCGCAGGTCGATCCGGTCCGCCTTGGCCCGCGCCCGCGTCTCGGCGGCGGCCCCGGCGTTGCGTCCGGCAATGTCCCGCATTGAGGCATAGGCGATGTGCCCCGCGCGGGCGAGGTCGGTGGCGATCATCCGGCCGAAGCCGCTGGAGGCGCCGGTGACGAGGGCGATCTTCTGCATATCTGCCCCCTCAGACCACGCCGCCATTGGCGCGGATGACCTGGCCGCTGATCCAGCCGCTGTCGGGGCCGGCGAGGAAGCAGACGATGTGGGCGATGTCCTCAGGCTCGCCGAGCCGGCCGAAGGGGTTCATCGCCTTGATCCGCTCCACCAGTTCGGGGCTCTTGTCCGCGAGGAACAGCTCGGTCGCGACCGGGCCGGGCGCCACCGCGTTGACGGTGATCTTGCGGGGGCCAAGCTCCTTGGCGAGGATATGCGTCACCGCCTCCACCGCCGCCTTGGCGGCGGCACAGGCGGCATAGCCCGGCTGCCAGAGGCTCACGACGCGTGAGGAGAAGTTGATGATCCGCCCGCCGGCCGGTAGCCGGGTCGCGGCCTCGCGCATCAGCCGGAAGGGGGCGGAGAGGTTCAGCGCGAGATGCCGGTCGAGCATCGCGTCATTTGTCCCGGCGAGCGGGGCGAGCTTCATGATCCCGACGTTGTTGACCAGGATGCCGACCCGCCCGAGGGCGGACTCGGCGGCGTCGTAAAGCGCCCGTGCGGCCTCCGGCTGCGCCAGATCGGCATGGAGCGCGACGGCCCTTCCGCCCTCCGCCGTGATCCGGCCGACGACGGCGTCGGCCTGGTCGGGGCTGGCGGCGTAATTGACCGCCACGGCCACGCCGTCCGCGGCCAGATCTTCGGCGATGCGGGCGCCGATGCCGCGGGAGGCGCCGGTGACGAGGGCGGTTCTGGGGGGCGTGTCGGGCATGGGAGAAACCTCTGTCTGGGTGCTGGACAGAAGGTGGCAATGCGGCATGGGATAACAATTACCTGAGATTTGACATCATAATTCGGCTCACGCTAATAATTGCCATGGACCGGATTGACCGCATGAAGCTTTTCGCCCGCATCGTCGAATGCGGCAGCTTTGCCCAGGCAGCGCAGGAACTGGGCGTGGCGCGCTCGTCTGCCACCGACGCGGTGAAACAGTTGGAGCGCGAGACCGGAACTCTGCTGCTGGTGCGCACGACGCGCCATGTCGGGGCGACGGTGGAGGGCGAGGCCTTCTTCCGGCGGGCGCGCGCGATCCTCGATGATGTCGAGGACGCGTTCGAGAGCTTCCGCGGCGCGCCGCCAAGCGGGCAATTGCGGATCGAGGCGGTCGGGCAGTTGACCCGCAGCTTCCTGGTGCCGCGTCTGCCCGACTTCCTCGCGCGCTACCCCGAGATTTCCGTCCGTTTCGGCCAGTCGGACCATTTCGTCGATCTGGTGCGCGACGGGGTCGATTGCGCGTTGCGCTCAGGCACGTCCGACGACAGCAGCCTGACGATGCGCCACCTCGCCGACCTGCCCGAGGTCACCTGCGCCAGCCCCGCCTATCTGGCCGCGCATGGCATGCCGCAGGGCATCGACGCACTAGCGGGGCACCAGATGGTGGGCTTCGTCTCGTCGCGCACCGGCGAGGTGATACCGCTGGAATTCCGCCGCGACGGGCGGCTGGAAACCCGGGCGCTGCCATCCCGGGTCGAGACCGACAATTCGGACACGGCGGCCGAGCTTGCGCTGAACGGGCTCGGCCTGATCCAGGCGCCGCGCTACCGCTTCGCGCCGCATCTGGCGGCGGGCAAGCTGGTCGAGGTCCTGCCCGAGACACCGCCCGACCCGATCCCGCTGAACGCGATCTACGCCGGCAGTCGCCGCACGTCACGTCGGCTCGACGTCTTCCTTGACTGGGCCCAGGTCGTGTTCGACGCGGAGTTTCGGGGGGTAGGCGTTCCGTCCCAACATCTGATGGAGCGGATCGAAGATGAACCTGCCCCTGTCTGAAGTCCGGACCTTGAAGACATCTTCGTCGGGCATCTGGCCGCTGAGGGTCTTGAGCCTGCGAACGACGTTGTCGGCGGCCATGAACCCCGGAAGGCGCGTGCGGAAGGCGGTCGCGGCCGTCGTGGTGAAAGCTCTTGACGGCATGCGTTGAGGACACAACTCACGCCAAGCAGCAAGTGAAGGTCGGCTTCGACGCGCCGCGTCGCCGGGCTGGACTTGTTTCGGAAAGGTGCCGGGTTTGTCGCTCTGTCAGGCAGCCTTGCTCTCGAAGGCGACAGGACTCTTGCCGCCGAGGGCTGAATGCCTGCAGCGAGGATTGTGGAACCCGTTTATGTATTCGAACACGGCGATTTCCGCCTGCCGCCTTGTTGCCCGCCGGTGGCGGCAGATCAGCTCGGCCTTCAGCGTCTTGAAAAAGGTCTCAACGGCGGAATTGCCGTAGCAGGTGCCCTTGCCGCTCATCGACACCTCGAAGCCTTGGCGGCGCGGGATCTTCTGGTGGTCGTGAGAGCAATACTGCGAGCCGCGATCGGTGCGGTGAATGCAGCCGGGCGGCGGCAGGCGCAGGGTGACGGCGATCTGCAACGCGCGGATCGCAAGTCCCGTTTCATGCGGTCGCTGACCGCCCGGCCGCTCACGCGCCTCGAATGCAGGTCGAGAATGACGGCCAGGTAGAGCCAGCCTTCCCCTGTCCGGAAATAGCTGATGTCGCCGGCCCATTTCTGGTTCGGGGCATCTGCAGAGAAATCTTGATCGAGCAGGTTCGGCGCGACGTTGAAATCATGGGCCTGTCGGTCGTTCGCCTGTACGTATGTGTTCTCACGACATGAATCCCGGTGGCCTTCATCAGGCGGCCAACACGGCGCTCGCCGACAGCCAGGCCCAGTTGCTTCAACTCGGCCGTCATGCGCGGGCGACCGTAGCTGCCCGGGCTCAGCCGCCGCTGCTGCCGGCTATGCGCAAGAAGGACCATATCCGCGCGCTGCCGCCGGCTGGGCGGGCGCGTCCGCCAGGCGCGCGGTCCCCGGCCTGAAACGTCAAACGGGGCGCACAGACGCGGCCGGGACAGCGGGCCGCGATACCGATCAATGAACGCGACCCTCGTCGCCTTTGGCCTGCGAAAAAGGCCGTCGCCTTTTCTGGCGTCTCCCTCTCCTCCGTCACGACGCGCAGTTCGCGGCGCAGGCGTTCGATCTCCGTCACAAGGTCCGCTTCCTTCTGCGGCACCGTGCCGGTGTCTCCATGGAGCTTCCCCCACTTGTTCAGCGTCGACAGCCCCACACCTAGGTCCGCCGCTACCTGCTTGCGCGGCAGCCCGCTGGCCGGCGCGAGCCGCACCCACCCCCGCTTGAACGCTTCTGCCAGTTTCCCGGCCATTGTCCGTCTCCGTGATCACACATCATGCTCTCAAGAACCCGGAACTCTTCCGAAACAACTCCAAACCGCTCCGCACCTTTGCCTCCAGAAACGCACCAGTTCGCGGCCGATCTCGATGCGGCGCTCACAGCCCGGTTCCGCCATTGCTGAGGGAGAGAGAGAATTGGACGTTCGTCTTTGCCACCGTGTCGATGATCCCCGGCCTGGAACTGAAATACTCGGGCTGGGCCTGGTCCTCGGATGCCACGATTCGAGTACCCTGCCCCGCCAAGGTACAGTTCTCCCAGAACCACCGTGTGTCAGGATGAGGCTGCGCTGCGCGTCAGGAGCATGGCCACGCTGATATAGCGAAACGGGTAGCGCTCTGGATGGCGGCGGACGAGTCGTTCTGCTCGGGCGTAGATATCGTCGGCAAACGGCTTCGGATCCTTCGAGGGAAATGCAAGGCAAAGCACGGCTTCGGTGAACGCACGGAAGAAATCCGTGTAGCGTTTGGCATAGGCCCCGGCATCGTGATCGCTACGAAACGCCTCGACGAAGGAAACAGGCGTCTCGTAGTGCATTGCCCTGTCCAGAACGAATAGCCCCGAAAGCGGCGCGGATGCGCCAACAACAGGGGCGGTCAGGTCCTCCACCGTGCGAAAGTAGACCGGCTGGTAATAGGTCGCGTACTCCGCGCGGTCGATCACGCCGTCAGCTACAGCTTCGAGAACGGCATCGTTCAGCACGTCATAAATGCCGTCGCAGGTGCGCGCTTCCTCGCTTGCGCCGAAGACCTGCACCAGGAGCTTTCCGCCGGGCACGAGTTCGGCGGCGCGAACGCGCAGAAAGGTCTCAAGATCGTGAGCCGCCTGCTCCGCGAACGCCTTCCGTTCTGCGTCCACCACTTTCCCGACGCCGTTTTGTTTGGACGGCCCGTTGGGCAATATATACCCTGGCAAGCGGTCAACCGGGCGGCGACTCAGGAAGCCGATCGCGTTGAATGTCGTGGCGAGATGGATTGACCGCGGCGGGAGGAGTTGCCCGAACATCGATCCACCCACGAGTGCGGAATAAACCTGCTCGCCAAAGACCGACATCTCCTCCGGTCTGAGGCTCTTGATCAGATTCGAAAAGTCATTCGTGGGGAGATCGCTTTGCACGGTCAGGATCGGTGCGACTGTGTGCGATCGCAGCGTTGAGACGGCGCGCTCGATCACACGGATCGAATTCGCGCCTTCAGAGCAGCCGAAATCGGCGATTCCGATCGGCTGAGATTGACCCGCATCGGCGATGCTGGCCGCCGCGTCCTCGAGCCACGGCAACACCGTCTCCGTTGCAGACCATTGCGGCGCGGAGTTTTCGTCGTAGAAGCCATGGCCAACCATGCCGGTGGTAACCGTCATTCAGCACTCTCCAACACTACCCCAAGCAGCAGACGCAATGCGGCCTGTCCGCTACCAGTCATGTCCCGAAAGTGCTTTTCGCGCAATCAAGCTCTGGGCAACCCCGCTGGCCCGGGCGCCTGCCGGAACGGGCGCAAGGTCTGCTTCAGCACCGCCGCGGCTCTCGCCCATGAGCTCATCGAAGCTGCCGAAGAGCGTCGCCTCCAGCGCTTGCAGAAGACCCTCGCCGCCCATGAATTGCTGATCATCAACGAACTCGGCTTCGTTCCGCTCGCGCCAAATCCAGTGCCGAGCTGCTCTTCGA
The DNA here is from genome assembly GCA_020425125.1 of Paracoccaceae bacterium. Classification (GTDB taxonomy): domain Bacteria; phylum Pseudomonadota; class Alphaproteobacteria; order Rhodobacterales; family Rhodobacteraceae; genus Meridianimarinicoccus. The sequence continues at coordinate 10,865 of JAGQRV010000017.1, read as the reverse complement.
GGTCATCTCCCAGCGCTATGAGCGCGGATCGATCAACATCACCTCGAACCTGCCCTTCGATGACTGGACGGAGGTCTTCGGATCGGGGCGCCTCACGGGCGCCTTCCTCGACCGCCTCCCCATCACGTCCATATCCTCGAAATGAACGGCGAGAGCTTCAGGCTCCGTCAAAGCCGCAAGGCCAGATCCTGAACGCAAGCCACTCCGGCACCTGTTAGCTGGCTTTCGGCCAGTGCGCCTTGGCACGCGACCGGCATCTGGCGGCCACGCGTGCCAAGGCGCAGGTCAGCCCCCCGGCAATGGCCCAGTATCACGCCGGGCAATGGCCCCATTTTGGTTCGCGATTGACAGGTGTAGCCAGCCCGTCACGGTGATCAGCGCCGGAAATATCCAGCCGGCGGAGATCAAGGATTGGGGAGCGGAGCATGTGGCTTGAATGCCTACTTCAAGGAGGACCACTTTTGTTGGGGCAGGCCAATAACAGGCTGATCTTGGAAGGTCTTGGAGGATTTAGTATGGCACCGACCCTCCAAGAAAGCCTGACAATCTTCCCGCTCCGGCGATGCAACCGATAGGTCAAACATCGAAATTGGACGGCAGCACGATCATGTCACGAATGGTCACATTGCGGGGGCGGGTCAGCATGTACATCATGGCGTCCGATACCTCTTGCGTCTCCATCAAGGCACCGGCCTCTTTCATGCGCTGCAACCGGTCGGGTTCCCAATCCGACAAGAGAGCAGAAATCACCGGGCCAGGAGAGACCTGACCGACGCGGATGCCATGCTGCATCAACTGTCGGCGCATCGTCTGAACGAAACTCGTGATTGCCCATTTAGAAGCGGAATAGACCGGTTCCACGTGGATGGCCGCGTGGCCGGCGATGGAGCACGTCACTAATATGTCGCCGGCACCGCACTCAATCATGTGCGGGGCGACGGCACGCACGTTCTTGATGACCGAATTGACATTCAGGTTCACCATCCGATCGATCGCCGCGGAATTCGTGTCCACGAGATCACCGCCTATATAGCTGCCCGCATTGCACAGAAGAATGTCGATCCGGCCCACCTTTTCGAGGATTTCCGGCACCATGCCGTCGCAGCTTTCCGGATTTAGAAGGTCGGTCACTTGCGGTATGGCAGAACCGCCAAGCTCGTCGGCGAGCTTCGCCAGGGCCGCGGCATCGCGGTCCACCATTACGACCTTCACACCCTCCGCCAGCAGCGCTTTCGTGATCGACAACCCGATCCCCGAGGCTGCGCCCGTGACGGCGGCAATCTTGCCTTCCAATACTTCACCCATGTTCATGCTCCCTTTCTTCCGGCGGCCGTCTCTTTGTGCCATGTCCGGGGACTCCGCTTCGGGCGCCAGAACCTGATCCGACTGTGCGCCCTGTTTTCCGCGATCAGACCGACAGGAACCCGCCATCCACTGGCAGGACCGATCCGGTCATCATGCTGGCATCTTCCGACAGCAGCAGGGCGATCGCCCGCGCGACGTCTTCCGCCTGCGCAAATCGTCCGGCCGGGTGTCGGGCCATCATCGGTTCGCTCTTGGCGGGATCGCTCCAAGCTTCTGCGGCAAGCTCCGTCATGGTGACCGTGGGGGCCAGCGCCAGAACGCGGATGCCGTGCCGGCCGAGTTCCCGCGCCATGACCCGGGTCGCGCCTTCGAGGCCGGCCTTGGATGCGGCGTAGCTAACATGATCCTCAAAGCCGCGATGACCAGCGATGGATGTCACGTTGACGATCACGCCGCCCCCGCCTGCGTCGATGCGCAATCGGGCGAACTCCTGCGCGCAGATCAGCGGGCTTTTTAGGTTGATGCCCATGACCGTTTCGTATCCTGCCTCTGTCATGTCGAGCACGCTTTCGAGGACGTTCGTGCCAGCGCAGTTGACAAGCATGTCGCAGGGACCGGCCTCAGCCATCGCCTGTCTTGCTCCCGCGGATGACGACAAATCGACAACGATGCTGCGGCCGCCGATCCTTGCGCGCAGACTGTCAAGGTCCGAGCGTGTTCGACTGACGGCCACGATCTCTGCACCACGCTGCGCCAGAAGTTCAGAGGCGGCGCGGCCGATGCCCTTTCCGGCACCTGTGATGATGATGGACTTTCCGGAAAACTGAGTCATGCGCTCCCTTTCTGTTTCCTGGCCCTGTGGCACCCGGTTTCCTTCGAACAGACCGTCTGGCGGGGAACCGGGTGAAATTGCGCCGTGCCAGGTGGTCGGCCGTTGGCAACCGTGATGGCGCAGGCAGTTCTCATGACGCCGAACTGTCCGCGGGCAGGACGCGCGCGGACCACGATGGCTTCTTCGGTGATGCCGAGTTTCTGGTAGAGCCCCTCCGCCGTGCCGAGACGCCGAATCCGCCGAGCCCAATTACGTCCTCTTCGGAGGCGACGTATCGCGTCCAGCCGAAGCGACTGCCCGCCTCGAAGGCGACGCGTGGCGCGCCACCCAGAACGTCGGCGCGGTAGCCGGCCTGCTGGGCATCGAATAGTTCCCAGCACCACATCGACACAGCCGTCGTTGCGACCCCTTGTTCGTGAAGCCGCTCGGGCGCCCGAACCGCAAGCGAGACTTCGGTGCCGGTGGCCGCCAGCGTGACATCGCGCCGGCTGCCGAAGGACTTGAGGACATAGACCCCGAGTGCCGACAGGTTCTCGCGGCCAAGGCCACGCAGCTGCGGCACGGTCTGACGAGACAGAGCCAACAGCCAGGGCGCTTTCCGGCTGTGTACGGCCAGGTCCCAGCATTCAAGGGTCTCGCCCGCGTCGGCGGGCCGAAACGCGGTCAGACCAGGGATCGCGCGGAGGCTAGCAAGACGTTCGACCGGCTGGTGGGTCGGGCCGCCCTCCCCCAGAACGATCGAATCATGGGTCATCATGAAGATGGAGCCGACCTTCATCAGCGCTGCCAAGCGAATAGCGCTCCGGGCATAGTCGGAAATGACGAGGAACGCGCCGCCATGGGGGATGATCCCGCCATCGACAGCCATGCCATTCGTCGCCGCCGCCATACCGAATTGCCGCCCCCCGCATGAGACGTTCCGCCCTTCGATATTGTTGGGCTGGAAATCGGTGTCGACGGCGGGCACACACGTCAGGTTCGAATGGGTCAGGTCCACGGATCCGCCGATAATCTCTGGCATGGCCTCCGTGAGCGAGGCAAGCCAGGTGGCGCTTGCCTTTCGCGTCGCGACGGCTTGCAGCGCTTCGAACCGAGCGTCGCGGACTCGCCCGACGGCCAGTTCCAGGGCGTCAGGCAAATCGGCCTGCGGATCAGTGGGCGCAGATGCCCGCCGGTCTTCCCGGTCCTTCCATGGCGCAGCCCCTCGACCACCTAAAGTCGGCCACTCAGCCAGCGTATCGTCTGGAAAGGCAAGATCTGCATCAACCAGGCCCAACGCATGGCGCGCCAACGCCCTATCGCCGGCCCCGAGCGGCGGGCCATGCACGCTCTCCTGGTTGGCGCGATTGGGCGCACCGAGGCCGATCACCGTCTTCATCATGACCAGTGTTGGCTTGCCAGTCTCGGCCCTCACTGCGGTCATCGTCCGATCAAACGGGTCGGGATCGTGTCCGTTGCAGACGATCACCTGCCAATCGTCGGCCTCGAAGCACTTGCCGACACCTTCGGTAAAGGTCTTGTCGGTGCTGCCATGGATGGAAATGCCGTTGTCGTCGTACGTCACCGTCAGCTTGTCGAGCTGCAAGTGACCTGCGAGCGAGATCGTTTCCTGGCTGATACCTTCCATCAGGCAGCTATCACCGCAGAAAATCCAGGTGCGATGGTCAACGAGATCGTCACCAAATCGGGCCGCCAGCGACCGCCCTGCTATCGCCATGCCGACCGCGCCGGCAAGACCCTGTCCGAGCGGGCCGGGCGTCATTTCGACGCCCGCGGCGTGACCGTATTCCGGATGCCCGGCGGTAATTGCGCCCCATCGGCGAAATTCCTTGCGCTGATCCAGGGTCCTGTCCTCGAGCCCGGTCAGATGCAGCAGCGCATATGGCATCATGGACGCGTGGCCGTCTGACAGCACTGACCGGTCCCTGTCAGGCCAGTCCGGGCAGGCTGCGTCGAATGTCATGTACCGTGTCCAGAGCGCGGTGGCCGCATCGGTCATGCCCCTAGGTGCGTGGGGGTGGCCTGATCGCGCCGCCTCGACCTTATCCATCGCGAGCGCGCGGATGCAGGTGGCCACGGCGAAATAGTGTGCCCTTCGGGAAGCACTTGCCAGCGCGCGGGAAATCTCGGTCATTGTGTGACCTGTCGTGTGACGCGGCGGATGTCGCGCGCGGTCGACTGGAGTTTGAGAAAGGCATCGAAGCGCCGGTCGTGGACGCCGCGGACAGTGTTGCCGGATGGCTGGAAGACCTGGGCGACACGCGACATGGCTGGCATCGCGGATCGGATGTCCGGGAAGCGGCCCGCCGCGACGGCGCCGAGGATGGCGGAGCCCAGCAGAACCGGCTCCGGACATGTTGTGGTCTCGACCGGCAACCCGGTCGCATCGGCAAGCAGCTGGCGGATCAACGGGTGCTGGCCGGCGCCGCCACTGATTGCGATGGTACCAACAGGAGCACCATGCGCAGCCTGGATTTCGACGATCTGGCGCAGCCCATAGCCCAGTCCGCAGATCCCGGCGACATAAAGCGCAACAAGGGATTCGGTGCCGGTGTCCATGCCTTGCCCCATGACCACGGCGCGGGCGTGCGGATCGGCAAACGGAGCCCGGTTGCCGAGGAATTCCGGCACGACATGGAGATCACGCGCCAGAAAGACCGCATCCGAAGCCGACTCGCTCGCCTCGAGCGCCGTATTGGCCAGCCAGACGGGCAAGGGTTGACCGGCCGCCTGTGCCCGCTGCCGTGCCTCGGTCCAGGCGGGGTGCATCGACACGAGATGGTCGATGGCGGCACCGGCGGCGGACTGCCCCCCCTCGCTCAGCCAAGCGCCGGGAACCATCGCGGAGAAATATGGGCCCCATACGCCGGGCACGAAGGCCGGATCGCGGGTCGTCGTCATGGTGCAGGACGAGGTGCCGAACACGTAGGCAAGGCACGAGGTCGGATCCTCGGCCCCTCCGCCTGCGCCAACCGTCCCGACGCCACCGGCATGGGCGTCAATCAGCCCCGCAGCGACCGCGGTGCCGGGAACGAGTCCCAGTTGCTCCGCAGCCTTCGCAGTTAGGCCGGACCCCAAGGCCGTCCCCGGTTCGACAATCATCGTGCCGATCCGAGCGAACGCGTCGTCCGCGATGTCGCCCAGCGCGATGGCCCGGAAATATTCGGGGTCCCAGCGGCACTCGTGCGCGAGGTAGGTCCATTTGCAGGTCACGGTGCAAGATGACCGCGCGAGGCTGTCCGTGGCCATCCAGCCGAGGAAGTCGGTCAGATCGAAGAAATGACCGGCGGCCTGATAGGTTTCCGGGCGGTTTTCCTTCAGCCAGAGCAGCTTCGGGGTCTGCATCTCGGGCGATATCGCGCCGCCGACATATTTCAGAACCGCGTGATCCTCGACGTTGATGCGCGCGGCTTGCTCGATGGCACGGTGGTCCATCCAGACGACGACGTCGCGCTCTGGATGGGCCGGGTCGCCGACCGGCAGCGGCGCTCCGTCGCGACCGCGCACAACCATCGAACAGGTGGCGTCGAAGCCGATGCCCCGGATGTGGGCAGGGTCGATCTTTGCCTCCGTCACGGCCTTGCGCGTCGCGTGACAGACCGCGTCCCAGATCTGCGTGCTCGATTGCTCCACAATACCGCCGCTGTCCTTGTGCATGGCTATGTCGTGTTTTGCGGTTGAAAGGAGCGTGCCCGCCTGGTCGAAGACGCCGGCCCGCGCCGACCCGGTTCCGACGTCCACGCCGATAAATTGATCCGTCATCGCCTCAGTTCCTGTTCAGGGGACATTGGGGAGTTCAATGCGGACCCGGATGGCGGGAGAAACCGCCGGGCCCGCGGGCTTCGCTCACCGCCATTCGCGACCGATGTAGATGGCCAAAAGAATGATGAAGCCCTTGATCACGTCCTGAAGATACGGGTTGATACCCATCAGATTCAGGCCGTTGTTGATGATCCCCAATAGCACCGCCCCGATCAGCGTGCCCAGGATCAGCCCGCGTCCGCCGGCAATCGCGGTGCCGCCGAGCACCACCATCGCGATCGCGTCGAGTTCGAAGGCGACGCCGGCGCCCGGCTGACCGCTCATCAGGCGCCCGGTCAGGATGATGGCGGCCATGGCCGAGGCGAAGCCCGAGATCATGAACACGATCAGCTTGATCCGTTTCGTGTTCACACCCGACAGGTTGGCGGCGGTCTCGTTGCCGCCGATCGCGTAGACATGGCGGCCGAAGGACGTGCGCTGCAATAGGATCCAGGCCAGTGCGTAGAGGATCACCATGATGATGATGGGCGCGGGGATGCCACCGATCCGGCCGATTCCGAACCACGAGATCCAGCCGGGCAAACCGCTCACCGGGTAGCCGCCAGAGTACACCAGGCCCAGGCCGCGCGCGATCAGCATCGTCGCCAGTGTCACGATGATGGCAGGCATCTTGCCCCACGCGACCAGCAGACCGTTGAAGAGACCGAAAAGGATGCCCACGACGATCATCGCGAGAAGGCCGACCCCACCGGGTAGCCCCATATTCACCATGACCCCCGCGCCAAGCGTCCCGCAAAGCGCCATGACGGCTCCGACGGAGAGGTCGATGCCACCGGTCAGGATCACGAAGGTCATGCCGATGGCAAGAATTCCGATGATGGACTGCTGCCGCAGCACGTTGACGATGTTGTCGATACTGAAGAAGTTGTCGCTGGCGAAAGCCATGACAGTCGAGACGACAATCAGCCCGACCAGCGGCAGCAGAAGGGGTGATCGCTTGAGGCGCGCCGCCACCGATTGCAGGACCGATGGCGACAATTGAGCGGCAACGTCATGCGACATATCTGAGCTTCCCCGTTGTGGCGTGTTTCATGATTTCTTCGGATGTGATCGCGTCCCCTTCCAGCGTCGCCACGATGGCGCCACTGCGGAACACGCAAACCCGGTCGGACAGCCCCGTGATCTCCGGCAGTTCGGACGAGATCATGATGATCGAGTAGCCATCCTCTGTGAGCTTCCGCATGAGTTGATAGATTTCGGCCTTTGCGCCGACATCGATGCCGCGGGTCGGCTCGTCGAAGATCAGGATCGGTGTATGGTGGTTCAGCCACCGCGCGATCACGACCTTCTGCTGATTGCCACCAGAAAGCGTATCGCAGGGAACGTCAGGGCCGGGCGCCTTGACGCGCACTTCCTGCATGGCGTTTACCGTATGGCGTCGCTCTGCCGCGAGGTCGAGGAAGACACCAAGGCGCCGGTACTTGCCGTAGTTGTTGATCGAGATGTTCTGCATGATCGGGAAAGCGGTGATCAGGCCCTGTTCCTTGCGGCTTTCCGGCAGCAGACCAATGCCACGGGCCAGCGCCTCGCTGGGGTTCTTTGGGGGCACAGGATCACCGTTGATCTCGACCTTCACACGAAACGCCGGATAAGCCCCCATGATCGAAAGCGCCGTTTCCGTGCGCCCCGAGCCGACAAGACCTGCAAAGCCCAGAACCTCGCCCTGACGGAGCTGGAAGGCGCTGACAGGTCCGTTCTTGTGGAGCTGGATTTGCTCGGCATCGATGACGACGCGGGCCTGGGGGTGCGAGGCCGGCTTGGGCGGGAAATTGCTCTCGATCCGGCGGCCCACCATCATCTCGACAAGTCCGTCCGTGTCGATCTCTGCCACCGCGCGGGTTCCGACATACCCGCCATCGCGAAGCACGGTGATGCGGTCGCAAATCTCGAAGATTTCCTCGAGATGGTGCGAAATGAATACGATGGCGACACCATGGGTGCGCAGGTCGCGCATCACGCGGAAAAGGTACTCGACTTCGCCCGGTGTCAGCGTCGCCGTGGGTTCGTCGAGGACGAGCACGCGCGCATCCAGCGATAGCGCCTTGGCAATTTCAACAAATTGCTGTTCGGCAACGCTCAGGTCGGCAACCGGCACGTCGAGGGGCACGTTCACCCCAAGCTTGTCCAGCACCTCCTTGGCGCGAGCGCGCATGACCTTGCGGTTCAACAGCCCGAAACGTGTCCGGATCTCGCGCGCGAGGAAGATGTTCTCGACCGCCGTCAGATAGGGAATGAGGCTGAATTCCTGGAAAACGATGCCGACGCCAGCGGCGATGGCCTCGTCATAGTGCGCGAAGTGGCGTTCCTTGCCGTCGATGCGGATCGTGCCTTCATCCGCCTGCAAGATCCCGCACAGGATCTTCATCATGGTGGACTTGCCGGCGCCATTTTCGCCCAGCAGGGCGTGTACCTCGCCGGCGCGCACCTCAAGGTCCACGCCGTGAAGAACCTTCACCGGGCCGAACGCCTTTCGTATTCCACTCATCTCGAGCATGTCGTCTCCTCCCGCTGGATGCCGCGCCCGGACAGGTCCGGACGCGGCCAATGTCAGACGCTTACCAGGAGAACCCCCCGGCGTTGTCCGCATCCACGACGCGCACGTCGATCGGCACTTCGGACGGAACAACCCGCGCTCCCCAGTACTGCGCAAGCGCCATGCCGAGTCCGACGCGCACCTGGTCGCGCGGGAACTGAGCGGTGGTCTCGATGAAGGGCGTGCCTTGCGCGATGGCTGCGACAGCCTCTGGGGCGCCGTCGACCGAGGTCAAAAGGATATCCTTGCCCGCCCCCTGAATCGCGGTCAGCGCGCCCATGGCGCCGCCATCGTTGACCGAGAAGACTCCGCCGAGATTGGGATGCGCCTGGATCATGTTTTCGACCACGCCGAGCGCGATCGAACGGTCCTGGCGGCCGTTCTGGACATCGACCAGGGTGATACCCGGTGCCTCTTCAAGGGCAGCCTTGCAGCCTTCGACGCGCTGGAGGATCGGAACCACTGGAATGCCGTCGAGGATCGCGACTTCGCCCTCACCGCCCATCGCCTCGGCAAGGTACTGGCAGGACAAGTATCCGGCATCGCGGTTCTTGGAGCCGACGAAGGTATCGACCGGACCATTGGCATTGGCATCAACTGCGACGACGATCACGCCGGCATCCTTCGCCATGCGCACCGCGGCCTCGATACCTGCGCTGTCGGTCGGGTTCAGCAGCAGGATATCGATGTCTTGCTGGAGCATGTCCTCGACGTCCGAGATCTGCTTGGCGACGTCATGCCCGGCGTCGGTCACGATGACCTTTGCGCCGATTGTGTCCGCCGCTTGCACCAGCGCTTCCTGCATGCTGACGAAATAGGGATTGTTCATCTCCTGGAACGTCATGCCGATCTTCAACTGGTCGTCCTGTGCGGTTGCGATGCCGACCGAAGCGGTCAGACCGAGCGCCGCGACGGAGACGGATTTCAGTAGGGTCTTCATGGGATCCTCCCTTGGTTGAAAGACAAGTCCTCCCCGTTCTGCGAACGACACGCTCGCAGCTCGTTTTGTCTCGGGGAGGGATCTCGGTGGTTAGACGGGCGCGCGCACCGCCTGGTTCTCGGCGACGGTCTGTCGGAATTCAGACGGCGACATGCCTTTCAGCCGCAGAAAATGGCGATTGAAGTTGGACAGGTTCGAAAACCCGACATCGAAGCAGATGTCCGACACCTTGGCCCCCGGATCGGCGACAAGCATCTGGCAGGCCAGATCGATCCGAAGCTGGTTGCGGAACCTGACAAGCGTTTCGCCGGTGTGCCGCTTGAAGGATCGGGAAAACGCGCTCTGGCTCTGCCCGGTCATTACGGCCAACTCGCTTTCGCTGACTGGTTCGGTCAGGTTCTCACGCAGATGGGCGATCACCCGGTTCATGTCCGATTCCTCGGCCTTTTCCATGCTCAGCATGAAGTTCAGGCTGGACAGCGTCTGCGTCGCGGATGCGTTCAGAAGCTGGTCAAGGATCTCGAAGAACAGCGCCAGGCGCAGGACACCACGGGCATCGATGAGCCGCCGCATGAGCGGGCGCACGGCCTCACCGGTCTCGTAGTCGAACAGGATGCCGCGCTTGCTGCGCTCGAACAAGGCCTGCGCTGCCGCTGTTTCCGGGAACTCCTGAAGGATCCTGTCCACGAAGCTCTGGTGGAACTGAATCACCTCGGTTCGCCTAGGCACGGTTTCGGCGTCGCCGATGTCGCTGATCCAGTTTTGCGGCAGGTTCGGTCCGGTCATGATCAACTGGCCAGGAGAGAACTCTCCCACATGGTCGCCGATGTAGAATTTGCCATGCGTCTCGACCACAAGATGAATCTCGTACTCGGGATGGTAGTGCCAGCGCACCGTGCGAAACGGATATCCGTGCCGCCAGGCAGCGAAGGATTCGCCATCTCTAATATGGACCAGCTCAAGGTCGAGTTGCATTTCATCCTCCCGGTTTCGCCGAAGTCGATCCGTGGCTTGACGGCGTCGACCCTCCTATCGGCGATGATTCCTTTATATCACCCGACCTTGGCCCGAGCCACGACGCCAGAGAGCTTGTGGTGATACGTTTTTGACTTTTGTCGCGCGGTAGGCCCGACAGACGTCCGGTTCCTATTGGCGGAACAGACTTGGCGCGACCAGAAGAGTCCTTTCTGCTCTGCAGAAAATCAAGGACTTCAGGCGGATCCGATCTGCGAGAGTAAGGGCCGGGACGCTTGCCGCAGCGGCAGCATCTGACTATACGCGGCGCGGTAGGCACTATACTTTTCTGCATGGCCTGCCAACAGATTCGTATCAGCTGCGATCTCACTCCGGATCGTCGGCCTGACGAAGACCTGTTCCGATACGTCATCGGCCCCGTGGCCTGCTCCAGTGGGGTGTTCCAGTTTCAGTCTTGG
>JAGQRV010000079.1 GCA_020425125.1 Paracoccaceae bacterium | reverse complement strand
TCCTTCGTCAATCTCGGCGCCCATGTCGACGCCGGCACCATGGTCGACACCTGGGCGACGGTCGGGTCCTGCGCCCAGATCGGGAAGAACGTGCATCTTTCGGGCGGCGTCGGCATCGGCGGCNNGTGCTGGAGCCGATGCAGGCCGGTCCCACGATCATCGAGGACAACTGCTTCATCGGCGCCCGCTCCGAGGTCGTGGAGGGCTGCATCGTCCGCGAAGGGTCGGTCCTCGGCATGGGGGTGTTCATCGGCAAGTCCACCAAGATCGTCGATCGCGAGACCGGCGCGGTGATGTATGGCGAAGTGCCGGCGGGATCGGTCGTCGTGGCGGGATCGATGCCGTCCAAGAACAACATCAGCCTTTATTGTGCGGTGATCGTGAAACGGGTCGATGCCCAGACCCGCTCCAAGACCTCGATCAACGAGCTTCTGCGCGACTGACGCGGAAGCGGCGCCCCGATCCGGCACCGCTCCGACGGTGCCGGTTCAGCGCTCGTAGGTGCCCGTCAGCTTGGCGGCTCCAAGGGCGGAACTGTTGACGACGAACCCGACGACGGCAATGCTGGCCCCATCGGGTACGGTCAGCGTTTCCTCGGGCATGGCGTAGAGCGTGAAATTATAGTGATGGGCGCCGTGACCTTCGGGCGGGCAGGGGCCGCCCCAGGCCGCGGTGCCATAGTCGCTGGGCCGCATATGCGCCCCCTCGGGCAGGCCCGCGCCCCCTTCTTTTCCGGCGCCCTTCGCGAGACCGGTTGTCGAGGCGGGGATGTCGGTCACGATCCAGTGCCAGAACCCGGCCCCGCCGGTCGGCGCATCGGCATCGTGCACCATCAGCACATAGCTCTTGGTGCCCTCCGGCGCCCCGCTCCATTCCAGCGCGGGCGAGATGTTGTCACCGGTACAGCCGAATCCGGCGAAGACCTGTTCCATTCCCATCGGTCCGCCCGCGTTGAAATCCGGGCTGTGCAGTTCGAACGCGGATGCCTGGGCCGCGGCCAGCGCAAGAACGGCAGCCACGGGAAAGATACGCGCCATCGGTCTTCTCCTCTCCTGATTCCGGGACAGGCAATCATGGCAACGCCTCGATCGACAAGGACGAAATTCTGGCCGGGCCGGACAACGGAACCGGCCGAGCCTTGCTCCGGTGCCCGTCAGGCCCTATCGGGGGCCGATGGAGAAAGCAAAACCGCATCCGCAGGTCTACACGCTTCTGGTCGAGGTCGGCCGAAGGAGCGGGGACGGACTGCCCGAAGGCGCGACCGGCGCGGCGCTGATGTGCTACGCCTCGGGCCGCGACGAGGAGGAGGCGGTGCGCGAGACCGTGGCGATCCTGCGCCAGGCCGATCTCGCGCCGCTCGATGTGTCGGGCTATGGCACGCTTGCGGAACGGCTGGCCGAAGGACACGACATTTCCGGGGAAGAACGGGCGCTGATGGACCGGGCGCTGGCGGAAAACGCGGTAATCGTCGCCCAGATGACCCCCTTCTTCGACGCCGACTGAACGTCGTGCGATGATTGCCGTCCTGCGCCCGTCGCGTTACGTCCCGACCCGTTCCCCGCGACCCGGTCCATCAGCGGAGGCCCCATGTCCGATCCGACCGATCCCGTCGACCTCACTGCACGCCTGATCCGCTGTCCGTCGGTGACCCCGGAGGAAGGCGGTGCGCTCGTCCTTCTCGAAGAGACGCTGAGCGCGGCCGGCTTCGTCTGCCGGAGGGCGGATCGGGGCGGCATTGCCAATCTCTTCGCCCGATGGGGCGCCAAGGGGCATCCGCGCAGCTTCGGCTTCAACGGTCACACCGATGTCGTCCCGCCGGGCGACGTGTCGACCTGGAGCGCCGACCCGTTCGGCGCCGAGATCCGCGAGGGCCGGATGTTCGGCCGCGGTGCCGTGGACATGAAGTCGGGCGTCGCCGCCTTCACTGCCGCGGCTATCGATTTCGTGCGCACCTCACCGCCTGACGGCGCGGTGATCCTGACGATTACCGGCGACGAGGAAGGTGACGGGGTGGACGGGACGCGCGCGATCCTCGACTGGATGGCCACGGAAGGCGAGGCGATGAGTGTCTGCCTGGTGGGGGAGCCGACCTGCCCCGAAACCTTCGGGGAGATGATGAAGATCGGCCGGCGCGGGTCGATGACCGCCTATTTCACCGCGACCGGCGTGCAGGGGCATGCCGCATATCCGCACCGGGCGAAGAACCCGGTGCCGGCGCTGGCCCGACTCGTCGACCGGTTGGCGCAGGCCGAGCTTGACTGCGGCACCGACCATTTCGACCGGTCGACGCTGGCGGTGACGACCTTCGATACCGGCAATCCGGCGAACAACGTGATCCCCGGAAGCTGCCGTGCCACGGTCAACATCCGCTTCAACGATCTCCACACCTCGCAAACGCTGACGGAATGGCTGAGGGACGAGGCCGACGCCATCGCCGCGGAAGCCGGCATCGAGATCGCCATGCGGGTCCAGGTGTCGGGTGAGTCCTTTCTCACGCCGCCCGGGCCGCTGTCGGATCTGGTCTCCCGCGCGGTCACTGACGCCACGGGCGTCACGCCGGTCCTCTCCACCTCCGGGGGCACGTCGGATGCGCGCTTCGTCAAGGATCACTGTCCGGTGGTCGAATTCGGCCTTGTCGGCCTCTCGATGCACCAGGTGGATGAACAGGTGGAGATCGACCAGATCCGCCAGTTGAAGGCGGTCTACGGCGACATCCTCGCGGCCTGGTTCGCCGAAGCCGGATGAGGCGTGCGCACCTCCGGGGCAGCGGCCCGCGTTTCCCGGTGACGTCCCGCTGCGCGCGTGCTAGCTCTCGCGCATGAGCCAAGTCCCCTCCAAGGAAGCCATTCTTGCGTGGATCGCCGAGCATCCGACGCTCGGGTCGAAGCGCGACATTGCACGTGCCTTCGGCATCAAGGGCGCCGACCGGATCTGGCTCAAGGCGATCCTGCGCGAGCTTGAGGCGGAAGGTCATCTGGAGAAGCGGCGGGGCAATTATCGCGACCCCGAACGCCTTCCCCCGGTCAGCGTGCTGCAGGTGCTGGCGCCGAACGGCGATGGCGATCTGTTCCTGCGCCCGCTCGAATGGCATGGCGAGGGTCCGGAACCGCGGGTGCTCTACATCGCGCGCGAAGCGGAACCGGCACTTGGGGAAGGCGACCGGGTCCTCGCGCGACTGACCCATGTGGGACATGGCGATCACGCCTACGAGGCGCGGCTGATCCGGCGGATCGGGACCAATCCGCGCCGCATTCTGGGCATCTACCGGAAGGGGGACGAGGGCGGTCGGATCGTACCCATCGACAAAAAGTCCGACCGCGAGTGGCGCGTCGTTCCCGGCGCCGGTCACGGTGCGCGGGACGGCGAACTGGTCGAGGCCGAGCAGGCCGGACCGCGGATGCGCCTTGGACTGCCGCAGGCGCGGGTCGTCGCCCGGCTGGGCGACCCGACCGCACCAAAGGCGGTGTCGCTGATCGCGATTCACGAACATGGCATTCCCGATCAGTTTCCGGACGATGTCATCGCTGCCGCCGATGCGGCGAAGCCGGTTCCGCTGCGTGGTCGCGAGGACCTGCGCGATCTTCCCTTCGTCACCATCGATCCCGCGGATGCGCGCGACCATGACGACGCGGTCTACGCCCATGCCGACGACGACCCGGCCAATCCGGGCGGGCATGTGGTCTGGGTCGCGATTGCCGACGTCGCGGCCTATGTCAGCCCGGGTTCGCCGCTCGACCGGGAGGCCCGCAAGCGGGGCAATTCCACCTATTTTCCCGACCGCGTGGTGCCGATGCTACCGGACCGGCTGTCGGCGGATCTGTGTTCGCTCCACGAAGGGGTGCCGCGCCCGGTCATCGCGGTGCGGATGCAGCTCGCGCGAGACGGTGCGAAGATCGGCCACCGATTCGTGCGGGGCATGATCCGGTCCGCCGCCTCGCTGACCTATGAAGAGGTGCAGGCAGCCCGGGACGGCTGGCCCGACGGACGCGCCGCCGCGCTCGGCGAAGGGGTGATCCGTCCGCTCTATGCCGCCTATGCTGCGGCGAAGTCCGCGCGCGATTTGCGCCAGCCGCTCGATCTGGATCTGCCCGAGCGCCGGATCGTCCTCGGCGACGATGGCCGCGTCTTGTCGGTCGCCTTCCGCGACCGCTTCGACGCGCATCGCCTGATCGAGGAATTCATGATCCTGGCCAACGTCTCGGCCGCCGAGACGCTGCGAGTGAAGAAGAGCCCGCTGATTTATCGGGTCCATGAGGAGCCCAGCCCGGAAAAGCTCGACGCGCTGCGGGAAACCGCGCAATCCGCCGGACTGGTGCTGGCCCGAGGCCAGGTCCTGACAACCCGGCACCTGAACCAGCTGCTTGCGCAGGCAGCCGGGACCGACGAAGCCGAACTCATCAACCTCTCGACGCTGCGGTCGATGACCCAGGCCTATTATTCGCCCGAGAATTTCAGCCATTTCGGCCTCGCGCTCCGCGAATATGCGCATTTCACGTCGCCGATCCGCCGCTATGCCGATCTGGTCGTGCATCGGGCTCTGATCGCGGCGCATGGTTGGGGCGACGGCGCGGACGCCCTGTCGCCGCTCGAGGAAGAGCGGCTGGAAGCGACCGCAAAACACATTTCGGATACTGAGCGACGCTCGATGATGGCGGAGCGGGACACGACGGACCGCTACCTCGCCGCCTATCTGGCCGAGCGCACCGGACAGGACATGACCGGCCGGATCAGCGGCGTCACCCGGTTCGGTCTCTTCGTGAAGCTCGACGGGTCGGGCGCGGACGGACTGGTTCCGGTCCGGACGCTGGGGGTGGAGTTCTTTCATTTCGATGCCGAGTCGCAAACCCTGATGGGCTCGGATACCGGGCTGACATTTGGGCTTGGCCAGACCGTCACCGTGCGTCTCGTCGGGGCCGAGCCGGTGACCGGGGCAATCTCGCTGGAGCTTCTGGAGCTTCAGGGCAATCCGCTTGCCCGCGGTCCGTCCCGCGGCAAGCCCGGGCGGGGCAAGCCCGCGCACCGCAAGCCCGGCCCGGCGAAGCTCAAGGCGGCGAAGACCCGGCGCAAGGTGGCCCGGACGCGGCGATAGGCCGCCACGACGCTTTTCAGGTCGGCGGATTTCCGCTACGCTTCCTGCAAAACAAACAAGCGCACCGTTGAGAGCCCTTTGAGCAGGAGCCGTCAATGCGTCTCACCCTTGCCACGCTGGTGTTGTCACTGGCCGGTCTCGGCATGTCCGCCCATGCCCAGAGCCCGGCCCCCCGTCCGGCCCTTGTGGCGCCGGCCGTCTACTCTGCCCCGCGGCCGATGAGCCGGCCGGACCCGGCGGCGACCGTGCAGACGGTGTCCCTGTCGGACGATGCCTTCCAGGACTGGCTGGCCGGATTCCGCATCCGCGCGCGGGCGCAGGGGATTTCGGATCGGACGATGGATCTGGCTTTTGCCGGGGTAAGCTATGATCCGGCGATCATCGCCCGGGACGGCAATCAGGCAGAGTTCTCCAAGGCGCTCTGGGAATACCTCGACTCCGCGGTTTCGGCCACACGGATCCGCAACGGCCAGGCCGCCCTCGCGACCTATTCCCGGACGCTCGACCGGATCGAGCGGACCTACGGTGTCGACAAGGAGGTCGTGGTCGCGATCTGGGGACTGGAAAGCGCCTACGGCGTGAACCGTGGCAAGAGCGACGTGATCCAGTCGATGGCCACGCTCGCCTATCACGGACGGCGCGCCGACTTGTTCGAAGCGCAGCTGATCGCAGCGCTCAAGATCATTCAGGCCGGCGATGTTGCGCCGCGCGGCATGACCGGAAGCTGGGCGGGTGCAATGGGACACACGCAGTTCATGCCGACGTCGTACCTCGCCTTTGCGGTCGATTTCACCGGCGACGGCAAGCGCGATATCTGGTCGGACGACCCGACCGACGCCCTGGCCTCGACCGCGGCCTATCTGGCGCGCTCGGGCTGGACCCGCGGCCAGCCCTGGGGAGTCGAGGTGACGTTGCCGCGCGGCTTCGACTATGCGCTTGCCGGGCACGGGTCGGGCCGAACGGTCGGCGACTGGACCCGGATCGGCGTGCGCGACATGTCGGGACGCCCCGTTCGCGACTACGGCACGGCCTCGATTCTGTTGCCGGCCGGCGCGCGGGGGCCGGCCTTCATGATCTTCGGCAATTTCCGGGCAATCGAACGCTACAATTCCGCAGACAGCTACGTCATTGCGGTCGGCCATCTGGCGGATCGTCTGAAGGGCGCGCCAGACTTTGCGGCCGCCTGGCCGCGGAATGACCGTGCGCTCAGATCCAGCGAGCGGATCGAGCTTCAGGCTCGCCTGACTGCCCGCGGCTACAACACCCAGGGTGTCGACGGTCGCATCGGACCGAACACGATCTCGGCCATTCGCCAGTATCAGAACGCGGCGGGACTCGTCCCTGACGGCTATGCGTCTGTGGCGCTTCTGGTCGCGCTGAGGGACGGCTGAGCGGGTTCCCGCGCTCAGCCTTCGAGATAGCCCATGCTGCGGAAGCTCAGCTCGCGCGACTTTCCGATGATCAGGTGGTCGTGAAGTGTCAGCCCGAGCGTTTCGGCCGCAGCACGAATGCGCTCGGTCATGGCGATGTCGGCCTCCGAAGGGGTCGGGTCGCCTGACGGGTGATTGTGGACCAGGATCAGCGCCGAGGCGTTCAGTTCGAGTGCGCGCTTGACCACCTCGCGCGGATAGACCGGGACATGGTCCACGGTGCCGCGAGCCTGTTCCTCGTCCGCGATGAGAACGTTCTTCCGGTCGAGATAGAGCACCCGGAACTGTTCGGTTTCGAGATGCGACATGGTGGTGTGACAATAGTCCAGCACCGCGTCCCAGCTTGAGATCACCGGTTTCCGCATCACCTTGGACCGCGCCAGCCGATGGGCGGCCGCCTCGGCGATCTTCAGTTCCAGAACCACGGTCGCGCCGACGCCGCGCACGTCCATCAGCCGGTCGCGGGGCGCCGAGAGCACGCGGGCAAAATCGCCGAATGTCTCGATCAACCGCCGGGCCACCGGCTTCACGTCACACCGCGGAATGGCGCGGAACAGCAGAAGCTCCAGCAGCTCGTAGTCCGGCATCGCCGCCGCGCCGCCTTCCAGGAAGCGGTCGCGAAGCCGGCGGCGGTGGTCCTGGATGTAGGATGGCAGACGCTGCCCCTTGGAATCGGTCACAACAAACTCCTGTCCCTCGAACAGGGGCAGCAAAGGTTCGCGGAAGGCCTCGTCCTTTGTCATGGAGGCGACCATCCGCGAGCGCATTAAATTTTGCGTTAAATGCTGCACGTATAGCGGGAAGCCTGAGCGAAATCCCCCGCCGGACTAGCCCTTCATGCCATCCCAGAACCCCTTCACCTTGGTGAAGAAATTCTCCGATTCAGGATGATTGTCCTGCGATTCCTCGTCGAACTCGCGCAGGAGCTGGCGCTGCTTCGACGTCAGGTTGACCGGCGTTTCCACGGCCATTTCGATGAACATGTCGCCCTGTGCGCCGCCGCGCAGCGCCGGCATCCCTTTGCCGCGCAGCCGCATCTGGCGCCCCGACTGGGTTCCCGCGGGCACCTTCACCCGGCTGCGGCCACCGTCGATCGTCGGTACCTCGATGTCGCCGCCAAGCGCGGCCGATGTCATCGAGACGGGCACGCGGCAGTAGAGATTGACGCCGTCGCGCTGGAAGAGGTTGTGCTCGGCCACCTCGATGAAGATGTAGAGGTCCCCCGTCGGCCCGCCGCGCATTCCGGCCTCGCCCTCGCCCGACAGGCGGATCCGCGTGCCGGTCTCGACCCCGGCGGGGATGTTGACCGACAGCGTCCGCTCCTTCTCGGTCCGGCCCTGGCCGTGGCAGACCGGGCAGGGATTCTTGATGATCTGGCCCAGACCCGAACAGGTCGGGCAGGTTCGTTCGACGGTGAAGAAGCCCTGCTGGGCGCGCACCTTGCCCATGCCCGAACAGGTCGGGCAGGTAACCGGCTCGGACCCGCCTTCGGCGCCGGTGCCGCGACAGGCGCTGCAGGTCACCGCAGTCGGGATTGTGATCGATTTCTGCAGCCCACCATAGGCTTCTTCGAGAGAGATGCGGAGATTGTAGCGCAGATCCGATCCCCGCGCCGCGCGCTGCCGCCCGCTTCGCGCTCCGCCGCGGAAGTCGCCGAAAAGATCGTCGAACACGCCCGAGAAATCGGTGAAGGCCGAGGCGAAATCGGCCTGTGGCCCGCGCCCGCCGCCGGGCCGCGGCCCGCCGCCCATTCCCATACCGGGCTCGAACGCGGCATGGCCGAAGCGATCGTACGCAGCCCGCTTCTCGGCATCCTTCAGAACCTCGTAGGCCTCGTTCGCTTCCTTGAACTTGCTTTCCGCGTCCGGATTGTCGGCATTGCGGTCGGGATGAAATTCCTTGGCTCGCTTGCGATAGGCACGCTTGATGTCCTCGTCGGACGCGCCTCGCGATACACCCAGAACGTCGTAAAAGTCACGTTTCGCCATCGGCACCCGCCCTCATGTGAAAGCGCGAACCGGCCCCGCACCCGGGGCCGGCCCACGCCCGTGCTCACGCTCAGGAGGCGCGCTTGTTGTCGTCGAGATCCTCGAAATCTGCGTCGACGATGTCATCGTCGTCCATTCCCGAGGTTTCGCGCGGACCGTCTTCGTCCTCGGCGCCATCCTGCTGCGCCTTGTAGATCGCCTCGCCCAGCTTCATCGACGCATCGATGACATTCTGGATGCCGGACTTGATCTTGCCGGCGTCGTCGGACGCAACCGCTTCCTCAAGCGCGCCGACCGCGAGTTCGATCGCCTCGACGGTGGACGGGTCAACCTTGTCACCGTGCTCTTCGATCGACTTCTTGGTCGAGTGGATCAGGCTTTCCGCCTGGTTCTTGGCCTCGACCAGTTCACGCCGCTTCTTGTCCGCGTCGGCATTCGCCTCGGCGTCGCGCACCATCTTTTCGATCTCGTCGTCCGAAAGACCGCCGGACGCCTGGATGGTGATCTTCTGCTCGCGCCCGGTGCCCTTGTCCTTGGCGCTGACATGCACGATGCCGTTGGCATCGATGTCGAAGGTCACCTCGATCTGCGGCATGCCGCGGGGGGCCGGCGGGATCTGCTCCAGATTGAACTGGGCCAGCATCTTGTTGTCGCCGGCCATTTCCCGCTCGCCCTGGAACACGCGGATCGTCACGGCGCTCTGGTTGTCCTCGGCGGTCGAGAAGATCTGCGACTTCTTCGTCGGGATCGTGGTGTTGCGGTCGATCAGACGGGTGAAGACCCCGCCCAGGGTTTCGATCCCGAGGCTCAGCGGCGTGACGTCGAGCAGGACCACGTCCTTGACGTCGCCCTGAAGCACACCGGCCTGGATCGCAGCGCCAAGCGCCACCACCTCGTCCGGGTTCACGCCCTTATGCGGCTCCTTGCCGAAGAACTTGGTCACTTCCTCGACCACTTTCGGCATCCGCGTCATGCCGCCGACCAGAACCACCTCGTCGATGTCCGAGGTCTTCACTCCGGCATCCTTCAGCGCGGCCTTGCACGGATCGATGGTCTTCTTGATCAGATCGGCGACGAGGCTCTCAAGCTTCGCGCGGGTCAGCTTCATGACCATGTGCAGCGGCGTGCCGCCATTCGGGTCCATGGAGATGAACGGCTGATTGATCTCGGTCTGCTGGCTGGAGCTCAGTTCGATCTTCGCCTTCTCGGCCGCTTCCTTCAGCCGCTGCAGCGCCATCTTGTCCCGGGTCAGGTCGACGCCGTGCTCTTTCTTGAACTCGTCAGCGAGGTAACTGACGATCCGCATGTCGAAGTCCTCGCCGCCGAGGAAGGTGTCCCCGTTGGTCGATTTCACTTCGAACAGACCGTCGTCGATTTCCAGGACCGTGATGTCGAACGTGCCGCCGCCGAGGTCGTAGA
>JAGQRV010000016.1 GCA_020425125.1 Paracoccaceae bacterium | reverse complement strand
GGGCAGACCTGGTCTTCGACGTTGCCGTTCTGGAAGGCAGCCTGACCGGTGCAACTGGCCCGGCGGCGGTCTTCATCGACATCATCGGACGGCCAATGACCCCGGTCTCCTATGCCGGTGCAGCTCGGCGCACGGCCTATCGCGGTGCCTTCTACCGCCGACCATACTGGCGCTGACCAGCCTGGCGCGAGGCCGGGGGCGCAGGGGCGGGCCAGTGTCGATGAACCGAAAGCCCAGACTGGACACGACCATGCCCATGACGCTTATCGGCTTGCTCGCCTTGCCGGAAGTTGAACGGAGCCCGCACACGGACGTCACCGACCCGGAATTTTCGAACGGGACCGCCTTCTTCGATCGCGGTAATGCGGGACGGAAGGTGATCGCACCAACTGACGCCGAAAGAGAAGACCGGAAGAAATTTGGACATTACCATCCGCCGCAGATCGAGGTGCACGAGATGGGCTGACACGACACCCGTTCGGACAAGGTCCGATACGCCGAGGCAAATACTGATAGCAGGGACAGATCCAACATGCTTGCAAGACTACGGTTCATCCGTACCACCGCACTGGCAGGTGCCGCTGCGGTGGCGCTTGTTTCAATACCCATAGCCGGTATCGCTCAGGAGGCATCGAGCGAGGCAGCCACGACGCCGGTCCAGGTCACCGGCACACTGGGCTCACCGAGCGCCACCACCACCATCCCGGGCAATGAACTGCCCGCGCCCGCACCGGAATTCGGCGGCGTAATCAAGGACGACGCTCTGCATTCCACGCCCTGGTGGCCACCGCGGATCGTGCCGCCGAAGGATGCGCCCAACATCCTGATGATCATGACCGACGATGCGGGCTTTGCCATTCCCAGCACCTTCGGCGGCGTCATTCCCACGCCCACGATGGATGCGCTGGCGGCCGACGGGCTGCGTTACACCCGCATGATGTCGACCTCACTCTGCTCGCCGACGCGGGCGGCGATGATCACCGGGCGCAACCACCATTCGGTCGGATTCGGCGTCATCGCCGAGCAGGCAACGGGCTTTCCAGGCTATGACAGCGTGATCGGTGCCGACAACGCGACGATCGGGCGGATCCTGCGCGACAACGGCTATGCCACGTCGTGGTTCGGCAAGGACCACAACACGCCGACCTACGAGGCGAGCCAGGCGGGGCCGTTCACCCAGTGGCCGACCGGCATGGGCTTTGACTATTTCTACGGCTTCGTTGGCGGTGACGCCAACCAGTGGGGGCCGAACCTGTTCCGGAACACGACCCAGATCTATCCGTTCAACGACTTCCCGAGCACGCTGAAGATGGACCGCTCGGACCCGAATGCAAAGATATGGCCCGTCACCGGCAAGGAAAGCTCGTGGAACCTGATCACCGCGATGGCCGATGACGCGATCGCCTGGATGGACCGGATCCACCAGACCGATCCCTCCCAGCCGATCTTCATCAACTACGTGCCCGGCTCGTCCCATGCACCACACCATCCGACCAAGGAATGGGTCGACAAGATCCACGCCATGCATCTCTTCGACGACGGCTACGAAAAGCTGCGTGAGCGGATCTTCGAGAACCAGAAGAAGATGGGCGTGGTCCCGGCGGATCTGGAGCTGACTCCCTGGCCCGCCGACATCCTGACGCCCTGGGACAAGCTGAGCGACGAGGCCAAGAAGCTCTTCATCCGTCAGGTCGAGGTGTTCGCGGCCTATGTTGCCTACAACGACTACGAGATCGGCCGGGTGATCCAGCACTTCAAGGATCTCGGGCGCTACGACAATACGCTGATCATCT
Source organism: Paracoccaceae bacterium (assembly GCA_020425125.1). Taxonomy (GTDB): domain Bacteria; phylum Pseudomonadota; class Alphaproteobacteria; order Rhodobacterales; family Rhodobacteraceae; genus Meridianimarinicoccus. Next base: position 56,321 of record JAGQRV010000016.1, on the reverse strand, counting down.
ATCAGAACGGCGATAACGGCACGAGCGCCGAGGGCGGGCCGGAGGGCACGTTCAACGAGGTCGCGTTCTTCAACGGCGTGCGGCCGCCGGTCGACACCCAGATGAAGTTCTACGATGCCTGGGGCACCGAGTTTGCCTACAACCACATGTCGGCCGGCTGGTCCTGGGCCTTCGACACACCGTTCGACTGGTTCAAGCAGAACGCCTCGCGGCTTGGCGGCATCAACCAGAACATGGTGGTGACCTGGCCGAACGTCATCAAGGACAAGGGGGGCCTGCGCAACCAGTTCATGCACGTGATCGACCACGTGCCCACGATCCTCGAGGCAACCGGCATCGCTGCGCCGGAGATGGTGGACGGCATCAAGCAGAAGCCGATCGAGGGCACGAGCTATGCTTATACCTTCGACAAGGCCAACGCCGATGCGCCGACGCGACACACGCGCCAGTACTTCGAGATGATGGGGCAGTGGGCGCTCTATGACGACGGCTGGCTGCTCAGCACCAAGGTCAACCGCGTTCCGTGGGACGCCTATTCGCCGGCCAACCCGGACCCGCTGAACAATCAGGTGTTCCAGCTCTATGATCTGAAGAGCAACTGGAACCAGTCCGACGACATTGCCGCGGAGCATCCCGACAAGGTCGCGGAAATGCGCGCCAAGTTCCTGGAGGAGGCCAAGAAGTACCAGGTTCTGCCGCTTGACGCTTCGGTGGGGGCGCGGGTCGCGGCGCCGCGGCCGAGCCTGATCGCAGGGCGAGACACGCTGGTCTACACCGCGCCGATGACCGGCACGCCGCAGGGCGATGCGCCCTATCTTCTCGACACCTCGTTCACCATCAAGGCCGAGATCACCGTTCCCGAAGGTGGCGCCGAAGGCATGATCGTGACCTCCGGCGGGCGTTTCGCTGGCTACGGAATGTACCTTCTCAAGGGCAGGCCGGTCTTCCTTTGGAACCTCCTCGATCTCGAACGCCCGAAATGGGAGGCGAAGGAGCCGCTCTCGCCCGGCAAGCACGTGATCGAGTTCGTGTCCGATTACGAGGGGCTCGGGATCGGCACGATGGCCTACAACAATTTCTCGGGCATCGGGCGGGCAGCGAATACCAAGCTGATCGTGGATGGCGTAGTGGTCGACGAGAAGCGGATGGATAAGACGATCCCGATCATCCTGCAATGGGACGAGAGCTTCGACATCGGCTCGGACACGATCACCGGGGTGAACGACGCGGACTACTTGCCGCCGTTTCCGCTGACCGCCAAGCTCGACAAGCTGACGATCACGATCGATCGGCCGCAGCTCAGCGAGGCCGACATCAAGAAGATGAAGGAAGCGATGGACAAGGTGAACGACTGAGCGCCAGCAGTCCCACAGATGCGTGAGGGCTGGCCGCCGCCGGCCCTCACGGCCATTTCCGATCCCAACCGAGTCTTGACATGCCTCCCATCCGATCCGTCCTGCGCCTTGCCGCATCCAGCCTCTTGGCGCTCGGCCTCTTTACCGCGGTTGTTTCCGCCCAGACCGACCCCTTGCCTTCATGGAACGACGGCGCGGCCAGGCAGGCGATCCTCGACTTCGTCGCTCGCACTACCACCGAAGGCAGCGCCGATTTCGTGCCGCCCGAAGCGCGCATCGCCGCCTTCGACCAGGACGGTACGCTTTGGGTCGAGCATCCGATCTACACCGAGTTCCGGTTCGTCATGGACCGGGTGCCGGATCTGGTGACGGCCCATCCGGAGCTGGCGGAGAAGCCGGGCTTCGCCGCCATCCTCTCGAAGGACGAGAAGAAGATCGCCGCCCTCGACCCCCGCGAGCTTTTCGAGGTGCTGCTCGCGACCCTGAGCGGGATGACGCCCGACGCGCTCGGGCGGGAGGTCAATGCGTGGCTGAAGACCGCGCGCGACCCGCGCTGGCACCGGCCGTTCATCGACCTGACCTACCTGCCGATGCAGGAGGTCCTGAGTTATCTGCGCGCCAACGGCTACAAGACCTTCATCGCCACCGGCGGCAGCGTCGGCGTCGTCGCCCCCTACAGCGAGGAATTCTATGGCATCCCGCCGGAGCAGGTCTCGGGCAGCGCGCAGAGCCTGAAATTCGAGATCGTGGACGGCAAGCCGGTGCTGATGCGCGAGCCGAAGCTGGCGCTCGAGAACATCGAGGCTGGCAAGATCGAGAATTTTCGCATGGTCTATGGCCGCACCCCCTATGCCCAGTTCGGCAATTCCTCTTCCGACGACCAGCAGGCGCTGCAATACGTGAAGGCGAGCCCCGGTCTGCGGCTCTCGGTGGCGATCCTGCATGACGACGCAGAGCGCGAATATGCCTATGGTCCTGCCCAGGGCCTGCCCGACAGCCCGGTCGGCACCTTCTCTCAGGAGATGTACGATCTCGGGGAAAAGGAAGGCTGGGTCATTGTCAGCATGAAGAACGACTGGAAGAAGGTCTTCGCGTTCGAGGAATGAGCGGGCGCGGATGTCCGTGGGGTAGGGGGGCGCCAAACGTCCTTCCACCGAACCCTGTGTGGTCGAAGCGGGGCAGCCTGAGCCACGACAGTCATCAGCTGCGCGGGGCCGGCAAGGGCGGTCGCAAGGACGCCCCACCCGCCGCCAAACCCGAGGCTGCCCCGAAGAGCCAGCGACAGCTTCGATGCCCGACTGGCCTGCCGCCATGGGGTGGTCCAGACAGTGGCGCCAGCTATCCGAACCTGTCCGGGCTCGGGGAACGGTCCCTGCCGCTGTTCTGTGCCGCTCTGGCCCTATCTGCTCATGTGAATGACCACAACAGGGCGGATTGGTCCTGTGCCAGCCTGCCAAGCGTCCCTGACAGGCTGGCGCACATGTTGCACCACCGTTGGGATTTGCCCCGGCGCCTCGCTGTGGGCTTCGCCTCGCCGTCGCAGTCGATTTCCGCCACCCTTGCCGCCGAAGGGCTGGCCGTAGCCTTCGCCGAAACCGCCGTGCTGGCCGTGCCGCGCTACGCCGTCACCGCGACCGACCGCGCCGGCGTTCGTGAAATCTGCCGCAGCACCTGCGCAGTCGCCGCCTGACACAAGTTCCCTTAAGTGCCAAGGGCAGCTGCCGTCCCTTCGGGGGCGGCTTTTTTCTTTCTAATGCTCAGCGTAGGATAAGGCATTGGAAGGCAGAGGAATCTATCGCGTCCAGAAATGAAGTATCGTCAAGTCAAGCGCCCCAAGGCCAAACATGCAGACTGCGCATGATTTCTTTAAAGAGGTCAGTATCTCGATTGATCCCGTAGCCCACTACGCGTCGTCAGAGGAACGGGACGCAGAGATAGAAGTGATTGCCGAAGACCTTGAGCAGCTAGCGAAGAAGTTTCCGCGCACTCAGAACATCGAACGCGCGCTACTGAAGGCGCACTTAACTATTGAGCACATCCTGTTGCAGTACATCCGCGCCTACCCAATTATCCATGTTGCCGTGAAGGATGTTAAGGCAGGTTTCGCACAGAAGCTTGAGACAGCTTACCTCTTGGGCTTCGGGGTAAACGACCCGCACATGCTCCCCACGGTGGGAGGCTTGAACAGGCTTCGAAACCAGATCGCGCATACATTCGAACTGGACCGCGCCCGGCTAGATGAAATTCTGCGGATCAACTCCGAAGCCTACGACAACTTTTCGGTAAGCACGGACCGCCAACGCGTCACCCGTCTTCGACAGATATGCCGCTACCTTTGTGCGAGGGTTTCCGGGCAGATGATGGGCGAGTTCGCTGGAGTGCAGTACTTCGAAGAAGCACGACAGCAAGAGCCAAGAGACTGACGGAAGCGCGGCCCCGCCACTCACGTTTTCGTGAGGTTGAGCGGGGTCGTTTGTCGCCAAAATCCGAGGTCGGGACGTATGACGCTCGTGGGCAGAACTTCAAGCTCCCGGACCAATCGGCCCGCAACACTATGAAATGGCGCTATAATCTTGAAGGATTATGGCGGAGAGACAGGGATTCGAACCCTGGGACCCCGTAAAGGGTCAACGGTTTTCGAGACCGCCCCGTTCGACCACTCCGGCACCTCTCCGCAGAGTGTCTCGCGGCGATGTAGTCAAAGCGCCGGGGGCGTGCAACCAGATTTTCCGACCAAGGTGCAGTCGGCTCTGATGGCCGCGCGGGACACGTGGACAAGGCGTGGCTCACGCTTTTCGCGGGATGGAGTTCGGGCAGCGCGGATGCGCGATCGATCGCACCGAACAACCGCTGAGCGACTGTTGTCAGTTCCCGTGTGCCAGAGTTGCGAACAGCCTCGGGTCCATGCTCGACGCCGCAAAAAGCTTCCCATCGCAGAGGACGGATACCGCATCGTGGCTGTGCAGGCTTTCCTGATGGCTCGCAACCACACGGAAATCGCCGATGCGCGGATCCGCCCTGAGCTGTTCGCAGAAGAGGCGCGCGGCGTCTTCGACGAAGATCGGATTGGCTGCGTTCAACTCGGCAAATGCCTGTTCGTCTTCACGCTTGACCATGACCTGGGTTTCGGTCGGCACGGCCTTTCGGCAGAGCTCGATCAAATCCTCGATCCAAAGCGGGGCGCCTCCGTCCACGATTTCGACCGAGATGCGGGCCACCGAGCGCTGCGAATGCGGGGTCGCGAGCTGGCCGCGCGTCCTGCGCGCGTGTTCGCTGAGCTCCAGCGAGCAGGGACAGGTCGACGAATAGACGTAGTCGAGATGGATGACCTTGTTGCGGCTGTCCCGGGTATCGGTCACCTCGAACGCGACATCGTAGTATTGCCACCCGGTCAGTCCCGACCGCAGGCTCGGCACCTTGGCAGGAAAGGACATCCGCAAAAGCAGGCGGGCATCCAGGCTGTCGAGATTGGTCTTGTAGTCATCCAGGACGCGATCGACCACGTCGAAGCCGAAGCACTGGTCCGCATGCGCATAGAACGTGCGCAGGATGCGGCTCATGTTGATGCCCTTCCGCTCGGCGAGAAGGCTGACCGTGCCGGTGACCGACGTCTCCAGGGTCAGGTTCGCCCCGTCGCGAGTCCGGTAGGCCAGCGGCATACGGAAATTTGAGATCCCGACGTGTTGAATCGCCGTCGCGGCCCCGCGGATCAGCGACGCCGGACCGTTCTGGATGTCTGGAAGCGCGTCCCGGAACGCATCGTCGACAGTCAGATCAGAGGGATATTCCCGCGATAGGTCAGGATAAGAGAGCCGTATTGTTTCAGGCAACAGAGCCTCGATCGCAGTTTTCCGAGATTCTGCTTCTTCGGGATTGGCGCGCTCAAGCCAATTGCGCAGGATATCGAGTGCGCGCGCAACATCGCGGCCCGCCGTGCGATAGTAGTTCTTCTTGGGCTCCAAGTACATTGGCGCAACCTTTTTTTGTCCGAGCTGCCTTCGCTCCCTCTTCCGACAAGATAGTAATTGCCGGTCGATCCGAAAACGTCAGTCGGCGATCATGGTTTTCAAGAGGTAAAGGCGCGGCGGTATTTCCGTAAAATACGATGGAATTAGGTGCGATATGAGTGGAGCGGATCCGGGCAAAATCGCCCTGCATCCACGGTTCGAACTCCGTCGCGCTGCTGGCGGCGGCGGCACCTACGCAATACGGTACGATCTCCAGTGCAGTGTCGGGCCGAGGCGGCTGTCAGGAAGTCAGCGGCAGCGCCCGTGACAACCATGCGAAAGCCGCCAGTTGCAGAGCATAGGCAAGGGCCAGCGTGCCGATGATGGTCGCGAGGATGTCGAGTTCAAGCCATTCGGCGAGGGCCAGGGCGGCCGTTGCTGACGCGATTGCCGCCATCATGCCGAGGCTTCGTTGCAGGCCGGAGGCAGCCGGATCCGTCGGGCCGAGATCGTACAGCATCGCCTCGAACGTGGGAGGACCACCACAGATGCCCTTTGTCGCGAGGACGATCCCGATGGCGACTGGAACGAACGCGAAGTCCAGGCTCAGCAGGATCGCGGCGAGAAGCAGTGCGGCGGTTTCGCTGAGGATCAGGGCCCAGCGGGCATGGGTCAGTGAGTAGGCCTTTGAAATCCAGTTGTGAATGAAGCCTCCCGCAAAGGTCGCGGCGTTCAGAAGCGCAAGAACGACACCGATCTCGACCTCGGCAACACCGCGCGCTGCCAGTGCCGGCTGCATGCCGATGACCAGCAACAATGCCGAGAAGAGATTTATGGCATGCAGGCTGAACGCGACCGATTTCCGACCAGACCAGAAGACCATGGGCAGCGTCTCGCGGATCCGGTGTGAGACCGTCATGGGTTGCAAGTTGGTCTTTGAAGTATGGCCACTCCGGATCATGATAGCGGCGGCTACCGACAGGAGAAGGTGGATCCCGGAGAGGCTTACGGGGCCAAACTGTGGCGCAAGATTGGGCACCACGATCATCACCGGGGTCATGGTCAGGAAGACTACCGAAAACATGATGGAAAACTGGCGGGCCAGGAGGAGACCGCACGCCGATTGGGCGAGCATGATCACGACGCCGGCGACGGCGGTTCCGAAACAGATGCCCGCTGAAAACCGCAGCGCCAGAGCCTCGACCCAACTCCCTGCCGTGACGGCGAAAAGATTGACCACCGAGCCGAGAATGAGCGCCGAGGCGGAAAACCGCGCCAAATTCAAGTCGCGCAGGAAGAGCAGTATCACAAATCCGGAAACCGCCGATCCATAAAAAGCCGCGGAAATGAATGCGTACCCGGCCGTTTCCGGACGGTCGAACGAAAGGGCAATGCTTCCTGCAATCGGACCGAACAGACTCTCTCCCAGATAGGCGAGAGTAACCACTGCGGAACCGACGAAGAGATCACGCTCGAGCGGCATGACGATAGGCTCCAGCCGGACGATGGGCGCGGAGAGACAATCTCCGACACAAAGCCGGGATTATCTGGCGCGGGTTATCATTGCTTCAATGACGATTTCGACCTACGGCCAGATCGTTCGAAAAGTTCCTTGAATTTTAAAAGTATGAGAGCGAAAAATTTTGACGAGCAGAGCACGCGTTAATGGTTTGTCAAGCCTGCCACGTCAACGGTGGCGATGGGGTGAGGTGTGTCCAGTTATGGGAGCTTGCGACAATGGTTGTGAATCTTCGCATCGCGGGTCTCTGCCTCGCATTGGTCCTCTCGCCGGCATCCGGCATCGCGGATCTTGCGAAGCCGACCGGCCCCGTCGTTCTCGAAGTATCGGGGAGCATCGCCGAGGTGAATGCCGGGAAGATGGCCGACTTCGATCTCGACATGCTGGAGGCATTGCCCCAGCACACCACGACAACAAAGACGCCGTGGTTCGAGGGTGAAACCACCTTCACCGGCCCGCTGCTTTCCGACGTGATGGCGGCAGTCGCGGGATCCGGGGATATCATCAAGGTCTCGGCGCTGAACGACTACACGGCCGAGATTCCGATTTCCGATGTCAAGGACTATCCGGTCATTCTGGCGACGCGGATCGACGGCAAGCGAATCTCGGTTCGGGACAAGGGACCGCTCTTCGTGGTCTATCCGTTCTCGGAAGCGCCCGAACTTTACAACGAAGTGACCTTCAACAAGTCGGTTTGGCAGGTCGCGAGAATTGGCATCGAGTAACTCCCGGGATGGATCCATGCTGCGGAAGCTCCCCTTTCGTGGTGCCTCCATCGGGATAACTACTCTGGCTGCGGTGAGCTTCGGGATCCTCATCGCAATCATGCTGATGTTCAACAACCTGGAGAAGCGGGAAAAGGAAGTTGCCGCGGGCGTTCGCGAGGATTCCTCGTGGGCCAGCTTTTCGGCCGACCGGGAAGCCGGGCGCTTTATCGAGGCGCTGCTCAAGGCGCAGGAATCGCACGCCCAAGAGGATATCGACAACCTGCTCTTGCGATACGATGTCTTCTACAGCAGGACATCGGAACTCACCTCTGACGATTTCTCACGGCGGATCGGCGGCAATCTGGAAGTCCGCGACGCCGGATTGAAGGTCAGCGACGCGATCGTGGCGCTTGCGCCGACTATTGATGAGGCCGCGTCGGACTCTGACCTGCTGATTTCCCGCATTCCATTCCTCCTGGACAAGGCGCGCGAGATACGCACCATGACCGGTGATCTCAGCCTGTTGACCGATCGCGCGGAAAGCGACTCGCTTGTCGGCGCGCGTGCACTGGTCAGTCGCACCCAGAGATCGATTGCCTGGTCGGTCACCATCCTCACGCTGACGCTCGGAACGATGGTGATGTTGCTGATGTCGCAGATCCGGCAGAGTTTCCGGGCGCAGCATGAACTGCGCCGCCTCAACGAGGAGAACGAGCGCGCTGCGATCACGGCGAATGCGGCAAACCGTGCCAAGTCTCAGTTTCTTGCGACGATGAGCCACGAGATCAGGACGCCCCTCAACGGGATCATTGGCATGACCGAAGCACTCGCGTTGACCGACCTGAACTCCGAACAATCACGGGAAGTGGAGATCATCCGGCAATCCGGTGATCTCCTGCTCGACGTGATCAACGATGTGCTTGAAATTTCACGGCTTGAGGCCGGCACGGTCGACATCTCCCGATGCCGTTTCCGGCTGTCGGGCGTCCTGCAGCCGATCCAGAAACTGATGGCATCGACGGCCCGCAGCAAGGGAATCGATCTGCAATTCGACGCCCAGACCCTGTCACTCGATAGCGACCCGGCACGCTTGCGGCAGATATTGGTGAACCTTGTTGGCAATTCGCTGAAGTTTACCGAACGCGGTTCGGTTCGGCTGACCGTCCGCTTGCTGACCGGCGGCAGATTGCGGTTCGAAATCCGTGACACAGGCATCGGCATTGCCGAAGACGACATTCCCAAGCTCTTCACGGAGTTCACTCAGGTGGACACCTCGATGACGCGGCGCGCCGGAGGCACCGGGCTGGGACTGGCGATCTGCAAGCGTCTGGTCGAAACGCTCGGCGGGCAGATCGGAGTCCAGTCCGAGTTGGGAGCCGGAAGCTGCTTTTGGTTCGAGCTGTGGAACTGCGACGCGAAGCTGGATACCCCGGCGGCGCCGGAAACGCCGAAGAAGCGGACCGTTCTGCGCATGGATGCGGATACCCGGATCCTGGTGGTGGAAGACAATCGAACGAACCGCGAGATCGCCTGCGCCCTGCTCAAGCAGATGGGTGTGGTGCCGGATTGCGCGATTGACGGGAAAGAGGGCGTCGAGATGGCCATGTCTCAGCCCTACGATCTGATCTTCATGGACATGCGCATGCCGGAACTCGACGGCCTCGGTGCCACTGCAACGATCCGGGAAAAGGGAAATACGACCACGATCGTCGGTCTGACAGCGAATGCCTTCGACACCGACCGCGATGCCTGTCTCGACGCCGGAATGAATGATTTTGTCAGCAAGCCGGTCACTCTCGCCAAACTCCAGCAGACGCTGCGGAACTGGCTTCCCGAGAAGCTCGCGAAGCAATCGCCGGAGGCTGCTGCGCAGGTCATCACGCTCGGCCGAAGCTGAAATGGTCGTCACGATTCGGGTACAGTGAGGCGCCTCTTCCGGGGGGGGGGCGGACCGCTCGCAACGATGCTGTGCCGTGACGACTGTGAACCTGCGACCGGCATGCCTGCGAGTTACCCCACGACCGGTCCCTGAAGCTGCGATCGCAACCCGTGGCCGTGTGCCCGTACGCAGACGCCACGGCCATGCTCGAATTCCCATTCCCTGACCCGGACATCCGATCGCCCGTGCGTCCTTTGCCGGTCCCGACATGTCAGTCATTTCCCGGCAAGTCTTCGGTGGACCACTGCATTGACTGTGATAGTCTTGCATAAAATGCGACAGTAATGGTCGTCGGAGGAAAGCATGCAGGATTTGGGGGGTGCGATCCAGCTGGCGCTGTCGCTGATTGTATCGGCAGACCGGAATCTTGCCGAGATCGTTTCGCTCTCCCTGCTGGTCAGCCTCACTGCGACTGCCCTTTCTTGCATCATCGGAGTCACATTGGGGGCTGTCCTCGCCACCACGCGGTTTGCGGGGCGCGGTGCGGTGATCGCGGTGGTCAATGCACTGATGGGGCTGCCGCCGGTCGTCATCGGTCTGATCGTGTATCTGGCTCTTTCCCGGTCCGGCCCGCTTGGCTTTCTCGGGCTGCTTTACACGCCGACCGCGATGATCATTGCGCAGACGATTCTTGTCACGCCGATCGTTGCGGCGCTGTCGCGGCAGATCCTCGAAGACCTGCACGTGGAATATGACGAGTATTTCCGCTCGCTCTGCCTTCCGCATCGCAATGTCGTCGCGGCGCTGATCTGGGACGGCCGGTTCTCGGTGCTGACGGCCGGTCTAGCCGGGTTCGGTCGCGCCGTGGCCGAGGTTGGCGCGGTCATCATCGTCGGCGGCAACATCGACCATCTGACGCGTGTGATGACGACGGCGATCGCGCTTGAGACCTCGAAGGGGGATCTGGCGCTTGCGCTTGCGCTCGGCACGATCCTGATGGCGATCGCGCTGTTCGTGAACGGTCTCGTCTACTACATCCGATGCACCGCGCTTCGCTCTGCCTATGCATGACGGGAATTGCGATATGGCGGGCGCCAGCTGGCCGCCGCTTCGGGCCGGGGGCGCGGAGCGATGTAGTCTGGCAGTGAACGATCTCTGGTACCTGGCGGGCGGCCGGGCACTGCTGTCCGGGATCAACCTGACGCTCGGTCGCAGCGGCATTACCGTTCTGATGGGGCCGAACGGTGCCGGCAAGAGCCTCCTTCTGCGCGTGGTTCATGGCCTGGCCGCGCCGACGTCCGGAGCGGTCACCTGGGGCGGCAGATCACTGAACGAAGAGACGCGCCGTAACATCGCGCTGGTGTTCCAGAAGCCCGCGCTGTTGCGGCGGACAGTTGCGGCGAACGTCGATTTCGTTCTTGCCGCACGTGGCGTGAAAGACCGTACAGACCGCCGCAACGAGCTTCTGGAGACGGTCGACCTGGCGAATCGGGCCGACCAGCCTGCTCGGCTGCTCTCCGGGGGCGAGCAGCAGAGGCTCGCTCTGGCACGCGCATTGGCAACGGATCCCTGCGTTCTGCTCCTGGATGAACCGACGGCGAGTCTCGATCCGGCTTCCAGTCTCCGGATCGAACAGATCATCGCGCTGGTCGCTGCGCGGGGTGTCCGGGTGATCCTGGTGACCCATGATGTCGGTCAGGCGCGCCGCCTTGCCGACGACGTGGTCTTCATGAGCCACGGTCAGGTGGTCGAGATGGGATTCGCCGACAGCTTCTTTTCTGCACCCCAATCCGAACGGGCCCGCGCGTTCCTCGACGGCCGGTTCGTTCTCTGAAAAACAAAACTGTCAGGGAGGTTAGCAAGTGAAACTCGTGGCCTATGCGATTGCCGTCTCGGCAATACTCGCAACGGGGCCTGGTCCGGCAGCGGCTCAGGACAGGTCCATTCTCGTCCAGTCGACCACATCGACGGCGAATTCCGGGCTCTACGACTACCTGCTGCCGATCTTCCACGACAAGACCGGGATCACGGTCAATGTCGTGGCAGTCGGCACCGGGCAGGCGATCAAGAATGCCCAGAATTGCGACGGTGACGTGCTTCTCGTCCATGCCACGCCCGCCGAAGAGAAATTCGTGGCGGACGGCTTCGGAGTGAAGCGTTCGGATCTGATGTACAACGACTTCATCATCGTCGGCCCGGCGGCTGACCCGGCAGGGGTCAAGGGCATGAAGGATGCCGAGGCCGCGTTGACGAAGATCGCCGGGTCCAAATCCATCTTTGCCTCGCGCGGCGACGATTCCGGTACGCACAAGAAGGAGCAGGCGCTCTGGAAGAGCGCAGGCATCGACCCGACGGGCGCGTCCGGAAGCTGGTACCGCGAGACCGGGTCGGGGATGGGCGCGACGCTGAATACCGGCATCGGCATGGGCGCCTATGTGCTGACCGACCGGGCGACCTGGATCAGCTTTGCGAACAAGGGCGATTTCGAGATTGTGGTCGAAGGGGCCAAGAACCTCTTCAACCAGTACGGCGTGATCCTCGTGAATCCGGAGAAATGCCCGTCGGTCAAGACGGAGGAGGGGCAGGCCTTCATCGACTGGCTGCTGTCGGACGACGGTCAGACGGCGATTGCCGGCTACCGGGTGGACGGACAACAACTCTTTTTCCCGGACGCCAGTTGATGCGATGATGCGGAGGCCGCCGGTGCGGAGGCGGCCACGACATCGAAGGGAGCATCCAGCGGCATGGCCGACACGCAGACCGCCTCGCCCGAATTCCTGACGGTCCCCGAGCTTGCCGCGCTGCTGCGGATCAAGGAGCGCAAGGTCTATGACCTCGCGGCCTCGGGCGAGATTCCGGTATCGCGGGTCACCGGGAAGCTGCTGTTTCCCGAACGCGAAATTCGCGCCTGGATCGCCGGCGGCAGCAGCGGCGGCCGAGCGTCGGAAGCGCCTGTCCGCGCAGACATCTTTCTCGGCAGCCACGACCCGCTTCTCGAATGGGCGATCCGGCAGTCCCGCTGTGGCCTTGCAACCCGGTTCGACGGAAGCCTCGACGGTCTTCGGCGCTTCGGCAACGGAGAAGGGGTGGCGACTGGGCTGCACCTTCTGGATGAGAACGGCAAGGACTGGAACCGGAACCGCGTTGCCGAAACATTCGCCGATCAGAATGCGGTGCTGATCGCCTGGGCGCGGCGCAGTCGCGGCCTGGTGATCCCGAAAGCAGCCGAGGGTGCGATCCGGTCCGTCGCGGATCTGGCAGGACGGCGGGTCGCGCCGCGGTCATCGGACACCGGCACGCAAAGCCTGTTAGAGCACTTGCTGGCCGAAGCGGGGCTGAGCCCCCGCGACACGCTCTTCGGCGAATCCGCGCCGTCTGAAAGCGACGCGGTCATGGCCGTGGCGCAGGGGGCGGTCGAATGCACGTTCGGGCTCGAGTCTTTTGCGCGGCTCTTCGGACTTGGCTTCGTGCCGCTGGTCGAGGAACGCTTTGATCTGGTGGTGGACCGGCGTGCCTGGTTCGAGCCGCCCCTGCAAAGATTGTTCTCCTTCTGCAAGAGTTCCAGCTTCACCGACCACGCCGCGACGGTTGCCGGCTTCGATATCGGCGAATTGGGCAGGGTGATGTGGAACGCCTGAACGGGCAGGGCGCACTCAATCGGGTGTGCCGTGGATGGCGACGATGCCGATTTCGGCCTCGGCCGGTGTGATGGCACGAAAGCTCTCGCGTACGCCCGCCTCTGTGAGTTCGCGCTGGACGATCAGGATCACGTTTGGATCATGATCCGCGCAGAGATCCTGCATGAAGGCGATTTCTTCACGGGCTGCGGGCAGGGCGGTTGCGCGATCCGGTGCTCCGTAGAGGTGGACGAAATGGTCCGCCAACCGATCGGTGAGCGCGTCAACTTCTGCCGCTTCGATCTGGGCGACGGCCACCAGCGTCGCGCGGCCGAAGCCTTCCAGCGACAGCCAGCCATTTGCGAAGGATTGCCGCGCCTTGCCGGCCAGATCGCCTTCGCTCCAGTTCGAGAACTCGAAACCGCCCGGGATCGCCCATTCGCCGCTTTCTGCCGCCCGGGCGTAGACACGCGCGTCGCTGTCGTCGAAACGGATGGTGCGGGCAAGTTTTGGCATCAGGCCTCCTCCAGCATCAGCGTCAGCGGCAGGAGCCGGGTCTCCGTCGCCGTCTTCAGCAGCATCCCGCCGCGGTCATCGAGCCCGACGAACCTTCCCGCCCAGGCGGAGCTTGCGAGGTCAAAAACCACATCGCGGCCGAGGGAGGCCGCCCGGCCGGACCAGTCCCGGTGGAGCCGTGCCATGCCGTCGTCGAGCCATCGGTCGATCCAGTGCAGCATGTGGCGCGACCATGACTCGAGTACGGCCGTCGGCGTCAGGCTGCCGCAACCTTCGGCGTAAAGGGTCGTGACGTCGGGCGTGTGACCAGGCTCCCGCGTCCCGGTCGAACGGAAGGGCACGTCGATGGCGATCACCAGCCAATCCGGCTCGACCTCCGGTGCTGGCGTGGCGGCCGCTGCTCGCAGACCGCCGCAGCGCGCGCCATTGACGCGGAATCCGCCCGGCCAGTCGAACTCCGCTGCGATCTCCGCCGGGGCCAGTGCGCCGAATGCGTCAGCAAAGGCATTGGCGCCAGCGAAGACCATCGCCATCGCGTCCGCCAGCGGCGCTTCGGGTGACAGGATGATGGCCGCGGCCAGGCGCTCGGGGCGCAGTTGGTGGACGATGAGACCCGGATCGATTCCGGTGCGCGCGATGCGGACGGCTTCGGCAAGCGGATCGCCCGAGATCGCCTGCCCGCGCAGAAGAGGGGGCAGGTCGAGTGTCCGTGTCGCGTGTCGGGCGTCAGACATGCCCATCGTCGATCAGGCGCTGCGCGATGGCCCGGAACGCTGCAGCCTGCGGGCTTTCGGGCTTTGCGGCGACAATCGGGGCACCGCCGTCCGAGGCCAGCCGGATGTCGAGATCAAGAGGGATTTCCCCGAGAAGCGGGATCCCCTGCCGCGCTGCTTCGGCGCGCGCCCCGCCATGTCCGAAGACATGCGTCTCCAGTCCGCAGCCGGGGCAGACGAAGGCCGACATGTTCTCGATCATGCCGAGGACCGCAACGCCGGTCTTGGCAAACATGTCGAGCGCCTTGCGCGCGTCGAGGAGCGCGACGTCCTGCGGGGTCGAGACCACGATTGCGCCGGCAAGGCGGGTCTTCTGCGACAGGGTCAACTGCACGTCGCCGGTTCCCGGCGGCAGATCGACCAGGAGGACGTCCAGATTGCCCCACTGGACCTGGCCCAGCATCTGCTGCAGCGCGCCCATCAGCATCGGCCCGCGCCACACGACCGCTTCGTCCTCGCGGGTCAAGAGCCCGATCGACATCAGTGTCACGCCATGATTGCGCAGCGGCAAGATGGTCTTGCCGTCGGGCGACGCCGGACGCCCGGAGACCCCCAGCATCCGCGGCTGGGACGGCCCGTAGACGTCGGCGTCCAGAAGCCCGACCTTCTTGCCCGCCGCGGCCAGTGCGACCGCCAGATTGGCGGATACGGTGGACTTGCCGACGCCGCCCTTGCCGGAGCCGATGGCTATGACTGATTTGACGCCCGGGAACGGTTGCGGCCCCTGTGGCGCCACGCGGCCCGGTTTCAGGTCGGGAGGCTTCCGCTCGGTGTGAGCGGTCAGCAGCGCCGAGACGTTACCCGCCCCGGCAAGACCTTCCAACGCGGCGACGGCTTTGGACCGGACCGCTTCCATTCTGTCCGCCTCCTCCGGCGGGACCTCGATCACGAAGCGGATCCGCCCGTCTGCGACCGTCAGCGCGCGGATCACGTCCGACGCCACCAGGTCGGTTCCCGTCGCCGGGTTGGTGATGGATTTCAGGACATCCAGAACGGCCGCGCGTGTGATGGCGTCGACGGTCAAGCCGTCCCTCCGGTCTTGATCCGTCCCTTGACCTCGTGCGTGAGGCCGAGGCCGTCAATCGTCAGCACCATACGCGCCTCGAGGCCGCCGTCGGGAAGCGTCCCGGATTCGCGGGCGGCGCGCACGGCAGCCTCGATCTCCTGCTGGGAGGTGACACCCACCTGTTTCAGAAACTTCCGCATGGACATGTTGAAGTCGTCGTCGCTCATGGCACGTTCTCCCTCTCGGCCCGCCGATATTGTCATCAGTGCGCGGTTGGCATTTCTTGAAGCAACGGCCCCCCCGAAGCAAGGGAAGCCCCGACGAGCGGAGATTCGGAATGCGCGTGGTGCTGGGCGCCGCCTTGATAAGCCTTGCGGTTGCGGGAGCCGCGGCACAACCCGCGGAGGACCGGTCATTGACGCTGGCCGCCGACGCGCGGCTCGAAGCCTCCGGATTCCTTGGCTTCCTGGTGCCGCGCTTCGCGCTCAAGACGGGCCTTCGTGTCGCTGTGCGGGCCGGCGACGCTGAGGCGGTGACGCGCATGGCGGTCGATGGCACGGCCGACGTCGTGCTTGTACCGGACGCCGTAATCGCCACGATTCCGGGCGGCGCCGAGGCCCGTGTGGCTTTTCGGGCGGACGATGCAGAAGCGGGCGACAGCTATCTTGTCGCCGTTCCGCCCAATGCGCCGCGCCCGGAAAACGGCGTGCGGTTCTTCGACTGGCTCCTGTCCGAGATCGGGCAGAACACGGTCGCGCAATTCGTTGGACGGGACGGGCAGCGCTATGTAGCGGCCGCGCGCGATCCGCCGCGTGTCGCCGCGGTTCTCCCTGACGGCGACCGCGATGAGGGTGAACGGCTCGCCAAGATACATTGTGGCCGCTGCCATGTGGTGTCTGCCAGCAATCCCTTCGGCGGCAACGGTTCGGCCCCGTCCTTTCCCGCGTTGCGCAGCTTTCCGGACTGGCAGCAGCGGTTCAGGGAATTCTGGTCCGAAAACCCGCACCCGTCCTTCACCGAGGTCGAAGGCCAAAGCGCGCCGCTCGACCCTGACAGTCCACGGCATATCACGCCCGTGGTGATCGACTGGCAGGATCTGGACGCGATCCTTGCCTATGTGGCGCGCATTGCCCCGAAGGATCTGGGCGCCAGGGTCCAGCCGCGCTAGCTTTCGCCAAGCTTGCGCGCCTCCAGATCGTCGTCCGTGGTGCGGACTCGCGGCCGTTCCCCGAGGCGGAACGGCGCGCCCGAGTCATGGTACTGCGCTCGCACCCTGCAATCGTCGCACATCCGGATCAACCGTGCATTGTCGGACCCGGTGAACATCGCGTGCTGACCTTCGAGCTTCGCGACGATCCGCTCGATGGTCGATTTCACGCCGAAGGGCTTGCCGCATTCGATGCAGGCATAGGGTTCTTCCTCCTTCAGGATCCGCTGCGAAAGGGCTCCGTCGGAAAGGTCGAGCCGCGGCTCCAGGGTGATTGCATCTTCCGGGCAGATCGTGGCGCAGAGCCCACATTGCAGGCAGGCATCTTCCTGGAAGCGCAATTCGGGCCGGTCCGGATTGTCGCCGAGCGCGCCCGACGGGCAGAGTCCGGCGCAGGAGAGGCAGAGCGTGCAGGCATCCTGATCGACATGAACCGTGCCATAAGGGGCGCCGCCGGGCAGCGGGACCGGCGGAAGGTCGGCGCCTCTGGCCAACGCTCGGGCCGCGAGGCGGGTGACGCTCCGTCGCCGCCCGAGCGGCAGGATCGGCGTGATGTCGAGTGGTGCCGCGCGGGACGCATAGAGGCTCTCGGACATGCCATCGGGCGTTCCGACATCCAGCACCCGCACCCGTCCGCTTCCCGCCCCCGTGCCCGCCGCCAGCGCATTGGCCAAGGCCGTCTCTGCCTCGATGGTCGCGCGGTCGGAGCCGGGTGCCAACAGAAGGTCGACCGCCACAAAGCCCGTTGCCAGCGCGGCCATCATCTCGGCATGGCCGAAGGCGGCGAGGGCGGGCAGTTCCAGCGGGACCACATCTGCGGGCAAACCGCGCCCGAACCGGGCGGCGAGTGCGATCATCTCGCGTCCGTGCGTGTCGTCATGAACCAGAAGCCGGGGCGCAGCACCGCCGGCCGCACGATAGGCAGCGGCCATCAGGCGGATCTCGGCGAAGAGATCGGCGACCGGCGGTGCGTCATAGCTCACCGCGCCGGAGGGGCAGAGCGCCGAGCACGCCCCGCAACCGGCGCAGATCATCGGATCGACGCGGACCGCGTCGCCGGCCGGTGCGATCGCCCCGGTGGGACAGGCATCGAGGCAGCGGGTACAGCCGGTCTGCCGGGCGCGAGAATGGGCGCACAGACTTTCGTCGAGCGCGACATGGAGAGTCTTTTCGAAGGTTCCGACCAGATGCGAAGCGGCAAGGATGGCCCGCTGCACGGCCAGAGGATCGCCCGGATCGGCGCGCAGATACCCGTCGCGCTTCCGATGCGCCGGAAACAGCGGCGTGTTGCCCGAAAGGTCGAGAATCAGGTCGCATTCGGATGTCCCGCCATCGCGGGGCGGACCGAAGACGGGTGTGCCGCGGCCTGACGGTTCGGCGATCCTCAACCCGTCGACGGTCACCTGGAACCCGCTGATGGCGCCGGCAGCCTTGCGCAACCGCCCGGACATGACGTCGAATCTGCGCACGGGCGCCGGGATCAGGTCGGGGATGTCGCTCAGAAGGCAGGTGACCGACAGCAGCCCGGCCAACTGGTCGGCAGCCGGAAGCACGACATCTGATGCGCCGACGACAAGGCAAAGTCCGGTCGAGACGACGTCGATCGCCTTGGCCGGCGTCCGCCCCGCCCGGGCCGCGGCCAGCAGGGCCGCGATCTTCGGGACCGCTGCCTGTCCCTGGTCCGACCAGCCGGCGCGGTCGCGGATGTCGACGGCGAGCGGTGGGGCCTGACCCAATTCTTCGGCCAGCGCGGCAAATGTCTCGCGTTCCTGCCGGCAGGCCACGATCACTTCGGCGTCCGGTACGGCCAGCGCCTCTGCAAGCCTGTCGATCTGCCGTGTGCAGAGGGCCGTGTGCAGGCCGCGGCAGTCGAGCCCGGTCGCATCTCCGATGGCCGCGTCGTCAAGCCGCTGAGTACCTCCGCAATCGCAGAGGAAAAGCCTGGCTGCCAAGAAACCCTCCCGCCCGGTGCCGCTGGACTTTGGCGTATGTGGCGGCGCTATACTCGGGCAGAGGGCAGCCTAGAGCGCGCCGGAGGGGAGGACAAGATGCGCATGAGAGAGAGGGACGAGCGCCGGGCGTCGCTGCCGCTGGGCGTTGTCCTGCGCCGAAGTCCAGGCGTGACGCGGTGGGCGAAATGGTCCTGGACCGTGGCGGCCGTCGTTCCCGGCGGCGGGCCCGGCCATTGGACGGAACTGCGCCGCGACGGCGAGAGCGCCGAGTTCCATGCGGCCACGGTCCCGCTGGAACTGCACCGGAGCGAAACCGAAGGCTACCTCGTCGCCCTGAACGGCCGCCCGCCATCTGTCTACGTCATCCTGCGGCCGCCGCCGGTGTCCGAGACCGGACGACCGGAGGTCAGCCTGGTGACTGCATCTGCCTTCGAGGCGCAGGACTACGCCGACAACGGTGAGGATATCGTCGAGCGGGTACCGATGCCGGACGGACTTGCGGCATGGGTCGGCGAGTTCTGCCGCCGGCACCACGCCGAGGAACCGTTCTACAAGCGCAAGCGGGGCCCGCGGGTCGATGCCTCGGATGAAGACGGCCGCGGCGACGCGCGGATCCGGCAGGCATCGGATGTCTATCGGGCACCGGGGACCATCCCGAAGGCTGGCTCATGACCGAAAAGGACGAAGGTTTCGCGGCTCGCTGGTCGCGCCTCAAGCGGCGCGGCCCCAATGAATACCCCCGCGATGAAACTGAGACACCACGGGGGAACCCACGTGAAATACATTCCGAGCCCGAGGAGACTGAACGGGACGATGCCGAAATCCTGGCAGAGCTGGGATTGAAGGATCCCGATCTTCTCGAAAAGGGTGACGATTTCGCCGCTTTCCTGCGGTCCGCAGTGCCAGCGCGTCTCAGGCGCCGGGCATTGCGCAGCCTCTGGCGGTCGAACCCGTTGCTCGCCAATCTCGACGGGCTCAACGATTACGATATCGACTATGTCGGGCGCGGCGGATCGACGGGGAATCTGAAGACAGCCTACGAAGTGGGCTCCGGATTCGTCCGCAAGCTGGCAGAGACGAGGCAGGACGAGGCCGCGAGACCCGCTGACAGTGACGTCACGGAAGAAGACGCAGCAGATGCGGCCGAGGAGACTGCGTCGGATTGCAGAGATTTCGAAGAGCCTCAGGACCTGGGAATGAACTGCGAGGAAGTGCAGGATTTTGCAGCCGATCCGGTGCGCCGACGCATGCGGTTTCGGTTCGACGGCTGAAATCGCACTGAGCGCGACGAACCGATAATTACTTGAACGCTTAGCTTTTGTGCAGCTAATATTTTAGTCGCAGCGCGGACATTGTCTGCCTGCGGACACGGCCAACGCCGCGGCGACGAATGACCGCGCGAAGGGAGGAGTTCTGGACGGTGACCGAAGAAGATCGACTTCGTGCCGATCTTTATGACCTCATGGCTGCGCTTCTGGTGCGGCCGCCGTCGAGCGATCTGATCGCACGCGTGAGGGCGCTCTCCGGCGGCGATACGCCTCTCGGACGGGCGATTTCGGCGCTCGCAAGCGGTGCCGCGCAGGCCACCGGCCGGTCGGTCGAGCGGGAATTCAACCGTCTGTTCATCGGCCTTGGGCGGGGCGAACTGTTGCCTTTCGGCAGCGTGTACCTGACGGGCTTCCTGAATGAACGGCCTCTGGCGCAGTTGCGCCGGGACATGGCGTCGCTCGGCATCGAGCGCGCACCGGATGTGTGCGAGCCCGAAGACAACATCGCCAGTCTTTGCGAAATGATGGCCGGCTTGATCCTTGGCCGCTTCGGATCGCCGGCCCCACTTGCGGTGCAGCGCGATTTCTTCGATCGCCACCTCGCGCCCTGGGCCGGCCATTTCTTCGCCGACCTGGCCGGGGCCAAGGGAGCGGCATTCTATGCGCCGGTCGGCGCTGTCGGGCAGGCCTTCATGGAAATCGAGGTACAGGCATTCCGGATGGCCGGGGAAGTTCCGGCGTAACCGCGGCGCTGATCCGGGCGCATGACACAAGGAGGGAGTGTTCCATGACCGACGACGAAAAGCCGAAGGACGACAGACGGCGCAGCTTCCTGAAGCTGGCCGCCGTTGCCGGTCCGGCTGCTGCGGCGGCCACCGTCACCGGCGGGGCCGGCGAGGCGGCCGAGGCGAAGCCCGAAGGAACCGGCCTGCGCAAGACCCCGCACGTTCAGGCCTATCTGGACAGCGCCCGGTTCTGACCGGCCGGATAGACAACTTCGCGCCTGCGAGGGAGGATGACATGCTGAAGAAAAAGACCAACGGATTGCCGGCACGCCACCGCGCAGGCGGGCTTCTGGAACGCGTCGCAGAGACCACGGTCGATCGACGCGCGTTTCTGCGCACCTCCGGTCTGGCGATCGGCGGGCTGGCGGCCATCGGCGCCACCGGCGGAACAGTGCGCCGGGCGGAAGCTCAGCCGGCCTCTCCCTCGCTGAAGACAGTGAAATCCGTCTGCACCCATTGTTCGGTCGGCTGCACCGTCATCGCCGAAGTGTCCGACGGCGTCTGGGTCGGTCAGGAACCCGGCTGGGACAGCCCGTTCAATCTCGGCTCGCACTGCGCCAAGGGGGCTGCGGTCCGCGAGCACGCTCACGGTGAACGCCGGCTCAAGTATCCGATGAAGAAGGTGAATGGCGAGTGGGTGCGGATCAGCTGGGAGGACGCGATCAACGAGATCGGCGACCAGATGCTGGCAATCCGCGAACAGAGCGGCCCGGACAGCGTCTACTGGCTGGGATCGGCGAAGCACAACAATGAACAGGCTTATCTGGTGCGCAAGTTCGCGGCCTACTGGGGCTCGAACAATGTCGATCACCAGGCGCGGATCTGTCATTCGACCACAGTCGCCGGAGTTGCAAATACATGGGGCTACGGCGCCATGACCAATTCCTACAACGATATCCACAATTCGCGCGCCATCTTCATTATCGGCGGCAATCCGGCCGAGGCGCACCCGGTCTCGATGCAGCATCTGCTGAAATCGAAGGAGGAGAACAATGCGCCGCTGATCGTCTGCGATCCGCGCTTCACACGCACCGCCGCCCATTCCGACGAATATGTGCGCCTGCGTCCCGGATCGGACGTGGCCCTGGTCTGGGGGCTGCTCTGGCACATCTTCCAGAACGGCTGGGAGGACAAGGAATTCATTCGCACCCGGGTCTGGGGCATGGACCAGGTCCGCGACGAGGTGAACCAGTGGCCGCCCGACGAAGTGGAGCGGGTCACCGGTGTCCCCGGCAGCCAGGTCGAGCGGGTGGCGCGGACGCTGGCGAACAACCGGCCCGCAACGGTGATCTGGTGCATGGGCGGGACCCAGCACACGACCGGCAACAACAACACCCGCGCCTATTGCATCCTGCAACTCGCGCTCGGCAACATGGGTTTGGCCGGTGGTGGCACCAACATCTTCCGCGGCCATGACAACGTCCAGGGCGCGACCGATCTCGGGGTCCTGGCGGACACGCTGCCCGGCTATTACGGGCTGACCGACGGCGCCTGGGCGCATTGGGCGCGGGTCTGGGACGAAGACCCGGACTGGCTGCGCGGCCGTTTCGCGGTGATGCCGGGTGCCGGTCCGGACGGCGCCGACCGGATGATGATCAACGAGTCCGGCATCACGGTGTCCCGCTGGTTCGACGGCGTGCTTGAAGCCAAGGAAAACCTCGACCAGCCCGACAACACCCGCGCCATGGTGTTCTGGGGGCATGCGCCGAACTCGCAGACCCGCCTGCCGGACATGAAGGAGGCGATGGAGAAGCTCGACCTGCTGGTCGTCATCGATCCCTATCCGACGATGACGGCGGTGATGCAGGACCGGACCGACGGTGTCTACCTGCTGCCCGCTGCGACGCAGTTCGAAACCTATGGCTCGGTCACGGCCTCGAACCGCTCGCTGCAATGGCGCGAAAAGGTGGTGGAGCCGCTTTTCGAGTCGAAGCCCGACCATGTCATCGCCAAGCTCTTTGCGGACAAGTTCGGCTTTTCCGACCGCCTGTTCCGCAACATCGAGGTGAATGGCGACGAGCCGCTGATCGAGGATCTGACCCGTGAGTTCAACCGCGGGATGTGGACGGTCGGCTACACCGGCCAGTCGCCGGAGAGGCTGCGCCTGCACATGGAGAACCAGCAGACCTTCGACAAGACCACGCTGCGCGCGGTCGGCGGGCCGGCCGACGGAGATTACTATGGCCTGCCCTGGCCAAGCTGGGGAACGCCCGAGATGAACCATCCGGGTTCGGCCAATCTCTATGACGTGTCGATTCCGGTCGCCGAAGGCGGCATGGGCTTCCGCGCCCGGTTCGGGGTGGAGCGCGACGGCGACAACCTGCTCGCCGAAGGCGTTGCGCCGGTGGGGTCCGAGATTCAGGACGGCTATCCCGAGTTTACCATGCAGATGCTGATGGATCTCGGCTGGGACGGCGACCTGACTCCTTACGAACGCGGGATGATCGAATGGGTGGGCGGGTATCGCGACGCGAGACCCGGACAGGACGAGGTCGGAGAGACGTCGCATCAGGGGGATGTTCCGTCCGATTACTCCGACAAGGTCGGCGGCGTGAACTGGAAGACCGACCTGTCGGGCGGCATCCAGCGGGTTGCCATTGCCCATGGCTGCGCCCCCTACGGCAACGCCAAGGCCCGCGCCGTGGTCTGGACATTCCCCGATCCGGTGCCGGTTCATCGCGAGCCGCTCTATTCGAACCGGCGCGATCTGGTGGCGGATTATCCGACCTACGATGACAAGAAGTTCTGGCGGGTGCCGACGCTCTACGCGTCGATCCAGAAGACGGATTTCAGCCAGGACTATCCGATCATCCTCACCTCCGGCCGGCTCGTGGAATACGAAGGCGGCGGAGACGAAACCCGGTCGAATCCCTGGTTGGCCGAACTGCAGCAGAACATGTTCATCGAGATCAATCCGAGGGACGCCAACAACCTCGGAATCCGCGATGGCGGGCAGGTCTGGGTCGAAGGTCCGGAAGGCGGCAAGGTCAAGGTCATGGCGCTGGTAACGGAACGCGTGGCCTCGGGCGTCGCGTTCATGCCGTTCCATTTCGGCGGCTACTGGATGGGCGAGGATCAGAGATCGAAATATCCGCAAGGCGCCGATCCGATCGTCCTCGGCGAAGCCTGCAACACTGCACAGACCTATGGATACGACTCGGTCACGATGATGCAGGAGACCAAGGCCACGCTCTGCAAGATCTCGGCGGCGTAAGGGAGGAACGACACGATGGCACGCGCGAAATTCCTCTGTGACGCCGAACGCTGCATCGAATGCAACGCCTGCGTCACCGCCTGCAAGAACGAGAATGGGGTGCCTTGGGGCATCAACCGGCGGCGGGTCGTGACGATCCAGGACGGCAAGCCTGGCGAACGGTCGATCTCGGTCGCCTGCATGCATTGCTCGGACGCGCCCTGCATGGCGGTCTGCCCCGTCGACTGCTTCTACCAGACCGAAGACGGCGTGGTGCTGCATTCGAAGGACCTGTGCATCGGCTGCGGATACTGCTTCTACGCCTGTCCGTTCGGTGCGCCGCAATATCCGCAGGCGGGCAATTTCGGCAGCCGCGGAAAGATGGACAAGTGTACCTTCTGCAATGGCGGGCCGGAACCCGACATGTCCGAAGCCGAGTACCAGAAGTACGGCCGGAACCGGATTGCCGAAGGCAAGCTGCCGATCTGCGCCGAGATGTGCTCGACAAAGGCGTTGCTTGCCGGCGATGGCGACGATGTCTCGGCGATCTACCGCGAACGGGTCGTGGCCCGCGGCTTCGGGTCGGGCGCCTGGGGCTGGGGCACGGCCTATGGACAGAAAGGCGGCTGAGCCGGCCCTGCCTTATCCGGCAAGGGTCGTATCGGGGCGGCCCGCATCGGCCCCCCGCACCATCTCTCGGGAGAAACCGATGACGCTCCTTCGACGCGCCGTTCTGCTTCTCGTCCTTGCAATCTGCGCCGGATCCGTTGCGGCGCAGGACGCCGATCTGCCGCCGCTGAGCCATGACACCGAACAGGCGCCGGTGCACCCGCGCCAGACGCTCGATGATATCCTGAAGCGCCAGGACGGCATCGCCGATCCGCGCCAGCCGCGCGACTTCACGACAGAAGCCGAGCGGGCCTTACCCGCGCACACCCAGTTGGGCACGCTGGGCGGCGTTTCGGATGCGGAGGTCTGGGACGCGCTGCGCTTCGGCACCGCCGAGGTCAAGGTGTCGGCCGGAGGGCCGCAGGCTCGGGTGGTGATCCAGAACGGCGGAATGGACTGGTTGAAGCTCCGCAGGGGACCGCTAGCGACCTATGGCGGGTGGCTGCTTCTGGGCACGATCGCAGTTCTGGCGCTCTTCTTTCTGGTCCGCGGCCGGATCCGGATCAGTCACGGCTGGTCGGGAATCCGGATCCTGCGGTTCACCGCTGTCGAGCGCTTTTTCCATTGGCTGACTGCCGGGTCGTTCGTGCTACTGGCGCTGACCGGTCTGTTCACGCTGTTCGGACGCAAGACCATCGGCCTTCTGAGCGGCACCGGTGATCCCCAGACCTATGACAGCGCCCGCGCCGCCTATGCCGCGATGGCGCATTATTCCAAGTGGATCCACAACAATGTCAGCTGGGCGTTCATGCTCGGCCTGGTATTCGTCTTCATCCTCTGGGTGGCGCACAACATTCCGAACCGCCTGGATCTGGTCTGGTTCGCGAAGGGGGGCGGGATCATCGGCAACGGGCATCCGCCCGCACGGAAATTCAATGCCGGGCAGAAGATCGTATTCTGGTCGGTGATCCTTCTCGGCGCGTCGATTTCGGTTTCTGGCCTGTCGCTTCTGTTCCCCTTCGAGATGCCGCTCTTCGCGGCCACGTTCGCGAAACTCAATGCGCTCGGCGTGCCCGGATGGTTCGGTCTCGCGCCGTTTCCCGACCAACTCGCCGCGCAGGAAGAGATGCAGTACGCCCAGCTCTGGCATGCCATCGTGGCCTTCGTGCTGATGGCGATCATTCTTGCTCACATCTATATCGGGTCGATCGGGATGGAAGGCGCCTTCGACGCCATGGGCGACGGCGAGGTCGATCTGAACTGGGCGCGCGAGCACCACAGTCTCTGGGTCGAGGAAGTGGAGATGGAAGATCCGGGCTTCCGCCGGGCACGGGCGTCGCCGGCCGAATAGGACGATGCTGCGCGCGGCCCTTTTCGTTGCCCTCACGCTCGCCGCTCCCGCATTTGCGGATGGGTTCCGGACGTTCAGCGGTCATGGCGGGCCGATCATGGATATTGCCGTCGCGCCGGACGGGCGACGCATTTTGACGGCCAGTTTCGACAACTCACTCGGCCTGTGGGAGGTCGAAGGTACCGCGTCCCCGGTCTGGCTGGAGGGGCACGGGGCGGCGGTCAACGCGGCTGCCTTCCTGCCGAAAAGCCGCGCCGTCTCGGTCGGTGACGATTTCGAGGGGATCATCTGGGATCTTGAAACTCATGAGCCGGCGGCGCGGCTCGATGGTCACACGGGCAAGATCGTCTCGGTGCGCCCGTCGCCCGATGCCAGCCGGATCGCCACGGCGAGTTGGGACGGAACGATCCGCCTTTGGGATGGTGTGAGCGGACATCCGACTGCGGTGCTGACAGGGCACGAGGGACCGATCAACGACGTCGCCTGGGCGCGGGGAGGGGCGACACTTTATTCGGCGGGATACGATGGTCTGATCCTCGAGCATGACGTCGCGGCCGGCGCATCGCCGCGGCGCGTCGTGAGCCACGGCTTCGGAGTGAACGTGCTTGCCATCGACGAGGCTGCAGGATGGCTCGCCTTTGGTGCGGCCGATGGGGGCGTGGAGATACTCGATCCGGCGACAGGGGCGACGATTGCCGATCTCTCCGGCGACCGGCGGCCGATCCTGGCACTGGCCCGCAGCCCGGACGGCACGCGTCTCGCGATCGGTGATGGCGACGGCTACATCATGATCGTTGCGACCGCAGACTGGCATGTGGAACGGGACTTCCACGCTGCGCTCAATGGTCCGATCTGGGCGCTCGCGTTCACTGCCGTCAGCCAGGGCATTATCGCGGGCGGCATCGCGGACGAGGCTATGCTTTGGCCGCTTTCCGGCGGCCCGGGGGAAGGCGACGAGCGGAAGCACCTGGCGGAGTCGCAGCGGAGGTTTCATGTCGCGCCCGGCACGGTCTCCAACGGGGAGCGGCAGTTCCTGCGCAAATGTTCGATCTGCCACAGTCTCGAAGACGACGGTGCGCGCCATGCCGGCCCATCGCTCCATGCGGTTTTCGGACGCCGGGCGGGGTCGCTTCCGGGCTATGGCTACACGGCTGCCTTGCGCCAAAGTGGGATCATCTGGTCCGAAACCACCATCGACCGCCTGTTCGCGCTTGGGCCGGAGCATGTTACTCCGGGGAGCAAGATGCCGATGCAGCGGATCGTGGCGGCGCAGGATCGCGCCGACCTGATCGCCTTTCTCAAGCGCGAAACCGCGCCCGAGTGAACGGAGGGTTCATGCGAGTCATGTTTCTGGCCTTTCTGGCGATCTTCGCGATCGCCTTTCTTGCCAATTTCGGGCTGGACCATGCCGGGTTCTCGTCCGAGCAGCGGCAATCTTCGGCCAATGTCCGGATAAACTAGGTGCGGGCGCCATTCCGCGAGCGCTGCGGAATGGGCAGCGCTTCGAGCCGTGAACCGCACGGGCGGACACCTTGCGCAATCGCGCAGCGCCCAGCGGGATAGGGAGGGGGACACCTCATGTCGCATGTCTTTCCACGCCACTGCCACCGGCATCTGCCGACGGCCGCCGGCGGCGATGGCTGCTATCTGATCGACGCGGACGGGAAGCGGTATCTGGACGGGTCCGGTGGCGCTGCGGTGTCCTGCCTCGGCCATGGCGACCGGACCGTGATCGACGCGATCAAGGCGCAGGCCGAGAGGATCGCTTTTGCGCATACCGGCTTCTTCACCTCGGAACCGGCCGAGGCTCTGGCCGACCTGCTGGCGGCAAATGCACCGGGCAAGCTCGACCGCGTCTATTTCGTGTCCGGAGGAAGCGAGGCGACCGAAGCCGCCATCAAGCTCGCGCGCCAGTACTGGTACGAACGGATGGAGCCGCAGCGTGCGCGGCTGATTGCCCGGAAGCAAAGCTACCACGGCAACACCATCGGCGCGCTGAGTGCTGGCGGGAACGAATGGCGGCGGCTGCAGTTCGGTCCACTGCTTCTTGATGTCAGCCATATCGACCCCTGTTACGAATACCGCTACCGGCGCCCGGACGAGAGTGCCGAGGCCTATGGCTTGCGTGCAGCCAACGCGCTGGAAGACGAGATTCTGCGGCTTGGCCCTGAAACGGTGATGGCCTTCGTCGCGGAACCGGTGGTGGGCGCCACGGCAGGCGCGCTGGCGCCGCCGCCAGGCTATTTCCGCCGAATCCGCGAGGTCTGCGATGCGCACGGGGTTCTTCTGATTCTCGACGAAGTGATGTGCGGGATGGGTCGCACCGGCACGCTCTTCGCCTGCGAACAGGATGGCGTCGCCCCTGATATCGTCTGCATCGCGAAGGGACTGGGCGCCGGATACCAGCCGATCGGCGCGATGCTGTGCACCGCCGACATCTATGACGCGATCGACCGGGGGTCGGGCTTCTTCCAGCACGGGCACACCTATAACGGCCATCCCGTCGCCACGGCTGCCGGGCTCGCGGTGCTGACCGCGATCCTCGAGCGCGGCCTGCTGGAGCGTGTTCAAGTTCAGGGCCAGACGCTGGAACGACGTCTCATCAGCCGCTTCGGCGAGCACGCGCATGTCGGCGACATCCGCGGCCGCGGCCTCTTTCGAGGGGTCGAACTGGTCGCCGACCGCGCGTCCAAGATGCCGTTCGATCCCGGACTCGGGATTGCCGCGAAGATCAAGAAGGCGGCGTTCGAGGCCGGGCTGATCTGCTATCCGATGTCGGGAACGATCGACGGCAGGACCGGTGATCACATCTTGCTGGCGCCGCCGTTCATCATTTCCGACGACGAGATCGAGGAGTTGGTCGACAAGCTGGATACGGCGATTTCAGGCTGCATCTGAGTTCTGCGGCGCGAGGCAAGCCGAACCGCGTACGCGGAGATCGACGGCGAGCCGGCGCTGGACGGCTTGCCGATTGCCAAATCCAGCCTCAGCCCGCATCCTTGCGCCAAAGTTCGGAGATGTCATGCGTGCGATCGCCCTGATCTGTCTGGTCCTGTTTCCCACTTTCGCCGCCGCTCAGGTCAGCCGGGGAAGCGACGCGATCCTGGCAGCGCTGCAGACCGAGTCGTTGTTGCGCGTCCTGCAGGACGAGGCGGTGGATGCCGGGTCGGAGATCGCCGGGACGATTATGCCGGGACGCGCCGCGCAGGGTTGGGCCGACACTGTGGGGCGGATCAACAGTCCCGAGCGAACCGGCCCGATCCTCTCCGACAGGTTCGCCGAGGTGCTGGAAGGCCGCTATTCCGCGAAGATCCTGCACTATCTGGAGGCCCCCCTCGGGCAGCAGATCGTCGATCTTGAGCTCGATGCGCGCAAGGCGCTGCGCGATCCCGAAACCCAGCAGGCTGTTCTGGTCCGCTATGCCGACATGCGCGCGGCGCACGATCCGCGGATCGACCTTCTGGAGGACTTCATCCGCGTCAACAACCTGATCGACGGCAACGTGGTCGGCGCGCTGAACGCCAATGCGGCCTTCCTCAAGGGGTTGAGCGCGGGCGCGTCAGGTGCGCGGGGCGTGCCCGCGAGCGAAGCGGAGATCCTGACGCAGGTCTGGCAGCAGGAGCCGCAACTCAGAGCCGAGACCGAGGATTGGGTGCGGGCCTATGTGGTACTGGCCTACCAGCCGCTCAGCGATGCCGAAATGGCCGACTACGTCGACTTCTGCCGCAGCCCCGCCGGCCAGGCGATGAACACCGCGCTGTTCGAGGCCTTCGACGCGCTGTTCGTGTCCACCTCGTTCGAGACCGGCGAGGCCCTGGGGAGATGGATGAATTCGGAGGATCTCTGAGGCATTGCGATAGCCTGAGACCCCAGCGAATACTTGACTTCCCGCTGCCGTTCGGAGATACGGCACGCTCCGGTTCGGCCGGAAAAGAGAAATCACGCCGAAAGGCGCGCTGTCCGACGGTTGGGCTTACGCCCGAAACGCCGCCCGTATGCGGGACCACAGGACGCGGAGACAAGGAAACGACAGATGTTCGCGGTGATCAAGACCGGCGGCAAGCAGTACCGGGTACAGAACGGCGACGTTCTGCGCGTCGAGAAGCTGGATGGCGCGTCGGGTGACAAGATTCAGTTCAGCGAAGTTCTGGTCCTGGGCGGCGACAGCCCCGTGATCGGAAATCCGCTGGTCGAAGGGGCGGCGGTCGAGGCCGAGGTGATCGACCAGATCAAGGCCGACAAGGTCCTGACCTTCCACAAGCGCCGCCGGAAGCACAGCTCGAAGCGGACGCGCGGCCACCGGCAGAAACTGACGCTGGTGCGGGTCACGGGCATCCTCGGGGCTGGCGGCGTGGCCGCTGCGGCCGCCGAGACCGTTGCGGCAGCCGATCCGGCGCCGGCAGACGCGATCGCAACCGAAGCGCCCGCGGCCGACGATGCCGGCCTGGTGACGACCGAGTAAGGGGAGCGCGAGAAATGGCACACAAGAAAGCAGGCGGTTCGTCCCGCAACGGCCGCGACTCTGCGGGCCGGCGCCTCGGCGTCAAGAAATTCGGCGGTGAGGCCGTGGTTCCGGGCAACATCATCGTCCGCCAGCGCGGCACCAAGTGGTGGCCGGGCGAGAATGTGGGCATGGGCCGGGATCACACGATCTTCGCGACGGCCGAAGGACGCGTGAGCTTCCACACCGGCCTCAAGGGGCGCACCTTCATCTCGGTCGCTCCGTCCGCCGAAGCCGCCGAATAGGCCCCGCCTCCGGGCACAGGTCGGAGGGGATCGGCGGTGGCGCCGGTCCCCTTGATGTTCTCGCAGCAAGAATCTGTGGTCGGTCCGTGCCGCATTCGAGACGTCTTAACTCAAGTTATGGAACAAGATGCCGTACCTTGAGGTTCTAGGTTAGAATAACCATCTGATCCATCGGCATGTCTTGACGGTCGCGGGAGATTTCGGAGTGCGATCCGAAGGGTGGGGTCTGGAGGTGATCCTATCCGTGACAGCCGAATGGTCGTTGCGCGTTGCGCGCGTTCTGCGCTTTTGGGAGGAAGTGCGTGATTCAGGAATCCATTGCCGAGCAGCCCACGATTCAAAGTGACCGTTTGGTTCTGCGCCCCCTGCGGCGCTCCGACGAAGGGCTGCTGACACTCTATGCCGGCGACGAACGTGTGGCCGCGAATACCTGCAGCATTCCGCATCCCCTGCCGCCAGGGGCGGCCGAAGCGTTCATCGCACGTGCGCTGTCGCCGCACCGCCGTGAAGATGTCTGGGCGCTGGACGGAAAGGCGGCCGGGCTGACCGAGCTGTTGGGGATCGTGTCGATGGAGCGCCTGAGCGCCGAGCGGTCGGAAATCCGCTATTGGGTCGCGCCGGCGTTCTGGAATACCGGCTTCGCCAGCGAGGCGGTTCAGGCGCTGCTATCGGCCAATCCGCAGGGCGTGACGACGGTCTTTGCCGAGGTTTTCCAGTCGAACCCGGTTTCGGCGCGGCTTCTGACCAATGCGGGCTTCGACTATATCGGCGATGCGGAGGCCTTCTCTGTGGCGCAGAACAAGACTGTCCCGACCTGGACTTATTTGCGCAAGCTGGTCTGACGACCGCCGCGCGCGGGTATGAGGTGTCGCTGCGCCCTTGAGGCGTAGCGGTTTCCGCAGTATCCGGGCTGCTCAGTATCCCGGGAAGCCCGCCGATGAAGTTCCTTGATCTTGCCAAAGTGCATGTCCGGTCGGGCAGCGGCGGCAACGGCGCGGTCAGTTTCCGGCGCGAGAAGTTCATCGAATATGGCGGTCCCGATGGCGGCGATGGCGGACGCGGCGGCGACGTGATCGTGGAAGCGGTCGAGGGTCTGAACACGCTGATCGACTTCCGCTACCAGCAGCATTTCTTTGCCGAGAACGGGCAGGGCGGCATGGGCCGCCAACGCACCGGAAAGACCGGCGCGGAAATCGTTCTGCGCGTCCCGGTCGGGACGGAAATCCTGGACGAGGACGAGGAGACGGTGATCGCCGATCTCACGCGGCTCGGGGAACAGGTCGTCCTTGCCAGGGGGGGCAATGGCGGTTTCGGCAATCTGCATTTCAAGACCTCGACCAACCAGGCGCCGCGCCATGCCAATCCGGGCCAGCCGGGTGTCGAGCGCACGATCTGGCTCAGGCTCAAGCTGATCGCCGATGCCGGGATCGTGGGCCTCCCGAATGCGGGAAAGTCCACATTCTTGGCTGCGACGTCAAACGCCAAGCCGAAGATCGCGGACTATCCGTTCACGACGCTGCATCCCAATCTCGGTGTCGTCGGTGTGGATGGGGTCGAATTCGTCATTGCGGACATTCCGGGTCTGATCGAAGGCGCTCATGAAGGCCAGGGGCTGGGTGACCGGTTTCTCGGCCATGTTGAACGCTGCGCGGTGCTTCTGCATCTCGTGGACGCAACCTCCGAGTCCATTGCGGAGGACTACCTGACCATCCGCGACGAATTGGCGGCCTATGGCGCGGGGCTCGACGAGAAACCGCGCATCACCGCGCTGAACAAGGTCGATGCGCTGGATGCGGACTCGCTGGCCGAGGCCCAGGCGGCGCTGGAGGTGGCAAGCGGGGCGCGCGTGTTCCTGGTGTCGGGGGCCAGCGGCATCGGTGTGACGCAGATTCTGCGGGCGCTGAAGGCCGAGATTGATGGCGACCGGCTGCGCCGCCACCGCCCCGCCGAGGAGCGGAAGACATGGCGGCCGTGACCGAGGCGCCGGTGCCGTCGCTCGCCGACGCGCGCCGGCTGGTGGTCAAGATCGGATCGGCGCTGCTGGTCGACCGCGAGACCGGTCTTCGCGAATCTTGGCTTGAGGGACTGGCCCGGGACATCGCGCAGATCCGCGCCCGCGGAGTGGACGTGATCGTGGTGTCATCGGGCTCGATCGCGCTGGGACGGCGCGTGCTCGGGCTTGCCGACGGTCCCTTGCCGTTGGAGCAGTCCCAGGCCGCGGCCGCCGTGGGACAGATTCGCCTGGCCCGTGCCTACGAGATCGCCCTGCGGCCCCACGGGATCATTACCGGCCAGGTTCTGGTCACGCTGGAGGACAGCTCCAACCGGCGCCGCTACCTCAACAGCCGCGCAACCCTGAACGCACTTCTGGGCTTCGGCGTGGTGCCGATCGTGAACGAGAACGACACCATCGCCACGGACGAGATCCGGTTTGGCGACAACGACCGGCTCGCGGCGCAGGTGGCGGCGACGGTGGGTGCCGACCAGCTGGCGCTCTTGAGCGATGTCGACGGCCTCTATACGGCGAACCCCGCCCTCGATCCGGACGCGCGGCGGTTCGACGTGGTCGCGGCCGTCACACCCGAGATCGAGGCGATGGCCGGCGAGGGCATCTCGGGCATTTCGCGCGGTGGCATGGTCACCAAGCTGATGGCGGCGAAGATGGCGACCGCGGCAGGCTGCGCCATGGTGATCGGCAAGGGGGCGGAAGACCGGCCGCTGGAGGCGCTGCTGGCCGGTGCCCCCTGTACCTGGTTCCTGGCAGAGACGGATCCGCAAGCGGCGCGGAAACGCTGGATCGCCGCCATGAAGCCGCGTGGCCGGGTCGCGGTCGACGCCGGCGCGGCTTCCGCTCTGGCGCAGGGAAAGTCTCTGCTTCCGGCCGGCGTCACCGACGTGACGGGCGCGTTCGGCCGCGGCGACCCGGTCGCCATCGTCGGTCCGGCCGGAGAGGTTCTGGGGAAGGGCCTTTCGCGATATACTGGCGAAGAGGCGCAGCTGATCCGGGGCCGGCATTCGCGTGACATCGAGGCGGTGCTGGGCTATCCCGGCCGCGCCGCACTGATCCACAGGGATGACATGGTGCTATGAAGGATCTCGACAACATCCCCGCGATGATGGCGGAAATCGGCGAACGCGCCCGCGCCGCGGCGTCGCTCCTTGCCGTGGCCGATCCCGACGTCAAGGTGGCGGCGCTTCAGGCCGCTGCGGACCGGATCGAAACGTCCGTTTCGACGATCCTCGATGCCAATGCGCGCGACATGGAATACGGGCGCGACAAGGGATTGAGTGCCGCGATGCTCGACCGGCTCGAATTGACGCCTGGCCGGATCGAAGGGGTCGTCGCAGGTCTGCGGTCGGTCGCGGTGCAGGTCGATCCCGTAGGCGAAGTGATTGCCGAATGGGATCGGCCGACCGGCCTCCATATCCGCCGTGTCCGCACGCCGCTCGGCGTCATCGGGGTCATCTATGAAAGCCGTCCGAACGTGACCGTGGACGCCGGCGCGCTTTGCGTGAAGGCGGGCAATGCGGTGATCCTGCGCGGCGGGTCCGAAAGCTTCCATTCGTCGGGCGCGCTTCATGCCTGCCTCGTCGAAGGGCTGACCTCTCAGGGACTGCCTGCTGACGCGATCCAACTGGTGCCGACCCGGGACCGCGCCGCAGTGAGCGAGATGCTCGGCATGACCGAGACCATCGATGTGATCGTCCCGCGCGGCGGCAAGGGGCTCGTCGGGCTGGTGCAACGGGAGGCGCGGGTGCCGGTCTTTGCGCATCTCGAAGGCATCTGCCACATCTACGTGGATGCAGCGGCCGACGTGGAGATGGCGCGCCAGGTGATCCTGAACGCCAAGACGCGGCGGCCGGGCATCTGTGGCGCTGTCGAATGCGTGCTGGTTGACCGGGCCTTTTTTGACCGTAATGGCGCGCCGTTTCTGGACGATCTCGTCAGGGCGGGTGTCGAGGTGCGTGCCGAGGGTGACCTGACCGCAATCGACGGGACGGTCCCCGCGGCTCCCGAGGATTTCGGACGCGAGTTCCTCGACATGATCGTTGCGGCACGGATCGTCGATGGTGTCGAGGGGGCCATCGCCCATATCCGCCGCTACGGGTCGAACCACACCGACTGTATCCTGACGGAAGACGCGGCAGCGGTCGCGACATTCTTCGCCCGGATCGACAGCGCGATCCTGATGCACAACGCCTCCACGCAGTTCGCCGATGGGGGCGAGTTCGGCATGGGGGCGGAGATCGGCATCGCCACGGGCAAGATGCATGCCCGCGGCCCGGTCGGTGTCGAACAGCTGACGAGCTTCAAGTATCTGGTCGAGGGCAACGGCGCCGTGCGCGCCTGAGCCGCTTCAGAACGCGATCCGGATATCCGTGGGGCTGATCTGCAAGTCGAGCCGGCGGCCGAGATCCGCTGCCTGAAGCGGTGCCAGGGCGAACTGGATGGTGTCCGGCCCGACCTCGGCCTCGGCAGACGGCTCGCGCAGCAGGTCCCAGAATTCGGCAAGGTTGCGGAACTTGGCGGCTGAGCCGGTGGTCGTCCAGCGGCCATTCGAAGCGGCCACCACGATGCGCCCGCCGTGGGGCATGGCGCTTTCAAGGCATTGCACAAGCAGGAACAGAAGCTTGGCTTCGGCGCGACGCACCTCGCCCCGCGGTTCCCAGGTGACGCTGAGCCGGCCCGTACCATAGATGTCGCGCATGATTTCGGCGGCCTCGCTGCCAGCGACGTTCTGGCCGCCATTGCTGGCGCCGAACGCGATCCGATAGAACCGGATCCGGGCCTGGGCGTTGTTCACGCTTTCGGAGATGAGCGCCATTTCGGGCCCCGAACCCGATCCGGTCAGCGAGATCAGTTCGATGCCGTTGCCGATCGCGCCGATGGGGCTGATAAGGTCATGGCAGATTCGACTGCCGATCAGGGACACGAGGTCGTTCGATCGCACATTCATCGCGGCGTCCTGCAAATGCAGGGAACGACGCGGATACGGGGCCAGAGGCGCAAATGGTGAATTCCCTTCTCGAGCCCGGCATGCTCGTCCGGAATCCGGCCCGCCCCGACTGGGGGTTGGGACAGGTCCAATCCAATGCTGCCGGTAAGATAACAGTTAACTTTCAACATGCCGGTAAGGTCGTGATCAACGCAGAACAGGTGCCGCTTGAGATTGACTCGCCAGAGTGAAGATGGTCATGACACCGTTAACAAAAGAACCACACGAGTCAACCATTGCGTGTACGGACTTCCCAGGCGGATGCGATGCGGTTCCAGGCTTCGCGACATGGCGGAAAAGCGCGCGACTTCGGGGACTTGATGCCATCTGCCGATAGTCCCTTCGCGGTCCGGATCGCCACGGACGAAAGGGACCTTCTGGGTGCCCAGCGGCTGCGTTACGAGGTCTTCGTCGAGGAATTGGGCGGCGACGGAGCCCTTGTGGATCATGTCCGGCGGCTCGAATGCGATGCCTACGATCCGTTCTACGACCACATGATCCTGGTGGACCGCCAGCGCGACACCGGCGGAATAGACCATGTCGTCGGGGTCTATCGGCTGATGCGGGGCGAACGGGCGGACGCGGCGGGCGGCTTTTACACGGCCGGCGAATACGACCTGTCGCCGCTGACCAGTAGTGGGCGACGTTTGCTGGAACTGGGCCGCTCGTGCCTGCGCGCAGAGTACCGCGGAGGGCCGGCCATGCACGTGCTCTGGACCGGACTCGCCGATTTCACGCTGCGAAACGAGATCGAGGTGCTGTTTGGCGTGGCGAGCTTTCATGGCACGGATGTCACCGGCCTTGCGGCGCCTTTGTCGTTGCTGCATCACCGCCATCTCGCCCCGCCGGACCTGAGAGTGCGGGCACTCCCCGAACATTTCCAGCGGCTCGATCTCTGTCCGGAGGACAAGATCGACCGGGTCGAGGCGATGCGGGCCGTTCCGGCACTGATCAAGGCCTATTTGCGGCTCGGCGGCTTCATCGGTGAGGGCGGCTTCATTGACCATGCCTTCAACACCATCGATGTCTGCCTCGTTCTCGACACGGACCGGATGAATGCGCGTCAGCGCGCCATCTATACCCGGGGACTCGAGGCGGTCCCTGCAGGGGAAGATCGAGCGTGAGCACGACCTGGCGCGGGGAAGAGGAGCCCGATCACCCGCGGCCGAAAGGGGTCGCCTGGGTGCGGGTGGCCGTGAAGGGGGGGCTGCTCGGGCTGCTGACCTTCGGCTGTCTCGGGCTTCTGCTTCTTGTGCGCCTGATTGAAGCGCCGCTATTCGGCCTTCGCCGTCCGGTGACGCCGTTCATCACCCAGTTCGTCTGCCGCAACGCCTTCCGCATTCTCGGGATGCGTTTCGAATCCGACGGCGAACCGATGCGGTCGCATGGCGCCGTGGTGGCCAACCACTCCTCCTGGCTCGACATCTTCTCGCTGAATGCGCGGAAGCGGATCTATTACGTTGCCAAGGCGGAGGTCGCCGGATGGGCCGGAATCGGCTGGCTCGCGCGCGCCACCGGAACGGTGTTCATCAACCGCGATCCCAAGGAAGCGGCCGAACAAAGGGCGCTGTTCATCCGGCGCCTCGCCGCAGGCCACAAGCTGCTCTTCTTTCCCGAAGGTACGAGCACGGACGGTCAACGGGTCCTGTCGTTCAAGCCGACACTTTTTGCTGCCTTCTTCGATGCGGAATTGCGCGACACGATTTGGGTGCAGCCTGTGAGCGTGACCTATTACGCGCCGCTTGGAGAAGAGCCGCGGTTCTATTCCTGGTGGGGTGGCATGGACTTTGCCCCGCATCTTCTGAAGGTTCTGGCGGCGCCCCGGCAGGGAAGGGTTCGGGTGGTCTATCACCCGCCGCTGAGGGTCGCCGACTACGCCGGCCGCAAGCAGCTCGCTGCGGAAGCCGAGGTTTCCGTGCGCCGTGGACACGATGCCGGCGTGGAAGCCGGCCGCATCAGCCCAGTTCGCTGACGAGCCTGCGCAGGGTCGCGGCGGGATCCTCGGTCTGCCAGATCTCGTCGCCGAAGGCGAAGAAGTCGGTGACGGAGTCGAGCTCGGCGATGACCGCGGCGTCCAGAGCGCCCTCTGCGACAACCGGGATCTCGATCATCTCGGACCACCAGGCGAAGAGATCCCGGGTTGCGCGTTCGCCGGTGCCCAGGGCCGTGGTGCCGGCCGGACCGAAGGCGACGTAATCCGCGCCGCTTTCCCCTGCGGTTATCCCGTCATGGCGCGAGGCGCCGCAATGGGCCCCCACGATTGCGTCGTCGCCCAGGGTCTTGCGTACCTTCCGGACCGACCGCGCGCCGTCGGTCAGGTGAACCCCGTCCAATCCCAGCCGCTCCACCAGCCCGACATGACTGTCGATGACCAGCGGGATGTCGCGGGCGTGGACGAGGTCGCGCAGCCGGTCGGCGGACCGGATGATGCGATCTTCGTCCTGACTGGCGAGGCGCAGCCTGAGACAGGCCACCGGCACTGCGTCCAGCACCGACGCGAGACGCGCATCGAAGCCGTCCCGGTCCGGGTCCGGCGGAGTGACAAGATAGACCTGTGCGCGGTCGGGTGGGGGCATTCTGGCCTCGGGTCTGGGCATATTGTTCCTGCTACTCCGTGCCGGGACCGCTCACAAGGGCACCCGTCAGCCCGGACATTGCCCTTTCCGGAGGTTGGCCTTAGACCGCGATCATGGTGACGACTCCTCCTGCGCCCGTCTTCGTGCTCGTGCGCCCGCAAATGGGCGAAAACATCGGTGCCGCGGCCCGGGCGATGTGGAATTTCGGACTCGATCGGATGCGGCTGGTGTCGCCGCGGGACGGCTGGCCCAACCCCAGGGCCGTTGCGATGTCGAGCGGTGCCGGACGACTGCTGGACGAGGCGAAGCTGGCCGCGACGACCTCTGAGGCTGTTGCCGACTGCCATTTCGTCCTCGCGACCACGGCGCGAGTGCGCGGTCTGACCAAGCCGGTGATGACGCCCGAAACCGCGATGGCCGAAGCGGTGATGCGCGCGCGGGCGGGCGAGCGCGTCGGCATCCTGTTCGGCCCCGAGCGCGCGGGGCTCGAAAATGACGATATCGCGCGGGCCAATGCCCTCATTTCGGTGCCCGTGAACCCGGATTTTCCGTCGCTCAACCTGGCCCAGTGCGTGCTGCTGGTCGGGTACGAATGGCGTCGGCAATGGGCCGAGCTGCCGTCGGGCGAAGTCGAGATGGCCGGCACGGACTGGGCGACGGCGCTGGAGATCGAGAAGCTTGCCGCCCATTACGAGGCACGCCTGCAGGAGGCCGGCTTCTTCTTCCCCGCAGTCAAGGCCGCGCATATGAAGATGAACCTGCGCAACCTCTGGTCGCGGATGCCATTGACCCGTGCCGATGTCCAGATCCTCCACGGCGTGCTGCGCCAGATGGTGCGGTGGCGCGAACGGGGCGACAGAACCTATCACTGACAGCCGCGGCGGCGACCGGAGGTTTCGATGGCCGAAAAGAAACGCAGCATCTTCGAAGAGGTGGGCGGTGCGAAGACCGCGCCCGTGCCACGTGCAGGCGGGCTGATCGAGAAAGGCCGCGGCGGTGCGCGGCGGGGCATCCGGGCCTGGCTTGCCGTGCTGTTCCTCCTCGTTGTGGCGATGATCGTTGTGGGCGGTCTGACCCGGCTGACCGACAGCGGTCTGTCAATCACCGAATGGCGGCCTGTCACAGGCGCGTTGCCGCCGATGGGTGCCGCAGCGTGGGATGCGGAATTTGCCAAATACAAGGCGACGCCGGAATTCCAGCTCCAGAACTCGGACATGACGCTTGCGGCGTTCAAGTCGATCTATTGGTGGGAATGGGGTCACCGGCAGCTTGGGCGCGCGATCGGACTCGTATGGGCTGTCGGGTTCCTGGGGTTCCTCGCAGCGCGGAAGATCCCTCCGGGCTGGACGGGACGGCTGCTTCTCCTCGGCGGGCTGGGGGCGGTGCAGGGCGCGATCGGCTGGTGGATGGTGGCGTCGGGGCTGGGTGACGGACGGACCGACGTTCTGTCCTATCGGCTCGCCGTGCATCTCGGCATCGCCTTCTCGATCCTGGGCCTGATCGCCTGGGACGCGTTCCTGCTGTCGCGGCCCGAGCCGGCGCTGATGACCGCGCGCCGGTCGCGAGATGCGCGGCGGTTCGGACTGGCCACCGGCCTGATGCACATGGTTCTTCTGCAGGTACTGCTGGGGGCGCTGGTCGCCGGGATCGATGCGGGCCGCAACTATCCCGAATGGCCGCTGATGGCGGGGCAGATCGTGCCGCCCGACATGTTCGATCTCACCCCGGTCTGGCGCAATTTCTTCGAGAATCCGGGTCTCGTTCAATTGGTGCACAGGGTGTTCGGGTACACGGTCTTCCTGTTCGGCCTCGTGGTCTGGTGGCGCGGCCGCCACTCGGCCAGCCGCAGCACAGCGCGGGCCTTCGACTGGATGGGGGTGATGCTGTTCGGCCAGGTCGTTCTGGGGATCGGCACCGTGCTCCATGGCGCGCCGCTGCCGCTGGCGATCCTGCATCAGTTGGGGGCGGTGACGCTCTGGGTGCTGATCCTGAGGGCGCGGTTCCTCAGCCAGTATCCGGCGGCGCAAAGCGTGCGGGGCCGGGCATGACCCCGCTTGAGGCCCTCATGGCCCATGCGCGCGTGACCGAGGCCCTGGCTTCTGTCGCCGGGCGGCTGGGCTGGGACCAGGAAACCGTGATGCCGCGGGGGGCCGCCGCGCAACGGGGCGAGGAGATGGCGGCGATGCAGCGGGTCCTCCACGCCCGCAACAGTGATCCGCAGGTCGGCGAATGGCTGTCGGCTGTCGTCGAACCGGACGAGCCTGTGGCGATCGCGCAGATCCGCGAGATCCGCCGCGCCTTCGACCGGGCGACACGGGTTCCCGCCGATCTTTCTGCCGCACTGGCTCGGGTGACGAGCGTTGCGCAAGGCGAATGGGCAGTGGCGCGGGCTGCAGACGACTTTGCCGCCTTCGCACCGCGGCTGGCCGAAGTGGTGGCCCTGAAGCGCGAGGAGGCCGCAGCGTTGGCGAGCGGCGGCGATCTCTATGACGCGCTGCTCGACGATTACGAACCGGGGACGCGCGCGGCCGATCTCGACGCGATGTTCGGGGCACTGAGACCTCGGCTGGTGGCGCTGCGCGACAAGATGCTCGGCGCACTGCAACCCGCGCCGCTGACGGGTGTGTTCGACGAGGCGATTCAGGCTCGGCTCGCGGCCGAGCTGGCGAGGGTGTTCGGTTACGATTTCAATCGCGGGCGAATCGACAAGGCGGTGCATCCGTTTTCCTCGGGTTCGGGGGCGGATGTGCGGATCACCACCCGGACCGATCCAGCCAATCCGTTCAATTGTCTGTATTCGACGATCCACGAAGTCGGCCATGCCACCTACGAGCAGCAGGTCGATCCGGCCTTCGCACTCACGCCGATCGGGCGCGGCGCGTCGATGGGGGTGCATGAAAGCCAGAGCCGGCTGTTCGAGAACCAGTTGGGCCGCAGTCACGCCTTCTGCGGTTGGCTCCACGGCCGGATGGAGGCGGAATTCGGCACGGGAAGCGTCGGAACGCCAGAAACCTTCTATGCCGTGGTCAATCGTGTTCACCCCGGTTTCATTCGTACCGAGGCGGATGAAGTGCAGTACAACCTCCATGTCCTGATGCGCTTCGATCTGGAGCGCGACCTGATCGCCGGGCGGCTCGCCGTGCCTGACCTGGAAGATGCCTGGAATGCACGCTTCTTCCGGGATTTCTCGGTTGCGGTGCCGCGGGCTTCGCAAGGCGTGCTGCAGGACGTGCACTGGTCGGTAGGGCTGTTCGGCTATTTCCCGACCTACAGCCTTGGAAACGTCTACGCCGGCTGTCTTTACAAGGTGTTGCGGGAAGATATTGAAGCTCTGGACGCCGACCTGGCACGCGGCGACACCGCCGCCATTACCGCCTGGCTGACGGCACGGCTGCGGAATTTCGGAGCGCTTCGCCTGGGGCGCGAAACGATCCGCCACGCCATCGGTGCGGAGCCGGACGAGGCCCCGCTGCTGGATTATCTGGAGGCGAAGTTCGGCGAGCTTGCTGGGCTCTGACCGGCATCGGAATTCGATCGGACTTCCGTCGGACTTTCATCGGACCCGCGCGGGCGTTGCGGCGCGCGGATCGGTGACCCATATTCTGCCCGAGGCAGCGGAGACGGTGTGATGGGGTACGTCCGGACAGCCATGCTGATGGCGGCGATGACCGCGCTCTTCATGGGCGTGGGCTATCTTCTGGGCGGCGGCGGCGGCGCGGTCATCGCGCTGGTGGTGGCCGGCTTGATGAACGTGTTCACCTGGTGGAACTCGGACAAGATGGTCCTGCGGATGCACAACGCACGGCCCGTCTCGGGAAACGACGCCGCAGGTCTGGTCTCACTGGTGGCGGATCTGGCGCGCAACGGCAACCTGCCGGTTCCGGCCGTCTATGTCATCGACACCGATCAGCCGAACGCTTTCGCCACCGGCCGCAGCCCCCAGAATGCCGCAGTCGCGGTGACGACCGGGCTTCTGCGCCGGCTCTCGCGCGAGGAACTTGCCGGGGTGATCGCGCACGAACTTGCCCATATCCGCAATCACGACACGGCGATCATGACGGTGACGGCGACCTTTGCCGGTGCGATCTCGATGCTGGCGAACTTCGCGCTGTTCTTCGGCGGATCGCGGGAGCGGATGGGGATCGTCGGGACGCTCGCCATGATGATCCTGGCGCCGCTGGCGGCATCGCTGGTCCAGATGGCGATCAGCCGGTCGCGCGAATACGAGGCCGACCGGATCGGCGCCGAAATCTGCGGACATCCGATGTGGCTCGCCTCGGCCCTGGAGGATATCCAGCGGGCGGCGAGCCGGATCGATTACATGACGGCCGAGCGGAACCCGGCGACAGCGCACATGTTCATCATCAACCCGCTTCACGGCCAGCGGATGGACAATCTCTTCGCCACCCATCCGTCGACCGAGAATCGCGTGGCCCGGCTGAGGGCGATGGCGGGTTCGGGAGAGCGCCGCGCGCCGGCGGCCCGGCCGAGCGACGTGCCCCGATCCGGCCGGACAGCGCGCACGAAGAGCGGACCCTGGGGGTGAGCGGCGGCACCGCCGCGCCGCAGGGCGCGGGAACTGCATCCAAGTGACGGGCATCTGCGCCCCGGAAGCCTGAAAGGAGACCCGTCATGCTCGACCGGCTGATTGGTGTGGCCGCCGCCCTGGTCGCGCTTGCACCGCTTGCCGCCCCTGCAATGAGCGAGGGCGCAGCGCGGGAGAAGGTGTCGGCGTTCCTTGCCGACTACTTGGGCGTCTCCGAGGCCGATAGCTCCAAGGACGTTGCGATCACGCTGGCCGATCTGAATGGCGACGGCACGGACGAGGCGCTGGTGGTGTACAGCAGCCCGCTTTATTGCGGCGCGGGCGGATGCAGTGCCTTCGTGCTCGAACTGAGTGCGCAGAAGGCCTGCAGCCGGGCGGATCTGCTGGCTTTCGAACTGGCCCCCGGCACCACCGAGCATGACGGCTGGCGGGATGTCGTCGCGGATGGCATCACGCTGCGATATGCCGGCGGCAAGTACGGCGGCGGATCGTCAACCTGCAAGTGAGGATCCGGGAGGGGCGGGCGGAGCATCGGGAAATGTTCCGCGAGCCAAGTCAGAAGTCGACCGTTTCAGCCTCTTCGTCGGCGTCCGAGGCGATCTCCCACCGGTCGAAGGGCAGGCTTTCGAGGTGGTTCAGTCGGGTGCAGATCATCACCGCCTGCAACAGCGTGCGCGCGTCGTAGAACTCGCAGATCGCGCGGCTTTCCTCCTCGATGTCGCCGATGCCGAACTGTTCGGACAGTTCGCGCATCGTCTTGCCGTGGGCAAGGCCGTAGAGCAGCCGCAGGAGCCGCTCGGGCGGGACCCGTTCAGGCGGGAATTCCTGCGCAGCCAGCTCGCTGTAGGCCGACAGCAGGTCGTCTGCCAGCATTTCGAAATCCGACCGCATCGGTTCGAAGGTCCTGCGGAAATCGTCCGGGGTCAGCATCGACGTGACGCTTATCGCGACCTTGGCGCCATGCCAGACCAGGCTTGGCAGCGTGTATCCGGACCGGCCGATCCCCATCGACTCGGCATCCTTGAAGAAGGCGTCCACGATCGGGTTCGAGCGGTCGATGATGTCCCAGTAGAATCCGGCGATCCGTTCGCTGGAGACCGAGAAGACCGGATCGATGCGGGCGTATTTGCGCGCGACGTAGCGCTCGATCCAGGCCTTGGGATAGGTCGTCACTACCTTCGGGTTGAAGGTCATGTTCTCGGTCTCGCGCACGACATGGATGGTCGCATGGGCCAGCGGCAGCGATTCGGTGACCTGGCGGAGCAGCGCGACCAGTCCGGCCTCGTCGTTCAGTTCGTCGGTCGCGGAGGCGAGTGATTCGATTTCGGTCTTGCGGTAGACCCGCAGGGTATCGATCTCGCCCGAGAACAGCAGCCGCTCCATGTCGTTGGCGAGGTCGATCATCCCGACATTCCGCAACGACGTGATCGTGTCCGTCAGCGACGATTGAATCCAGTCAGACATGGCAAAAATCCGCTCATTTCCCTCCGTCCTAAAGTTGAATTGGTTACAAAGGGTTAACCAAACATCGAAGCTTTTTTAGTGTTTCTGGTTTGTTCTTCGTCCAGCACGGAACGGACGGGGAACGTAGATGTTCGAAGCACTTTCATTTGATCGGCTGGCGACTCGGCAGCAACTTCGCCGCGGCCACCACACGGATCGGGCGCACCAGTTCGCCACCCGCCATTGCTGGCCCATGGACGTGAATGCCGAGGGGCTGGAGATCGACGATTTCGACGTCCTGGGGACAACCTATTGCCTCGTCCATCTGAACGAACGGCACCAGGCCTCGCTCAGGCTGCGCCGGGCCGCGGATGGCACCATGCTGGAACGCGCGTTCGGCGATGTCTGGGCGCGTCACGGCGGTGATCTCGCCGGGGGACTCGAGGTGACCCGGCTGTGTTCGGGCCGCTTTCTGGCCGAGCCGGTGCGCCAGGCCGCCACAGTGGAGCTGCTGCTGGGCCTCTGCCGCTTTGGCGTGACCTCCGGGCAGCGGGATCTGTTCGGCATCGTCTACCCGGCGGTCGCCCGCACCATCCAGCGTGCGGGCTGGGAATGCGAGGTGATGGACCGGTTCGAGCATGACGGCCGCGCCATCGTGCTGGCGCGCTGGGAATGTTCGTCGCTCGTCGA
Source organism: Paracoccaceae bacterium (assembly GCA_020425125.1). Classification (GTDB taxonomy): domain Bacteria; phylum Pseudomonadota; class Alphaproteobacteria; order Rhodobacterales; family Rhodobacteraceae; genus Meridianimarinicoccus. The sequence continues at coordinate 11,639 of JAGQRV010000016.1, read as the reverse complement.
CTGGCAGTTGCAGGAGCGCCTGGAAACGCTGGAGATCGTCCGGCCGGCAGCTGCGGTGGCGAAGATTGCGGCGGCGTGACGTGCAAGGAGATCGCGCCCGCTTTTCACAACCGCCTCATCGCGCTAGCCTTTCCCGACTCGCCAGAATGGATTGGGGCAAGAGATGCGTATGATGCTGAAAGTGCGTATTCCGACGGACGCCGGCAACCGAGCGATCCGGGACGGCAGCTTGCAGGAGACCTTCGACAAGGTCATCGCGCGGATCAAACCGGAGGCGGTCTATTATTCGATGGACGAAGGCAAGCGCTGCGTCTTCATGTTCTACGAGATCTCGGAGAGCGCGGCGTTCCTCTCGGTCCACGAACCCTTCTTCCAGAAGATCGGCGCCGAAGTCTTCGACGCCCCGGCTCTGAGCCATGACGACATGGTCAAGGGCTGGGCTGCGGCAGAGCAGGTGATCTAGGGCACCGCCGACAGGCGAAACTTCCACCGGTAGCAGCTCTTTTCTGCTGCGTTTCCGGGGCGCCGCCGGGGCATTGGTGAAAACGGTCCGCGGGGCTGGCTTCCGGGCCTCAGAACCCCTCTGCCGCCCCGGTCTGCCACGGCTTGGCCAGATTTCCGAACCGGGTGAAGCGGCCCTCGAAGCTCAGTTCGACCGTCCCGATCGGGCCGTGGCGCTGCTTGCNNGACCTCGGCCTTGCCGTGGACGCGCTCCATCGCCTCCTGCCATTTCGCCATCTCGTCGAGCTTGTCGTCGCCCGGCTTCTCGCGCTCCTTGTAGTACTCCTCGCGGAAGACGAACATCACCACGTCGGCGTCCTGTTCGATGGAGCCGGATTCGCGCAGGTCCGAGAGCTGCGGGCGCTTGTCCTCGCGGCTTTCCACCTGGCGCGAGAGCTGCGAGAGCGCGATCACCGGGATGTCGAGTTCCTTGGCGATCGCCTTGAGGCCCTGGGTGATTTCCGAGACCTCGTTGACGCGGCTGTCCTTGGCCGAGGCCGGGCGGACGAGCTGCAGGTAGTCGACGATCAGCGCGTCGAGGCCGTGGATCCGCTTCAGCCGCCGCGCACGTGCGGCGAGCTGGGAGATCGGCAACGCCGGCGTGTCGTCGATATAGAGCGGGCAGGCCTCCAGCGTCTTCGCCGCCTCGACGAAGCGGCGGAATTCGGGCTCGGTCAGGTCGCCGCGGCGGATCTGCTCGGACGGCACTTCGGCGGCCTCCGACAGGACCCGGGCGGCCAGCTGCTCGGCCGACATCTCGAGCGAGAAGAAGCCGACGACGCCGCCATTGACCGCGCCTTCGGTGCCGTCGGGCAGCGCGCCCTTGCGGTAGGACTTGGCGATGTTGAAGGCGATGTTGGTGGCGAGCGAGGTCTTCCCCATCGAGGGCCTGCCGGCGAGGATCAGCAGGTCCGAGCGGTGCAGGCCGCCGAGCTTCTTGTCGAGGTCGTCGAGCCCGGTGGAGAGCCCGGCCAGCCCGCCATCGCGCTGATAGGCGGCGTGGGCGACCTGCACCGCTTCGGTTGCGGCGCGCAAGAAGGACTGGAAGCCGCGGTCCGACTGGCCCTTCTCGCCGAGGAGGTAGAGCCGCTGCTCGGCGGCTACGATCTGGTCGCGGGGTTCGCTTTCAAGGTCGACGGTGGCGGCGCGGGCGGCAATGTCGCGCCCAAGCCCGATCAGCTCGCGCCGGATCGCCATGTCGTAGATCAGCTGGGCGTAGTCGCGGGCGGCGAAGGTGGAGATCGCCGCGCCGGCGAGCCGGACGAGGTAAGCGGCGCCGCCAAGCTCCTTCAGGCCCGGATCGTCCTGCAGGTAGTTGGCAAGTGTCACCGGCGTCACCAGCGCGTTGCGGGCGATGCGGCCGACCGCGACCTCGAAGATCCGGCGGTGGACCGGATCGTAGAAGTGCTCGGCCTGCACGATCGGCGCAATCCGGTCGTAGATCTGGTCGTTGGTCAGGAGCGCGCCGAGTAGCTGCTGCTCCGCCTCGATGGAATGGGGAAGATTCTCGTCGTCGCCGCCTTGTTCCGGCAGGGCCGGTGCCAGTCCGGTGATCTTGTTCATCGCTGCTCCCTCACGCGTGTCTCTGCCGCGGTTGGGGATCTGACCTACGCCTCCGCTGCGATCCGCGCAAATTGTATAAACTTGTGGACAAGCTGTGCATGCTTTCCCGCCGCTTCATCTTGCGGCCGAAACGGGGCGCGCGTCAACATGTTGACGGCGCGCGCGGCGTGCCGGGCGCAAGACCGGAGCACAACTTATAGGAGATTTGCGCTGCGGAGGCTGTCAGTGGCGTTTCTCGGCCCGCGCCGCCTGCCAGGCCCGCGGATCGGCAAGGAACGCCTCGACCTCGGCCAGGGTTTCGGAATCGAAGCGGCTGCCCGCGCGCGCCTCGGCAAGCACGTCGGCCCAGGTGCAGAGATGGTGCAGCCGGATGCCATGGTCGCCCAGGGTCTTCACGGTCTCCGGGAAGATGCCGTAGTAGAAAATCACCGCGGTATGGCCGCAGGTCGCGCCAGTTTCGCGGATCGCGTCGACGAAACTGAGCTTGGAGCCGCCATCGGTGGTCAGGTCCTCGACCAGAAGCACCCGCTGGCCTTCGCTCATGGCACCCTCGATCCGGGCGTTGCGGCCATAGCCCTTCGGCTTCTTGCGCACATAGGTCATCGGCAGGCCCATCCGTTCGGCCACCAGCGCGGCGAAGGGAATGCCGGCGGTTTCGCCGCCCGCGATGTTGTCGAAGGCCTCGAAACCGGCGTCCCGCATCACGGTGACGGTGAGGAAGTCCATCAGCGTCGAGCGGATCCGCGGATAGGAGATCAGCTTGCGGCAATCGATATAGGTCGGGCTCGGCAGGCCCGAGGCCAGCGTGAAGGGCTCGGCCGCGTTGAAATGGACCGCGCCGATTTCGAGCAGCATCCGCGCGGACAGGCGGGCGATCTCGGCCTTGTCGGGGAAGGAACTGGGGATCATCGTGATGTGCTCTCCTCGACATGCCAGTGCAGCGGAAAACCGGGATCGAATAAGGTCACCGGACCGTCGCCGGTGTCAATCTTCGGCGGGTAGGCGACGGGCGCGCCCCGCACCAGGGTCACCGTCTCCTCGTTCGCGGGCAGCCGGTAGAAGGCCGGGCCGTGGAGTGAGGCGAAGCCCTCGAGCCGGTCGAGCGAGCCGGCGCGGTCGAACACTTCGGCGAGGCACGAGAGTGCGTTGGTCGCGGTGAAGCATCCGGCGCAACCGCAGGCCGCTTCCTTCAGCGCATCGGTATGCGGTGCGCTGTCGGTGCCGAGGAAGAACCGAGGATCGCCGGAGGTCGCGGCATCGATCAGCGCGGCGCGGTGGATCGCGCGCTTGGCGACCGGCAGGCAATAGTAATGCGGTTTGATCCCGCCGACCAGGATGTGGTTGCGGTCGATGATCAGGTGATGGGCGGTGATCGTCGCTCCCATCGTGGCCGCGGGCTCGCCCCGGACATAGGCGATGCCCTCGCCGGTGGTGACGTGCTCCATCACGACGCGCAGGTCCGGCAGGCTGTCGCGCAGAGGCGCAAGCACACGGTCGAGGAACACCGCCTCGCGGTCGAAGATGTCAACCTCGGAATCGGTGACCTCGCCGTGGACGCAGAGCGGCAGGCCGATCTCGGCCATGGTCTCGAGGACAGGCAGAACCCGGGTCAGGTCGCGAACGCCGGAGGCCGAATTGGTGGTCGCACCCGCGGGATAGAGTTTGACCGCCCGCACGATCGCGTTCGCCGCGGCGCGCCGCACATCGGCCGGATCGGTCGTCTCGGTCAGATAGAGCGTCATCAGCGGCTCGAACCGCGCGCCCGCGGGCAAAGCGGCGACGATGCGGTCGCGATAGGCCTCGGCATCGGCGGCGGTGACCACGGGGGGCACCAGATTCGGCATGATGATCGCGCGGGCGAAATGCCGGGCGGTCTCGGGCAGGACGCCGGCCAGCATCGCACCGTCGCGCAGGTGCAGGTGCCAGTCATCTGGACGGCGAAGGGTGAGACGGTCGTTCATGGCCGTCGCGATAGCGGAAAGCCCGGTCGCTGACCAGACCAGCGACACACGCCGTGAGGGCGGCACCGCGATCGGCAGAAGCTTGCCGGGATCAGGCGGATCGGCCCGCATAAACCGAAGAACGATTGCCGCACCTGCGAAATTGCTCCAATCAGGGTTAACGTCGGCCGCGCAGGCGGATCGCGTACGGATGACTCTTGGTGTGGGGGTGGATGTGAGTGAGCTTTCCGTGATCGTTCCGGCGGTCAACAGCTATGACGACGTCTTCGACTGCCTGACGGCGCTGCACGGTCCGCAAGGGGCAGATCTGGAAATTCTGGTGGTGGACCGCACAGGTCCGCTGATCCGCGAATCCGTGGCGCGCGACTTTCCGGGGGTGCGGGTGATCTCGGTGCCACCCGGCACGACAATCCCCCAGATGCGCACACGGGCCATTCACGAGGCGACGGCGCCGGCGGTGGCGGTGATCGAGGATCACGTGATCGTTCCCGAGAACTGGGCGCGGGCGATGCTGGACGCGCTTGGAGCCGACAACGAGGTGGTCGCCGGAGCGGTGGAGAACGCCGCGACCGACAGCCTGTCGGACTGGGCGGCTTTCCTGTGCGAATATTCCGCGGCGCTGCCGCCATTGCCGACCGGGCCGGCGGAAGGTGTGCCCGGCAACAACACGATCTACCGGCGCGAGACGCTCGCGCGCTATGACGGCGTGCTGGCCGAGGGCAAATGGGAAAACCGGCTGCACGATGCAATGAAGGCGGACGGGGTGAAGCTGATCCTGCGGCCCGACATCGTGGTCGGCCACAAGATGCACTACACCTTCGGGCTCTACATGTCGCAGCGCTACCTCTATTCGCGCAGCTATGCGGGCGCCATGTCCGACGGTCTGTCGGCGCCGCAGCGGGTGGTTCGGGGCGGCGCGGCCCTGGTCCTGCTGCCGCCGCTGATGTTCTGGCGGACGATCAGCCGGGTGACCTCGAAGAAGCGTCATCTCGGCAAGCTTGTTCAGTCGCTGCCGATGCTGGTTCCGTTTGCCGTCTCATGGGGCGCAGGCGAGGCGGCCGGATACTGGTTCGGGCCGGGCGACGCCCTGGCGCGGGTGCGCTGATGGTGGACCTTCTCGAACGCGCCAGCCGGTCGATCAACCGCGCCCGCGAGGCGGCCACGATGATTGGACGCCGGGCCGCGGATACGGCCACGCGACGCGCACTCATGGACATCTACAGTCATCTCGGCAGCACCGAGCGCTATGGCGAGATCTTCGATCTGAAGCTCCGTCTCGCCGGCCGCACGGTGCCGATGCGGATCCGGCTCGGCGACATCTTCGTGCTGGGCGAGATCATGGCAGAGGGCCAGTACAGGCTGCGTTCGCCGCTGCGCGACCCGGCGGTCATCGTCGATGCGGGGGCCAATATCGGGGCCTCGGCGCTCTGGTTCGCCTGCCAGTTTCCCGACGCGCAGCTCCACGCCTTCGAGCCGGAGGCGCGGAACTTCGCCCTTCTGTCGACCAACCTGGCATCGCTGCCGAAGGCCACCTGCTTTCGCGAGGCCGTCGGGCGCAGTGCCGGCGAGGTCGCGCTGCACCTCGGAACGTCAGAGGCGACGCACAGCATTGTTGACGGATTTCCCGATGCCGAGTCGGGGCCGGTCGAGATGGTGCCGGTGACGACTCTGGCCGCGCATATGGAGGCACAGGGTCTGCGGCGCATCGACCTTCTGAAGCTCGATGTGGAAGGCGCGGAACTTGATGCGCTGGTCGGCCTCGACGCGCGGATCGCAGATGTGCGCGTCATCGTCGGCGAATTGCACGAGCATGTCGTGGACGCGACGGAGTTCTACACCTTCCTCAAGGATGCCGGCTTCCGCATCGTGGCCCGGACCGCCTTCCGCGAAGGAAACGTCACCGGCGTCCACGGATTCGAAGCGGCGCGCAAGTTCTGAGCTTGTCCGGCGCGGAGCAGGAGGCGGGAGAGCGCCGCGGCGGTGTGCGCGGAGGTCGCCCGACCGGCGGATTGGAGGCTTCGGCCGGGACCGCGGGCTTGCAGCGCATGCATGGCCGCGCGGCGGTCGCCCTGGCTGACGGGCCGCGCGGGGCGCGACTGGTGCGGCTGTTTCAGCAGGGATCGGCAAAGGCGCTGCTGCCGCGGGTCTATGGCGGCCTGCCCGAAGTGGTGTTCCTGAACACGGCGGGCGGGCTGACCGGGGGCGACGATCTCGGCTATGAGCTGACGCTGGGGCCCGATGCGCGGGCGGTGGCGACCACCCAGGCCGCCGAACGTGCCTACCGGTCTCTCTCCGGCGCGGCGCGGGTCGAGGTCAGCCTGTCGGTGGGACCGGGCGCCGTGCTGCACTGGCTGCCGCAGGAAACGATCCTCTTCGATCGCGCCGCGCTTCACCGGCGGACGCGGGCGGAGCTGTCGGGGGATGCCCGGCTGGTGATGGCCGAGACCGTCATCCTGGGACGTGCCGCGATGGGCGAACGGCTCGCCGAGGTCGATCTGCTTGACTGGCGCGAGGTGCGGCGGGACGGAGAGCCGGTGCTTCTGGAGCCGGTACGTCTGACAACTGCCATGCTTGACCACCGCACCAGCCCGGCCCTTCTGGGCGAGGCGGTGGCGTTCGCGTCGCTGGCCCTGGTCGATCTGCGGGCCGAAGAGCGTCTTGCCGAGTGTCGCCAATGCCTGCACTCTCTGCCCGACGGGGTCGAGGCGGCGGTTTCGGCCCTGAAGGGCAGGCTGGTGGTCCGGGCGCTGGCGCGCGACTCCTTCGCGCTGCGCCGGCTGGTGACGGTCTGTCTTGGCGTTTTGACCGGGGCGCCGCTGCCCCGGGTCTGGAACCTCTGAGGAACAGGACGGAAGCGACAGATGAACCTGACCCCCCGCGAGAAAGAGAAGCTTCTGGTGAGCCTTGCCGCCATGGTGGCGCGGGCGCGCCTGGAACGCGGCGTGAAGCTCAATCACCCCGAGGCGGTGGCCCTGATCACCGATTTCGTGGTGGAAGGCGCCCGCGACGGGCGGTCGGTGGCCGATCTGATGGAGGCCGGGGCCACTGTCGTCGGGGCGGAGCAGTGCATGGACGGGGTGGCGGAGATGATCCACGACGTTCAGGTCGAAGCGACCTTTCCGGACGGGACCAAGCTGGTGACGGTGCATTCGCCGGTTCGCTGAACGGCGAGATTCGCGCTAAAAGAGAAATTCGCGCTGGTCCTGCGCCAGAATGCCTGATTTATGGACGCAGGTGCATCGCGAGGCCGAACGGGCAGGCCTCTGTGCCGGGAAGCCCCGAGTGCGCTTGTTCTGGCCCGCGGGCTGTGCGAGCGTGCCCGCAGAAAACCACAGGAGGCGCCGATGATCCCGGGGGAAGTCCTCACCGCAGACGGGGCGATCACGCTGAACGCCGAGGCGCCCGAAACCGTCCTTCTGGTCGCCAATACCGGGGATCGGCCGGTGCAGGTCGGCAGCCACTACCACTTTGCCGAGACCAATGCGGCGCTGGATTTCGACCGCGCCGCCGCTCGCGGCAAGCGCCTGGATATTCCCGCCGGCACCGCGGTGCGGTTCGAGCCGGGGCAGTCGCGGGAAGTGCGCCTTGTCCCGATCGGCGGCCTGCGCCGGGTCTTCGGCTTCAACCAGGCCGTGATGGGACCGCTTGAATGATCTATCTGTCGCCGCAATCGCCTTGCGGGGCGACGCGGCCGAAGTACCGCTTATGGGAGAATTTCATGATGCTGAAGACGCCGCTGGACTACTGGAAGAGCGGGATGGAGATGTGGCTGCGTTCGGCGGAAGCGCAGATGGACCTGACCTTCCGGATGGTCTCGCTGATGCCGTCTTGGGAAGTGGCGCTGATCACCGCGCGGGGTCTGTCGGATGACCGTGTGACGCTTCGCCCCTCTGCGGGCGGCAAGCCGGTGTTGCGCGCGGTGGCGGGCAGTTCGCCGCTTTCGATGAACCGGCCGCCGGTCGAGCCGGCGCCCGTGCCTCCGGTGGCCAAGGCGGAGCCGGAAATGCCTGCGCCGACGGTCGTGAATGCGGACTGGGCGCGTCCGGAGCCTGCGGAACTGCCGGCAGAGGTTGCCGAGACGATCCCCGGGACCGTGGAGGCGCCGGTCGAAGCGGTCAGCGAGGTCGCGGAAGCCGAAGCCGTACCCGTGGCGGACGTGCTGGAAGCCGTCGCCGTTGCGCCTGCGGCAGCGTTTGCCGAACCGGCGCCCGAGGCGGCCCCGGCAACAGAAGAGACCGCAGAGATTGCGGCCACCCCGGAGCCGGATCCGATTGCCGAAACCGCGCCGGACACCGTGCCGGACAATGCCGCGGTGGCCGAGCCGGCCGCGACGCCGCTTCCGTTGGAGCCCGAGGCGCCGGCCGCAGCGCCGGCGTTGCCTGACGACGCAGCGGCCGAACCGGCTGAATTCGGGGCGGCGGATGCTCCGTCGGCTCCGGCGACGCCGCGCCAGAAGGACAAGGCTGCACCCCGGACGGCACGCGCAAAGGCTGCTGCGACGGAGACGGCTCCGGCGACGCGGCGCCGGCGGCAGCCGTCGAAGCTCAAAGTGCCTGGCGCGCTTCCCGGTACGGCGGCCGAGGACTGAGATTCTGCACTGCGGCATCGTAATGCCGCAGTGCAGAAATCCGCGCGATGTGCTAGTCTTTCTTATCGCCCTGGCGAATCCGGGCGGACATGGATGAGGCGGGCAGGCATGGCACGGAAAACAGTAAGCAATCCCTTGCAGCAGCAGGCGACGCTGGAAGATCTCTGGCGGATGCAGGCGCAGGTCGGCCTGATGTTCGCCGAAGCGCAGGCGGTGATCGCGTTGAGGACGCTCGGTGCGATGGGGCTCTGGGCGGTGCGGCCCAGCGAGAACACGCGCATGGTGTCCGAGAAACCGACGGCGTTCATGAAATCGGCGCAGGCGGCGATGACGGCCGCCGCAGGAGGCAAGCGACCGGACCAGATCGTCACCGCAGCCGTGGCGCCGATCCGGCGCCGGACGTCGTCCAATGCCCGGCGGCTGGCGCAACAGGGACCTCAGATCGGGCTGCGCTGACCCGCGCGCCCGGCCCCGGCCGGCCCCTGCTCAAATGACAGGCAATGTCCGCGCGCTCGCACGCGCCGCCTTGTGTCGGCGGCGGCTTGCCGCAAGACTGCCGGCCAGGACCGACCCGGCGAGAGGACCCCAGCCATGCCCGTCACGATTTCCCGTGCCGCCTATGCGGACATGTACGGACCGACCACCGGCGACCGGGTCCGTCTGGCCGATACCGACCTGATCATCGAGGTGGAGCGCGACCTGACCACCTATGGCGAGGAGGTCAAGTTCGGCGGCGGCAAGGTGATCCGCGACGGCATGGGGCAAAGCCAGGTGACCCGCGCGGACGGCGCGGTGGACACGGTCATCACCAACGCGCTGATCGTCGACGTGGCGGGTATCTACAAGGCGGATGTGGGCCTGCGCGACGGCCGTATCGCCGCCATCGGCAAGGCCGGAAACCCGGACACGCAGCCCGGCGTCGACATCGTCGTCGGCCCCGGAACCGAGGCGATCGCGGGCGAAGGGCGGATCCTGACCGCGGGCGGGTTGGACAGCCATATCCACTATATCTGCCCGCAGCAGATCGAGGACGCACTGCATTCGGGCCTGACGACGATGCTGGGCGGCGGCACCGGCCCGGCCCACGGGACCCTGGCCACCACCTGCACGCCGGGCGCCTTCCATATCGGGCGGATGCTGCAGGCGGCGGATGCGTTCCCGATGAACCTGGCCTTCGCCGGCAAGGGAAATGCCTCGCTTCCGGGCGCGCTGGTGGAGCAGATCCATGCCGGCGCCTGTGCGCTGAAACTGCACGAGGACTGGGGCACGACCCCGGCGGCGATCGATTGCTGCCTGTCGGTCGCCGACGAGATGGACATTCAGGTGATGATCCATACCGACACGCTGAACGAATCCGGCTTCGTCGAGACGACGCTGGCGGCGATGAAGGGGCGGACGATCCATTCCTTCCACACCGAGGGGGCGGGGGGCGGGCATGCGCCGGATATCATCAAGGTCTGCGGGGCGGCGAACGTGCTGCCGGCCTCGACCAATCCGACGCGGCCCTACACCGTCAACACGCTGGAAGAGCATCTCGACATGCTCATGGTCTGCCATCACCTCGACAAGGGAATTCCCGAGGACGTGGCCTTCGCCGAGTCGAGGATCCGCAAGGAAACCATTGCTGCGGAAGACATTTTGCACGACATGGGGGCGTTCTCGATCATCGCGTCGGACAGCCAGGCGATGGGCCGGGTGGGCGAGGTGATCATCCGCACCTGGCAGACCGCGCACAAGATGAAGCAGCAGCGCGGCCGCCTGGCGGAGGAGCAGGGCGACAACGACAACTTCCGCGTGCGGCGTTATGTCGCGAAATATACCATCAACCCGGCCATCGCACACGGGGTGGGGCACGAGGTCGGCTCGGTCACGGTGGGCAAGCGCGCCGACCTGGTGCTCTGGTCGCCGGCCTTCTTCGGCGTCAAGCCCGAGATGGTTCTGATAGGCGGAACAATCGCTTGCGCGCAGATGGGCGACCCGAACGCCTCCATCCCGACGCCGCAGCCGGTCTATTCGCGGCCGATGTTCGGCGCCTTCGGACGGGCGGTGGAGGCCTCGGCGGTGATCTTCACCAGCGCCGCGGCCCATGCGGACGGGATCGGCGCGCGGCTGGGGCTGCAGAAGGCGACGGTGCCGGTCGCGCATACCCGCGGCATCGGCAAGGCGGACATGGTGCTGAACGATGCTCTTCCGGAAATAGACGTGAATCCCGAGACTTACGAGGTCCGCGCCAATGGCGAGCTGCTGACCTGCGAGCCCGCGAAGGAACTGCCGATGGCGCAGCGGTATTTCCTGTACTGAGCCGCACCGCGCGCCGCCCTCACGGGTCGTCAGGAAATGTGCAATCGCACCGATTGCACGGAGTCGGTCCCGCAATGTTCCGCCGCCGCTGGGGATCGGAAAATCGTCGGACTTTCATCGGACATTTGTCGGACCGGAGGCCCGGCCGCGCCGCTCAGGGAACGGGTTCGGTGGGCGGGTGCGCCTTGGCCCAGGCGTCGATGCGCTCCAGGTAGTCCCACTCGACTTCGCCCGCTTCCTGTGCTCCCCAGGGCGGGGCGGCGTCCACCGGCCAGGGAGCGCCGGTCTTCAGCGGCACTTCTCCGGGGCCGCAGAGGAAAGCGGCACGGAGGTCGTCAGCAGATTCGAAGCCGTAGCGCGAGGGTTCGGCCAGAAGCAGGTCGAATCCCGGCGGCTCAGTGGCCCATTTGTGCGGCACGAAGAGACCGGGCGGGGTGTCGGGCAGCAGGGTTGCGGCATTGCCGACGAGCGACGACAGGCGGGCTTGATCGAGATCCGTGACGCCGCGAAAATCGGCAAACTGGGCCGGGCAGGCATCGTTTGTGACCTCGGCCCAGTTTGCCGATTTGAAGACCGCCCCGACGAGGTTCGCCCCCTCCAGCCGCGCCCGGACGAGGTCCGCCCCCTCCAGCCGCGCCCCGACGAGGTCCGCCCGCTCCAGCCGCGCCCCGACGAGGTTCGCCCCCTCCAGCCGCGCCCAGAAGAGGTCCGCCCGCTCCAGCCGC
>JAGQRV010000078.1 GCA_020425125.1 Paracoccaceae bacterium | reverse complement strand
TACAAGAAGGTCTATTACAACTGGGATACCGGCAAATCCGAGAAATGCACCTTCTGCTATCCGCGCATCGAGAGCGGCCAGCCCACGGTCTGTTCGGAAACCTGCGTCGGGCGCATTCGCTACTTGGGTGTGATCCTTTATGACGCAGACAAGATCGAAGCTGCGGCAAGCGCCGAGCGCGAGACCGATCTCTACGGCGCGCAACTGGATGTGTTCCTCGATCCGAACGACCCCGAGGTGATTGCCGCCGCGCGCCGCGACGGCGTGCCGGAGGACTGGATCGAGGCGGCCAAGGTCAGCCCGGTCTGGAAGATGGCGATGGACTGGAAGGTCGCCTTCCCGCTTCACCCGGAATACCGGACGCTGCCGATGGTGTGGTACATCCCGCCGCTCAGCCCGATCCAGAATGCCGCTCAGGCCGGACAGATCGCGATGAGCGACCAGATGCCCGACGTGCGGTCCCTGCGCATCCCCGTCAAATACCTCGCCAACATGCTGACGGCGGGGGATGAGGAACCCATCGTTCACGCCCTCGAACGCATGTCCGCGATGCGGCTCTACATGCGGGCGCTCAGCGTGGAGGGCGTGCGGGACGAGGCGATCGCCGCTCGTGTCGGCATGTCCGGCCGGGTGATCGAGGACATGTACAAGATCATGGCCATCGCCGACTACGAGGACCGTTTCGCGATCCCCACGGCGCACCGCGAACAGAACGAGCATGGCGCCGACATCCGCGGCGGCTGCGGCTTCACCGACGGCAACGGCTGTTCCACCGGCGAGGCGGGCAAGACGACGCTCTTCGGCGGCAAGAAGAAAAAGTTCGCCCTTCCGCAGGAGACCTTCTGATGCTGGACCGTTCCCTGAAAGCCCTGTCGCTGATCTTGAGCTATCCCTCGCGGGAACTTCAGGAGGCGATGCCCGACATCGGCGCCGTCCTTGCCGACGATCGCCGCATCACCGCCGAGACACGGGCTGCGCTGCGCTCGTTGACCAATGGCTTCGCAGACGCCGATCTCTACGATCTGCAGGAGAGCTATGTGATGCTCTTCGACAGGTCGCGAACGCTATCGCTCAATCTCTTCGAGCACGTCCACGGCGAAAGCCGGGACCGCGGCGGCGCGATGGTCAGCCTGATCGAGACCTACCGGGCGGGCGGGTTCGAGCCCGCCACAATGGAACTGCCGGATCACTTGCCGGTGTTGCTGGAATTCCTGTCGACGCGTCCCTTCGCAGAAGTGCAGGAAACCTTGGCGGACGCGGCGCATATCCTTGACGCTCTCGCGGCCCGGCTTGTCCGGCGCGACAGCGGGTATGCTGCCGCGTTCGCCGCTCTTTCCCAGCTCGCCGACACGCAGGCCGACGCCGAAGCGGTTGCCGACATGCTGGCCCAGCCCGATGATGATCCGACCGACCTCGCGGCGCTCGACGCTGTTTGGGAGGAAACCGAGGTGACATTCGGGCCCGATCCGAACGCAGGGTGTCCGCAGGTCCGCGACATGTTGGCCAACATGGACATTCCCCAGACACAAGCGCCGGCGACTCGTCCGGCAGCTGAATGACGGAGCCTCAGATGCATACATTCATCTTCGGGATATACCCCTACATCGCGCTATCGGTCTTGGTGATCGGCAGCATCGCCCGGTACGAGCGCGACCCCTTCACATGGAAAACCTCGTCCAGCCAGCTGTTGCGCCGCAAGCAGCTGGTGGTGGGGTCGATCCTGTTTCACATCGGCGTGCTGACGATATTTGTCGGTCACGTCGTTGGCCTGCTGACCCCGATCCCTCTGCTTGAGGCGCTGCATATCGGGCACGAGTTCAAGCAGATCCTCGCCATCGTCGTGGGCGGGCTCGGTGCTGTCGCGGCGCTTATCGGCGGGTTCATGCTGCTGCATCGCAGATGGGTCGATCCGCGCATTCGCAAGACATCCAGCACGATGGATATCGCGATCCTGGCGCTGCTGCTTTTCCAGCTCATTCTCGGGTCGCTGTCGATCTTTGTGTCCCTGCAACATATCGACGGCAGTGAGATGATCAAATTCATGCAATGGGCGCAGGGCATCTTCACCCTTGATCCCAATGCGGCCAGCTATACCGAGGGCACATCGTGGATCTTCGAGCTTCACATCTTTACCGGCCTCACGATCTTCCTGCTGTTCCCGTTCACCCGGCTGGTTCACATCGCGTCCGGCATCTTTGCGCCGCTGCGCTATCTGTTTGCCCGGCCCGGATACCAGATCGTCCGGTCGCGTCGCCGGCGTCCGCTGGACGAGCGCCGTCGGGACTTCGACGAACGTCAGGCCGGCCGTGGCGCATCGACCACGACGCTAGCGGAGTGAGCCAGATGAACGTGGCCCTGTTTCCCGATGTCGTCGTGAACGGCGAAACCATCCCCTCGGCGGCAATCGCCGCCGAGGCCCAGAACCACGAAGCCCCTAAAGACAAGCCGGGCATCGCCTGGCGCAAGGCCGCGCAAGCATTGGCCATCCGCGCACTGCTGTTGCAAGAGGCGAAGCGACGGGGGTTGACGGCCGACCCGCTCGAGCTGGCGCCGGGGCGGTTCGAGACGGAAGACGAAGCCCTGATCCGCGCCCTGCTGGACGAGGCGCTCGTGATCGCGCCCGTCTGCGAAGATGCCGTGCGCGCGGAATGGGAGAAGGACCCTGTCCGATATCGTTCGGCACCGCTCTGGGATGTCTCGCACATATTGTGCGCCTGCGATCCGCGGGACGAAGCCGAGTGTGGGCTGGCCGAGGCACGGGCCATTGCCCTGCTGGCGCGGCTTGATGGCGACGCCAAAGGGTTCGCCGCCGCTGCCCATGAAAGCGATTGCGGCTCAAAAGCCTCGGGCGGCCATCTGGGCCAGCTGGGTCCGGGTGACACCGTGCCCGAGTTCGAGGCGGCGCTGCGCTCCCTGACCGATGAGGGCATCACGCCCGCACCCGTTCTGTCGCGGCATGGCTGGCACATCATCCGCCTGAACGCGACGGCGCCTGGGCAGGTTCTGCCCTATGAAACCGTTCGCCCCAGGATCGCGCAGGCGCTGGAGAAAGCCGCTTGGGCCGATGCGTCGAGGGCGTTCGTGGAAAGCCTCGCCAACCGGTCGAGCATCACCGGCGCAAGTCTTGCGCCGATCTGAACCACTCGAAAGGACGTGTCATGCAACCGTCAGAGCCTCTGCTGCGTGGGAGTGGTGAGAAGCCGACGAGCCTGGGCCTGCTTGCAAATCCTCTGGATTTCATCAGCGAAGACCACCTGCGCGAACGTCAGGTTTGCGCCGTGATCGACGGGCTGGCAACGGCGCACGCTCTCAATCGCCAGGAAGCAACAACGGTGCTGCGCTTTCCGAACGAGGAACTGAATGTCCACCTGCGTGACGAAGCAGAGGACCTGTTCCCGCTTCTTGCCCGGCGCTGCACGGATGAGGATGCGATCGAGGGTGTGATCGACCGGATCAGGGCCGATCAGGATGAGGCGATGCGTCTGCTGCCGCAGTTGCGTGCGATGCTGGCCGGTTGCCTCGACAGCGGGGAAGACCTGACCACCGCGGAGCGTGCGGTTCTCTCAAGATTCGCGGGGCACGTGCGCCGCCACCTGGTGGCCGAGAACGCAATCCTCTTGCCGATTGCCCGGGTCCGTTTGACTCGGGCCGATCTGCGGAACCTGTCGAAACACATGCGGTCAAGACGCGGGCTGCCAGATTTTCCGGAGACGACCGATGCTGAATGACCTCCTGGCGCGCAACGTGGCGTGGTCGAAACAACGTCACGACGAGGAGCCTGACTATTTCACCCGCCTTGCCGCCCTTCAGGCGCCCGAGTTCTTCTGGATCGGCTGTTCGGACAGCCGGGTTCCGGCCAACGTGGTCGCGGGGCTCGATCCGGGCGAGGTATTCGTCCATCGCAACGTCGCCAACATCGTTCATTCCTCGGACATGAACTTGCTCTCGGCGCTGGAGTTCGCGGTCGATGCGTTGCATGTGCGCGAGATCATCGTTTGCGGCCACTATGGCTGCGGCGGGGTCAAGGCCGCGACCGAGGATCTGCCGCACGGTCTGGCCGATCACTGGCTCGAGCCGATCCGGCGCCTGGCCCGCGCTTACGCGGTCGATCTGGGGCGCGAAGCCGACCTCGAAGCACAACGCGACCGGCTGGCGGAACTCAATGTGGTCGAGGGCGTGCGGCGCGTCTGCGAGACGCCGATCCTGCAGAGGGCATGGCGCCGCGGAGCCGATGTCCGCGTGCACGGCCTGATTTACGGGCTGAAGGACGGGCGCCTGCGCGATCTCGATTGCAGCATCGGGCCCGGGCACTTCCAGGCCGCCCAATCCACTGAGGAGGCAGCACAATGACCATCCATCAAGCCATCGCGTCACCGGGCTGCGGCTGTGACAGTCAGGACATGCTTCACGCGCTGATCGGCATCGACGAGGCCCTCGCCCGGATTGCAGGGCATGTAGCACCGGTCGGCCGCACCGAGGCCGTGTCGCTCGACCACGCCTTTGGCCGCATTCTTGCCCAGCCGGTCCGGTCCCGGTCCATGGCACCGGCTTTCGACAATGCGGCGATGGATGGCTATGCGATCGCGACATCGGCCCTAACTGGCGCCGGACCCTGGGCGCTGCCGGTCGTCGCGCGCGTGCCTGCCGGGCAGGCGATGACGACATCGGTCGCGGGCGCCGCAGCCGCTCGGATCTTCACGGGGGCGCCGATTCCGGCTGGCGCGGACGCGGTCGTGATGCAGGAGGACGTCCTGCGTGACGGGGACGTCATTCATCTGTCGCGCCGTCCTGAACCGGGTTTGAACATCCGCCATGCGGGCAGTGACATGGCGAGCGGCGAGACCGTCCTCGACAAGGGGCAGAGGCTTGGCCCGAGGGAGATCGCCGCCTGTGCCGCTGCCGGTGCAGGCATCCTGCGCGTTCGGCGTCGGCTGCGCGTGGCACTACTGGTCACCGGCGACGAGGTTCGCCGCGCCGGAGGCGCGCGTGAGGCCGCCCAAATCTGGGACGTGAACACACCGATGCTGACGGCAAGCCTTGCAGCTGCGGATGTTGACGTCGTTGCCTCGGCTCAAGGTGCCGACAACCTTGCCGGCCTTGTCCGTCAATTTGGCGACATGGCGGCGCGGGCCGATCTGGTCATCACCACGGGCGGTATCTCGGTGGGCGAAGAAGATCATGTGAAGCCGGCCGTCATGGCATTGGGCGGCGAAACCCTGTTCAGCGGCGTCGCGATCAAACCGGGCAAGCCGGTGTCGGTCGGGCGCATCGGCAAGGCGCACTGGCTTGGATTGCCCGGCAACCCGGTGTCGGCCTTCGTCACATGGCAGGTCTTCGGGCTGGCGTTGGTCCGTGCCCTGAGCGGCGAGGGGTCCATACGGACCCGGCGGCATGTCGTGACCTCAAGCCCAATCCGCCGCAATCCCGGGCGCTGCGAACTCCGACCCGCCACGCTGGCCGGTTTTGATGCCCATGGTCGCGAGATCGTCTGTTTCGAGGATGCCACACATTCGGCCCGTGTCGGACTGCTGTCCGCTGCGCAAGGGCTGATGTTCCTGCCCGCCGACGCCGAATGCCTGCCTGCCGGTGCGCTGGTCGAATTCCAACCTTTCTGCCAATCCTGAAGGAGCCCGGACATGAAACTTGCCTACACGATGGCGCCGGGGCGCGGCGATACCGACCTGGTTCTTGAACGGCTGGCAACCGACCTCGCGGCTGGCGGTCTCAGATGTTGCGGCACTGTCCAGATCAATAGCGAGCACTGTGATGCCGGCCCCTGCGACATGGACGTGCGAGTGTTGCCCGATGGTGCCATTCTGCGCATCAGTCAGGACCTCGGCCCGCAGGCGCGGGGGTGTCGCCTCGACCCAACCGCGCTGGAAACGGCGGTCGGGTTGGTCGCGGCCGATCTCTCATCCGGGGCGGACCTCCTGATCGTCAACAAGTTCGGCAAACACGAGGCCGAGGGGCGAGGGTTCCGCAACGTGATCGCCGAGGCGGTCGCGATGGATATCCCCGTTCTTGTCGGCCTCAACGAGCTCAACCGACCGGCCTTCGAGACTTTCGCGGAAGGGCTGGCAATCCAGCTGCCGCCAGAACATGCTGCGCTGATGGCGTGGGTGGATGAGGTGACAAAGCCAGCGGAGGAACTGGTCTGAGATCAGCTGACGCGCGCGACCTCGCGCCCTTCCTCCGGGAGTCCCCCTTCGAGCCGACGCGCATTGAGACCATGCTTTCGGAGCGCAGCGACGTCCTAGTGGGCAAAGACGCAATAGGGGCCGCGGCATTAGGCAACGATCTCAACGTCCGGCGCAAGTGAGGGGAGAAGCTCCTCCAGCTGCGCCAGGGTCGCGTTCAGCGCGCCGGGAATGTGCCCTGCGGCGTATTCGTCTGCCGGTATCACGTTGAGTGCGTAGCCTGCGGCGAACCGCGCGGCGAGGCCCGTACGGCTGACGGGTTCGGGGGTGTCCTCGCCGCCCGAGAGGCCCCGCAGGATGCGTTCGACCAGCGCGAGGTTTCGCTCGATGACGATGTGCAGGAGGTCCATGGACTCCAACGACTTCGCGTCGGGCAACTGATCGGAACACCTCGACGGCGCCGCCTTCGACATCGCCATGACGAACCACGATCCCGTTGCCTTCGAGGCTGCGGCACGGGCGGTCGGGTTCCTCGGCTTCGGTTTCTATCCGCGCTCTGGCTTCATCCATGTCGACCTCGGCCCCGCACGGCAGTGGGGCGAGCGGTTCCCGGTCCGGGCGACTGCCTTCGCCGAAGAAACGCCACAAGCGCGCGAGGTTTTGGCCGACAGCCGCACTATGAAGGGGGGTGGCGCAGCCGGAGTGGCGACGCTGGGCACTGCCGGCGTGGAGGTCGCGCAGCAGGTGCTGGCGGAGACGCAAAGCGCCATCCTGCCGCTTGTGCCGTATCTCGACACCCTGCGCTGGGTGTTCATCGCCGTCGCGCTCGGGGGCATCGCAGTCACGATCTACGCGCGGCTCGACGATTGGAAACGGGGGCGGCGATGATCGCCACCTTGCTCGGCGGGTTCGCCGCCAGCCCTTGGGGGCGGCCGGCGCTGCGCTACGGCACCATCGTCCTCGCCGTGCTCTTGTTCCTGCTTGCGCTTCGGCGGTCCGGCGAACGGACGGGCCGCCTCGCCGAGCGACTTGAGACCACGGAGAAGGCCAATGGTGTCCAACGCCAGATGCTGGAAGCGGCGGTTCGCCGTCCTCGCGATCGCAACGAGCTTGCTGAGCGGCTGCGCGACGGACGGTTCTAACGCGGTGCGGCCAGCGTCTTGTCCGCCCCTTGTTGACTACAGTCGCGAGTTTCAGGCGCGCGCGGCCACGGAACTCGATCTCCTGCCGGACAGGTCCGCCATCGCGGAGATCGTCGCGGACTACAGCGTTATGCGGGATCAGGCGCGAGCTTGTTCTCTTACTTGAACGTCAGGCGAATGGAGGCTCAGGCGTCAGGCAGCCGAATAATTGGCATAGACTTCGGTCGAACCGTCGCGTCGGATCAGGAACACTTCATAGGCTTCGCGCTCGCTTTCCGGCCCCATGCCCGGAGAGCCGTAAGGCATCCCAGGCACGGCAAGTCCGACGGCGTCAGGGCGTTCTTCGAGAAGACGACGAATGTCGGCAACAGGCACATGACCCTCGATTATGTAGCCCTCGATCCTGCCAGTATGGCAGGAGATCATCTCCTGCGGGGGCATTGTCACGGTAACTTTCCTTGGCCAGCAGCTTGGTCGGAAGTTGGGATCAGGCCGCCGCAACGTCGCGCCCATCGACGCACCGTCTCGTAGGATAAGGCCGAGAGCAAGGATGCCACAGAGCACGACACGTCGCTCGGTGGCAGACATCAGGGCAGGGTTGAGGGGATTGCCTCTCGCGCGGGACCGCGCGGATCGGTAACGGCGCAGCACGACGGCTTGGCGGGATCGGCGGGATCGTGCTTGGCCACAAACCAGTCCGTGGTCCATTCCCAGACGTTGCCGCAGACCTCGTAGAGCCCGTAGCCGTTGGCGGGGATACTGCGTACCGGGCAGATGCCCGTGAAGCCGTCGGTCTCGAAATTCCGCCAGGGGAACGGGACCTGCCAGGTATTGGCGAGGTGCGTGCCGTTGGGGGTCAGCTGGTCGCCCCAGGCGAACTCCGCCCCGTCGAGGCCACCGCAGGCGGCGAATTCCCATTCCGCGTCAGTGGGCTGGTCCTTGCCGGCCTTGGCGGCGTAGGCGGCGGCGTCCTCGAAGGCGCCTGCACCACCGGGTGATCCTCGCGCCTGGCGATACCGCTTCCCGGTCCTTCCGGGTGACGCCAGCAGGCGCCGGGCGTCCAGGCCCACCAGTTGCGATAGTCGATGAGATCCACCGGACCGTCGGTCATGCGAACCACCAGCGATCCGGGCGCGAGCATCTTCGGATCCGCTCCCGGATACTCGGCGGGATCGATCGGCCGCTCGGCCACGGTGACGTAGCCGGTGGCCGCGACGTAGGCGGCATGGTCGGCGTTGGTCACCGTCGTCTCGTTGATCCAGAAGCGCCGATCGCGACCTTGTGGGCCGGTCGCTCGTCGCGATAATGCCAGTCGGAGCCCATCAGGAAGGTTCCGCCGGGAACGTGGCGGATCGAGGTCTGCGGCTCAAAGGTCGGCATGTCATCCAACGCGTGGCTCCTTGGTGTCGTCGGGATTACCGGGGCGGACGGCCCGCGTCACGGCGACGCCCCGTCCGGCGGGGTCCATCCGGCCTCACGCAGCCCTGCGACCAGCGCCTCGACGATGTCGTCGTTTGCCTGATGCATTCTGTAGGCAGTGGCGGGATCGCGTCCCATCAGCGGCCACGCCGCGGTCATCGCGGCCAGCGCATCTTTCGCCGCCTCCGTGTCGCCGAGCTTTGCGTGACTCATCGCGGCGAACGACAGGCCCATGGCCGACCCAACGACCGCGGATTTCTCGGCCGCTTCAAGGGCGCGCGCGTAGTCGCCATCCAGATAGGCGTAGACCGCGATCAGGTGCGAATACCAACCCGGCGGATTGGCGCTGCGGGCGATGGCCTGATCGAGATAGTCGAGACCCTCTCGGTCGCCGCGCACCGCGATCCGCCAGCCGAGTTGGGCAAGGGCTTCGGGATCGTACGGATTGAGTGC
The DNA here is from genome assembly GCA_020425125.1 of Paracoccaceae bacterium. Classification (GTDB taxonomy): domain Bacteria; phylum Pseudomonadota; class Alphaproteobacteria; order Rhodobacterales; family Rhodobacteraceae; genus Meridianimarinicoccus. Next base: position 13,837 of record JAGQRV010000078.1, on the reverse strand, counting down.
GAGGACCTGGCGTTGCAGATCCTCCGCCGTCGCGTAGTCGCCTAGGTAGAACGTGACGACGGAGAGCGCCGCGAGCGTCCGCGGGCTCTTCGGCTCGAGCGCCACGGCATGCGAGGCCGCCTCGAACGCTGCCGCCATCTCTGCCGGATGCTCGGCCGTCGGTGCGAGGTCATTGCGCACCGCATCAAGATGCAGCCAGCCGAGCATCGCCCAGGCATCCGCGTACTCGGGATCGCGCACGACCGTCTCTTTGAGACAGGCAATTGCGGGCGCATGAAGCGCATCCTCGAAGGTTCTCCGGTACTCATGAGCACGCAGGATGCAGGCGTAGCTTGGCATGCTGGGGACGACGTCTTGGCCCATGCGCCGACCGATGGCCTCGTTCACGGCGCCGTAGGGCTCTCCCAGTGCGGTCGAGATCGCCACCGCCAGATCGTGTTGCGCCCCGAAAAGATCGCCCGGCGCGAGCGGTTCTTCGAAACTGCCGCTCCAGCGGACCTCGCCCGTCTGCGAGTCGACCAGCTTGGCAAGAATGCGTGCCTGGCCGTCCTGCGCCTGCATGACGCCCGACACGACGAAGGAAACACCAAGGTCGCGCCGCAGGGTCGCGGGATCGGCGTCCGCATCAAGCCGAAAGCTTGACGCCGCCGAGTAGACCCGGAAATCCCTGAAGAGCATGAGGTTCGCGATCAGTTCCTCGGTCACGCTGGACGCGATCAGCCCGATGTCATCGCTGTCTCCGAACGCCTCGAACGGCAGCACGACGATCGCGGGATTCCGGGGCCGCGCCGCATCCGGCGCCGTGTCGCGCTGGCCGAAAACGGCGGCGGCGATCGCCGCCACGCCGCAAATGGCGAGAAGGAACGCGGCCGGTATCAGGCGCTCGCGGAGGCGCTCGACCATGGTTCCAGCCTCGCCCGAGGGCGTCGTGCCAGGGTCCACATCAGAGGGCGACGCGCCCTCCGGCACCGGGTCGGACGCGAGCGTCGGTGCGTGCGCCTCCCGGTTCTGCCAGGCGAAGTGCGGGACGTAGCCACCCTTGGGGATGGTGATGCGGACGGGGTCGTCGCTACCCGCGTCGACATAGTAGCTGTCGAGGTCGCTCCGCAACCGCCGCGCCTCGAGACGCACGACCGGATCGGATTGCTGATCGAAGGTTTCGTCCCGCCCGAACACGGCCATGGCCACCGCGATGCCTTTCATCCGGTCGCCGCGACCGGCCAGCGCTTCCTCGACGATGAAGCGCAGCATCTCCTGTCGACGCTGGCTGGAGTGGAACGACCGGGTCTCCAGCATCCGCCGCAACTGCGCCCGGACATCGGCTTCGGAGGGTGCATGCGGGGACGGTTCCGCAACGGCCTTGCCCACTCCGCCTGTCTGATCCACCGGCCTCTCCCGTCGCTCCAACCGCCGAAAAACATTCCGACTTCACAATACGGACTGCGGCGGCGTAAAGACAACGCGCGATCGGCCACAATCGCGTCAGAACCGGCTCCGACGGACCGTTCCGTCGGAGCCGCCGCCGGCATTTCGGAATAAACCCGGGGGTGCGAACATGTTCGCACCTCCCGTCTCCCGCGTTCCCGGGGCTAGCGTCCATTCGTCGCTGCGCACGGGAGAGACCGATGCAAATTCTGTCCGGCCTGCTGGAACGGTTCCCGGCGCGGGAGCTCGAGATCCGCAGGCTGTGTATCCGGGACGCCGAGTTCCGCAGCGTTTGCGAAGATCATGAAGTCGCGTTGAAAGCGCTCCAACATTGGGAAAGCGTCGCGCAAGACGCAGTCCGCGCGGACGAATACCGCCAGCTCGCGGGCGAGATCGCCGATGAGATCGCGGTCCGTCTGGACGCCGCATCGGCGTCCGTAGGGGCGCCCGAGCGCGCCAAGTCCGGATAGCCGCGCCGAACGCCCCAAGAAGTTCAGGACATGCCGAATCTGCAGCAGGAGCAAAAAAAGATGAGACTGAAAAGACGGAACGGACCTTTCGTGCGCGGAGCTGGAGCGCTCTTCGCGAGCGCGATCGCACTGGGTGCCGCGGCGTTCGGGGGTACCGCCCATGCGCAGGACGCGACGGCGGCCGCCGCCGAGAAACCGAACATCCTCTTCATCATGGGCGACGACATCGGCTGGATGCAGCCGTCGGTCTATCATCGCGGCCTTATGGTCGGCGAGACGCCCAACATCGATCGCATCGCGCAGGAAGGCGTGATGTTCACCGACTACTACGCCGAGCAGAGCTGCACCGCGGGGCGCAACGCCTTCATCACCGGCATGCAGCCGCTCCGGACCGGCATGATCATGCCGCAGCTGCCGGGCAGCCCGAGCTATCTGCAACCTGGCACTCCGATGCTGTCCAAGTTCCTGCTGGATCTCGGCTACAACACCGGCGAGTTCGGCAAGAACCACCTCGGCGATCACACTGACGCCCTGCCGACCGCCCACGGGTTCCAGGAGTTCTGGGGCTATCTCTATCACCTCGACGCGATGCAGGGGGTCAGCTTCCCCGACATCAACACGAGCCCCACCGAGCAGACCATCGCGCCACCGTGCAAGAACACGCCGGTTCCCGGCCTGGCCGAAGTGCCCGGCGCCGTCGACCCGGCGACAACCATCTGCCTGACGCCGCCGCGCCCTGTGATGCATTGCACGTCGAGCGATGGCACCGCGGCCAACATGACCTGCACGGATGAAGGTCCGCTCACGCTGGAACGCTCCAAGACCATCGATGAGGAAATCTCGGCCCAGGTCATCGACTTCCTCGACCGCAACGACCCCGAGACGACCGGCAAGCCGTTCTTCGTCTGGTACAACCCGGCCCGCATGCACATCACCACCGTCCTTTCGGACGAGTATCTCGACCAGGTCGGCACGAAGGGCGGCAAGGACTGGGGCGTCAACGAGGCCGGCATGAAGCAGATGGACGACAACATCGGCTATGTGCTGCAAAAGCTGGAGGAGATGGGCGAGCTCGACAACACCATCATCGCCTTCACCACCGACAACGGCGCGGAAGTGATCACCTACCCCGATGGCGGCGTGACGCCGTTCGCAGGCGGCAAGCTGACCACCTGGGAAGGCGGCATGCGGGCGCCGATGGTCGTTCGCTGGCCCGGCAAGATCGAGCCCGGCACGATTCTGAACGGCACCTTCGCGTCGCTCGATTGGCTGCCGACGCTGGTCGAAGCGGCCGGTGGCCCGACGGGCAACGATCTGAAGGCCACGATCGAGGCAGGCGAGTACCCCGGAATCGTCAAGACGACGCTCGATGGGGTCAACCAGATGGCGTATCTGACCGGCGAGGCCGACCAACCGGCGCGGGATTACTTCATGTACTACTCGGGCAAGGACCCGTCTGCCGTCCGGTACAAGAACTGGAAGATGTACTTCGCCATGGTTTCCCAGTCGCCCGAAGGCTTCACGGCGGGCGTTCAGCCCTACCACTGGACCCAGGTCGTGAACATCAAGCGCGATCCGTTCGAGGCGTCGGTCGGGGCGCATACGAAGACATTGTTCGGCATGGGTGGCGCCATTGCCGCGCCCATGACGGCCTATGTCTATGACTGGAACATCCTACCGATCGGCCAGCAGCTGTGGCTGCGGGAACTCGAGACCTACCGCGACTTCCCGCCGATGCAGGATCCGGCCAGCTACAACCTCGAGGATGTCATACAGCAGGTGAAGAACATGAACACCTCCAGCCACGCAGGCCACTGACGGTCCGGTTGAGGTGATCCGGCGTCAGGCGCCCGGGGGGCGGGCACCTGACGAAAACGGCCGGGGCGGCGTATCGCGTTGGTGCGCCGTCCTCACGATGCAGTGTGCGGATGCCGGCGGATGACGGTTCGGATTCCTGAAGGTTATCGACAAGGCGGAGAGCATCGCGGGCCATTGACCGCGACGAAGACACCTACGGTTGTCCCGTCAATGGCTTGGCAGCGGGACATACCGGCCAAACGGAAACGCACGCTCGGTCAATCTGAACAAAGTCCACGAAAAAACCTCGAGCACACCAAAAAGGACAGAATATGAAGTACACCGCACTGGGGCTGGCCGCGACGATCGCGCTGACCATGACAGCGTCGCTCGCCCATGCACGCGCCGACATCGGCGTTATCACCTGCAAGCTGACGAGCGTCGACAACGATATCGTCTACACCAACGAGGAGTTCGCCTGCGAATTCAAGCCGACGACCGGCGACACGCAGACCTATACCGGCGAGATCAAGGCGCTCGGCGTCAATCTGTCGGTCACCAAGGACGTGACGCTGGTCTGGGGCGTACTCGCGCCGTCGTCGGACGAGACCGAAGCCGGCTCTCTTGCTGGCCGCTATGTCGGTGGAACCGCGTCGGTGGCGCTCGGCGCAGGGGCCGCGGCCAACGTCCTGATCGGGGGCAGCAAACACACAGTTGCCCTCCAGCCGATCAGCGCCTCGGGGCTCATCGGGACCGGCGCCGCGCTGGACATCGAGGAATTCGAACTGCGCTGACGCATTTCCGGGACGGTCCGCAAGGGCCGTCCCCAACCAGATCCGGACAAGATGGCCATGATGACACCACGCTCAGGATTGCTCACCGCCGCGCTTGCCGCGCTTTATCTTCCGTTTGCTTCACCTGTCCTGGCGCAGGAGGCTGACGCCAAGCCCAACATCCTTGTGATCTGGGGTGACGATATCGGCCAATTCAACATCAGTGCCAACAACTTCGGCATGATGGGCTACCGTACGCCGAACATTGACCGGATCTACAATGAAGGCGCCATGTTCACGGACTGGTACGGCCAGCAGAGCTGTACCGCCGGGCGTGCCGCCTTCATCACCGGGCAATCTCCCATTCGAACCGGCCTGACCAAGGTCGGTCTGCCAGGCGCACCGGAGGGTATGAATATTCTCGACCCGACCATCGCAGGTCTGCTCAAGCCGCTAGGTTACATGACCGGCCAGTACGGCAAGAACCATCTCGGTGATCTCGATGAGATGTTTCCGACCAACAACGGCTTCGACGAGTTCTTCGGCAACCTCTATCACCTGAACGCTGAAGAAGAGCCGCAGAGTCCCGATTATCCCCGGAACCCGGAGTTCAAGGAACAGTTCGGCCCGCGTGGCGTCATCAAATCGACTGCGATTTACGACGACGACGGCGCACTCATCGGACAGGATATCGTGGATACCGGCCCCTTGACACGCGAGCGGATGGAGACGGTTGACGAAGAAGTGACGGAAGGCGCGCTCGCGTTCATGGAAAAGGCGCATGCGGCGGGCAAACCCTTCTTCCTGTGGTGGAACTCCACGCGGATGCACATCTTCACGCATCTGAAGCCGGAATCGCGGGGCGTGACCGGCCTCGGCGTCTATGCCGACGGCATGGTCGAGCATGATGCCATGGTCGGCCAACTTCTCGACAAGCTCGAAGAACTGGGGATCGCCGACAATACCATCGTCATGTACTCGACCGACAACGGTGCCGAGACCTTCACATGGCCTGACGGTGGAACGACGATGTTCAAGGGTGAGAAGAACACCCAGTGGGAAGGCGGCTTCCGTGTTCCAACAGCGATCCGCTGGCCGGGAACGATCGAGCCGGGCACTGTCATCAACGAGATCGCGTCGCACGAGGACATGTTGCCGACCCTGATGTCCGCGGTCGGCGAGTCGGATATCACGGAACGTCTGCTGGAAGGCGGCGTCGAAGCCATCGGCCGGACCTACAATGTCCATCTCGACGGCTATGACCTGTTGCCCGCGCTCAAGGGCGAGGCGGACTGGCCACGTGAGGAGTTCCTCTACTGGACGGACGACGGAGCGGTTGCAGCGTTGCGGTACAATGCGTGGAAGATGACGTTCCTGCGGCAGAACGCGGAAGGCTACAAGGTCTGGACCACGCCCTTCGCAGTCCTGCGGGCACCGTCCATCACCAACCTGATCATGGATCCGTTCGAGCGCGCCGAAGCCGAGGACGCCATGGGCTATCAGCGGTGGTGGATCGAGCACATGTTCGTCATCGCACCGGCCGCCTCCTATGTCGGGCGCTGGCTCCAGAGCTTCAGGGAGTTCCCGCCGAGGCAGCAACCGGGAAGCTTCAACCTCGACCGTGTCATGGAAGCGGTCCTGGCAGGCTCGTCGGGCAACCAGTAGCGAAAGCAGTAAGGCAACCAGCAGGAAAGGACCCCCGAAGATGTTGAAACACCATTTCTCGATCCACCGGCGCGGCCTGATCCGGGGCGCCTTCACCGTCCTTGCGCTCCTTGCCGCGCCCATGGCGCTGCAAGCGCAGGACGATCCGTTGCCGTCCTGGAACGACGGGGCGACCAAGACCGCGATCCTCGACTTCGTCGCGGAAACGACCACCGAGGGCGGCGCGAACTTCGTCGCCCCGGAGGACCGCATCGCCACCTTCGACCAGGACGGCACCACTTGGGTCGAGCATCCGCTTTACGGACAGGGCCTCTTCGCACTCGACCGGTTAGCCGAGATGGCGCCCGATCATCCGGAATGGAAGGACACCGAACCCTTCAAGTCGGTCCTGTCCGGCGACCACGCGGCGATGGCCAAGTTCACCGAGAAGGACTGGATGGAGATCGTCGCCGTCACCCATGCCGGCATGAGCACCGCCGATTTCGAAGCAATCGTCGCCGACTGGCTGCCGATATCGAAGAACCCGGTCTTCGAGGTGCCGGTGACTGAACTCGTCTACCAACCGATGATCGAGGTGATGGACCTGCTGCGCGTCAACGGCTATCGCACCTACATCGTGACGGGCGGCGGCCAGGAGTTCGTGCGTGTCTATGCGCAGGACGTCTACGGCGTTCCGCCCGAGCAGGTGATCGGCTCCAGCATCGTCACCAAGTTCGAGATGCGCGACGGCGAACCGGTGCTGATGCGCGAACCGAAGCTGTTCTTCGACGACAACAATGACGGCAAGGCGATCGGCATCAACCTCTTCATCGGCAAGCGCCCGCAGATCGCCTTCGGCAACACCGAGGGCGACAAGGAGATGCTGCAATGGGCCACCGCCGGAGAGGGCGCGCGGCTCGGCTTTCTGGTGCTCCACGACGACGCAGAGCGCGAATTCGCCTACGGCCCGGCGAACGGGCTGCCGGACACGTCGGTCGGCACGTTCAGCCAGGCGCTGATGGACACGGCCAAGGCGAGCGGCTGGACGGTGATCAGCATGAAGAACGACTGGAGAACAGTTTTCGCCCGGGAGGTGACGAAGGCAAGATGAAGGATGCGGCCGGGCACAAGGAAAAGAGATGATCCGCGCATCGAGATCGGCTGTGGTTTCACCGACGGCCGTCGTGGTGGTCGCGCAGTCGACTTCCGTGGCCGCGGCTCAAACCGGCCTGCCAAAGCCGGGCATCTTGCCGGAGAAGACCTCGGTCAGTCTACGCAGACCGGGGCGGCGCCGTCGCTCAGGTTCGAGAGGGCAAACGATTGACGCAGAAGTTGACTTTTCTGGCGAGAAAGCCTGTCTCGGAAATCCGTGCGATGGCGGCCCTTGCCCTGCTGTCGATCATCGTCGGCATGGCGGCCGGGTTGATTGGCGCCGCCTTTCGCTATTCGCTCGAGCGCGCAGATGCGTTCCGGCGATCATCGTCACGGAGACCAGCGCCTATCCCTATCTTGGCCCGGTGATGATGATGGCCGGCGCCGCGCTGGCCACCGGACTGGCGGCGTGGCTTGTTCGCCGCTTCTCGCCCGATGCCGCAGGGAGCGGTATCCCTCACGTCGAGGCGGTGCTCCAGGGCTCGCTCGCGCAGGCGCCGGCGCGGCTGATCCCGGTCAAGTTTGCGGGCGGCGTCCTGGCCATCGGCAGCGGTCTCGCCTTGGGCCGCGAGGGGCCGAGCGTGCAGATGGGGGTCACAGCCGCGCATGTCATCGGAGGGTTCTTTCGCCGCGACACAAAGGACCGCAGCGCGCTGATCGCGGGCGGGGCCGGGGCAGGTCTTGCGACGGCCTTCAACTCGCCCGGCGCTGGCGCGATCTTCGTGCTCGAAGAACTGGTGGGGCGCTTCGACCCGCGGATCGCATTGGTGGCCCTTGGCGCGTCCGCAGGGGCAATTTCGGTCTCGCGCAGCTTGCTGGGCAATTCGCTAGATTTCAATGTGGCGGATCTTGCCTCCGGTGGTGGGATCGAGCTGGTGTTGTTTCTAATTCTGGGTCTGTTCGCTGGCCTGCTGTCCGTGGGCCATAACCGCGGGCTCCTTGCCACCCTGACGCTGGCCGAACGGATCGGCGGGCCGATCGAGCTCCGGGCCGCCGGGGTTGGCGCTGTCGTGGGGCTGCTGGCGTGGAGCACGCCGCACATTGTGGGCGGCGGCGACGGTCTGACCCAGAACGCGTTGAACGGGGAGTTGCTTCTTGTCGCCCTTCCGGCGCTGTTTCTGTTCCGCTTGGTTCTGGGGACCGCGTCCTACGCTGCCGGGACGCCGGGCGGCCTGTTCGCCCCATTGTTGGTTCTGGGCGCGGTTTCCGGTCTAGCCTTCGGCTATGTCGTCGATGCGGCGATCCCCGGCCTTACGGTCCGGCCGGAAGCATTCGCGGTCGTCGGCATGGGCGCCTTTCTTGCTGGTTCCGTCCGCGCACCGCTCACCGGGATGGTGTTGGTCATCGAGATGACGGGCAGTTCGAGCCTCTTATTGCCGTTGCTTGCCGGGTGCTTCGGGTCGATGCTGGTGGCCGAAGCCATGCAAGATCTCCCGATCTATGCTGCCCTAAAGGCGCGCGCAGCGAAGTCAGTGCGCTGATCAATCGAGGGGTGCGGCTGGAACTCTGTAGGCCGGACAAGCGCATGAACAACAAGTCACTGGAAACACTGCCCGAAAATCGAGACGCGCGTAAAAGCGTGTGCGACGGAACAGGAATGGACCAATTTCTCCCGCCTTCGCGCAAGAGAATTGTCAAGGTCTATGGCCTGGGCGTGTTGCTGACCATAGTGTTATTTTTGTTCCAACTGATGATGATCTTTGATGTGGTCGGCGAGGTGCTGCACTACAAGACTTGGCTGCGGGAAACCCTGGGGCCCAAGAATGCTGGCAAGCTGATGGTCCTCGGTTGCTTCTTTGCACTTATGGCGGTTCATGCGGGCCAAACCGCCCTGTGGGGCATTTTCTTGTACCGAACGCGGCTTCTGTCCAGCATAACCGAAGGCGCCTACTTTTCCGGCGCATCGGTCACAACTCTGGGTTACGGCGACATTCTGCTGAAATATCCCTGGAGACATCTCGGCACTATGATCGCGATATCCGGTGTATTGATGTTTGGATGTTCGACGGCGTTCCTGTTCCTAGTTCTACAGGACGTCTGGCAGCACTCTTAGGAAGGACGTGAACTTGACCTCGATTTCAAGACTCAGGCGCGCCCTGCCAAACCGAGCGCGGTAGTTGGCCTGTCAACTCACGCGGTTGCAGAGGCAGCCCGCCGCCTAGACCTTGGAGCCGCATCGTCTCCACCTATCTGTCCGATCCCGAAACGGCCTCGTTGGGTTGGCGGGTTCAGGATCTACCCATGCTTGCGTCGAGATATTTCTCCTCGGTGCTGGATGGATTGCTTTCGATCCAAAGAACCGCAGCGTCGGGTCGCGAACCTTGATACCGCTTGCCATGGCCCGGAACATCGCGCAGGTCACGCCTGTGGCAGGCACGTTCCATTGAACGAACGTCGATCTGCTTGCGATGGGAGGGTCAGAGGCTAACACTAACGTGTTGGCCGACTTACACTCGCCTTCGGCCCCGCGAAGTTGTGCCTTCTTCCAACATCGTCGCAACCGCCACCCAACGAGAAAATCATGAGCCAACAAATCCGACGAAGATCGTGTAGGAGAAAGTATGTTACTTGTCAATCACTTATGCGTCGGAGAAGGTTGGAAGTCAGACCCATCCCCTCCGCCACTTGCCCTCGCGAAAGCGTTCTCCCGATCCGGCTGCGGCCGGATTTTTCCGTTGTTTTCGAGGGTTATGCGGCAGGGGCTGAGCACTGACCCCGGCACCAAGAGGCCCGGAAGCGGTCTCTCAGGGCCGATATTCTCCGGACCTGATGACTGCGCCGATTTGGTGAATAGCTTGTAAGTCACTGTATCTAAGCTGTTTTCGCACAGAGCGGTTATTGTCTCCGACGCCGGTCCCGACCGGGTGTGACGCCACCGGCATCCAACCCTGATTTGTCGCCCCGGAATGCGCCGCTCGTTGACCTTCCGGGCACGTTGTGACCATTCTGACCACAAATCAGGGAGGGGCCCATGAAGGCCGTGTCTGCCCGTGAGGCCAAGCATCACTTCGGCCAGCTGATCGACGAGGCGCGGGCCGAGCCGGTGGTCGTCGAGAAGCATGGGCGTCCGGTGGTCGTCGTCCTTGCGGTCGAAGAGTACCAGCGGCTGACCGGCCGGACCGTGGAACCCTCCGGCAAGAAACGAGAGGACGAGCGGTAGCGCATGCCGATACTGAACTGGCTGACAAGGGACGAGGACATCCGCACGGCGCAGCGCGTGCCCTATCGCCTGCTGGAGGAAGTCCCAGAGCTGTCGGCGGGTGACGTTGGCGCTGGCAACATGCTCATCGAGGGCGACAACCTGGAGGCGCTGAAGGCGCTGCTACCGTTCTATGCCGGTCGAGTGAAGTGCATCTACATCGATCCACCCTACAACACGCGCTCTGCATTCGAGCACTACGACGACAACCTCGAACACACGCAGTGGCTGGCCATGATGTGGCCCAGGCTGGAATTGCTACGTGACTTCCTGACGCCAGACGGTTCTCTGTGGGTTTCTCTTGACGATCACGAAGCCCATTACTTCAAAGTAATTGGAGACGAAGCGTTTGGGCGTCGAAACTTTATTCTAGATATTGCTTGGCAGAAACGCGACGGCCCGCCGAACGACCGGAAGATCGGCATGGTTCACGAGCACATCCTCGTATGGGCAAAACAGCGAGAGGGTGACAGCAAGCAGACCGTCGCTGAAAAGGTGTTCAACCTGATGCCGCGGACGGACAAGGCAAACGCTCAATACGCTGTCTTCGCAGAGCCAAGTGGACCTGACCCCAAAGGACCGTTTCGGAAGATAGACACGACAGCGAATGGCAAGGGCGGGCGCTTTGTTCAAAGCCTGTATTATCCGGTAAGGAACCCTTACACGGGAGAGGATGTGTTCCCGAGACCCGGCACATGCTGGCGTCATTCGCAATCCGAAATGCAGCGGCTGCAAAATGAGGGGCGACTGTTCTGGGGCGCAAAAGGCACCGCCAAGACGCCGATGCGCAAGCTCTATATCTCAGAAGCAAAACAGGGGATGAGCGCACCGAGTGTATGGTCTGGTCTAGCACTGAATCAGCACGCCAGTTCGGAGTTGGAGAAGATATTTGGTCAAAAGGCCTTCTTTGAGACCCCTAAACCCGAACGCCTGCTGGAACGCATTCTTCAGATAGCGACCAACCCCGGTGACCTTGTTCTGGACTCCTTTCTCGGCTCTGGCACCACTGCGGCCGTCGCGCACAAGATGGGCCGCCGCTACATTGGCATCGAGATGGGCGAGCAGGCCCGCACCCACTGCGCGCTACGCCTGCAGAAGGTCATCGACGGTGAACAAGGCGGCATTTCGGAGAGCGCGGGTTGGAAGGGCGGCGGCGGTTTCCGCTTCTATCGCCTTGGCCCGCCCGTCTTCGACGAGGAGGGCCACATCCGGCAGGACATCCGCTTCCCGGTGCTCGCGGCACATGTCTGGTTTTCGGAGACCGACCGACCGTGGGATGGCAGTGGCGACAGCCCGCTGCTCGGCATCCATGACGGCCGCGCGCACGCGCTGCTCTACAACGGCATCCTTGGCGACAAGAGGTCTGGCGGCGGCAACGTGCTGACCCGCGCGACCCTCGCCCTTATCCGTGAGGATATCGCCAAGCTGGCGCCGAACTTCGACGGCCCGCTGACCGTCTATGGCGAACAATCCCGGCTGGCGCCCGCAACGCTCGACCGTGAGCGCATCACCTTCAAGCAGACGCCCTACGACGTCAAAGCGCGGGCCTGAGGGGGCATCTGATGAAACTGAAGCAATACCAGACTGATACTCTCTCCGTTCTCCGCCGGTTCTTCGAAGAGGCGCGCGTGGCGGGCCCGAAGGGCGCGTACGAGGCGATCACCAAGGAGCCGGACCAGGCCAAGCGGCTCGGCCGGTACGGCGGCAGCTACACGCCGCTCGCGGAGTTGCCGGCCGTTCCCTATGTCTGCCTGCGCCTGCCCACCGGGGGCGGCAAGACGATCCTCGGGGCCCACTCCATCGGCATCGCGCGCGACGCCTGGGTGGAAAAGGACTATCCGATGGTCCTGTGGCTGGTGCCGTCGAACACGATCCGGCTTCAGACGGCCGAGGCGCTCAAGAACGCACGCCACCCGTATCGGCAGGCGCTGGACGAGGCCTTCGACGGCCGGGTGCGCGTGTTCGACATCGCCGATTTCACCCATATCCGCCCGTACGACATCCGCGACCATTGCTGCATCGTCGTGGGCACGATCCAGACGCTGCGGGTCTCGAACACCGAGGGCCGCAAGGTCTATTCCCACAACGAGAACATGGAGCCGCACTTCACGGCGCTGCCCAAGACCATGCCGCGGCTGGAAAAGCTGGAAAGCGGCGGCGTCAAGTTCTCCTTCGCCAATCTGATGCATGTCCACCGGCCGTTGATGATCGTGGACGAGGCGCACAACGCGGTCACCGGCCTGACGCGCGAAATGCAGGCGCGGGTCAATCCGTCGGCGATCATCGAGTTCACGGCGACGCCGCGGCTCAACTCGAACATCCTGCACAGCGTCACGGCGCCGGAGCTGAAGCTCGAGGAGATGATCAAGCTGCCGATCATGCTGTCCGAGCACGACACCTGGCAGAACGCCGTGAACGGGGCGATCGCGTCGCGGGCGTCGCTGGCAGAGGAGGCTGACAAGGACACCGACTACATCCGGCCGATCGTCCTGTTCCAGGCGCAGCCGAAGAACCAGGAGGTGACGGTCGAGGTGCTGAAGAAGCACCTGATCGAGGTCGAGCAGATTCCCGAGCACAAGATCGCCGTGGCCACAGGCGATCAGCGCGAACTGGATGGCATCAACCTGTTCGATCCGAAATGCCCGATCGAATACGTCATCACCGTGGAGGCGCTGAAGGAGGGCTGGGATTGTTCCTTCGCCTATGCGTTCTGCTCGGTCTCGCGGATCCAGAGCGCGGTGGACGTCGAACAGTTGCTCGGGCGCGTCCTGCGGATGCCTTATGCCAAACGCCGCAAGGCCGAGGATCTGAACCGCGCCTATGCGTTCCTGTCGGAGCCGTCGTTCGGCGAGGCGGCGCGGTCGCTGGCCGACAAGCTGGTGGCGATGGGTTTCGAGGAGGATGAGGCGCTCGACAACATCGAACCGGCGCAGTCATCGCTCGATGCCGATACCGGCCTGTTCGGCCCGCGCGACAAGCCGAAGCCGACCTTCAAGCACATGGTGACGGCGACGCCCGAGGTGGTCGCCGAACTGAAGAAGCGCGAGGGAGTGAGCGTGCGCGAAACCGACGATGGGAAGGTCGAGATTGCCGTGACGGGGCGCGTTGACGGCAGCCTCGAAAGGGCAATCGTCGAGGCCCTCCCCGAGACCGAACGAACGGGGTTCTCGGCGGCCGTCACCAAGTATCGCGTCGAAGTGAAGGACCAGCTATCGCCTGCAGAACAGGGCGAGACGTTCGAGGTCCCTCGCCTGGTCTCCGAGATCCAGGGCGAGTTCGAGTTCGCTGACACCGACGTGTTCATGGAGTTCCACGACTGGTCGCTGCTCGACCACTCGTCGAAACTGGGTGAAGGCGAGTTCGCGATCCGCGAGACG
>JAGQRV010000015.1:94542-162635 GCA_020425125.1 Paracoccaceae bacterium | reverse complement strand
TCCTGCATCAGCACGCGCGCCGGGCGATAGGCGATCTCGCGCGGGTTCTTGCCGCCCTTGGCGGCCCATTCCGCGAAGGCCTTGATGTCGTCCACCGAGACGGTCTTGCCGTCCTCGAAGCGCAGCATGTTTTCCAGAACGACCTTCAGCGACGCGGGCAGCTTGGAGAAGTCGCCCAGTCCCGCTTCGGTCGCAGCGGGAATCGAGTAATAGGCGACCGTGGACCCGCCCGCTGTGAGCGTCCGGCGGGTCTTGGCAGTGTCCTGCCCAACGGTGATGGTCATGGAATTGGCCTCCCTAGGTGCAAAGGGTTGTGCTGCCGCGGGTATGCCCGTTTGAAAAATAGGGCGCAAGGGGACGGGGGTGCGGCTAATTGTATACAACGGCACACCGACCGCCCCCCCGCACGCAGACTGCACGATTCCATCCCAAAACGGTGATTGGCCTGGCGCAGTGCGATCGCCTAGGGTTGCCCGGCGACGAGCCGGAGAACTGCCGATGATGCGACATGGTGCTGCCCTTGCCCTTTGCCTCGGAGTGCTCCTTCCGGGCAGCGGGCAGGCCGATCCGGTCGTGGTGGAGCTCTTTACATCTCAGGGGTGTTCCGCCTGTCCGCCGGCGGACGAGCTTCTCGGCGAACTGGCCGGCCGGACCGACGTGCTGCCGCTCGCGCTCCACGTCGATTACTGGGATTATATCGGCTGGGCCGACACCTTTGCGCTGCCCGTCTTCACCACGCGCCAGAAGAACTATGCCCATGCCGCGGGCCGGTCGATGATCTATACCCCGCAGATGATCGTGGACGGCACCTGGGACATTCCGGGCTACAAGCCCGCGAAGGTGTTCGACGCGATCGACCGGGCGGCCGACAGGCCGGATCTGGTGCGCATCGAGCTGTCGGCGTCGGATGGGCGGCTGGAGATCCGGATCGTGCCGGAAACGCCGATCCCCGGCGGCGGTCAGGTGATCCTGACCCGGTTCATCCCCCACGCGCGGGTGGATATCGAACGCGGCGAGAATGCCGGGCAGATCCTCGACTATGTCAACATCGTGTCGGAATGGCACAATCTGGGCCATTGGGATGGCAGCGGCCCTGCCGAGATCGACACCGATCTCGACGGCGACGAGCCGGGCGCGGTGCTGGTTCAGGCCGAGGGGTTCGGTCCGGTGCTGGCGGCCGAACGGCTGCCCTGATTCTGCTTGCGCCGCTTGCCGCCGCGCGGCCGGTCGGCCTTCCAGCGGCGGTGAATCCAGAGCCACTGATCCATGTCGGCGCGCACCCGCGCTTCGAGCGAGTCGTTGATCGTCTGAGTCATCGCCGCAGGGTCGCCGTGCGGGATCGGTGATTCGGCGATGATCTCGAAGCCGCGGCCGCGGTGGATTCCGTAGACCGGGATCAGCAGCGCGTCGTATTTCACCGCGAGTTCGGCCGCCGCCAGCGAGGTGCGGGCCATCCTGCCGAAGAAGGTCAGCGGCGCGCCGCCATGGACGAACTGGTCCGGCAGCATGGCGACGGTGTTGCCCTGGCGCAGGAAGCGCACCATTTCGCCCAGGCCGCGGCGGCCACGCGAGAAGATTGGCTCGGAAATGCGCGAGAGGGCATCGTGGAAGGCGCGGTCGATCTCGGGGTCATCGACCGGACGGTAGAGCGCGCCGACGCGGTGGCCGCGATGCGCCAGGGCCGCGCGTGCGGCGTCGAAATTGCCGAAATGCCCCGAGACGACGACGATCGGTCGCCCGGCCGCGCGGGCGGCGTCGAGCGCCGCCACGCCGGGCCCCTGCATCGGGGTCGCGGCGACGATGCGGGTGAGGTCACGTGCCGAGGCAAGCTCGATCAGCATCCGGCCGGTATTGGCCGGCACCGCGCGCATCAGCCGCCGGACCTCGCGCGCGGACAGGTCGGGGCGCACCAGGGCCAGGTTGTCGCGGATCCGTCGGCGGTAGCCCGCAAGCGGCGCGAAGATCCAAGCCATCAGGAACGCGGCGGTTTCGCGGCGCAGTCCGTAGGGCAGCAGCATCGGCAGCCGCACCAGTGCCAGGATGGCGATGCGGTGCAGGGGATTGCTGGGCTTCGTCGCTGTCTTTCGCGCCATCGGGGATCCCTGCCGTCGAGCCTCGCCCGGCCCCGTATAGAAGGACCGGCGCGGCAGGTCCACGGGGGGACGGCAATCGGGGCGTGGCGCGCAGGGAGCCGGGAGGGCGCTGCCGCTTTGCGCGGCAGGGCCGGCTCACTCCTCGGGCATGGTGAGGGTCAGTTCCCCTGCCGCCTCCATGTCGCGGATCGCGGCGATGATCGTGGACATCGCGTCTTCGGCATCGCGCGGCTTGACCTTGCCGCGGTCGGCGATGTCCTCCCGCAGCTGCCCGGCCATGCGCTGGGACATGTTGGCGAGAACGAATTCGCCGGCCTCGCCGATCTCGCCTTCGGTCGCCACCGCGAGCGCGGTCACCAGCACGCCCTGATCGACGGCACGGGTGATCTTCGGGATGTCGCGCGGATCGACGCGGACGGGAATGTCGGCGAAGGTGAAGATCTTCTTCTTCACTTCGGCGCCAAGCTCGGCATCTTCCTCGATCAGGCCGTTGAGGACGCCGTCGCGGATATCCGCGCTGGAGCTGTTCAGGATCGCGCCGATGCGGCTGACCGGCGGCTCGACGAAGGCGCGGGGGCTTTCGTCGGCAACCTGCGCGGCGATCGCCTGGCCGATGGTCCGGACGGTGTCGGGATCGACGCTGCTGGTGGTCGAGACCGCATAGGTGATGCGCCGGGCGACGTCGCCGGGCAGGTGGCCGAGGATTTCGGCCGAGCGCGCCACCGGCAGCTTCGACAGGATCACCGCGGCAATCTCGGTCGATTCGCGCTGCACGATGGCGGCGATGTCGGCGGGGGCGAGGCGGGCGATCATCTCCCACGGATCGCCCTGGACGATCAGGCCGGTCTGCTTCCGCAGCCGGCGCAGGTTGGGTTCGCTCAGCGCGCCATCGAGCAGGCTCAGCGCGCCCTCGAGTCCGCCGGGAAAGCTTGCGCCGAGGTCGTTCACCTCGGCGATGAATTCGGAGACGACCTGGTTCATGGTCGCCCGGTCGACGGTGCGGAGTGCGCCCATTTCATGGGTCAGCTCCACCTGCATGGCTTCGGGCAGTTCGTCGAGCTTCAGCCGCGCGCCTTCCTTCAGGAGCAGGCGCACGATGATGGCAGCCTTCTGGCGGCGGGTGAGTGTCGGGCGCTTGCGGGCAGGGGCGGCAGCGGGCAGGGCGGACGGCGTGCCGGGGGTGAGACCGGACTGGGTCGCCAGGGATTGGGGAGCCCCGACCGCAGCCGGGAGCGCGCTGGCAGCCAGACCCTGGGTCTGGGCCGTACCGAGGGGGGCAAGTGCCTGTGACAATCGACTCTCCGCATTCTGCTGATGAGCCGAAAAGAGGCCAGGCAGGCTTAAATCCGGGTTACCCGAAAACGCACGTGCAGAGGAACTCGGGGGAAAATCCCGTGATTTTCCGGTCCGTTCCGGAGAAGATACCGAAAATTGTCCGCAATTTCCTGTCCCGGCCGGCGCGGCTCAAGGCGGAATGCGGACGGAAGCGGACTCAGCTTGTGGTCTGGCTCGTGCAGCTGTGAGTTGCGCTGTCCCAGACCGTTCCGGGGGCGCAGGACTGCGCGGAATCGCGGACCTTGTCGCCGCACATGGCATGCGCAAGCACCGGAGCGAGGGCGAGAAGGGCGGCGGCAGTCAGGGTCTTGAGCGTCATGGCAGTCTCCCTGTGATCTGGAGGCAGGGTAGCACGCCCCCGTCCGGCGGCAAATGGCGCCGGTCATGTGAGTCGGGCGTTCGCAAACCGTTCGGGCAGCGTTGTTGCGGATCCAGAAGCGCCCCCCTTTTCAGGCCGGCAGGAACGGCGATCGACGTCCAGGCCGGCCTTTCACGGCCGATGCACGCTCCCTGAATATGGAGGGGCCGGCGCGAATAGTCCGGGGCGTGCTGCGGAGCGGTCACCGCCGATACCGGGGCGACGGCTGTACATGACCGGGGTCAAGGTTGCGCGGGAATCTCTGGACTAGGGCTTGGACAGGTTCCCCCCCGCGGCGTCCTGCGGACCGAAAAGGAGAGATGAAGATGAGACTGTCCCTATTCATGCTCGCGCTTTGCGTCCCGACCCTCGCCCTTGCCGAGGACGTCACGATCGGAAACCTCGTGCGCGCCGAATCCGATACCATGATCCGAGCCAATCTGACCCGCTACGGCTTGGGGATCGGAGAGTTCATCCACGAACGCGATCCGGTGTCGGCGGAAGGGCCGCAACCGATCATCCGCGCCAACCAGGACACGCTGTATTCCGCCGTCGTGCTGGACCTTTCGAAGCCCGCGACGATCACCTTGCCGGAGACCGATGGCCGGTTCCAGTCCATGCTGGTGATCAGCCAGGACCACTACAGTTTCGTGGAAGCCTCGCCGGGCAGCTATGAGCTGACCGAGGACGAGGTCGGCACGCGCTTCGCTCTGGTCCTGTTCCGCACTTTCGTCGATGCCGCCGACCCCGCCGACCTTGCGGCGGCACATGCTGCGCAGGACGGCATCGCGCTGACGGGCGGCGCCGACGGGCCGTTCGAGGCGCCCGACTGGGACCGCGAAAGTCTTGCGGCGGCGCGAAAGGCGGTAAGCGATCTGGCCGCCGCGACCGGCTTCGACGCCTCCCGCGCCTTCGGCCGCAAGGACGAGGTCGATCCGGTCGACCACCTGGTTGGCGCCATGGCGGGGTGGGCCGGGCAGCCGGCTGCCACCGCCAGCGCCATCATCGACAGCGTCAAGGCGAATGACGGCGACACGCCCTATGCGGTCACGGTTCGGGACGTGCCGGTGGATGCGTTCTGGTCGGTTACCGTCTACAATGCCGATGGCTATCTGGAGCCGAACCCGCTGGGCCGGAACAGCTTCAACAACGTCTCGGCCAAGCCCAACGAGGACGGATCCTACACGCTGCATTTCGGCGGTTGCGACGATGGACGGGTCAACTGCATCCCGATCACGCCCGGCTGGAACTATGCCGTCCGCATGTACGAGCCGCGGCAGGAGATCCTTGACGGAAGCTGGACCTTCCCGGCGTTCGAGCCCGCCAGCTAGCCGTCGGCAGCCGGAGATCGGCGGCGTCGGTCAACGGGCGGCGAGAGTGTCGGCGCGTGTCTTTCGCGGGAAGTCCTGTCAGGTGAATGTCGGCTGTCCCGAGACCGGCGCATTGCCCGGCGCGCTGCTCTGGCGGTGCTGTCCGGACACCGCCTTTCCGAGGAACGCAGTCGGGTATTGCCTGACCTTCCGGATCAGAATGGACGCGCCGACCCTTGCGCGTTTCTGACAAGGGGTTCGCCAGGCTGCCGGCAATGTCAGCTTTCTCCGAACACCCGCGCGAAGATCGTGTCCACATGCTTGGTGTGATAGTCGAGGTCGAAATTCGCCTCGATCTCCTCAGGGCTCAGCGCCGCGGTCACCTCCGGGTCGGCCTTCAACTCGGTCAGGAAATCGGCGCCCTTCTCCCAGACCTTCATCGCGTTCCGTTGCACCAGCGCATAGGCGTCCTCGCGGCTCACGCCCTTCTGGGTGAGGGCCAGCAGCACCCGCTGGGAATGGATCAGGCCGCGGAACTTGTTCATGTTGGCGATCATGTTGTCGGGATAGACCACCAGCTTGTCGACCACGCCGGTCAGCCGGGCGAGGGCGAAATCGAGGGTCACGGTGGCGTCCGGGCCGATGCCGCGCTCGACGGAGGAATGCGAGATGTCCCGCTCGTGCCAGAGGGCGACGTTTTCCAGCGCCGGGATCACCGCGCTGCGGACCAGCCGCGCGAGGCCGGTCAGATTCTCGGTCAGCACCGGGTTGCGCTTGTGCGGCATCGCGCTGGAGCCCTTCTGGCCGGCGGAGAAGAATTCCTCGGCCTCCAGCACCTCGGTGCGCTGCATGTGCCGGATTTCGGTCGCGACGTTCTCGATCGAGGCGGCGATGACGCCCAAGGTGGCAAAGAACATGGCGTGGCGGTCGCGGGGAATCACCTGGGTCGAGATCGGTTCGGGCCGGAGGCCGAGCCGGTCGCAGACATGCGCCTCGACCGACGGGTCGATATTGGCGAAGGTGCCGACGGCGCCGGAAATGGCGCCCGTCGCGACCTCGAAGCGGGCCTTTTCCAGCCGGTTCCGGTTGCGGTCCATCTCGGCATAGAAGCGCGCGAAGGTCAGCCCCATCGTGGTCGGCTCGGCATGGATGCCGTGGGACCGGCCGATCCGCACCGTCATCCTTTGCTCGACAGCGCGGCGCTTCAGCGCGGCCAGCAGCGCATCCATGTCCGCCAGCAGAATGTCGGCGGCGCGGACGAGCTGAATGTTGAAGGTGGTGTCGAGCACGTCGGACGAGGTCATGCCCTGGTGCACGAAGCGCGCCACGTCGCCGCCGACGATCTCGCTGAGATGGGTCAGGAAGGCGATCACGTCGTGCTTGGTCACGGCTTCGATCTCGTCGATACGGGCGACGTCGAACTCGACATCCTTCGCCTTCCAGACCGCTTCGGCGTTCTCCTTCGGGATCACCCCCAGCGCGGCCTGGGCGTCGCAGGCATGGGCCTCGATCTCGAACCAGATGCGGAACTTGGTCTCGGGTGACCAGATCGCCACCATGGCGGGGCGGGAATAGCGCGGGATCATCGGCGGGCCTTTCGGGATCGACCTTGGGGATTGCCGGAGCGGCGGCGCCCGTCCTAGAGAAGCCGCCATGGATCGGCAAGAGAGCGGGCCGCGCGCCCTGGACGATTTCCTGGGGCGATGGCAGGTCATGCGCGAGATCACCGGGCGGCCGGGTCCGGCGCGTTTCGAGGGCGAGGCGGAGATCTCGCCGATCGAGTCCGGCGCGCGCTATGCCGAAACGGGGATACTGACGCTGGCCGGCGGACAGGCGTTCCGGGCGGAGCGGGTCTATCTCTGGTCGCGGCGTCCGGGCGGGATCGCCGTCAGCTTCGACGACGGACGCCCGTTCCACGAGATCGGCCTGAACGGGTCCCGGCCCGAAGCGCGTCATCCCTGCGGCGCCGATCTCTATCGGGTCGCATACGACTTTACCCGCTGGCCCGACTGGGACAGCCGCTGGGACGTGACGGGACCCGCGAAGGACTACCGGATAGTCACACGCTATCGCCGCCTGATCGTCTGATCTGGCCGGATGTGCCCGGCGTCGCCGTGTCTGAGGCTCAGCGCCACGTCGCGGGAATCTCGGGTAGGCCGACGCCACGAAACGGCGGGAAATCGGCGTAGCGCTTCTGCCGCTCCGGCAGGGTTTCCGGCGGCTCCTGCCCGCGCTTCAGCAGCTTGCCCTTCGGGGCAACGTACGACGCGATTTCGCGGTCGGGATCCTCGCGCCAAGTCAGGTTGAACGCCGCGCGCTTGGGAAAGAAATACATCCGGGAATAGTCCAGATGGTCGTGGATCCACCACGCCAGGTCCCGCCAGTCCCGGCCCTTGTCGAATTGTTCGGCGAACCATGGCACGACGATGCAGGCACAGGCGCCCATTCGGCCGCTGGCGTCACGCCGGTCCCAGATGTGGCCGGCAAAGTTCGCCTCGTTCCGCGCGCAGTTCAGGCCATTCTCGTTTCCGAACCGGTTGACCGCCTCGCTCCGATAGGCGGACCGGATGGTCAGGCCTCCGAAGGTCTCGACCAGCGGGTCGAGGAGATCGGTGGCGAGGCGCGTGCCCGCGGCAATGGCAAGCTTGGGATCCCCCGGCCGGTTTGGAATGCCGTGGAAATTGCCGATCTCGGAATAGAGAAAGTCGCGCATCGTGAAATGCCGCGACAGCCGCACACGCCCCAGCGTCTCAAGCGTGGCATAGGACATCTCCGGCGGCACGGCCCCTCATCCGGTCGGCATCTGGACATGATACGACCCCGGCCGAATCCGGGGTCGTATGCAAGGTCGCCGGTGGCGCGCTCAGCGCTTCTCGACGTCCACGTAGTCGCGCTCGGTCGCGCCCATGTAGATCTGGCGCGGGCGGCCGATCTTCTGTTCCTTGTCGCTGAGCATTTCCTTCCACTGCGAAATCCAGCCGACGGTGCGCGAGAGCGCGAAGATCGGCGTGAACATCGAGGTCGGGAATCCCATCGCCTCGAGAATGATGCCCGAGTAGAAATCGACGTTGGGGAACAGCTTCTTGTCCGCGAAATAGGGATCGGCGAGCGCGGCCGCTTCGAGTTCCTTGGCGACCTGCAGCGTCGGGTTGTTGTGCACACCCAGAAGGTCGAGCACTTCGTCCGCCGACTGCTTCATCACCTTCGCGCGGGGGTCAAAGTTCTTGTAGACGCGGTGGCCGAAGCCCATCAGGCGGAACGGATCGTCCTTGTCCTTGGCGCGGGCGATGTATTCCGGAATCCGGTCGGGGGTGCCGATCTCTTTCAGCATCTCGAGGCAGGCCTGGTTGGCGCCGCCATGGGCCGGGCCCCAGAGACAGGCAATGCCGGCCGCGATGCAGGCGAAGGGGTTGGCCCCCGACGACGAGGCCAGACGCACCGTGGAGGTCGAGGCGTTCTGTTCATGGTCGGCGTGGAGAGTGAAGATCCGGTCCATTGCGCGGCTCAGGATCGGGTTGACCTCGTATTCCTCGGCCGGGACCGAGAAGCACATCCGCAGGAAGTTCGACGCGTAGTCGAGGTCGTTCGTCGGGTACACGAAGGGCTGGCCGACATGGTACTTGAAGGCCCAGGCCGCGATCGTCGGCATCTTCGCGATCAGCCGGATCGAGGCGACCTCGCGCTGCCACGGATCGTTGATGTCGGTCGAGTCGTGGTAGAAGGCCGACATCGCCCCGACCACGCCGACCATGACCGCCATCGGATGCGCGTCACGGCGGAAGCCGCGGAAGAAGTACTGCATCTGTTCGTGCAGCATGGTGTGCTTGGTCACGCGGTTCTCGAAATCCTCGAGCTGCGAGCCGGTGGGCAGTTCGCCGTAGAGCAGCAGGTAGCAGACTTCGAGATAATGGGATTTCGATGCCAGCTGATCGATCGGGTAGCCGCGGTGCAGCAGGATGCCGGCGTCGCCGTCGATGAAGGTGATGGTGGAGCGGCAGGCCGCCGTCGAGGTGAATCCGGGGTCGTAGGTGAAGAGGTCGCCCTGCGAATAGAGTTTGGTGATGTCGACGGCGTCGGGACCCAGGGTCGGCGAGTGCACCGGCAGTTCGACCTTCCTGTTGCCGTAGATCAGGGTCGCGGTCTTGTTTTCCCCGGACTCGGTCTTCGGCTCGGGCTTGTTCATCGTATCGGCCATCTTGATCCCTCTTTGAGCGGGCATCCGGGGCGGTCGGCCCCTCTGCTCCGGTGTTACCCCCTTTGACCGGGGCCAGGCGATCCGGCCTCAGTCCATCGCGTCCGCAAGGCGCGCCAGAGTCTCTTCGCGGCCAAGCACGAGCATCATGTCAAAGACACTCGGCGACACAGTGCGACCCGAAAGCGCGGCCCGGAGCGCCGGGGCGATCTTGCCGAATTTCAGCTCCCTTGCCTCGGCAAATTCGCTTGCGGCGTCCTCCAGCTCACTGCGCGACCACCTAGCAGTTTGCAGATGCGGCGTCAATTCGCGCAGTATACCACGGGATACCGCGTCCAGCGCGGCGGCCGCCTTCTGGTCCGGTTCCACGGGACGGCCAGACAACACGAAATACGCTTTTTCAAGGATTTGCGGAAGTGTCTTCGCCCTATCCTTGAGGCAATACATCGCACGTCCCAGACCGTCGTGCTGCGCGGATGTCAACGGTGCCGCACCCGTTGCGGCGAGAAACGCCTCAATCTCTTGCAGGAGTGCAGCATCGTCGGCCATCGCGATGTGGTGCCCCGACACGTTCTCCAGCTTCTTGAAATCGAAGCGGGCCGGGGCGCGGCCGATTCCCGCCAGATCGAACCAGTCGAGCGCCTGTTCGGTGGTGAAGACCTCGTCGTCGCCATGGCTCCAGCCCAGCCGGGCCAGGTAGTTCTTCATGCCCTCAATGGGATAGCCCATGGCGCGGTATTCCTCGACCCCGAGCGCGCCGTGGCGTTTGGACAGCTTCTTGCCGTCCGGCCCGTGGATCAGCGGGATATGCGCCCAGACCGGCACCTGCCAGCCCATGGCGCGGTAGATCTGCATCTGGCGCGCGGCGTTGTTCAGGTGGTCGTCGCCGCGGATCACATGCGTGACGCCCATGTCGTGGTCGTCGACCACCACCGCGTGCATGTAGGTCGGCGTTCCGTCCGAGCGCAGAAGGATCATGTCGTCAAGCTCGGAATTGCGGAACCGCACCGCGCCCTGCACCGTATCCTCGACCAGGGTCTCGCCGTCGAGCGGCGCGCGGAGGCGGATCACGAAGGGCAGGTCGGGATGCGTGGCCGGATCGGCATCGCGCCAGGGCGAGCGGAACAGGGTCGATCGTCCCTCGGCTCGCGCGCTGTCGCGAAAGGCGGCGATCTCGTCCTGGGTTGAAAAGCACTTGTAGGCGCTGCCCGCATCCAGCATCTGGCGGGCGACCTCGGCATGGCGGGGGGCGCGGTCGAACTGGCTGATCACGTCGCCGTCATGGTCGAGCCGGAGCCAGGCAAGCCCGTCGAGGATTGCCTGCGTCGCCTCCGGAGTGGAGCGCGCCCGGTCGGTGTCCTCGATCCTGAGCAGGAACCTGCCGCCCCGTCCGCGGGCATAGAGCCAGTTGAAGAGCGCCGTCCGCGCGCCTCCGATATGCAGGAACCCCGTGGGCGACGGGGCAAAGCGGGTAACGACCGGGGTCGGGGAGTGGGGCATGGTACGGGCTCTGGCTGGTTGCCGCTTCCGCATAGTCGCTGGGGCGACGGGGGTAAAGCCGGGCGTCCGGGGCGCAAGTTAAGCACTTGGCAACCAAGATTGCGGATGCATGGCGCCGGGCGTGAAAAGGAGGCCAGGCGCCATGGCGCGCTTCCGGGCGGGCATGTTCGGGAACGCTTGGAGACGTGTCGCGGGGATCCGGGAGCGGTGCGGCGCGACGGTCGCCGGTGCCATCGCAAACCAGCGCGGCCATCTCTTTGTCTGGGCGCCTGTGTTCTTCGGCCTCGGGATCGGCGCATTCTTCGGACTTGCGGACGAACCCGGGGCAGGGATCCTGGGCGTTGCCGCCGGGAGCCTCGTGGCCCTGATCTTTCTGGGCCGCCGCGCGGGCGAAACCGCTGCGCCGCTTCTTGCCGCCGCGGCGCTGGTCGCGGCCGGTTTCCTCGGCGGCGCCCTGCGCACTCATCTGGTTGCCGCACCGGTGCTTGATTTCCGCTATTACGGCCCGGTCGAGGGACGGGTGATCGAGGTCGACCGCTCGATCAGCGACGCGCTGCGGCTGACGCTCGACCGCGTGGTCCTGCTTCGGGTCGATCCGGACAGGACGCCTGACCGGGTCCGGGTGTCGCTTCATGGTGAGCAGGGCTTTCTCGACCCGCTTCCGGGCGAGATCGTGATGATGACCGGACATCTCGGCCCGCCGGGCGGGCCGGTGGAACCGTACGGATTCGATTTTCAGCGCCTCGCCTGGTTCAGCGGCATCGGTGCCGTCGGCTATACCCGCACACCCGCACTGGCGCTGGCGCCGCCGGCGCCGGGCGAACCCGTGGCTGCACTCAACCGCTTCCGCATGCGGGTGGCGGCCGAGGTGCAGCGGATCCTGCCCGGCCAGACCGGTGCCTTTGCCGCAGCGGTGATGACGGGCGACGTCTCGGGCCTCTCGCGCGAGACGCTCGATGCGATGCGCAATTCGAACCTTGCGCATATCCTGTCGATCTCGGGGCTGCACATGGCGCTTGTCACCGGCTTCGTCTTCATGACGCTGCGCAGCGCCTTCGCGCTGGTGCCGCCGCTGGCATTGCGGCTGCCGACGAAGAAACTCGCCGCCATCGTGGCCCTCGCGGCAGCGGCGGGATACCTGGCATTGTCGGGCGGAAACGTCCCGACGCAGCGCGCCTTCGTCATGGTCGCGGTGATGCTGGTTGCCGTCCTGCTCGACCTCAGGGCACTGACCCTCCGCGCTGTGGCGCTGGCGGCGCTGATCGTGCTGGCCTGGATGCCCGAGGCGCTGATGGGCCCCGGTTTCCAGATGTCCTTTGCGGCCACCGTGGCACTGGTCTGGGTCTTCGCGGGGCTGCGCGAACACCGCCCGGACTGGCTGCCGCGCTGGCTCAACGGGGTCTTCACCCTCGTGGTGTCCTCCGCCGTCGCGGGGCTTGCGACCGCGCCCTTCGCCGCGGCGCATTTCAACCAGAGCGCCAGTTACGGGCTGATCGCCAACCTGGTCGCGGTCCCGCTGGTGGGCAGTCTTGTGATGCCCGCCGCGGTCTTCGCGGCCTGTCTCGCGCCGTTCGGACTGGCAGGGCTGGGACTGGTGCCGATGGGCTGGGGCATCGAGGGAGTTCTTTTCGTCGCCCATCATGTCTCGGCGCTGGATGGGGCGGTCCGTTATGTCAAGCAGCCGCCACCGGCGGTCCTGCCGCTTCTGTCTCTGGGGCTGATCTGGCTGATGCTGTGGCGGGGACGGTTGCGGTTTGCAGGGCTGGCCGCGGCAGGGCTGGCATCTGTGCTCTGGGCCGGCGCGGAACGGCCGGAAGTCCTGATTGCCGGAAACGGCGCGCTGGTCGGGGTGATGACGCCGGAGGGCAGGGCGCTCAGTCGCGCGCGTGGGCACGGCTTCATCGCGCAGAGCTGGCTGGAGAATGACGGCAGGTCGCGCGACCGGGATGCGGCCTCGGCCCGCGGTGCGGCGATGATGGAGGATGGCGCGCTGACCGCGGATCTGGGGCAAGTGCGGGTCAGTGCGCTGTTCAGTCCCGATCCGTCCGACCTGGCGCGAGCCTGCGCGTCGGCGGCGGTTGTGGTGGTCAATCGTGCGGTCGATGCCGTGGGGCCGTGCCTGGTTCTCGGCCCCGATGCCCTAGAACAGACCGGAACGATTGCCCTCAGCCGTGACGGGACGACCGTGCGCGTGCGCAGCGCGGCGGAAACGGCCGGGCGCAGGCTCTGGAACGCCTCGGATCTTCGCACCGGCAGGCACCGCCCGGAGGGCGCGGACAGGATCGAGGCGCAGCTTCGCGCGGCACTGAACCCGGTGAACGGCGCGCCCGCGCAGGTGCTGGCTGCGCGTCAGTAGGTGCGGATCAGCCCAACCAGCTTACCCTGGATCTCCACCTGGTCGGCGGGCAGGACACGGGTCTCGTAATCCGGATTGGCGGCCTCCAGCGCAATCGAACTGCCGCGGCGGCGAAACCGCTTCAGGGTCACGCTGTATTCGCTCTGGTCATGGAAGGCGGCGACGACGATCTCGCCGTTATCGGCATTCGCACCCTCGCGGATCACAACCACGTCGCCGTCATTGATCCCGGCATTGATCATCGAATCGCCCCGCACCTCGAGCGCGTAATGCCGACCCGAGCCGCGTACCATCTGAGGCGGCACCATGATGTTGTGGCGGACATCGGCAACGGCACTGATCGGCCCGCCTGCCGCGATCCGCCCCATCAAGGGTACTGAGAGCCCGCCCCGGTCGTCGACCTCGATGGAATTGGCCGGCGGCGCCGAATCGGGCAGGTCGCCTTCGATGACCCGCGGATGGAAGCCGCGCGTTTCCAGCGCCTCCGGTAGACGGGTGATCTCGATAGCCCGCGCCTTGTGGGCCAGACGGCGGATGAAGCCGCGCTCCTCAAGCGCGGTGATGAGTCGGTGAATGCCCGATTTCGACCGCAGGTCCAGCGCCTCCTTCATCTCGTCGAACGAGGGCGGCACGCCGTCGCGCTGCATGCGCACGTGAATGAATTCGAGAAGATCGAGCTGTTTCTTGGTCAGCATCCGCCTGGTTCCGCCTTGGATCGCCCGGATTCCGCAAGGAACGCCGCCTTGGCCATGCCGCTGGCTGCACATCCGCCTGCAAGGGCTTGTTTTACCAAAGTTCTAGCGATGTTCTTGGTTTGTGTCAACTCGCGGTGTCACAACGGCACGATTTCGACGGTCTCGCCCGCGCTCCGGCCTGGGTCGTGCGGTGGGCGAACCAGCAGCGCATTGGCCGCGGACAGGACGCTTTGCAGGCTGCTGGCCTGCCGGTCGAAGGCCCTTACAATTCCGGCATGTTCCTCGGCCCGCATGTAATGCTCCCGCGGCCCGTTGGGCTCGAGCGGAGCACCGAGGATCGCGGTCCGCCGCGGCGCCGGAGCCGGCGGCAGACCCGCGAGCACGGCGAGCGCAGGGCACATGAAGATGATGCCGCAGACCATCGAGGAGACAGGGTGCCCGGGCAGACCGATCATCGGGATCCCGCCGACCCGCCCGGCCATCAGCGGTTTTCCGGGCCGCATCGCCACCTTGTGGAAATCGAGCGACAGACCAAGCTCCTGTGCGGCGTGTCCCAGAAGGTCGTGGTCGCCCACCGACGCGCCGCCGGTCGTGACGATCAAATCGGCCCCGCGGGCCAGCGCGAAGGCCGACGACAGGGACTCGATGCGGTCGCGGGCGATCGGCAGCAGACGCGGAACCGCCCCGGCGCGGGCAGCGAGCGCGGCAAGGCCGAACCCGTTCGACGCAACGATCTGATCGGCTCCCGGCGTCTCTCCGGGCATCACCAGTTCGTCCCCGGTCGCCAGGATTGCCACCACCGGGCGCCGCGCCACCCGGACCTCGGCCAGGTTCATCGAGGCGAGAAGGGTCAGATCCGCCGGTGTCAGCCGCCGCGGCGCAGCCAGCCGATCGCCCTCGGCGAAATCGCTGCCGCGACGCATCACGAAGGGACCGGGCTCCGGCGCGGGACCGACGGTCAACGCGGATCCCTCCGCCCGCACGTCTTCCTGCATCACCACCCGATCGGCACCCGCTGGGAGCGGCGCGCCGGTGAAGATCCGGGCGGCCTCGCCGGAGCGAATGGAGCCGGAAAAGCCGTGTCCGGCGGCGGATTCGCCGATGATCCTGAGTTGCGCACCGGGATGGATGTCGCCGCTTCGCACCGCGTAGCCGTCCATCGCCGAGCCGTCGAAAGGCGGCTGCGCGCGCCGCGCCACGGCGTCCACGGCCAGGACCCGGCCATCGGCGGCGGACAAAGCCACCGTTTCGGCCGGCAGCGGCGCGAGCAGGGCGAAGATGCGGGACAGCGCCTCGGCGACCGAGATCATCCGGCGCGCCTGCCCGCAGTCATGCGCCGGCCTCGTACCGGCCGGACTTTCCGCCCTCCTTCATCTCAAGACGGATCTCGCCGATGACCATGCCCTTCTCGACCGCCTTGACCATGTCGTAGAGCGTCAGCGCCGCCACCGAGACCGCGGTCAGCGCCTCCATCTCGACCCCGGTCCGACTCGTCGTGCGCACGGTTGTGGAGATCCGGATGCCGGGGAGCGCCGGATCCGGGGCCAGGTCCACCGATACCTTGGTCAGCGGCAGGGGATGGCAAAGCGGGATCAACTCGGCGGTGCGCTTGGCGGCCATGATGCCCGCAAGCCGCGCCACGCCCAGCACATCCCCCTTGTCAGCGCGGCCCTCGACAATGATCGCAAGGGTTTCTGGAGCCATCTTCACGTGCCCGGACGCGATCGCCTGCCGCGCCGTGACCGGCTTGCCGGTCACGTCCACCATATGGGCGTGGCCCTCGGCGTCGAAATGGCTGAGTCCGCTCACCGAGATCCGCCGTCACACCGTGCTGTGCAGCACCGGATCGGCCAGCAGGGTCCGGGTTGCTGCCGCCACGTCGTCCTGGCGCATCAGGCTTTCACCGATCAGGAACGACCGGACCCCGTTCCGCGCCATGTCGGCGAGATCGGCCGGCGTCGAGAGACCCGATTCCGCGACCACGATGCGCCCGCCGGGAACCCTCGGGGCAAGCCGCCGCGTGGTGTCGAGCCGCGTTTCGAACGTATGGAGATCGCGATTGTTGATGCCGATCAGCGGCGATTTCAACTCGAGCGCACGCTCCAGTTCGGCCTCATTGTGGATCTCGATCAGCACGTCCATGTCCCAGCCGCGCGCCGCGGATTCCAGCTCGGCCGCCTGCGCGTCGCTGACGCTGGCCATGATGATCAGGATGCAGTCCGCCCCCAGTGCCCGCGCATCGGCCACCTGGTAGGGATCGTACATGAAGTCCTTGCGGAGAACCGGCAGCGCGCAGGCTGACCGCGCCGCGGTCAGGAACGCATCGGCGCCCTGAAAGGACGGTGTGTCGGTCAGCACCGACAGGCAGGTGGCGCCGCCGGCCTCGTAGGCCCGCGCCAGCGCGGGCGGATCGAAGTCGGCCCGGATCAGACCTTTGGACGGGCTTGCCTTCTTGATCTCGGCGATCAGGCCGTAGCCGGTGACCTGGGCATGGCGCAGGGCGTGGGCGAACCGGCGGATCTTGCCCGCCGCGCGCGCCTTCGCCTCGACCTCCAGCATCGGCACCTCCAGGCGGCGCTGCGCCACCTCTTCGAGCTTGTAGGTCCTGATCCGGTCCAGAATGGTCTCGCTCATTGCGCGGCCTCCTTGGTGATGCGCGCCAGCGCCTCGGCCTTGGCGCGCGCCTGACCGCTGTCGAGGCTCGCGCGGGCCATTTCGACTCCCTCCTTGAGGGTATCCGCAACGCCGGCGATCACCAAGGCTGCCGCTGCATTGAACGACACCGCATCGCGGTAGGCGCCCGTCGCCCCGTCGAGCAGCGCCTTCAGCGCAGCCCCGTTTTCGGCTGGCGTGCCACCGAGGATGGCATCGAAGGGATGGACCGGAAGCCCGGCATCGTCGGGATGGATCTCGTGCTCGCTCACGCTGCCGTCTTCCAGTCTGGCCACAAGCGTCGGACCCGAGATCGCGATCTCGTCCGTGCCGTCCGAGCCGTGTACCAGCCAGGCGCGTTCGGAGCCGAGCCGCCCCAGCGTCTCGGCCAGCGGACGCAGCAGGGCAGGACTGAACGCGCCGGTAAGCTGCCGCCTGACGCCCGCTGGATTGGTCAGCGGCCCGAGCACATTGAAGATGGTGCGCGTTCCCAGTTCGGCCCGCGACGGCCCCACATGCTTCATCGCCGGGTGGTGCATCGGCGCCATCATGAAGCAGATGCCGGCGCTATCGAGCGCCTTCTGCGCCACGTCGGGGCCGACCATGACGGCAATGCCGAGCTCGGTCAGCGCATCGGCCGAGCCGGACTTGGAGCTCAGGTTGCGGTTGCCGTGCTTGGCCACCGGCACGCCCGCGCCCGCGACAACGAAGGCGGTGGCGGTCGAGATGTTCAGCGTACCCTTGCCGTCGCCGCCGGTCCCGACGATGTCCATGGCACCTTCGGGGGCGCGGATCTTGCTGCATTTCGCACGCATGACGGCGGCGGCCGCGGCGATCTCGTCGACGGTTTCGCCGCGAGTCCTGAGAGCCATCAGGAAACCACCGATCTGGCTCGGCGTCGCGGCGCCCTCGAACAGGATGCCGAACGCGGCCTCGGCCTCTTCGGTGCTTAGCGGACGGTCGGCGGCGGTCCCGATGAGGGGGCGCAGGTCATCGCTCATGCCGGGACCCGCGCCTGTTCGAGAAAGTTCCTCAGCATGGCATGGCCGTGTTCTGAGGCGATGCTTTCGGGATGGAACTGCACCCCTTCGATCGGCAGGTCGCGGTGCCGGAGGCCCATGATGGTGCCGTCCTCGAGCCACGCTGTCGTCTCCAGACAGTCCGGCAGGGTGTCGCGGTCCACGACCAGCGAATGATAGCGGGTGGCGTGGATCGGCGAGGGCAATCCTGCGAACAGGCCCTGGCCCTTGTGGTGCATCAGGCCGAGCTTGCCATGGACGATCTCGTGGCATCGCACGACCTTGCCGCCGAAGGCCTGGCCGATGGTCTGATGGCCCAGGCAGACGCCCAGCAGCGGGATGCGCGCCTCCGCCGCGGCGCGGGTCAGGTCAAGGCAGATGCCCGCCTTGTCCGGATCGCACGGACCGGGCGAGAGGACGATGGCCGCGGGGTTCATTGCAAGCGCGGCCTCGACCGGGATCGCATCGTTGCGCTCGACCGTGACAGGCCAGCCAAGCTCGCCCAGATAATGGACGAGGTTGTAGGTGAAACTGTCATAATTGTCGATCAGCAGCAGCATCGGCTGGCCCCGTTCCGTCCGCGTCCGGTATGGTCCCGGCAGGTCCGCATGTGCTCAGGTCTGACGCGGGTGGTCAAGGCCCGGCGAAGCAGCTAGCAAGGGCGGCGGGCAGGCAAGGAGCGGCCGGTAAAGGCCGGGAAGCGGGCGTGATACGGGGTCTATTGGCTGGGTCGTTCTGGGGCCTTGTCGTCGGCGGACTGGTGCTGGTCCTCGCGGCACTGGCGATTGACCGCTGGCGGGAGCCGCCGCCCGATCCGATCGAAGCCCACGTCGTCGCGACGGCGCCGACCGGGCTCGACGCCATGCCGGCAGCCCCTGTCGGTCCGCATTTGCCAGTCGCACCGCATTCGGCTGACGCAGCCCCGGGCACGGCGGAAGCCGCGCAGATTCCTCATGTGACTGCGCCGCGCGGGCCGCAAGTCACGCTGGCACCGGTGCCGTCCCGTTCTTCGGGCGCTGCAAATGCCGCACCGGCAGCGGATCCGGAGATCGCGGCGAAGCCTGACGACCGGCGTGTGGCAGCGTCGGAGCCTGCCTCGCAACCGCCGGCGTCGGATCAGGATCCGGGCGCTCCGGGCCCGGATGGCAGCGCTGCGGTAGCGGCGGAGGCTGCCAGAATGCCGTTGGAGCCCGGCGAAAGTCCCGCGGATGCGACGCCCGACGAGCGTGCAGGCGTCATCGTTATCGCACCGGCCGATGATGAGAATTTTCGGCCGGAGGACGAGATGACCAGCGGGTCGGTGGCGGTGACAGAAGAGGCGCCGCGCCGGGCACGCATTGCCTTTGTCGTCGTGACCACGCGTCCGGATGGCGCTGCCGTGCCGGGCTGGGTGCGGACCGTCGCGTCGGAAGACGACAACGGACCCGCGGGCGTCGAGACGCTGCTGGCCCTTGGGGATGGCTGGCGCGACATGGGGGCACCCGGCGCGCCGATCCTGTTTCCCGACCGGGGCGATCCGGGACCGTTCCTGGCGGCCCGCGACGCAGGCCTGTCGGCGTGGCTCGCCTATGACCGGATCGAGAGCGCCACGCCGGATCTCGGCCCGCGGCTCGCCGCCGCGCAGGAGCGCGCGCGACGGGACGGTGCCGTGGCGGTGATCCTCGCCGATGATCCGGCCTTGCTGGCCGGCGTTTCAGACTGGCTTGCCGCGGAAGGGAACGGCGCGCCCGAGCCCGTACCGGTGTCCGCGCTTCACTGATTGCCGGTCGAGAACCGCGCGGCGTCGGCCGCGGCGGCCCGGATCGCGCGCGCCTTGTTCACCGATTCCTGCCATTCCGCCTCGGGGTCGCTGTCATAGACCACGCCGCCGCCGGCCTGGATGTAGAGCGTTGCATCCTTCAGCACTGCGGTGCGCAGCGCGATGCACATGTCCATGTCGCCGTTGGCCGCGAAATACCCCACGCCGCCGCCATAGACGCCGCGCTTTTCCGGCTCCAGCTCGTCGATGATCTCCATCGCGCGCACCTTCGGCGCGCCCGAGACGGTGCCGGCGGGCAGACCGGCCAGCAGCGCGGACAGCGCGTCGTGGTCGTCCGACAACTCGCCCACCACGTTCGACACGATATGCATGACGTGGCTGTAGCGCTCGATCACGAACTGCTCGGTGGGGTGCACGGTGCCGATCTTCGACACGCGCCCGGTATCGTTCCGACCGAGATCGAGCAGCATCAGATGCTCGGCCCGCTCCTTCGGGTCGGCGAGCAGCTCGGCTTCCAGCGCCTTGTCCTCTTCGGGCGTGGCGCCGCGGGGGCGGGTCCCGGCAATCGGGCGGATCGTGACCTGCCGGCCGAACACGCGGACGAGGATTTCCGGGCTGGCACCGATGACCTGGAACCCGCCGAAATTGAAGAAGAACATGAAAGGCGACGGGTTGGTCCGGCGCAGCGAGCGGTAGAGCGCGAAGGGCGGCAGCTGGAACGGCTGGGCCCAGCGCTGCGACGGGACGACCTGAAAGATGTCGCCGGCGCGGATATAGTCCTTCGCCCGCTCCACAGCTTCCATGTAGCCCTGCTTGGTGAAGTTCGAGATCGGCTCGCCCGGCTCCCGCGCTTCGCCGAGAGCACGGCCCTCGCCGGCGGGCACCCGTTCGAGATCGCGGACCGCATCCATCACGCGTTCCGCGGCCTGCGCATAGGCGGCGCGGGCCGATTGCCCGTCGCTCTGCCAGACCGGCGCGATCACCGTGACCTCGCCCTTGACCCCGTCGAGCACCGCGACGACCGACGGGCGCATCAGCACCGCGTCGGGCAGCCCGATCGGGTCGGGGTTCACATCCGGCAGCCGCTCCACCAGCCGGATCATGTCGTAGCCGAGATAGCCGAACAGCCCCGCCGCCGCCGCGGGCAGATCGTCGGGCATCGCGATCCGGCTTTCGGCGATCAGCGCGCGAAGCGAGTCGAGCGGCGGCCGGGGATCGTCCACGAAGGCATCGCGGTCGAAGCGGGCGGTCCGGTTCAGCCGCGCCTGCGTGCCCCGGCATTCCCAGATCAGGTCCGGCTTCATGCCGACGATCGAATAGCGCCCGCGCACCTCGCCGCCGGTGACCGATTCCAGCATGAACGTGTCGGGTCGCGCCTCGCCGAGCTTCAGCATCAGCGAAACCGGCGTGTCGAGATCGGCGGCGAGCCGGGTATAGACCACCTGGTTGCCGCCCGCGTCGTAGCTGCGTGCGAAGCTGTCGAAATCCGGGGTCAGGTTCATGGCAGCCGGCTGTGCACCGCGTTGACCGCGGCCTGATTGATGGTGAACCCTTCCTTCGCCTCGATCGACTGGGCGAGCGCGGTGAGCAGGTCCGACGCGATGCCCTGGGCCGCCTGGTTGTCCACCGCCGTACGCAGCGCCTGGGATTCCGGGGCTGCGGGATCGGGCGGCGTCACGCTGTCGAGCCGTACGACATAAGCGTCGTCGGCGCCTGCGATCACATCTGCCTTGCCGGGTTCAAGCTTGAAGACAGTGTCGATCGCCCCGGGCGGAAGTTCGGCGATGACCCCGCGGCGCGTCAGGCCGGTCAGGCTCTTCGGCGTGAGCCCGAGCGCGGCGAGGTCGCCGCCGTCCGAGACCTGTGCCGCCAGCGCCGTGGCCTTCGCGACAAGCGCGTCGTGCGTCGCCTTGGCTTGTGCGAGTTCGGCGGCCTTGTCATGGACGTCGGCAAGGGGCGGGACTTCGGGTGGGGTCACGCTGTCGAGCCGTATGGCATAGAGCGCGCCGTCTTCCAGCGAATGGATCTCGGGATAGTCGTCCTCGGTCACCGTCTCAGCGGCGGTGCGGAAGCCCTCGTAGGCGGCGATGCCCTGGTCCTCGCTTCCCGTCCAGGTGATCTGGCCGAGCTGCATGTCCGTCTTGTCGGCCAGATCCTCAAGCGTCGCGCCGCCGGCGAGAAGATCGTTCAATTTTTCACGCTGACCGTCCAGAAGGTCGCGGGCGCCTTCCTGCTGCAGATCCTCGGCAAGGGTCGCGCGCGCCTCCTCGAACGGAGTTTCCTGTGCCGTCAGGATTGCGTTGACCCGGAACAGCGCCGGACCGACCGGAGAGGGCAGCGGACCGACAACCCCGGTATCGTCCAGCGCGAAGACCGCCGGGCCGGCATCACCCAGGTCGGATTGCTCGACCATGCCCAGATCGACGTCCTCCTCGGACAGCTTCCGGTCGGCGAGGAGCTGGTCGAACGTGGTCTGCCCGGAATCGATGGCGGACTTGGCGGCTTCGGCTGCGGCGTCGTCGGCAAAGCCGAGGCGGTCGACCATCCGGCGCGGCGGCCGCACGAACTCGTCCCGGCGGGCGTCATAGGCGGCGTGCAGTGCGGCGTCGTCCACCGGAACCTGGCTCGCGACCATCTCGGGCGTCAGCCAGACATAGGTGATCGCCTTGCGCTCGGGCAGCCGGAAGAGATCCGGATTGGCGTCGTAGAAGGCCTTGATCTCGTCCTCGGTCGGTGCCGGCACCGGCGCGTCCAGCGCAGCGGCATCGACCGGGGCATAGGTGATCGCGGCCTTCTCGCCGAGGTATTTCAGCACCGCGTCGCCGTAAGAGGGCTGCGGGGCAAGCCCGGAAACCAGTGCCGCCTGCAGAATGTTGCGGGCCAGTTCGGTCCGCACCTGATGTTCGAATTCCGCCGTGCTGAGCCCGTTGCGCTGCAGCGCCATCTCATAGGCCGAGCGGTCGAACTTGCCGTCCGCACCCTGGAAGGCCGGGATCGCCACGATCTGCTCGCGCACCGCGTCGTCGCCGACCGAAAGACCGGCCATCCGCGCGGCCTCGTCAAGCGAGGCCTGGCCGAGCAGCGTCTGCAGCACCTGACGGTCGACCCCGGCTGCCTGGGCTTCGGCGCCTGTCATGGGCTTGCCGCTCGCCTGGCTCTGGGCCTGCATTTCCGCTTGCAACGCCCGCGCATAGGTCGGGACGTCGATCTCGGTCTGGCCCACCGTCGCCACGTTGCGGACAGAGCCGCCGAAGTTCCGCACGCCGAAGCCCCCGAGGCCTGCCACCAGCACCACCAGAAGTATCCAGTAGATGACGTGCTTGCCCTTGCCTGCCATGTGCGCCTGCCTTCCGGTTCGAGATGTTGCGGTGATCTATGGGCTTTGCCCGGGCAGGGCAACCGGGTCTGACGGGCTCAGGTGCCCCGGTAGGGCTGGACGTATTGCAGCGCCATGTCCCAGGGGAAGAAGATCCAGGTGTCCTGGCTGACCTCGGTGATATAGGTGTCGACCATGGCTCGGCCCTTCGGCTTGGCGTAGACGGTGGCGAAATGCGCCTTGGGGAACATCTCGCGCACCAGGGCCAGGGTCTTGCCGGTGTCGACCAGGTCGTCGATCACCAGAACGCCGCTGCCATCCCGCATCAGCGCGGCGTCAGGCGCCTTCAGGATCGCAGCCGAGGATTGCGTCTGGTTGTCGTACGACTTGACCGAGATCGTGTCGACGGTGCGGATGTCGAGTTCGCGGGCCACGATCATCGCCGGCGCCATGCCGCCGCGGGTGATGGCGACGATGGCCCGCCAGCCGCCGTTCTCGGGGCCGTGCCCGTCGAGCCGCCAGGCCAGCGCCCGCGCGTCGCGGTGAATCTGGTCCCAGCTGACATGGAAGCCCTTTTCGTGCGGCAGTCTGTCGGTCATCGCGCTTCTCCGTTTGCCGCGCATCTATAGCGCAGCCGCCGGCGAAGGGAACCGGCGGTTTCGTGAATGCCGACGCAGGCGTAGACTGGAAATCGGACCCGGGAAGGGGAAGGGAATGGCTGAACGGACCGCACGGCTCCTGACGTCGCACTGGCGGTTGGCGGGCAGCATCGAGGAGGTCAGCGCGATCCTCAGGGATGTGGCGGCGCTGCCGCGCTGGTGGGGGCAGGTCTATCTGGAGGCCGAGGAGGTTGCTCCTGGAGACGACGCCGGGCTGGGGCGGCAGGTGCGGTTCCTCAGCCGCGGCTGGCTTCCCTACACACTGCGCTGGGAGGCCACGGTGATCGCAGCCGACCCGCCCCGCGGATGGACGATCGCCGCCAGCGGCGATCTGACCGGCGAAGGGCGGTGCCGGCTGGCCCAGGACGGCGAGATCGCGGATATCCGCTACGACTGGCGAGTGGACGTGGAGAAGCCGGCGCTGAAGGTCATGGCCCCGCTGCTGTGGCCGGTCTATTCCGCGAACCATCGCTGGGCGATGGCGCGCGGCCGAGAGGGGCTTGAGCGTGAAATCCGCCGCCGCCGGGCCGGCGTCGCGGCCGGCGGAGCGCTCAGCTCACCGCCATCTTGACAGCGAGGGCGAGCATGAGCCCGCCGAAGACCCGGTCGATCCCGCGCTTGAGGCGCCCATAGACGACCTGTGCCTGCCGCGACGAGAACATACGTGCCACCAGCACGTACCAGAGCGTCTCGTCCACGAAAATGACCGCGAGAAGCGCGATCCGCAGCGCAAGAGGCGTATCCGGCGGCACCAGTCCGATGAAGACGGCGCCGAAGAAAACCGCGGGCTTCGGGTTGGCGAGTTGCGTGGCAAGGCCGAGGCGGATGGCCCGGGCCAGGCCCGGTGGGGCAGCGGCCGCTGCCACGGGAAGCGGCCGGTCGGCATGGCGCCACATGGTGATGGCGAGCCAGACAAGGAACGCCGCCCCGGCAAGCTTCAGCGCCACGAGCGCCGGAGGCGCGACCTTGAAGAGCAGTGCGAGTCCGGCCAGTGCGCCGGTCGCCCAGACCGCCGCACCGATCCCCAGCCCGAGCGCGAGCCCCGCGGCGGGCCGGAACCCCTGGGTCACGGCCGTCCGCACGGACACGACGAAGGACGGTCCCGGAGAAATTGCCGCCAGAAGATGGATCAGCGCCACCGAAACGAAGGCGGCCAAGGTCATGTCTTGGAAATGTCCGGCGCGTCCACCGCCTTCATGCCCACCACGTGATAGCCTGCATCCACGTGCAGAATCTCGCCCGTCGTGCCGGAACCGAGATCGGACAGAAGATAAAGCGCGGCCTTGCCAACCTCTTCCTGCGTGACATTGCGGCGCAGGGGCGAATTGAGTTCGTTCCACTTCATGATGTAGCGGAAATCTCCGATCCCTGACGCGGCCAGGGTCTTGATCGGGCCTGCGCTGATGCCGTTCACGCGCACCCCGTCCTTGCCCAGGTCCTCGGCCAGGTAGCGGACCGACGCCTCCAGCGCCGCCTTGGCCACACCCATCATGTTGTAATGCGGCATGACCTTCTCGGCGCCGTAATAGGTCAGCGTCACGCAGGATCCGCCTTCGGTCATCAGCGCAGCCGCGCGCTGGCACACGGCGGTGAAGGAATAGACCGAAATGTCCATGGAGGTTCGGAAATTCTCCGGCGTCGTGTCGACGTAGCGGCCGCGCAGCTCGTTCTTGTCGGAGAAGGCGATGGCATGGACCACGAAGTCGAGCCGGCCCCAGGTTTCGCCGAGTTCGGCGAACAACCGGTCGAGCGAGCCGGGCTCGGTCACGTCGCATTCGATCAGCAGGCTTGAACCCAGTTGCGCGGTCAGGGGCTCGACCCGCTTCTTCAGCGGACCGCCCTGGTAGGAGAAGGCCAGCTCCGCCCCGTGATCGGCACAGGTCTTGGCAATTCCCCAAGCGATGGACTTGTCGTTGGCAAGTCCCATGATCAGGCCACGCTTGCCGCGCATGAGACTTGTTGACATTCTGCATTCCCCGCGCACGATAAGATTGCCGCCGTTTAGGCGATTGATGGCGGTTCTTCAAGGCGGTACGCGCCGCAATGAAGCCTTATGGTTGTACGTGGGGCTTTTTGTGTACGAGGCTTCCGGTGGGGTGATGTGCGAGTGGGGGGAGGGGACCAGTGAACGAGCGTAGCGGGATTTTCGAGGGGAGCGATCCTTTCGTCATCGCCCGGCGCTGGCTGGAAGATGCGCGGGCCGCCGAACCGAGCGATCCGGATGCTGCAGCGCTGGCCAGCGTCGACGAAAATGGCATGCCGAATGTCCGCGTCGTGCTCATCCGTGGCTTCGAGGATGACGCGTTCGTATTCTACACGAATTACCGCAGTGCCAAATCACAAGAACTGGAGGGGGCCGGCAAGGCCGCCTTCGTGATCCACTGGAAGTCGCTGGCCCGTCAGATCCGCGTACGCGGAACGGTCGCCCGGGCCTCTGCGGCGCAATCCGACGCCTATTTCCGCGGCCGTCCGCTGGAAAGCCGCATCGGTGCCTGGGCATCCCAGCAATCCCGGGTTCTGGAAAGCCGCGCGCTGCTGGCGGAGGAGGTCGAACGCCTCTCGGCCGAGCTCGGCTCCGAGCCTCCGCGCCCGGAGCACTGGGGCGGCTTCCGCCTGACACCGGCCGAGATCGAATTCTGGTCGGCCGGAGAATTTCGCCTGCACGACCGGTTCCGCTGGACGCGGTCCGGCCCCCAGGCACCTTGGTCGGTGGTTCGATTGTGGCCCTGATCCCCGCCCCGGACAGGGGGGCGTCAGGCACCGGCCGGAACGGGAGGTCGGTTTGACGGAAGGACTCCCAGGTTTACTCACCCTTCGGCGCAACATACGTTCATTAAGCGATACAGCCATGACTTCCGAAGAAACTGAGATCATCCACGGCCAGGTGAAGTGGTTCGACCCCGCAAAGGGGTTCGGCTTCGTCGTGGCCGATGGCGGAGGATCGGACATCCTCCTCCATGCCAACGTGTTGCGC
This sequence comes from Paracoccaceae bacterium, assembly GCA_020425125.1. GTDB lineage: Bacteria > Pseudomonadota > Alphaproteobacteria > Rhodobacterales > Rhodobacteraceae > Meridianimarinicoccus. Next base: position 136,417 of record JAGQRV010000015.1, on the reverse strand, counting down.
AATTTCGGCCAGAGTTCGGTGGCGGACGGGGCGATCATAGAGGTCGCGGTGCATGATACGCCGCGCGGCCGCCAGGCGGTCGAGGTCTTGCGCATCGACCCGCCGGTTCTGACCGAGGACGAGCATCATCACGCCTTCGCGGTGGAAGCCATCGACGAATCCTCCGCCGGTCCGCTGGAGCCGGCCCGGGTGAAGTGGTTCGACAAGGCCAAGGGGTTCGGATTTGCCAACGCGTTCGGGCGCCCGGGCGACATCTTCATCCATATCGAGGTCTTGCGGCGGTCGGGGCTTGCCGACCTTCAACCGGGCGAGGCCGTGTGCGTGCGCGTGGTCGAGGGGCGGCGCGGCCTGATGGCAGTCACGGTCAGTGCCTGGGAGCACGCGATCGATCACAAGGTCTAGGGCGGTGTCGCGTCCTGTCCTCGCGGCGCTTTCCGCGCTGCTGGCGATCAGCGCGGCGGGACCGGCCCTGTCGGCATGCGTCGAGGACCGCGTCGAGTTGCGCGGCGACTGGGGCCAGGCGGCGTTCAAGGTCGAGATTGCCGACGATGCGGCGGAACGTTCGCGCGGCCTGATGTTTCGCGAGAAGCTCGCGCGCGGCGCCGGGATGCTCTTCGTCTACGACACGCCTCAGCGCGTCGCGTTCTGGATGCACAACACGCTGATCCCGCTCGATATGGTGTTCATCGGGGCGGACGGCGTGGTGCGCAGCGTGCACGAGCAGGCGGTGCCTCTCGACGACACGCCGATCCCGGGTGGAACCGATATCCTCGCCGTTCTGGAAATCAACGGTGGACTGGCGGAGACCTACGGCATCGCGCCCGGAACGCAGGTCCACCATCCCGCGTTCGGCAAGGCCGCCGCGTGGCCCTGCGAGTGAGTTTTGGCCTTCCCTTGAGGGTCTGCTGACGCTAGAGACGCGCGCAGCGGGGCGTAGCGCAGCCTGGTAGCGCGACGGTTTTGGGTACCGTAGGTCGTGAGTTCGAATCTCGCCGCCCCGACCACTACTTAGCGCCTCTGCGAGAGGTCCGGTTTACAGCGCGGCTTACACTTTCGCGGCCGGCGCGGTCTGCACCACCGCCTTGCCGGCGCGGCCGTTCACCCGTCCTTGAGGATCGACATCCGCGAGTTTTCACCCAGCTTGAGCGTGGCGCGCAGGATCTGGTGGATGCCGTCGGCGCCGCCGGCCAGCACGACGGCCGTGACCACGGTGTCGACAGCATAAAAGATCTCGCACTGCAATCTGGGGAGCGCTTCCCAGGCGGTTTCCGACGCGAAGAGTCCGTGCAGCAACTGGAAGCCCGACAGGCTGACGCCGACGCCCAGAATGCAGGAGCAGACCGCGGCGACCCGTTTCTTCTGGCGCCGCACGTCCTCGAGACGAACGCGCGTGTCTCCGGCCATGGCCGACAGGCTGCGCCGGGCCGCGACCACGTCGGCCTGAAGCGTATCGTCGATCAGGGTCATCCGGTCCTGCGGGCTGACCAGCAGATCGAGGTCGCGGGCCAGCATCTCGGCCTGGGTCCTGTTGCGCGTCGCGGCCTGCCGGAGGGGCGTGAGGATCGCGATCTCCTCGGCACCGTACCGGAATCCCAGGATCATCTCCACGGCCCGCTCGATCAGGAGAGAAACGAAGACGAAGACGGCGAGGAGCGTGCCGACGGCGCCGAGGGAGACGCCATCGAAATCAAGCGCGATGAAATCCGCGCGAGCGGCGAAGGCGATCGCACCGATGACGCCGGCCAGGACCACGAGATGCCCGACGGAAAGGGTGCGGACCGGGATCGGGCGGGGCTGGCGCATCTCGAAATGGACTCAGGGCTTGGGAGGAAAGTGGCGCCAATGCACGGCAGGTTCCGCCGGGGGATTGTGGCATAAGTTGCTGTCGCCGCGCAGGATGCGCTTGACAGCCAGCCCGTCCCCGTCGCGGCCGGTTGAAATCCGTCCGGCGGAAATTCCCAGCGAGATCAGGCCTGCCGTCACCGCAACCGCGCCGGACGTGCCGCTGAAGCGGCAGAAGGCCGAGCGGTAGTCGAGCATCGTCTGCCCCGTGAAGACCTGCGTGTACGGACTGGAATTGTATCCCGCCCGCCCGGGAACATCGGTCGATATCAGATCCTGGGGGGAATAGGTGTGTTCATTGCTTTTGGGAAACCGCGCAGCGCGATCGGCATCGACCACGGGGTCGTCGCCAAAATTGTGCAGATCCGCGACATAGCATTGCGATTGGTCGCCCGCGCGGTATCCGGCGTCCACGGTATCGAGGCGCTGCATGGCCGCGTCCAGGCGCTCGCCATCTCCGCTGGGGGCATAGACCGTCACGGCGGCTTTGGGGGTGTAGCTGGCCGGCTGCCCCGCCGCCGTGCGTGCGCCGACCGCGATGATGCCGTTGCCGGGCTCGGCCAGCGAGGCCGGATAGAGCAGGAAATCGTCGGCGCCGTTTCCCGAGGCGCAGACGATCGGAACGCGGAGCGAGACCGCCTTGACGATCCTTTCGAGCAAGTCCCAGTTGGCCATTTCTTCCTCGGACAGACCCACGCCGAGGGCGGCGCTATAGGCCTCGGCCGTCTCGGGCTCGACGCAGTGGGCGAGGCCCTTGGGCGCCGGGAAATCCCGTGCCAGCACGATCACCTCGGCGCCGATCAGCACGGCATGGAGCATGGCGATAATAAGCTGCTCCGGCTCCGGATCGAAATTCGTCGAGATCGGCACGATCTCGCAGAAGGGGTCGACGCCGGCATAGGCGAAGCCCACGGGCAAGCCCGGATCCACCGGATCGGTTTCGCCGCCGGTGCTCACGTCGAACGGGCGCAGCTTGGCGATCTTGACGACGTCTGGCGCGAGGGGGCGGGCGCCGATGAGACCTGCCATCGCCGTCCCGTGCGCCGAGAACGAAGACCGCGTCGCCGGGCGCACCCTTGGCCGCTCGTTGTTCAGGGCTGCCTTGCGGCACTTTTGGAGATGCTCCAGAAAATCGGTCCAGAACGGCCGGGCCTTGCTATGAAGAAAGTCCGGCAGGGGGCGCGTCCCGTTCTGGATCAGTTGCTTCAGGGCGTCCGATGCGGGTTGCAGCGGAACGCCAAGCGGGTGAGAGAAGAAATCGATCGCCAGATCGGTCGCAATTGCATCCTTGAGATTCGGGTGCTTGCAGGCCACCGATGTGTCGATCATCGCGACCCTGGTGCGCTTGGCCTTCGCTTCGATCCGCTGATCCGCATCGTCCCAGGCGGAAGACGTGAATGTCTTCAGATCGTCGACCACGCCGATTTTCTGAAGATGCCACAGGGCGTGGTAGGCGCGGTGATGTCCGGTGCCGCGCGGGCCATCATCCGGCAGGTCGAGGTCATCGTGCATGGTCTGCGCTCCTCACGTCCATTCCGATCGGGCCAGCAGCATCTGTTCTTCGAGGACCACCTCGAAGACGGGTGTCATCATCCGCGCCAGCAAGCGTCCCGCGGCCGTATCGGTCGGATAGTGCACCCCGGCCCATTCCCGGTTCTCCGCAATCCGCCGGCAGCTCAGGAAAAGATCGACGAGTCCGGGATGTTCCGGGACAACCCGCGCAAAGACGAATGCCATGGAGTAGGACTGGAACGAATGGTTCGACGGATAGGAGGCGTGGAGCGGGTTGGCGATGAACGTCCGCAGCCGCGGGTTGACGATGCTGGGCCGCGGCGCGTCATAGCGGTCCTTGTAGCGCATCCCGATCTCTTCGCAGAGCCGCGCGATGATCAGAAGCAGGGTGATCGTGTGCGGGTAGCCCGCGGTGTCCTCGATCCCGAGAGGCCGCAGATATCCCGACAGTTCGAGGTCGCGTTCGCGCAGGATCTCGGCCCGCCGGCCGGCTTCCTCCGGCAACTGCAGCCGCTTCTGCTTGGCCAGGAGGCCGAAGGTCAGGCGGACCAGCTCGGCCGGGGGCGGTGGCAAAGGAACCGGCAGGTCGATCCATTCGGACCGCAGGCGGTGCAGATTGTCGATCTCGCGCCAGGGGACCAGGATGTCCGGCAGACCGCCCTCGGGGAGCAGCAGATCCGCGCCCAGGTCGGTCCGATTGCGGTTTCTGTTGCGATTCCGGTTGCGATTGCGGTTTCGGTTCCGGTTGAGGACCGAGCAGGCGCCGCCGCCGCCGGGGGGCAGATCGACGAAGCTGATATCGCCAAGTGCCGTCCCGCCCGCGGGCGGCTGCGCGGCCGGACCGCCCCTTGGCACCAGTTCGAAAGTCTCGCCCACGGCGAGCAGCCAAGTTCCCGACAGGATGCTGCTGAATGCGTTCATGTTTCCCTCCCCAACTCCGTCAGGCGCCGGCGCGGATCAGCCCGCGGACCAGGATGTCCCGCGCAGAGGCGTCGCGGATCGCCATCCGGCTGCTGCCGACCCAATCCGCCGAGAAGGCCGGGTCCATGTCGCGGATCCGCGCGATGCAGTCCCGCGCTTCGTCGGTTCGACCAAGCTGCGCGAGGCTGACGGCGGTGTATCGCAGTGCCGCGCCGTAATTCGGCCGCCGAGAGAGGATTCGCTTGCCGAGCGCGCTGGCAATGTCGAACTTGCCTTCGAGCATGCAGATCATGCTGAGCGTGGTTTCCTGGGCGAACCTGATGGGGCTGACCGCACCCATTCGCAGGGCAATCTCCGCCGCGCGGTGAGCGGCGCCGTACTGGGCTCCATAGAGGCGGTGCAGCGCCAGATGGTCCCAGCACAGCGCGGAATGCGGACCCAGCCGGATGGCCCGGTCGAGCAGGTCATCCGCGCCGTCGCGATCGTGGAGGACGTAGCCGGTGGCGTGTCCGGCCAATGCGAGGGTGATCCCGCTGGTACAATCCGTATCGACGATCCCCGCCAGCAGCGCACGGGTCTCGTCGCGCAGATCGGCGTCGAACGGGTGCCAGTGCTCACCGACCGAGAAGGTGTTGAGATAGGCCATCAATGCCCGGTAGACGGGCTCGCCCGTTGCCTCCAGACTGTCCTGCAGCTTCGTCCTGAGCGCACCGAGGGAGGAATGGTCCAGCTGGAACATGGCGGTGAGCGCGTGGAACGGGCTCAAAGGCGTATCCGCCGACGGCCGCGACCGGCACGCCAGCGTCGCCGCGACCCGGTCGATGGTCTGTCCGAGCAGGCCGAGGACATGCGCGTCGTCGACGCTCGCGCCCGAGGCCGGAACGGTGCTGCAATCGACGGTCCACAACAACTCCTGGGCGCTCTGCCTCAGGGCGAGGACGCGCGATGAGAGCTGCCCGGAGTCCTCGTAGACCCGCAACCGGAGGAACAGATCCGGGTTGCGCGTCGCCGTGGTGCCCGGCTCGCCGTCCTTGGCGAGATCGCGGTAGTCGTAGCACGTGGCGCCAAGATAGTCGCGCAGGCCGGCGGCGATCCGGTCGATGACGGCCTCGCTGAAATAGAGCGTCTGGAACGACCGGGAATGGATCACGGGTTGCAGCAGGCCGACGACCGGCCGCCAGGTTTCCGGCTTCGGCGCGGGGATCGCGGGCACAGTCGCCGCGGCTTCGGCCGGGTGCTCGGCACCCGGAGCGGGCAGGGGGCCGGCGCCTTCAGGAGCAAGCAGCGCTTCGATCCGGTCGTGCCAGTAGGATCGCTGGCTGCGCAGCCAGTCCTCGAATTCGTCGCCTGACTGCCCCCGAAAGTCGATGCCTTCGGCAATGTCCGGCGGAGCGGCCCGGCAGGGGGAGGGGATCGCTGCCGGGCCGTCGCGCTCGATCTCGAGAACGTCGATGAACACGGCTTCGCGCCGCAGTCGCACGCTGTTCGGATCGATCTCGACCAGGGGTACTGCGAAATTGGCCAGGCTGCGGCGCAGTCCGTGCAGCGCGGTGCGCAGGCTCTGCGCGGCCCGCTGCGGTGACTTCTCGCCCCAGAGAAGATCCTGAAGCCGGGCGCGCGAGACCTTCCCGTCCGGCGAAAGCGCAAGGATGACCAGGATCGCCTGCTGCTGAAGACTGCTCGGCGTGCGGTCGTGCCCATTGGCATCGCTCAGTCTGAGCGGTCCCAGCAACGACAACCGGGCCGGGCAACTGGCTTTTTCGACGCAGGGCGCCTGTCGATGCGCCACTCGCTTCTCCCCAATGCCCATAACCAATCGCTCTGTATGACGAAAGGTAAAGCAATCGGGGAGAACCGCAAAAGGGTAAATTTCAGCATAGGTGGAGAGCCCCTGAGGCTGAAAAGAGATTGCTGAGTTCGAAAACACAGGGCGCTCTCCTGGAAATCAGTCGGAAAATCCGGGCCGCCGGATCTCGGGTGCGCGTACGCACCTAACCCGGCATGAGAAGGTCGAGCGTGCGGGCGACGAAACATTCGTCCAGAACCGCCCCGATCGGATCAGCCTGTCCGGCGGGCGCGTCGGGCACAGCCCGCGCCTTGCTGCCGGGCAATCCGTCGGGTTGGAGCGCGTGTCTGCCGGCTGGCGGCCGGCGTTGCGAGTGTGTGGGGCATGCCATCGACCTGTTCCCTGTTGCCGCAGATCGCACCCGTCAGCGTGGCGGTGCGATTCGCGTCAACAGGATGCCGACCCGGCGTCAGCCGAGCGTTAATCGACGTTAACGGAGTTCTGCGGGTGGGCCGGTCGGCGGCCTCAGACCGCCGTGGCCCTGAACGCTACCCGGGCACTTTCGAGCGCGTAGGAAATGGCGTCCTCATGCGACAGGGGATGGCTGTAGAAGTATCCCTGCACCGCGTCCACGCCGCGCGCATAGGCAAAATCGGCGGCTTCGGCACTCGCGATGCCTTCCAGCGTGATGCCGAGGTCGAGCCGTTTGCCGAGATCGATGAGCGAGCTGACCACCGCCGTCGCGCGGGCATCGCCCGGGACTTCGCCGACGAAGGTCGTGTCGATCTTCAACTGCTCGAAGGTGAAGTCGCTGAGCAGCCCGTGCGCCGAGTATCCCTTGCCGAAATCGTCCAGCGAAAGCCGATGCCCGTTGGCGCGAAGCGCGTCGAGGCAATTCCTCACCCGGCCGGAGCCGTCGGTGAAGATGCTTTCGGTGATTTCCAGGATCACCGCATCGGGGGTCAGTCCGGCCGAGCGCAGCGCAAGGTCGAGTTCGGACTGGAAGCCAGGCGCGCACAGCTCGATCCGCGAGACGTTCAGCGAGACCGGCATCGACAGGCCCTCCCGGCGCAGGTCGGCGGCGAAGCCGAGCGCCTCGCGGCGAACGGCCGCACCGAGTTCACCGATCAGACCGGATTCCTCTGCCAGAGCGATGAAATGTTCGGCGCTGATCTCCTGTCCCGCCGGACGCGGCCAGCGCGCCAGGGCCTCGAATCCGATCACCGCGCCACTCCGTGCATCGAGAATCGGCTGATAGGCAGCCTGGACGCGGCTCCCAAGGACTGCGGCCTTCAGTTCGACAAGCAGCCGCTCCTTGCGCTGGCAATCCTCCTTCAGCTCGGAGTCGAAGAAGCTCAGCACCCCGCGCCCCTTCTGCTTGGCGTTGTACATCGCCTGGTCCGAACACCCGATCAGGAAGTCGAGCGCGGAGGCACCCGGCGCGGTCAGACAGCCGCCGACGCTGCAGGTCACGGTGATCCGGCGGCCGTCCGGCGTATAGTCGTCACACAGCCGGTCGATCAGGTCCTGACCGAAGATCTCCGGGTTCTCGCGCGGGCGGAGCGCGTGCAGCAGCAGGAATTCGTCGCCGCTCTGGCGCGCGATCAGGTCGCCCGGTCCGGCCGCCGCACGCAGCCGCCGCGCCACGCCCTGAAGGATCGCATCGCCGGCGGCATGTCCGTAGACGTCGTTGATCGACTTGAAGTGATCGACGTCGATGAAGAACATCACGTGGCGTGATCCGGTTGCGTCGGCGTGCAGCATCTCGGTCGCGGCATCGACGAAGGCGCTGCGGTTCAGCAGCCCGGTCAGGCTGTCGCCCTTCGCCATCGTCAGTAGGCTCCGCCGCGAATCCTCGACCTGCTGGGCCATCGCGTTGAAGCTGGTGCGCAGCTTGTCGATCTCGGCCAGCGAGACGAGGCCCCGCCATGGCGAGAGCCGGACACTGTCTTCGCCCAGCGCCATGCGCCGGGCGGCTTCCGAGACCGAGCGGATCCCCCGCGCAAGATGGCTGGCGAAGAACATCGCCAGCAGCGCCGACAGGCCCATGCCGGCTAGGAACACAAACCGGGCCGACTGGGCGATGCGCTCGGCCTTGGCCTGAAGCTCGGCGATCGGCTGCGGGACCATCACGCCCCAGCCGGTTCCCGGAACCGGAGCGATCCCGGCAATCACGTCGGCATCGATCGCGGGCGAATAGAACACCGTCACCGAAGACTGGCCGTGCATCACCTTCTGGACCGGCTCCAGCCCGCTCAGGTCATGGGGCTCGGCGATCCAGTCCGCGCGTGGATGGGCGATCACGCGCCCGGTCTGATCGACGATCGCGGCATGGCCCTTCTTGCCGAAGGCGATGCGCGAGGCCAGCTCGCGGAAATACCGCGTGCCGATGGAGGCCAGCGCGATCTTGCCGTTCTCCATGTGCGCCATGAACATCTCCGGCTCGCCGTCGCCTCCGATGCGCACCGGGCTGGTGCTGCCTTCGGGAAGCGCCGCCAGAGCCCGCAGATCCGCAAGCATGGCCGGCGGGACCACCTTGGGAAGCTTGTCGGTTTCGACCGGCACGGCGCGCAGCACCTCGCCGGTGACCGGATCGACGAGGCACAGGTGCCGGAAATGCAGCCGCCGCAGCAGGGGGGCGGCGAAGCCGGTGTCGGACCCGTCGGCCAGAAGCGGCACCATGGTCCGGAATGCCTCGGTCAGGGTCTTGTGATATTCGGCGATGTCGTCGGCCGCGTTGAGGGCGAGTAGCAGATGCCGCTCGTTCGCCTCTTCAACCTCGCGCTCAAGCGCGGCGGAATGGGGCCACAGCCAGAAGATCACGAGCGGGGCACCGCTTGCGACGAGGAAAGCCACAATCAAGGCGGTACGCACGCGGATCGACACCATCGGCAGCTCTCCTGACAGATCTCCCCGTGCGCAAGCTCTGCGGAATTGGTTTAGAATGTATTAACCAACATCAATAGGTGGTTGCCGAAGGCGCGCCCCGGCGGGTGCCCCTTGCCCGCAGCGCCGAATCCTGCAAGAGATCGGCCAGCTGCCTGCGGGGACACCCGTCCCCCCGGAGAGCGCCCGAGTGGCGGAATGGTAGACGCAGGGGATTCAAAATCCCCCGCCGCAAGGCGTGTCGGTTCGAGTCCGACCTCGGGTACCAATGGGTTAGCTGATCGAGAGCGGTCAGCATTCGACGTGTAGCCCACTCCTGTAGCCCACTTTCTCCGTTCGCAGTCGTCGCTCCGAGGGCCGCCGCGGCTGCGTGCCGGATCGTCCGGGCTGACGACCGCCGTCTTCCGCGCGTCCCGCGAGTGGCTGCGGGACGGGACCGGCGGGGTCTCAGCCTTTCAGAAGACTTCCGAGAATGCCGCGCACCATGCGCCGGCCCCGGCGGGTGGACAGCTGCTTGACCATGGTCTTCGCGAAGGCTTCCCCCAGATCCGAAGCGATGCCGCCCTGTCGGGGTGAATGGGCTTCGCTGTAGCGCTTGCCGCGGCTCGCCGGGGCGCCGGCCGGTGCCGACGGGCCTCTATAGGCATCGAATACGGCTTCCAGCGAAGCGCTGTCCTCGGGCGCTGCGCTCTTGGCTGCGGCTGCGTCGGCCCGTTCGGCGAGGATCTCGTGCGCCGAGCGCGGATCGACGGGAGTGTCGTAGCGCCCCGCCAGGGGCGAGGCGGCGATCAGCGCCTGGCGTTCCTCGGCGGTCAGGGGCCCCATCCGTGTTCCGGGCGGCCGGATCAGCACCCGTTCGACCATGCCCGGCACCGCCTTGTCCTGCAGCAGCGACACCACCGCCTCGCCGGTGCCGACCTCCTTGATCGCGGTCGCGGTGTCGAAGTCCGGGTTGGGGCGGAAGGTTTCCGCCGCGGTCTTCAGCGCCTTGGCGTCCCGCGGCGTGAAGGCGCGCAGCGCATGCTGGATGCGGTTGCCAAGCTGCGACAGCACGACGTCGGGCACGTCATCGGGAAGCTGGCTGACGAAATAGACCCCGACACCCTTGGACCGGATCAGGCGGACCACCTGTTCGATCCGCTGCAGCAGCGCCTTCGGCGCGGTGTCGAACAGAAGATGCGCCTCGTCGAAGAAAAAGACCAGCTTCGGCCTGTCGGGATTGCCGACCTCGGGAAGCTCTTCGAACAGCTCCGACAGGAGCCAGAGCAGGAACATCGCGTAAAGTCGCGGCGCGGTGATCAGCCGGTCGGCCATCAGGACGTTGACGCGCCCGCGTCCGTCCGGCCCGGTCGCCATCAGGTCGGCAAGCTGGAGCGCGGGCTCGCCTAGAAATCCGGCCGCGCCCTCGGTCTCCAGGATCAGGAGCGCGCGCTGGATTGCCCCCAGCGACGCGGTCGCGACATGGCCGTAGGTGCGGCTCACCTCCGCGCCGTTCTCGCCGATCCAGGTCAGCACTGCGCGCAGATCCGCGAGGTCGAGAAGCGCCAGCCCCTGGTCGTCGGCGATGCGGAACGCGATGTGCAGCACCCCCTCCTGGACCTCGGTCAGGTCGAGCATCCGTGCCAGGAGCAGCGGCCCGAGTTCGGTGATCGTGGTGCGCACGGGATGACCCGACTGTCCGAACATGTCCCAGAACACGACCGGGCAGGGCGCCAGTGCAGGTCCGTCGAACCCGATCTGCCGGGCGCGTTGAGTGAGGCGGTCGTTCGGCGTGCCGGCGGCGGCCAACCCGCTGACATCGCCCTTCACGTCGGCCAGGAAGACCGGCACGCCGGCGGCCGAGAACCCCTCGGCCATGATCTGCATGGTCACGGTCTTGCCGGTTCCGGTGGCTCCGGCGACCAGTCCGTGCCGGTTGGCGAGACCGAGCAACAATTCCTGCGGCACACTGTAACCCGTCCCGCCGCCCCCGATGAAGATCCCCGGCATGTCTCACCCGTTGCATCCAGACCCGCCCGATCATGGCCTCCCGCGCGGGACACGACAAGCGTCACGCCACGGCGGCGCGGCCGGATGCCAGCGCGATCGTCGACGGAACCAGCGTTCGCCGCCATGCCGGCAGCTCCCGAATGTCGTGAGACCGGTCCGCAGGCCGCAGACTTGCGTTGGGAGACGCGCGGCGCGTTCCGGTCCGCGACCGGGACGGACATGCGCCGCCCGGGGTGCGCCGGGTGACCGCCGGAGTCGGGGGTGAAACCTGTGGGATTTCGGCACGGTGCGGCGTCCCGGCTGCCTCAAGAGGCTGGACAACCCTTTCGCAGCGGTGGACGTTGACGACGGACACAATTGCGCGAGGATCCGATCCCATGGCCGTTCCGACCACGAAAGCCCCCTGGCATCACTGGCCCGTTGCCGTCATCGCGCTCGTCTTCTACGTCCTGGCGGCGCTCGACTACTCGCTCGCAAAGCTCGGCGTCGGCCTTTACCTGGCGCATTTCTCCGAAGCGGCCCGCAGCTTCATCAATTCCATGCCGCTCTGGCTCAGCCTCGTCTGGGCGGTCGCGGTCTGGGGCGGGCTCTGGGGCGCCTGGCTGCTCTGGAGCCGCAACCGCTTTTCGGTGCCGCTTCTGTTCGTCGGCGCGGCGGGAACCGGCTTCATGACCATCTGGACGTCGATCTTCACCCGGCCGACGATCTTCGGCATGGCGGGCTTCACCGGCTTCTACCTGCTGGTCGGCTCCACCGCGATCGCGGTGCTGCTCTATCTCTACGCGCGCTGGGAACGGGCCGAGCGTCACCTCGGCTGAGCCGTCCGCTCAGCGCTCGGGCAGCAATCCGCGCGGACTGAACCGCAGCACCACGAGCAGCACGATCCCCATCGTCAGCAGGCGCATATGCGCGGCCGACCCGAGGAGGTGCATCTTCAGGGCGTTGCCGTCGGGCAGCGGCGCGGTCACGATGCCCAGAAGCCAGTGGCCGAGAGGCTCGACCTCGACCCAGAGGAACCAGATCAGCATGCCGCCCAGAACCGAGCCGAAATTGTTCCCCGAACCGCCGACGATCACCATCACCCAGATCAGGAACGTGTAGCGCAGCGGCTGGTAGGCAGCGGGCACCAGCTGGCCGTCGAGCGTCGTCATCATCGCGCCCGCAATGCCGCAGACCGCCGAGCCGAGGACGAAGATCTGCAGGTGCCGGCGCTTGACGTCCTTGCCCATCGCCGATGCCGCGGTCTCGTTGTCGCGGATCGCCCGCATCATCCGGCCCCAGGGCGACCGGAGCGCCAGCTGCGCCAGCACCAGCACCACGACCAGCACCGCCGCGAAGAGAAGCCCGTATTCCGCCTTCACCGCCAGCGTCGAGGCCGTCACCGGGTCGAGACCCAAATCCGCCGCGGCGGCGGCGAAGCCCGGATCGGCCTGCAGGTCCACCTCGTAGGGTACCGGCCGGGGCAGGCCGACGACGTTCTTCACCCCGCGGCTCAGCCAGTCCTCGTTCTTCAGGACCGCAATGACGATCTCGGAAATGCCGAGCGTCGCGATCGCGAGGTAGTCGGCGCGGAGCCCGAGTGCGGTCTTGCCGATCAGCCAGGCCGCCCCCGCCGCCAGCAGGCCCCCGGCCGGCCAGGCCAGCAGCACCGGCAGTCCGAGCCCGCCGAGATAGCCGGCAAGCGCCGGGTCGATCGCCTCGACCGCGTCGCGGGCGGGATCGAAGAGCGCGCGGTAGAGGCTGAGCCCGACCAGCAGAAGCGCGAAGACCGCAAGGCCGCGCCGCCGCCCCTTCGCCATCCGCCGCCACAGCAGGATCGCGGCGATGATGGTGGCGGCGCCCACCGCCAGCGCCAGCAGGATCCGCCAGCCGCCCGCAGACCAGGCCACCGTGACCGGCGGCATCGAAACGATCACGACCGCCAGTCCGCCAAGCGCGACGAAGCCCATCACGCCCACGTTGAAGATCCCGGCGAACCCCCATTGCAGGTTCAGACCCAGCGCCATCAGCGCCGAGATCAGGCCCATGTTCAGGATCACCAGGGCCGAGTTCCAGCCCTGCAGCAGTCCGGTTCCCAGAAGCAGGACGGCGACCAGACCGAACAGCGCGAAACCGCGCAGGGCCGGGGTCATGTCGCCCTCCCGCCGAACAGGCCGGTCGGGCGGAACAGCAGGACGATGACGAGGATCACGAAGCTGACCGCGAACTTGTAGTCGGTGGCAAGGATCTGCATCAGCCCCGGCGGTTCCAGATTTCCAGGAAGCAGGTAGTCGGCCACCTTGCGGAAGGCATAGGTGACGCCGACCTCGGAAAAGGCGACGACGAACCCGCCGGCTATTGCGCCCACCGGGCTGCCCAGGCCGCCGACGATCGCCGCCGCGAAGATCGGCAGCAGAAGCTGGAAATAGGTGAAAGGCATGAACGACTTGTCGAGCCCGTAAAGGACCCCGGCAATGGTTGCGAGCGCGCCGACGAGGATCCAGGTCACCGCCACGACCCGCTCGGGGTTTATCCCCGACAGCAGCGCCAGATCCTCGTTGTCGGAAAACGCCCGCATCGACTTGCCGGTGCGGGTGTGGTTGAGGAACCAGAACAGCCAGGCGACCACCACGACCGCAACGACCACCGTCAGCGCCTGGGTCGACCGGATCGCCAGGCCTTCGTCCAACCCGGTCATCGTCTCGAATTCCCGCGCCGTGATCAGGAAGCGTGCGCCATCGGCAAAGCGCTGATCGCCCGGACCGATGAGGAACCGCACCAGCCCGTTCATCACGAACATCACCCCGGTCGAAACGATCAGCAGGATCACCGACGGCACCTTGTGGCGGCGGTAGAAGCGGTAGACCATGTGGTCGGTCGCGTAGAGAAGCGCCGCCGTCACCGCGATGCCGACCGGCAGCGCCAGGAGCGCGGTGGGCAGCGGCGCAATCGACACCCCCGCCGCCTGCAGGCCCCAGGTCGCGAAGATCGTCACCATGGTGCCGAAGGCCATCGTATCGCCGTGGGCCATGTTGGCAAAGCGCAGGACCGCGAACAGCAGCGTCACCCCAAGCGCGCCCAAGGCCAGCTGGCTGCCATAGGCAACGGCCGGGACGATCACGAAATTCGCCAGCACCACCAGCGCGTTCAGCGGATCCATTGCGATCCCTTCCTGTCCATCTTCCCCGGATCGCGGTTCAATCCACGTTCTCCGCCACGTCGCAATGGCCAAGCCAGGCCTTCACGCGCGCCTCGACCGGCCAGTTTTCCCCGAAGACCGCGCCGTCTTCGGCCGGCCAGTCGGGCAGCGTCAGCATCCACAGCGCCCCGTCGCTGCCCGGCGGGCTGACCGCGTTGAGCATCCCTGAATCGTATTTCATCTGGACCGCGCGGGCGCCCCGCCCGGCGATCTCCAGTATGGCATTCTCGCCGCCGCGGGGCCGAAGGGTCAGGGACAGCCCGTCCGCGGTGCAGTCCTCGGCCGTCGTGCAGGTCCGGTCGAACTCGCAGTTCAACGGCGGCAAGTCCTGCGCCAGGGCGGGCAGGGCGGCGGCGGCCAGAACGGCAGCCAGAACTGGCCCGCGGGTCACCGGTCGACCTCCGGCGCGGGCGCGCAGGTCCCGGTCCGGCTCAGCACCTCGACCGCGGTTCCGGGCGCGTTCACCACCAGGGTCGCCCGGCCCGCCGCGTCGAAGTCCAGAACCTCGACCCGGTTGCCGTGGTCGATATCCGGCTCCGTGACCAGCGAGGTCCAGACGCCTTCGCGGCGAATGCGGGCGGTGCGCACGCGACCGTCGCCGAAATCCAGCTGCGCCAGATCCGCGGCGCCGTCGATGCCGCGAATGACTACCTCGGCGCTGCTGTCGAAGCAGGGGCGCCGGTCGATGCAGGCGCTCTCGAAGCGGCACAGAAGCCGGAGCGGAGGCTCCTGCGCCGCGGTGCCCGCCGCCGCTGCGGCAATCAGGGTCAGGGCCAGCATCACGCTCATCCCCCGAGAAAGCTCTGCCGCACTTCCGGATTGGCCAGAAGAGCCGCGCCGCTGTCGGTGAACCGGTTCCTTCCCTGGACCAGCACGAAGCCCTTGTCGGCGATGGCCAGCGCCTGTCGGGCATTCTGTTCGACCATCAGGATCGAAATGCCGGTGCGCGCCACCTCGATGATGCGGTCGAACAGCTCGTCCATCACGATCGGGCTCACGCCGGCGGTCGGTTCGTCCAGCATTAGGAGCTGCGGCTTGGTCATCAGGGCGCGGCCCACCGCGACCTGCTGGCGCTGTCCGCCGGACAGCTCGCCTGCGGCCTGATGGCGCTTGTCGCGCAGCACCGGAAACAGGTGATAGACCTGTTCCATCGTGTCCGTGCAATCGTCTTCGCGGATGAAGGCGCCCATTTCCAGGTTCTCCTCGACGGTCATCGAGGTGAACACATTGTGGGTCTGCGGAACGAACCCCATGCCGCGATAGACCCGTTCCTGCGGGCTCAGCCTGGTGATGTCGACCCCGCCCAGCGTGACCTGCCCGCCGCGCAGCGGCAGCATCCCGAACACCGCCTTCATCGCGGTCGACTTGCCGGCGCCGTTCGGCCCGACGATCACGGCGATCTCGCCCTTCGCCACCGACAGGTTGCAGCCATGCAGGATGTCGGCGGCCCCATAGCCGCCGGTCATGCCGACGGCGTCGAGATACGGCAGCGCCGGCCGGCCGTGTGGCACCGCCTCGAGTGCCGGGGCGCCGCTCACGCCTCGGCCTCGTGCAGGGGGCGGAAGTCCGATGAAAGTCCGATGAATGTCCGATGGAATTCCGATCGGCTCATTGCGCCGCTCCAGCCACGGCCTTGTTCTTCAGCCCGGTGCCCAGATAGGCCTCGATTACGTGCTCGTTCGCCTTGATCTGGTCCACGGTTCCCTCGGCCAGAACCTTCCCCTCGGCCATCACGATCACCGGGTCGCAAAGCCGTCCGATGAAATCCATGTCGTGTTCGATCATGCAGAACGTGTAGCCGCGCTCGCGGTTCAGCCGCAGGATCGCGTCGCCAATCGTGTTCAGGAGCGTGCGATTCACCCCGGCCCCGACCTCGTCGAGGAACACGATACGGGCATCGACCATCATCGTCCGGCCCAGCTCCAGCAGCTTCTTCTGGCCGCCCGAAAGGTTGCCCGCCTTCTCGTCCGCAAGATGATCGATGGTCAGAAATTCAAGGACTTCGTCGGCGCGCTTCACGAGGGACCGCTCCTCTTCGGCGACCAGTGCCCGGCGGAACCAGGCGTTCCACAATGTCTCTCCGGCCTGATGCCCAGGAACCACCATCAGGTTCTCCCGAACCGACATGGAGCTGAATTCATGCGCGATCTGAAAGGTCCTGAGCAGACCCTTGTGGAAAAGCTCGTGCGGCGGCAGACCGGTAATATCCTCGCCTGCCATGGTGACGCGCCCCGAGGTAGGCTTAAGAACACCGGCCACAACATTGAAAAGCGTTGTCTTTCCCGCCCCGTTAGGACCGACGAGACCGGTGATCGAGCCGTCGGCGATCTGAAGCGACGCGCCATCCACGGCATGAAAGCCGCCGAAATGCTTGTGCAGGTCTTCCACCGCGATCATGCGCGCCTCCCCAAGCTCGCCAGAATGGGGGATATGGCACGGCGCGTCGTCGCGCGCCATGCCTTATGACAGCTTCAGCGATAACCCATGGTCACGATCTTGCCGTCGTCGATCTCGATCTCGCGATAGACGCCGGCAGCTTCGCCCGGCTCGATCAGCTCGACCGCGGAGGCGCCCACATAGTCGACATCGCCGCCATCAGCCAGAATCTGCAGCGCCTTTGCCAGTTCGCCGGGATAGATCTTCTCACCCGGTGCGTTCGCGACGTCCATCACCTTCGATTTGAAATCGTTCGAGGACGTAGACTTGGCAGCTTCCATCGACAGCATGATGAGCGCCGCAGCATCGTAGGCCTCCTTCGAATAGACCGACGTGCCGTCGAATCCGGCAGCCTTGGCCATCTCGAGGAACTTGTCGCCGCCTTCGCTTTCGGAGCCGGGAAGCTGGCCGAAGGATCCGTCGATCTCGTCGCCGAATTTCTCTGTCAGGGCGTCCGCGACCATGCCGTCTGGCAGCACGAAGAGATCGAACGCACCGGTATCGAGCGCCGCGCGGATGATGCCGGACCCGCCCTGGTCGACGTAGCCTGCAACCACCAGAGCCTCCCCTCCGGCCGCTGCCAGCGCGCCGATCTCGGCGGAATAGTCGGCCTTTCCGTCCTCGTGCGGGGCGGACAGCGTCACCTTTCCGCCCATTTCCTCGAACGCCTTCTGGAAGCTGTCCGCCAGACCCTTGCCGTAATCGTTGTTGGTATAGGTGACGGCGACGTCCTTCAGACCGCGATCCAGGATGATCTGGGCCATGATGTCGCCCTGGCGCGCATCGGACGGCGAGGTGCGGAAGAAGAGGCCGTTATCCTCGACCGACGAAAGTCCCGGCGACGTCGCGGAGGGCGAGATCATCACGATCCCGTTCGGCATCGCGACGTTCGACAGCACCGCGCCGGTTACCCCCGAACACATCGCACCGACGATTGCCTTCACGCCGTCGGACGTGACCAGGCGTTCGGCTGCCGCGGTGGCCGCAGCTGCGTCGACGCAGGTATCGTCACCGCGCACTGGCACAACTTTCAGACCCGCACTGTCCTTTCCGTCCACCCCGGCGAGCAGCTTGCCGCTGTCGCTGACCTCCTTCATCGCGAGCTCGGCGCCTGCAGCGATCGGCGGGGCAAGCGACTCGAGCGGCCCGGTGAAGGCAAGCAGCACGCCGATCTTGACGTCGTCCGACTGTGCCAGAGCCGGACCGGCCAGTAGCGCGGCAACCGCCGTCGCCGTGAGCAAGCGTTTCATTCCTGTCTCCCGTTTTGGTGCCCCACAGGCACATCCCTTCGCGGGCAGGCTAATGCGCCCAATGTGGGATGAAAAGCGCGACTGTGCCGAATAACACCCCATGCTGAATCGGTGTCGCCAGGGCGATGCCGGGCGCTACATTTCCCATCGGGTTCGAAATCGAGGTGTGAAGAGACGGACAATGCATGGACGCAGCCTGACAATCCTGCGCTCTGCCGTGCTTATCTGGAGCACGGTTTGGCTGCCACTCCTGGCGGATGCGGGGACCATGGACAGCAGCGCCGGGCCGATCAGGATCGAAACCGTGGCCAAGGGCTTCGACACGCCCTGGTCGCTCGCCTTCCTGCCCGATGGCGGGATCCTGGTGACCGAACGGGGCGGGCGGCTCGTCCATCTTGCCGACGGCACGGCGGCAACGGTCCGCGGCACGCCGAAGGTCTATGCGCAGGGGCAGGGTGGCCTGCTTGACGTCATGGTGCCGCGCGACTTTCCCGAGACGCGCCATGTCTACCTGAGCTTCGCATTGCCGCAGCCCGGCGGCGGTGCCGGGACGGCGCTCGGTCTGGGGCGGCTGAGTGACGACGGTGCCGCGCTCGAAGGATTCCGTGTCATCTTCCAGATGTCGCCGGGATCGTCGGGCGGACGCCATTTCGGGTCGCGCATCGTCGAGGCACCGGACGGGCACATCTTCCTGACGATGGGAGAACGGGGCGAGGCGGAGGCGGCGCAGGATCTGTCGCGCCACAACGGAAGCATCGTGCGCCTGAATCCTGATGGTACCGTGCCGGCCGACAATCCGTTCGCAGGCCGATCCGGTGCGGCGCCCGAAATATGGAGCTACGGCCACCGCAATCCGCAGGGGGCTGCGCTTGATGCCAGGGGGAACCTCTGGGCGGTCGAACATGGTGCGATGGGCGGTGACGAAGTGAACCGGATCCGCAAGGGCGCGAACTACGGCTGGCCTGTGATCGCCTATGGCCGGCATTATTCCGGCGGTCGGATCGGCGTTGGAACCGCGAAGCCGGGGATGGAGCAGCCGGCCCATTACTGGGACCCGTCGATCGCACCGTCGGGCCTGATGATCTATTCGGGGCGCCTCTGGCCCGAATGGCGCGGCGACTTCTTTGTCGGTAGCCTCAAGTTCGACCTGATCAGCCGGCTCGACGGCGCGGACCTGCACGAGGCAGAGCGCCTGTCCAGCAGCGAAACCGCGCGGGTGCGGGACATCCGCGAGGCGCCGGACGGGACGATCTGGTTCATCTCGGAAGATGACGGGGCCATCTATCGGCTGTCCCCAGCGGACTAGGTATCGTCGTCCCCAAGTTCCTCGAGGTCGAGGTCCTCGTCATCGGGATCAAGGACATCCATACTCTCGATGCCCGTCTCCGGGCTGGAAGGATCGCCGCCGGCCGCCATCGCCCCACGCTCTCTGTAGGGCGTGGTGCCGTACTGGGCGCGGTAGCACTTGGAGAAATGCGACGGCGAGGTGAACCCGCAGGCGAGGGCGACATTGATCACGCTCATGTCCGTCTGCATCAGCAGGTTGCGCGCCTTCGACAGCCGGAGTTCCATGTAGTAGCGCTTGGGCGAGCGGCTGAGATAGCGGCGGAACAGCCGTTCCAGCTGGCGTGTCGACAGGCCCACGTCGCGCGCGAGGATCGCCGGACTGATCGGATCCTCGATATTGGCCTCCATGCGCTTGATCACCTGGCTGAGCTTGGGATGCCGTACGCCGATGCGGGTCGGGACCGACAGCCGCTGGATGTCGCGGTCGGTGCGGATCGAGGAATAGATCAGCTGGTCGGCGACGGCCGAAGCGACGTCGTCACCCGCCTGACGCGCAATCAGCTTCAGCATCAGATCGATCGAGGCGGTTCCGCCGGCGCTGGTATAGCGGTTGCCGTCGATCACGTAGACCGACTTCGTCAGGTCGACCTCGAGAAATTCCTCGGCGAAGCTGTCGTGGTTTTCCCAGTGGATGGTGGCGCGCCGATTGTCGAGCAATCCGGCGGTGGCGAGCACGAAGGCTCCGGTGCAGATGCCGCCGATGGGGCATCCGCGCCGCGCCTCGCGCCGCAGCCAGTTCACCAGGCGCCTACTGGTGGCGTCCTGTACGTCGAGACCGCCGCAGACGATGATCACGTCGTCCCGATTCAGGTCCTGCAGGTCGCCTTCGAGATGGAAGGTGGTGCCGGCCGAGCACGAGACGTCCTTCACCCCTTCGCCGATCATCGTCCAAGTGTAGAGCGTGCGCCCGGCCATACGGTTCGCCACCCTGAGGGCATCCAGCGTCGCCGCGAAGGGCAGAAGGCTGAATTTCGGTAACAGAACGAACACGAACCTCGTGGCTCGCGCCGGCAGCGGCTTGGCAGTCGTCATCCGTTCATATTTCCGTAAAGGTTTGCGCGAGTCAGCCCCCGAATCGCCGCCTCGTAGCTCAATTTCCGATACGCGGAAAGGGTCGCGACTGCCAGCAAAGGAGGGCGGGACACCCCTCTGGCACCGCGCCTTGCGCCGTTGCGGCATGGGCCGCTGGGCGCGGTTTGACTTGACACCACCGCACCCGGCGCGCAGTTAACCCGGACTTTCGCGCCGCCGCAATTTCCGAGCGGTGTGGACCGGAGGAGCGTGCCATGACGAAGCCCTGGACGAAGTCGAGCTGGAGAGCGAAGCCGCGGGTGCAGATGCCCGACTATCCTGATGTCGAAGCGCTGGCTGCGGCAGAGGAGCAGCTTGGCAAATATCCGCCCCTCGTCTTCGCCGGCGAGGTGCGCACGCTGAAGACCCACCTTGCCAAGGCGGCGAATGGAGAAGCCTTCCTGCTCCAGGGCGGCGATTGTGCCGAAAGCTTTGCGCAGTTCAGCGCCGACAATATCCGCGACACCTTCAAGGTCATGCTGCAGATGGCCATGGTGCTCACCTATGCCGCGAAGGTGCCGGTGGTGAAGGTCGGACGCATGGCGGGGCAGTTCGCCAAGCCGCGCTCGGCCCCCACGGAAGTCAAGGGTGGGGTCGAGCTGCCCTCCTATCGCGGCGACATCATCAACGACCTCGATTTCACCTCCGAAGCGCGGGTGCCCGACCCGGCCCGGATGCTGCAGGCCTATACCCAGGCCGCGGCGACGCTCAACCTGCTCAGGGCGTTCAGCCATGGCGGCTATGCGGATGTCCACAAGGTGCATGCCTGGACGCTCGGCTTTACCGAGGCGGAAGAGGCCGAGCGCTATCGCGACATGGCGAACCGGATCTCGGATGCACTCGACTTCATCAAGGCGGCCGGCGTCACCCAGGACAACGCGCATACGCTGCACAGCGTCGATTTCTATACCAGTCACGAGGCGCTGCTGCTGGAATACGAACAGTCGCTGTGCCGGATCGACAGCACCACCGGCTTGCCGGTCGCCGGATCGGGCCATTTGATCTGGATCGGCGACCGCACCCGCCAGCCGGACGGCGCCCACGTGGAGTTCTGCCGCGGCGTGCAGAATCCGATCGGTCTGAAATGCGGCCCCACGACGACGGCAGAGGATCTGCGGCGGCTGATGGCGGCGCTGAATCCGAACAATGAACCGGGCCGCCTGACACTGATCACCCGGTTCGGTGCAGGCACGGTCGGCGACCACCTGCCGCGGCTGATCCGCACCGTGCAGGCGGAAGGCGCCAGCGTGCTGTGGACCTGCGACCCGATGCACGGCAACACGATCAAGTCGGCGACGGGCTACAAGACGCGTCCGTTCGAAAGCGTGCTGCGCGAGGTCAAGGAGTTCTTCGCCGTGCACAAGGCCGAAGGCACCCATCCGGGCGGCGTGCATTTCGAGATGACCGGGACCGACGTGACCGAATGCACCGGCGGCGTGCGGGACGTGACCGAGGACGATCTGAGTTCGCGGTACCACACCGCCTGCGATCCGCGGCTGAATGCGAGCCAGTCGCTGGAACTGGCCTTCCTGGTGGCCGAAGAACTGACCGCGGCGCGCGATGCCCGGGCGGTCAAGGTGGGCTGACGCGAGACGACTCGCACCCAAATGCGAAAGCGGGGACGGCGCTGGTGCCATCCCCGCGTTCGACCGCGATCCCGCGTCTTGAACCAGCCGCGTCGGCAGGCGCTCGGAGGTCAGCCCTTCTTGTCGTTGTCGGCGACGAGGCGCAGATGGCCGGGACGCCCGCCTTTCGATCCCGCAGCCTGTGCGGCAGGCTGGTTCTCATATGCGGGCCGCTCTTCCGCGAAGTCCCCGGCCATCGGGCGAACCGCTTCGTTGCTGTCGTAATTCTGCGCGGCGGCGGCACGGCCGGCCGCGAGCGGGATGATCTCGGTCCGCGCGATCTCGAACCGGTGCGGGGCCCGGCCGGTTGCGCCTTCGCTCACCAGACAGCCGAGCGCGCGCGAGACATCGCCGAGATCGCTGCGGAGCGGCAGCAGGATCATCCGGCCCTTCAGCTTGGACCGGCCCGCACCATCGGCGCCGACCAGATCGAATTCCGCCTTCGCGGGCTCCTCGAACACGTGTCCCAGAGCGTCGCCGATTGTGCGGCGCGCGTCGGGCGAGAAGAAGGAGGTGATCGGCATGCCGCGCACTTCCATTCCCATCAGGTCGTTGAGGTGCATTCCCGCAAGCCGGAACCGGGCGACGCCGGGCGCGATACGTTCAAGGATGAAGGCGTTTTCAAGCGCGCGGTCGATGCCGCGCGGATCGACCTCGGAACGCAGCGGGGCAGTCCGTGTGCCGCGCAGTCCTTCCCAGTACGCTTCAACTTGAGAAAGGGCAGGGTGCTTCATTGCGAATACACGTTTCCCGAAATCGACCAATACGCGCTTGTCAGCTTCACCCAACAGCGGATCCATTCCCATGTGTACATTCATAACTCTTTAACCCTGCTTGTGCAGCCCCGAATTTCGGCGTGGGCTGCAGGTTGCGGCCTTGCTGAAACCTGTTTTGTCAGAAGATTTGCCCAAAGTATCGTCGAATTTGAATCGCTAGTTAATCGCCCGGTCCCGGCGGACGAAGTGCAGGGACGGCTTGACCCCGGATCGCGGCCGCGCCCATCTGCCGGCAGAATCGCAAGGAGAGCCCGCCGATGCCCGAGCACAGCCGCCGTGGCCTGCTGATCATCCTGTCGTCACCCTCGGGGGCGGGGAAATCGACGCTGGCACGGCGCCTCAGGACCTGGGACCCGTCGATCCGGTTTTCGGTCTCGGCCACGACCCGTGCGCCCCGGCCCGGAGAGACCCACGGAGTCGAGTATTTTTTCGTCAGCGCGCAGGACTTCGCGCGCATGGCCGATGCGGGCGATCTGCTGGAGCACGCCGAGGTCTTCGGCAATCTCTACGGCTCGCCCAAGGCGCCGGTGCTCGCCGCGCTCGATCAGGGTCAGGACGTGCTGTTCGATATCGACTGGCAGGGCGGGCAGCAGATCCGGAATTCCGTCCGGGCCGAGGACGTGGTGTCGATCTTCGTGCTTCCGCCGTCGATAGCCGAGCTTGAACGCCGCCTGCAGAGCCGCGGCCAGGACACGTCCGAGACCATTGCGAACCGGATGCGGCGGTCCCGCGACGAGATCAGCCATTGGGCCGAGTACGATTATGTGCTGGTCAATACCGATATCGACCGGGCCGAGGCGCAGGTCAGCGCCATCGTCACCGCCGAGCGGCTGAAGCGCAGCCGGCAGACCGGCCTGACCGATCGCGTACGCAAGCTCAACCTGGAATTCGAGGAACGGACATGACGCTCTATTCGCTGGACGGGGACTCTCCGCAACTGCCCGAGGATGGCGATTTCTGGATCGCGCCCGATGCCAATGTGATCGGAACCGTGATTCTGGGCAGCGGCAGTTCGATCTGGTTCGGCGCGACGCTGCGGGGCGACAACGAGCCGATCACGATCGGACCCGGAAGCAACGTGCAGGAGAACTGCGTCTTTCACACCGATCCCGGCAAGCCCCTGACCATCGGGCGCGACTGCACGATCGGCCACAAGGCGATGCTGCATGGCTGCGTGATCGGAGACGAAACCCTGATCGGCATGGGGGCGACGGTTCTCAACGGCGCCCGGATCGGCCGCAACTGTCTGGTCGGCGCCTGCGCCCTGATCACCGAAGGCAAGCAGATCCCGGACAATTCGCTGGTCATGGGTGCGCCCGGAAAGGTGGTCCGCATTCTGGACGAGGCCGCGATTGCCGGAATCCGGAAATCGGCCGAGGTCTATCAGCGGAAAATGCGCCGGTTCCGGTCGGGCCTTGCGGCGCTGCCCGAGCACGCGGGCGGCTGAGGCGCGGACGGGACCGGGGCATGCCCAACGACTATCTCGCCAGCCTCCTCGCCGGGGTCCCTATGCCACTGATGCTTGTGGGGGCGAACGAGCGGATCCTGCGGCTCAACCCGGCCGCTGTCTCGCTCTTCGGCGCCAACATGGAAGGACGGCATTTCTACACCGTCCTGCGCCAGCCGGCCGTGGTGGAGTGCGTAAGCGGGGCATTCAACAGCGGCATGCCGCGGGAATCCCGCTTCAGCCGGAAGGATCACACCCACGAGTCGATCTTCCGGGTGATCTGTGCGCCGGTCGGCTCGGGACGCGACGCCGCGGTTCTGGCAAGTTTCGAGGATGTCACGCCCGTCGAGACGGCAGGCCAGATGCGGCGGGATTTCGTCGCCAATGTAAGCCACGAGCTGCGCACGCCACTCACCGCGATTCTGGGGTTCATCGAGACGTTGCGGGGGCCCGCGCGCGACGATGCGGAGGCGCGCGAGCGGTTCCTGTCGACGATGGCGCGCGAAGCGGAGCGGATGAACCGTCTGATCAGCGACCTGCTGTCCCTCAGCCGCGTGGAGACCGAAGAGCGGGTGCGTCCGACCGAGTTGCAGGTTTTGCCCGAAATCGTGCTCTCGGTCTGCCACGGATTGCGCCCCATAGCCGACGATGCCGGTGTGGAGATCCGCGTCGGACCCGCGCCGGATCTGCCGATGGTGCGCGGCGACGCCGACCAGCTGCGCCAGGTCTTCACCAACATCATCGAGAACGCGGTCAAGTATGGCGGCGAGGGCGACAGGGTCGAAATCTCGTTTGCGACAATTCAGCGCGATCCGATCCTCGCCGGGCCCGCCGTGGCCGTCGCCGTGCAGGATTTCGGGCGCGGCATCGATTCGATCCACATCCACAGGTTGACCGAACGATTCTACCGTGCCGATAGCCACCGATCGCAGAAGCTCGGCGGGACAGGTCTGGGCCTCGCAATCGTGAAACATATCATGAACCGCCATCGCGGACGCCTGAAGATCGAAAGCGATGTCGGCAAGGGGAGCCGCTTTACCGCCCTCTTTCCGCAGCCGCGCAGCTGACGCCGGGTCGCCCGGTGTGGCCGGCGATTGTCATATTCCTGCAAACAAAATGTCACAAAAGCCACGCAGCCCGCGACTACGCCGCAGCGCAGGATGACGCCCCGTGGGATGGGCGCCGCCCTGTGTGGAATTCAACAAGGAGCGATTCATGTCCTTCGTGAAACTGAGCGCGTCCGCGCTGGCGATCGCCGCTGTTTCGGCCACCGCCGCAGCGGCCCGCGACCAGATCCAGATCGCCGGTTCGTCGACCGTCCTGCCCTATGCCGAGATCGTGGCCGAGCTCTTCGGCGAGAACTTCGACTTCCCGACCCCGGTTGTGGAATCGGGCGGTTCCTCCGCCGGCCTGAAGAAGTTCTGCGAGGGCGTCGGCGAGAACACCATCGACATCGCAAACGCGTCGCGCCCGATCCGCGAGAAGGAAGTCGAGACCTGCGCCGCCAACGGCGTCAAGGATATCATCCAGGTCCGGATCGGCTATGACGGGATCGTGTTCGCCAGCGCGATCGACGGTCCGGCCTATACCGCCTTCAACGAAGACCAGATCTATCAGGCGCTCGCCAAGCAGGTCTGGAAGGACGGCAAGCTGGTCGAAAACACCGCGACCAAGTGGTCGGAGATCGACAGCGCGCTGCCGGACGCAGAAATCACCGCATTCGTTCCCGGCACCAAGCACGGCACCCGTGAAGTCTTCGTCGAGAAGGTGATCGCCGCCGGTTGCGAGAAATCCGGCGCCGAGGAAGCAATGACCGCCGCCGGCATGTCGAAGGAAGACGTCGAGGCCGCCTGCACCACGCTGCGCACCGACGGCCGTTCGGTCGACATCGACGGCGACTATACCGAAACCCTGGCCCGCATCGAATCGAACCCGAATTCGATCGGCGTGTTCGGCCTGTCGTTCTACGAGAACAACACCGCCAAGCTGAAGGTCGCGACGATGGACGGCGTGTCGCCGTCGACCGAAACCATCGCGGCAGGCGAGTATCCGGTTTCGCGCCCGCTCTTCTTCTACATCAAGAAAGCGCATATCAGCGAGGTTCCGGGTCTGAAGGAATACGCCGCATTCTTCGTGTCCGACGCCGTGGCCGGCCCGGGCGGCCCGCTTGCAACCTACGGCCTCGTCCCCGATCCCGAACTGGCGAACACCCAGTCGGAAGTCGAGGCCGAAGAGACCATGGCCTCGGGCTCGTAAGTCGACCTGCCGGAGGCGGCCTCCCTGCGGGCCGCCTTCGCGACCTGAACGTTAAGCAAGAAATAGGTGGGGACAATGCCTGGGGGTGTGCTGTTTCTGATCCTCTGCACCATCTCGGCCGTTGGCTACGTGATGGGGCGGCGCAAGGCCGTTTCGGTGTCCGGCGGGGATAGCCGCGTGATGCACTCGCTGCTGCCGTATCACGGCTGGAACGTCGCCCTAGCGGCGTTTCTCGTCGGATTGTCGGTGATGGTGCTGTGGTCGCTGCTGCGGCTTCTGTTCGGCTTCACCGATCCCGGGAATAACATCGTTTCGGTCCTGTCGCTGGCTGCAGCGCTACTGGCGGGCTGGACGAACTATGCCCGGATCGAGCGCAACTATCGCGCGCGCAACGTCGTCGAACTGATGATGAAGGGGATCCTGATCTTCGCCTCGTCGATCGCGATCTTCACGACCATCGCCATTGTCCTCTCGATGCTGTTCGAGACCACCCATTTCTTCCGCGACTATTCCTGGACCCGGTTCTTCTTCGGGCTCAAATGGTCGCCGAACTTCAGCGGCAATTCCGATCTGGGCATGCTGCCGCTGCTCTGGGGCACGCTCTACGTCAGCTTCATCGCCCTTCTCGTGGCGGTGCCGATCGGTCTCTTTGCGGCGATCTACCTGTCGGAATATGCGGGCCCCCGGCTCCGTGCCGTCGCCAAGCCGATGCTGGAAATTCTTGCCGGGATCCCGACCATCGTCTACGGGCTCTTCGCGCTGATCACCGTGGGGCCGATCCTGCGCGATTACTTCGCCCAGCCGCTCGGCCTGGCCGACAGCGGTTCGTCGGTGATGACGGCGGGCATCGTCATGGGGGTGATGCTGATTCCCTTCGTGTCCTCGCTGTCCGATGACATCATCAACGCGGTGCCTCAGGCAATGCGCGACGGCTCGTACGGGCTTGGCGCCACGCCGTCCGAAACCATCAAGCAGGTAGTGATCCCCGCCGCGCTGCCCGGCATCGTCGGTGCGATCCTTCTGGCCGCATCGCGCGCCATCGGCGAGACGATGATCGTCGTCATGGGGGCAGGGGCTGCGGCCAAGCTCTCGCTCAACCCGTTCGAGGCGATGACGACCGTGACCGTCAAGATCGTCAGCCAGCTGACCGGCGACACCGACTTCGCCTCGCCCGAAACGCTGGTCGCCTTCGCGCTCGGCATCACGCTCTTCGTCCTCACATTGGGGCTGAACGTGCTGGCGCTCTACATCGTCCGCAGATACCGGGAACAGTACGAATGACCGATGTCACCGTTGCCGAAAAGACGTCAAAGCATGCAAGTTCGCTGCATCAGACGGACGTGCGCACCAAGCGCCGCAACGCTTCCGAAGCCCGGTTCCGGTTCTACGGCCTGACCGCAATCGCGGTCGGCGTCTTCGCGCTCATCGTGCTGATGGCCTCGATCCTGTCGAACGGCATTCCGGCCTTCTTCCAGACCTATGTCATCATGAACGTCGACCTGAAGGCGGATGTGCTCGACCCGAAGGGCAATCGCGATCCCGATGACATCGCCAAGGTCATGACCTTCGGCTACACCCCGCTGATCAACGAGGCGACCAAGACCCTCGTGGCCGAGATCGGCGGCGAGGTTCCGGGACTGACCGACAAGATGGTCAACAACATGATCTCGCGCGAGGCTGCGGGACAACTCCGCCGGTTCGTCCTCGCGCATCCCGACGAGATCGGGAAGACCGTGAAGTTCGAGTTCCTCGCCAACGGCCGGATCGACGGCTACTTCAAGGGCCGCGTGACCCGCGAAAGTGCCGCGCTCGACTCGAACGTCTCCGTCGAGCAGCTCGACATTGCCGATGCACTGAAGCGCGACGGCCATCTCGAAACCCGCTTCAACTTCGCCTTCCTGACCAATCCCGACGCCTCCGACCAGCGACCCGAGGCCGCCGGCATCGGCGTCGCAATCCTCGGATCGGCCTACATGATGCTGATCGTGCTCGGACTGGCGCTGCCGATCGGCGTCGCCGCCTCGATCTATCTGGAGGAATTCGCTAAGACGAACTGGCTCACCGACATCATCGAGGTGAACATCTCGAACCTCGCGGCGGTCCCCTCGATCGTCTTCGGTATCCTCGGCCTCGCCATCTTCATCAACTTCATGCACCTGCCGCAATCCGCGCCCATCGTCGGCGGGCTGGTGCTGACGCTGATGACCCTGCCCACGATCATCATCTCGACCCGGGCGGCGCTGAAATCGGTGCCGAACTCGATCCGGGACGCCGCTCTCGGGATCGGCGCCTCGAAGATGCAGACGGTGTTCCACCACGTACTGCCGCTGGCCATGCCGGGGATTCTCACCGGCACCATCATCGGCCTGGCCCAGGCGCTCGGCGAAACCGCGCCGCTCTTGCTGATCGGCATGGTCGCCTTCGTCAAGGACTTCCCGGCGGCGCCTCCGGAAGGCTTCTTCGACCCGGCCACCGCGCTGCCGGTGCAGGTCTACAACTTCACCCAGCGGTCCGACCCGGCCTTCTATGAACGCGCCTCGGGCGCCATCATCGTGCTGCTGATCTTCCTTCTGATCATGAACGCGCTGGCCATCGTGCTGCGCCGCCGGTTCGAACGCCGCTGGTAATCTGGTATTCGGAGTGCTGAACATGAACGACATGCGAATGGTGGAACGCCAAGTGGGTACCAAGCCGATCAAGATTTCCGGGCGGAACGTGCAGGTCTATTACGGCGACAGCCACGCCATCAAGGACGTGAATGTCGACATCGAGGACAACACCGTCACCGCCTTCATCGGTCCGTCTGGCTGCGGCAAGTCGACCTTCCTGCGCTGCCTCAACCGGATGAACGACACGATCGACATCTGCCGGGTCGAAGGCACCATCACCCTCGACGGCGAGGACATCTACGACAAGAAGGTCGATCCGGTGCAGCTTCGCGCCAAGGTCGGCATGGTGTTCCAGAAGCCGAACCCGTTCCCGAAGTCGATCTACGACAACGTCGCCTACGGACCGCGGATCCACGGTCTCGCCCGGTCGAAGGCCGAACTCGACGAGATCGTCGAGAGGTCGCTGCGCCGCGGCGCGATCTGGGACGAGGTCAAGGACCGCCTGAACGCGCCCGGAACCGGGCTGTCGGGCGGTCAGCAGCAGCGTCTCTGCATCGCCCGGGCCGTTGCGACCGAGCCCGAGGTGCTCCTGATGGACGAGCCCTGCTCGGCGCTGGACCCCATCGCAACCGCGCAGGTCGAGGAGCTGATCGACGAACTGCGCGAAACCTATTCCGTGGTGATCGTCACCCACTCGATGCAGCAGGCGGCGCGCGTCAGCCAGAAGACCGCCTTCTTCCATCTGGGCGAACTTGTTGAATTCGGCGAAACCGGCGATATCTTTACCAATCCGAAGGACAGCCGCACCGAAAGCTACATCACCGGGCGGATCGGCTAGGCAGGACAGGACTTGGCCCAGGAACATATCACCGCCGTCTTCGACCGCGATCTCGAAGCGGTCCAGGCGCATATCATGAAGATGGGCGGTCTCGTCGAGACCGCCATTCTCGATGCTGCCCGGGCACTCGAGGACCGCGACGACGAAGCTGCCTTGGCTGTGCGGCGGCGCGACCGCCAGATCGACGAGATCGAGATGCTGGTGAACGAGGAAGCTGCACGGCTGATCGCCCTCCGCTCGCCGATCGCCCGCGATCTCCGGACCGTGCTCGCGGTCATGAAGATCAGCGGCAACCTGGAACGCATCGGCGACTACGCCAAGAACATCGCCAAGCGCACCTCGGTCCTGGTGCAGATGGCGCCGATCGAGGGGGCGCCGTCCGACATTCGCCGCATGGCCCAGGCGGTGGAACTCATGCTGACCGACAGCCTCGACAGCTATATCCAGCGCGACGTCGATCTGGCTCATGACGTGCGGCTGAGGGACAGCGATGTCGACCAGATGTACAATGCGCTGTTCCGCCAGTTCCTGACCTACATGATGGAAGATCCGCGCAACATCACGGGGTGCATGCACCTGCATTTCATCGCGAAGAACATCGAACGGATGGGCGATCACGTCACCTCGATTGCCGATCAGGTCATCTACCTCGTGACCGGGGAAGTGCCGACCGAAATCCGGCCGAAGCACGACAAGACCTCGTTCATGAAGACGCCGAAGGAGAGATAGCGTGGTCGCACCTGCCCAGCCGACCGTCCTCGTGGTCGAGGACGAGGCCGCACAGCGAGAGGTCCTGGCCTACAACCTGCAAGCCGAGGGCTACGGCGTGGCGAAGGCCGAGAATGGCGAGGAAGCGCTGATGCTCGTCCAGGAAAGCGCGCCGGACCTGATCGTGCTCGACTGGATGCTGCCCAACGTCTCGGGAATCGAGATCTGCCGCCAGCTCAAGGCGCGCGCCGAGACCCGCAACGTTCCGATCATCATGCTCTCGGCCCGATCAGAAGAAGTCGACCGGGTCCGCGGGCTGGAGACCGGCGCCGACGATTACGTGGTCAAGCCCTATTCGGTGGTGGAACTGATGGCGCGCGTCCGGTCGCAACTGCGCCGCACGCGCCCCGCCACAGTGGGCGAGGTGCTGGAATTCGAAGACATCAGACTCGACGCGGAAAGCCACAAGGTGTTCCGGAACGGCAACATCCTCAAGCTCGGGCCGACCGAGTTCCGACTTCTGTCGACCTTCATGGAAAAGCCCGGCCGGGTCTGGAGCCGGGAGCAGCTTCTCGACCGGGTCTGGGGTCGCGACATCTATGTCGACACCCGCACCGTCGACGTGCATATCGGCCGGCTGCGCAAGGCGCTCTGCCAGCATGGCGGCGAGGATCCCGTGCGCACCGTCCGCGGCGCCGGCTACGCGCTGGGGTGACCGGGATGGCGCCGCCGCTCAGCGGAGCGTAGGACAGCGTGTTCCGCGTCCGTCAGGATCCCGATAGCGGGCTGATCATCGGCCTGCTGTATGAGCGGTTCAGCCGTGACGAGATCGTCCGCGAGATCGAACGCGCCTACCGTCGCGAACTGACCCGGCCCCGTCAGAATCGCCTGATGGTGATCGATCCGCATATCGACCTCACCACTGTGCCGGTCGGGGACCTCGCCGAGATCCAGACCACTGTGGCGCAGCTCGAGACTGCGACCACTTCCTGGTCGCCGCTCCTGTCGGTCTTCCATGGAACGCGCGAGTCGATCGGCCTCGCGCTTCAGATCTACGAGATGCTTTGGGAGCGGGAGCCCTATGTGCAGGGCCGCTTCTTCCACACCGAGAGCCTGGTCATCGCCGAACAGCTCCTCGGCGTCGAAGGGCTTGAAGCGCGGATCGCCGCCATGGCCGAGCAGCCACCCTCCGGCTAGAGCCGGCACGGCGGGGACGTCCGGTGGCGCCGCAAGTCGGATGTCCGACAGAACTTCGAGCGTCCCCAGCATCGGGGGGCGCAGCTCATCTGAGACCTCCTGCCGTGGCTGAATGCTGCGCGGCTGCGCCGGCCGATCAGTAATCCTTCTCGAACACGATCCCCAGGCCGGTATCTCCGGCAGAATCGAAGCTGCCGCGGGCATTGAAGCCCGGCAGGATCTCGTAGTTGAGCTGCAACTCGGTCTTGCCGCCTTCGACCACCGTCACGTCGGTATAGACCTTCTCGGTGAGATAGCGGCCCGCGGTGACCGTGGTCTTGCCGCTTTCGTCGGTGCCCAGCGACAGCTGATCCACGCCAAGCGCCTCCCGCGCGCGCCCGAAGATGCCTTCGCCGCCCGATCCGGTGAGGGTCCGGATCGCCGATGCCAGCTGCGCCACTTCCAGCGGGGTCAGATCCTGCACCGCCTTGCCGAAGAAGAGCTGCGCCAGCACCTCGTCCTGCGGCAGCTCCGGCGAAGATTCAAAGCGCAGCTCGGGATCGGTCGCCGGGCCTTCGATGATGATCCGCGCATCGACGCCGGCATTGTCCGATGTCGCCACCATGTAGATGTCGGGATCGAGATCGCCCTGGAGCGAGATCCGCGCCTCCTCGAACTGGAGCCGCCGGGCCAGAAGGTCGAGATGGCCGCGGATCAAATCCAGACCGCCGGTCGGGACCGGGCGCGCAGTGGTGCCGGCGATTTCGATCCGGCCGCCCAGTTCCACATCGAGCCCGCGTCCGCGCACGAAGATCTCGTTCGGGGCCGAGATCACGATGTCGAGCGGGTAGGCGGGGCCGCCGCCCGACGACGCGGGCTCCTTCTGGTCGCTGGCAAGGATGCCGGCGCGCCGCCGGGTCGCCGCACTCGACGCAGGCTCGCCCACATGCTGGATATCGAGGATCGTCCCGCCGGTCGACAATCCCGCCGGCACGCGCAGTTCCGAGCGTCCGATATCGATCCGCCCCGAGATCGTGGCGCCGCCGGCAAGCGGACCTTCCACCGCAATGCGCCCGTCCAGGTTGATCTCGTAGAGCTGCGGGTTCTCCAGCCGCACCCGCGTCATCGTCGCGGTGATGCTGGCCGGAATGTCGCCGGTCAGCGTCACCGGTCCCTTGACTGCGATCTGCCCGCCCGTCGGCACCCTGGCCGTCAGGTCCAGATCGGCGCGGGACCGGGCGATCCGGGTGTTGAGCGCGATGTCCTCCAGCGCGAAGCGCGTCACCGGATCCGCGAGACGCGCCCCGGCGACCGTGATCGTCCCACTCAGGGCGTCAAGGCCGGGCTTGCCGTTGACCGTCAGGTCATAGCGCGCGGATCCGTCCAGGGTCCGCGGCACCATGAACCGGTTCGCAAGGCCCAGCGGCAGGCTTCCGTTCGCACTCAGGCGCATCGTGCCGTCCGGGCGCAGCAGGTCGCCCTTGACCTCAGACGTCGAACCGCCCGGCCCGGTGATGGCGCCGTCGACGGACCAGGTTCCGTTCTGGCCGGTGAAGGCGGCCTTGAGCGTCAGGGGGCCGTTGAACCCGGGCGCGAACAGCCCGAGATCGCGCAACCGCCCGTCCACGTCGATCCGCGCGATCTCGTTCTGCATTCCGCCGGTCGCGGTCAGGTCCAATTCGGCCGTATCGACCCGGGCGGTCTCGATGGTGATCCCGTCGGCGTCCCGCTTGCCGCGGAACACGACCTCCGACTTGCCGCGCAGGATCTGGTCGGCCTCTGCAATCCCGATCCCCGCATTGTTGCCGTCGATGTTGATGTCGGCGTCGAAATACTTGGTGTCGCTTGCATAGGAAGCGCTGCCCGAGGCCGTGGCCGAGCCTTTCATCTGCCGACCGGCCAGCGCCGAAAAGCGGGCGAGAGGACCGGTCGCGGCGTCGAAGCGGGTCGCGAAGCCCATTTCCGGCGCCCCCAGATGGGTCACGTCCACTTCGCCGGCAAGCCGGGCCTCGCCCGAGACCAGGGACAGGTCTCGCACGTCAAGGGTCCGGTCGCCGGCGGCCCAGCTGATCGTCGCCGAGAGATCGGCGCCCGGCTGCAGCGCCTTTGCAAGTCCGGGATCCGGAGATGTGGCGCCGGAAACCGTTCCCTTCACATCGGCGGTCGCGCCCTTGAGGGTCGTTCCGTCCCGCGCGATGGTGCCGTCCGCGCTCAGCCGGGCGGTGCCGACGGACAGCTTGCCGACCTGCTCGAATCCCTTGGCGTCGAGCGCGAGGGTAAAGGCATCGCCGGTCTGGGCGTCGTAGTTCGCGGACAGATCGGCGGAGCGGACCCGTATCACCTGATCCGGGATCGGCAGGACCACCGGCACCCCATCGGACTGGCCCACATGCCCGGTCAGGTCGACCCGGACCGGCCAGTTGTCGGCACCGATCTCGGCGGTGCCGTTCAGCGCGATCCGCGTGCCGTCGACCTCGAGACGGTCGAGGAAGGTGCCCCCCGCGTCCCGCCGCGCCGAGAGGCCAAGCGCGACCGGACCGGCGAACAGCGCATCCGCGCTCGGTTCGCCTACGGTCAGGTCCTGCGCGGTCCCGTCGAGCGCGACGTCGAAATATCCGGTCGGGACCGCGTAATCCGCCGTCAGCTTGCTGTCGAGCGATCCGCTGAGCGGCAGGCCGGCGAGGGCGGAAAAGCGCGCCAGCGGCCCGGATCGCAGATCGCCCGACGCCGCGAGGGCGAGCGTACCGGATTTCAGCCCGGTCAGGTCGGCCTGACCGTCAAGTCCCAGCGCGCCGCTGGTCAGGGCGAGATTGCGGATCTCGATCCGGTCGGTCGCGTCCTGCCAGCCGAGATCGGCCGAAAACTGCGCGCCGCCCGCCAGGGCCTCGTTGAGCGCCGGGTCGACAGCCGTAGCCCCGGCCAGATCCGCCGCGATCTTCGCCGTCGCGCCGGTGACGGTCGTCGCGTCCCGCGCCAGCGTGCCGTCCGCGGTGACCTTCGCCGTGCCCAGGGTAATGACCCCTTCCTGGACGAAATTTGTGCCATCGACGTTCAGGGTGAATCCGTCGCCGGTCGCAGCATCGTAGTTCACGTCGATGAGAGCATGCTGCAGCGAAGTCTGCGGGCCGGGAATCGGCAGGATCACCGGGTCGCCCTCAACCTCGCCCACATGCCCGGTCAGCTTCACCGCGCGTGGAAATCCGTCCTGTGCGATCGCTGCGGATCCGTCGAGCGCCACGCGACGTCCGTCGAGGCTGAGCCGCTTCACAGCGATCCCCTCGGCGGTTCGCGCCGCGTCGAGAACGACGTCGACCGGCCCTGCCAGCAGGCTGTCGGCATCGGCGCGGCCAAGCGTGAGATCGCGCGTGCGCCCCTCCAGCTCGATGTCGAATGCGGCCGAGACCGTATCGTAGCGGCTCTTGACCGCGGCGTCGATCGACCCGCCCAGCTTTTGACCGCTGATTGCCGAGAACCGGTCGAGGTCGTCGGCTCGGGCATGCAGGTCTGTTGCCACCACGATCTGCCGGGTATCGAGCCCGTCCAGCTCGGCCGAGCCGGTCAGCATCAGGTTGCCCGCCACCGCGTCGAGGCCGGTCAGACGCAGAGGACTGCCTGTCTGCCAGTCGATCCGGGCGGTCACGTCGGCATCGTTGCCGACCGCGTCCCAGAGCGCCCGGTCGGTCGAGGAAAAGCCGCCAAGCTCCATCGTGACATCGGCGGCGACACCGTTGATCTCGGTATCGGACGGCCGGTCGAGCGTGCCCGAGGCCGTGGTGAAGATCCGGTCGATCAACAGCCCGTCAGTGCGCTGGATGCCATTTGCCGTGAGGTCGAGCGAGAAGTCGTTGCCGTCGGCCCTGGCATAGCTCAGCTCGAGCGCCGCATCGTGAACCAGTGTCGCCGGTCCGGTCAGCGGCAGCACCACCGGCAGTCCGTTCGCCATGGCGACCTGGGCCGTCAGCTTCACCGTCTCGGGCAGATAGGCCGCGTTCAGGTCGGCGGTGCCGCTGAGATTGAGCGCCTGGGTTGTCAGATCAAGCTGGGTGACGTCGAGGCCCGCATCGCCGCCCTGGACCGCGCGCAGGGCGAGCACCGTCCGGTGGCCGAAGAAGTCGCGGTATTCCGGTTTGAACAGCGGGCCCACATCGCCCGAGAGATCGGCGGTGATCTGGCGCTCGCCTGCCTGACCGGATTGCGCCGGAAGGTCGGCCACCGCGACCGTGCCGTTGAGCCGGTCCTGGCCGTCCGTGGTCAGCGCGATCGTGGCGGTGAAGTCGCTGAGCG
Source organism: Paracoccaceae bacterium (assembly GCA_020425125.1). Lineage (GTDB taxonomy): Bacteria > Pseudomonadota > Alphaproteobacteria > Rhodobacterales > Rhodobacteraceae > Meridianimarinicoccus. The sequence goes on along the minus strand of JAGQRV010000015.1, from coordinate 100,480 downwards.
GCGCGTCGCCCTGGACGCTCAGGGTCAGGGGCGGTGCACCTGGGATGCCCGCCACCGTCGAGACCAGCCCGCCCGCATCCTCCCGCACCTGCAGGTCCACGAGAGTCTGACGGGTCTGGTTGTCGAAACCGGCCCGGATCCCGTATCGACTGTCATGCCCGTCGATGCGCACTGCGGAGAGGTTCACATCGCCCGCGCCCCCGGCCAGCTTGGCCGAACCGTTCACCGAAAGCGTCGCGGCCGTACCGAGAACCGGCGCGCCAAGCTTGAGCGCGCCAACGGCGATCTGCTTGACGTCGACCGACACCGGCAGCTCGGGCAGGGCAAAGGGCTGCGCCTCGGTATCGGCGGCCAGCGCCGGCTTCTCGCCGGGAAGCGGCAGCGGCTTCCGGGCCAGGTCGACAAAGCCGACGGTCAGCGCGTTGACTTCGAGCCGCCGCCGGAGCAGCGCCACCCGCCGCCAGTCCAGCGCCACATCGCGCACCGTGAGCCAGACCCCGTCATCGTCCGCCACCTCGATGCGCGCGATGGTCGCCTGGGAACTCAGCAGGCCGCTCAGACCGTAGACATGCACCTCCCGGCCTTCGCCGCCCAGCAGGTTCGAGATCTGGCGCTCGAGAAAACCGGAATCCTCGGCCGGTGCGGTCTGATCCTGCGCGGTGGCGTACCAGACCGGCACGGTGCCGAGACCGAAGCAGAGGGCGAGGGCAGGGAGGAGACGTGTGCTGCGCATCAGAAGGCCTGTCCCACTCCGATATAGAGCTCGTAATCCCTCCAGCGAGCGTTCTTGTCCGAATAGGGCGTGGCGAGGTCGACCCGGATCGGCCCGATCGGTGTGCCATACCGGAAGCCGAGCCCGACGCCGGTCTGGCTCGGGGAATCCGAGGCCACCCAGCTGTCCGGTCCGACCGAGCCCCAGTCCACGAAGGCCACGAGGCCGATCTTCTCGCTGACCTGCTGGCGGTATTCGCCCGACAGACCCAGAAAGCTGCGCCCGCCCGATGTGCGTCCGTTCGGCAGCGTCACGCCGAGGCTCTGATAGGGCCAGCCGCGGACGGTGTCGCCGCCGCCCGAGAAGAACAGGAAATCGGGCGGCGTCGCATCGAGGTCCGACCCGACCACCGATCCGATCAGCACCCGCCCGGCGAACACCGTCCCGCGCTCCTTTCCGAACGCGAAATACTTCCGCATGTCGAACTGCGAGGTCATGCCGTTCTGGGACTGCGCGTCGAGCCCGGCATAGGGCGTCGCATCCACGTTGAAATAGAATCCGCCCTTGGGATCCGAGATGCCGTCGCGCCGGTCCCATTCCAGCCGCGAGGGCAGCACCGCATGATAATACTCGCTGGTCCCGAACGCGTCCGAGGCCTTCGAATAGCGCAGGCCGCCCGACACTTCGCCGACCAGCTTCTCGGTGAAATGCCGGGTGACGCCGACCCCGAAGACGAGCGAGGTTTCGTCGTAATCCGGGTCGTTGTTGTTCTCGAAATCACCGAAGAAGAAGAGATCGTTATCGGCTCCGAACGTGCCGGGCCGGGTCTCGCGGATCGAGGCGCTGTAGTCGGTGCCGCCGGAATTGCCGAGCCCGGTCGTCTTGCCGCCGATATTCGCCGCCTCCGCCTCGATGCGCAGCCGCTCGCCGCCGCCGAACAGGTTGCGGTGCAGCCAGAACCCGCCCAGCGTCAGACCGTCGAGCGTGTTCACCTCGGCGCTGAAGCCGAACCGGTGCGGCTTTTCCTCGATCAGGGTCATGCCGTAGTCGATCGTGCCGTCCGGGTTGGGAACGTCCGCCTCGGTCATCGCGACCGTCTTGAAAACCCCCGACCGTTGCACGCGGTTGACCGCCTTGCGCAGCTTCTCGGGCGAATAGACCTCGCCCTCCGGGTATCCCATGATCTGGCGGACCCGCTTGTTGCTGACATTGCGGTCGCCGCTGATTGTCAGCTTGCCGAAGCGCAGTTCGGGGCCGGGGGTCAGCGCGATGTCCACGTCAAGCTGGCGCTCGGGATGATCGGCGACGATCTTCTGGCCGGCCACGGCCGCCTTGGCATGGCCGGCGTCGCGCCATTCGCGGATCCCGGCATTTGCGGCATCGCCCACCAGCGTCGCATGGGCAACATCGCCCCGCGCGAAGCCTGGCACGATGGGAACGGCGGTCGCGGTCGGCGGGCGCGGTGCCACCTGCGCCTGCCCGAAGGTGAAGATCGGACCCGGATCGACGGTGATCTGGATATTCTTGATCGACCGCGGGGGGCTGAACGGGTCGATGTTGGCGGCCTCGCGCCCGTCGATCTTGATCGACACGGACGGTCCGTAATAGCCCTCGTCGTAGAGCGTCCCGACCAGCCGGGAATAATCCCCGAGGGCCGCACCGAACAGGTCCTGCGTGTCGTTCACGTCTTCCTTGTGGGCCGCCACCGTCAGCGACGCGCTCTCCAGACGGGTGTCAAGCGACTCGCGGACGGCCGGATCGCTTACACCCACCACGTCGAGCCCCAGAGAACTCAGGGCCGCAGTTTGTGTCGGCGCAAGCGACAGCGCCAGAGCGGGAAGCAATGCAACACGCACGGGACGGACCTCCCTGGAATGGTCCAATTTGTCTTGTTGTCTTGCGGGCCCTCACTCACCTGCTGCTCCCGCAAAAGTTACCGTAAAGCGCGATCAATCGTGGCCGCAAGCCCTTGGCTGCCCGGTGGCGGATCGCGTCGTGTCTGTGGCGCTGCGACAACGCTGCCGGTCGAAGGATTGACCTCGGGGTTGCCAACTGCACATTGCCGCAGGGACCCGAAGCGGACGGGATTCCCGGAGCAGAGGAGGGACCGCTCATGGCAAAACTGGCGTTTCTGGGGCTCGGGGTGATGGGCTTTCCGATGGCCGGCCACCTTCAGCGCGCAGGTCATGACGTGACCGTCTACAACCGCACCGCCGCCAAGGCCGACGCCTGGGTGGATCGCCATGGCGGCGCCGCGGCCGCGACGCCGAAGGACGCCGCCGCGGGCGCCGACATCGTGCTGGCCTGCGTCGGCAATGACGACGACCTGCGCGCCGTGGTTCTGGGCGACGACGGCGCCTTCGCCGGAATGAAGCCGGGAACGCTGTTCGTCGATCACACCACGGCCTCGGCCGCCGTCGAACGCGAACTGGCCGAAGCCGGGTCCGACCGCAGCATCGGCGTGGTGGATGCGCCGGTCTCGGGTGGCCAGGCCGGGGCCGAGAACGGGCAGCTTGCCATCATGTGCGGCGGAGACGCGGACGACTTCGCGCGCGCCAGCGACGTGATGGGCGTCTATGCGAAGGCCTGCGAGCATTTCGGCCCGGTGGGCGCCGGTCAGCTCGTGAAGATGGTCAACCAGGTCTGCATCGCCGGAATCGTCCAGGGCATTTCCGAAGGACTGTTCCTGGCGATGGAGTCCGGCCTCGATGCGAAGAAGGTGGCGCGGCTCGTGGCGCAGGGCGCCGGCGGATCGTGGCAGCTTTCGAACCGCGCAGACACGATGGTCGATGGCCAGTTCGACCACGGCTTTGCGGTGAACTGGATGCGCAAGGATCTGGGGATCGCCCTGGCGCAGGCGCGCGACAGCGGCGTCTCTCTGCCGGTCGCAGCGCTAGTCGACCAGTTCTACGGCGACGTGCAGTCGCTGGGCGGCGGGCGCTGGGACACGTCAAGCCTGATCCAGCGCCTCCGGGCCCTGAAACGCCAGTCGGTCTGACCCGCATTGGTGCGTGGACGCGACCGTCGACAGGGTACGGCTGTAATGGTCATAATCGGACTTATGTCAAGAATATGGTGCAGCAACCCGTGCACGCGCGGTCGGACCTGCGCAGCTGCGATGCGCACGCGCTGCGCCTTCCGCCGTCACCCCGGCCAGCAATAGGACGGAAACGGCAGCATCAGGCTGGCGCTGTTTTCATAGAGCATGTAGCGCCAGACGCCGAACCCGGGACAGGCCCGTGCAAATCCCTGGCGGACCATTTCGGCCTGAAGGTCCACGCGGCTCCCGTCCGGCATCACCGCAACGCAGCGGCCGATATCGCGTCCGTGGCTCTGCCGGCGGCCGAGGATGCACTCGATCTGCGTCGACCGGCGGATCAGCCGGCCGATGGCGTGGCGTCCGGCAAGATAGACGGCGTTGCCGGACTCCGGTGCGGCGATCCCGTTCAGGCGGATGCGCTTTGACCCGAACGCGATGGTGTCGGCATCGACCGCGCGCACCAGATCCGACGGGAACCTGACCGTCCGCGGTTCGAATGCCTGATGCCGCCCGTAGATTGCCGCGAGCGTGACGAGACCCAGAAGCGCGAGGATCGCCCAGCGTGTCGCGGCAAGCGCGTCACGGCGCGGCCTGCGTCGGTGTGCTGGTCTTCGAGGTCGCGCCATGCCGCGATCATGGGCGTGATGCGCCTCGGCCGGAAGGCCGGTCATGAAGACATGGTAATTCCGGCATGTGACGTCGGCAGTCTTCGGCACGTCACGCGGCGTCTCGCGGTCCGACGAAAGTCCGATAAAAGTCCGATGGAATTCCGATCCCCGGATTTCCCGGTTCTGGGCGGTCGGGTCCGCCCCGATCGCGGCTTGCGATTTCCGGCGCGGGCGCCCAACTTCCAAGGGAACAGTCAAAGAGGTCGTCCATGTTCCCTACGTCCCGTCCCGTCCGCGAAGCCGATGCCGGTGGCGCCGGAAAGGCGCTCGGCAATCTTCCCGAATGGGATCTGAGCGATCTCTACCCTGCCCCGGATGCCCCCGCAATCGCCGGTGATCTGGCCTGGCTCGAACAGGCTTGTGACGAATTTGCAATGGATTACGAGGGGAAGCTCGCGCAGCTCGATGCCGCCGGTCTCCTCGCTTGCGTGCAGCGCGACGAGCGGATCACCCAGGTTGCCGGCCGGCTGATGTCCTATGCGGGTCTGCGCTACTACCAGAACACCGCCGATCCCGCCCGGGCCAAGCTGCTGTCCGACCTGCAGGACAAGATCACCCGGATGACCACCCAGTTGGTCTTCTTCTCCCTCGAACTGAACCGGATCGACGACGCCGCCCTCGACGCCCTGCTCGCCGAGAATGCCGATCTGGCCCGCTACCGCCCGGTCTTCGAACGCCTTCGCGCGATGAAGCCGTATCAGCTCTCCGACGAACTGGAACGCTTCCTCCACGACCAGTCGGCCGTCGGCGCCGCGGCCTGGAACAAGCTCTTCGACGAAACCATTTCCGAACTCGAATTCTCTGTCGATGGCGAGACGCTGGGTCTCGAGGCGACGCTCGATTTCCTGACCGACCACGACCGGCCGAAGCGCGAAGCCGCCGCGCGGGAACTCGCGCGGGTCTTCGGTACGCGGCTCAGGCTCTTTGCGCGGGTCCACAACACACTCGCCAAGGAAAAGGCGATCGAGGATTCCTGGCGCAAGATGCCGACGCCACAGACCGGGCGCCATTTGTCGAACCATGTCGAGCCCGAGGTGGTCGAAGCGCTGCGCAATGCAGTGGTCGCCGCCTATCCGCGCCTGTCGCACCGCTATTACGAGTTGAAGCGGAAATGGCTTGGCCTCGATAAGCTGGAGGTCTGGGACCGCAACGCCCCCTTGCCGATGGAGGACAATCGGAAGGTCTCCTGGTCCGCGGCCGAGACGATGGTCCTGGAGGCTTACGGCGCTTTCGACCCGCGCATGGCCGAGATCGCGGCGCCGTTTTTCAGCAAAGGCTGGATCGATGCCGGCGTCAAGCCGGGCAAGGCGCCCGGGGCCTTTGCCCATCCCACGGTCACCGACGCGCATCCCTATGTCCTTCTGAACTATCAGGGAAAGCCGCGGGACGTGATGACGCTGGCGCACGAACTGGGACACGCGGTTCATCAGGTTCTGGCCGCAGATCAGGGCGAGCTTCTGTCCCAGACGCCGCTGACGCTCGCCGAAACCGCCAGCGTCTTCGGCGAGATGCTGACCT